>JAXLWU010000031.1:0-59710 GCA_046328335.1 Thermomicrobiales bacterium
AGCCAAGTCCGTCGGAGCGTCGATCGTGCTCGCCGAGTACAATATCGGAACCAAAGGCAGTGATACCGGTTCTATCTCGAGTAACCGATCCCCGTCGCTTCCGCCAAATGGATCGCGTGCTCGACTCTCGCAATTCAAGAATGGCGTGAAACTGGGTTGCGGCTTGACGGCCGCAACCCAGTTTCGCGCCCGACGGCACGCAGGGCATTCCCGGAGTTGCCCTTCGTGATTCCATGAAACCAGTGCCTGCGTCCGCGCCATCACCGAAGCACGACGGTTTGGACATGTATCCGGACTTGCGGTGGACACGGACCGCCATGGCTACGCAGCACGTCCAATCTCAAGAGATCCATGACCGCGTTCGGGCTGCTTCCTGCTGAATCTCGAGGTGATGTTGAATTGCTTCCCACCTTCGATATCAACGTCACGTAACGCAACCGGACTCAGCTTTGAAAAATTCCGAGCGGCAGATATGCCGCCACAATCCAGTTCGGCGGATTGACGATCTCACTGATTTTCAGGTCGAGCACCGCGCAGCAGAGCACGTAGGCTTCCTCCGGAGTCAGGTCATGATGCCGGGTCAGCCAGGCGATCATGGCGCGCACCGCGTTTCGCGCATTCTCATAGAGATCAGGACCCACCCCGGTGGTCGCGAAATACCCGTGCGCGGTGTCATGGCTCGTCAGCCGAGATCCGCGGCGCGTCCAGAACTGGGGAGACGGTAGTGCAGCCCCCTTGTGCAGGGCGAAGCGGAGCGAGAAGTCCATTCCGCACTCGATCGCCGCACAGAGTTCACCGTCGCCCTGCACCGCGTGGCAGTCGCCGACCGAAAAGAGGGCTCCCTCCACCTGCACCGGCAGCAGCAGACGCGCACCCGCCGTCAGATGACGGATGTCGACATTGCCACCGAAGGTTCCCGGAGGGAGCACGCGATGCTCTCCGGTTGCCCGTGGCGCAACGCCCATCACGCCACAAAAGGGTTCGAGTGGGATAACGATGCCCGGTTTCAGTTGGGTAGTTACCCCGTTGCTTAGATCCCAGTGATGCAGGTAGGGGCCGGGGAAATCGTCCTTGAGCAGACCGATCCCGGGAGGAACGCCGTTCCAACCCCAGGCATCGGGCCGCAACGCGAGAATTTCAACCTCTAACGCATCGCCCGGCTCGGCACCCTGAATTGCGATTGGACCGGCCAATGGGTACTGGAAGGCGAACGTCTCCAGCGTGAGATCGGCAGCGGTGGACGCCGGCGTTATCGCCCCGTCCGTGACTTCCCGCGCGTGGCCGTGGACGACATCTCCGGGAGCAATTTCCAGAACCGGGGGCAAGGCATTGTTCCAACGATAGTGAATCTGCTCCGCCCCGAGCCGATGCTCCGCCACGTCTCACCTCACGTCCTGAAAGCGGATGTCCTCGATGCCGCAAATGCCTGATTCACGTCGTTCTCGCTGAATCAGGCAGAGACCACGTGGTCGGCGCTCATTCGGCCATTCCCGACGAAGGACTTCAGCCGACGCGTGAGTGTGGCGAATCGTGCGCCGGAGTGGTGGCTCCACATGGCCAACAGGCCATCCGAGCCCCCGTTACGCCGCGCCCGGTCAACAGCAGCAACCAAGTCGCTGTCATATCTTGCCGAATGGCCAGAGCATATCTCGCTTCCAGGTTATCGACATCGGCGGGCAGCGCTACCCGGTAACGTCGTCGCCGATGTCTCTCGCCACTCTGCCTGGTGCGCGTTCAGACACAGGCCCCAGACCACCGCCACCCGGGGTCTCGATCACCAACGTTTCTCCCGAGGCCAGCGTGCCATTCGAGCCGGGCGGGAGTTCGCGACCCGCGGCGATGGTGCGCCCGGCCATGCCCGGCGCTCCGCCGAGCAGTCCTTGTGGCGCATGAAGAACGCGGGCGTTGATGAGCGAATAGTGGATCGGGGCCAGCGCCCGGAATGTCATCCGCTGCCCGAATCCCCCTCGCGTCCGGCCCTCACCGGCTGATCCCGCGACGATTTCCTTGCCATCACAGATCAGCGGCATCGTGCTCTCGAGAATCTCAACCGGCGTATTGGAGATATTGGCGGGGAAGCAGAGCGTGGCGCCGTCTTCCCGTGGACCCGCCCCCATCCCGCCGTTGATGATCACCAATCGGTGGAAGTGGCGTCCCCGGCGGTCCTTTCCGCTCAGCAGCAGATCCCAACTTGGCGCCGAGCCCCCCTGGGCAATCACCGCATCGGGCAAGACCGGGGCGAGCGCGGCGTAGATGGCGTCCGCGACCTGGTGGCCGATGACGTGCCGGCTCAGCGTCGCCGCGGGGTATCGCGCGTTGACCACCGTGCCCTCGGGGCAGATCACTCGCAGGGGACGATAGAACCCGGCGTTGTTGGGAAAAAACGGCACCAGGACGTAGCGGAGCGCATAGAGACTGTAGGCCGAGGTGAAGGTCCAGACGGAGTTGAACGAACCGGGCACCTGCGGCGAGGAGCCGGCGAAGTCGACCGTGAGATCGGAGCCGTCCACGGTGACGGTGGCGCGGATGAGGATCGGATCGGGTTCGCGTTCGCTCGGCCTGGTCTCCGCCGGATCGCGAAACCCTTCGCTCCACACTTCGCCGACATACGTTCCATCCGGGATGTTCGCGATCGCGGTGCGCATCGCCCCTTCGGAGCGGGCATAAATCTCTGCCACCAACTCGTTCAGGTCGGGCAGATCGTATTCGTCCATCACCGCCAGCAACCGGATCGTGGAGCGGTGGATCGCGGCAAGTTGGGAATCCAGATCACCCAACGTCAGGTGCGGCAGGCGGCTGTTGGCGCGGATGAGCGCCAGCAATGTCTCATTCGGTTGCCCTCGCTGGTAGAGTTTCAGTGGTGGGATGAGCAGGGCCTCATCGAAGACATCGACGGACAAATTCCAGTGCTGCGCGCCGCCGAGATCCGGGGCATGCGCCACCGAACCCGCAAACGCGACCAGTTGGTCCCCACGAAAGATGGGACTCAGCAACGTGATGTCCATCGCCTGCCCGGTGCCGATCCAGGGATCGTTGGTGATGAAGACATCGCCCGGCTGGAACGCCTCGCGCGGAAATCGGCGCAGCAATTCGGTGAGCGTGAACGCCTGGGTCGCGACGAACGAGGGCAATCCGGTCTGGGAATTGGCGAGGGTCCCCCCATTTACGTCCATGATCGAGCAGGCGAAATCGTTCGCCTCCTGCACGACCGTGGAGAAGGCCGTCCGATACTGCGCGACGGTTGCCTCGTCAACGATCGAAACCAGGCGATCCCAGAGGATTTTCACCGTCACCGCATCGAGCACTGCTTTTCCGCTCCCGCTATCCACTGTCAACGAGCACCCCGTCACGCATGATGGTCCGTCCATCCAGGGCAATCGTCGGCTCCAGGAAGACATAGTCGAAGTGAATCGGAGCCGCGTTCACTCCCCCCGCGAAATTGGTGTTGTTTCCGAGAGCGACATGGGCCGTGCCGTAGACGCCTTCATCCTCGACAATGCTGCCCCGCAGCCGAGCGGTGGGATTGAGCCCGATTCCCACCTCGGCGATGACGTACGAGCCCTCATGGTTGGTTGCCGCCAGCGCGCGCTCGACTTCCCGCCCCTGACGTCCGCCAGTGATGGTGACGACCCGCCCCTCACTTACGTGCATTCGGATCGGTTCCCGGATCAGGCCGAGATTTGATGCGCTGGCATCGACAACGACGATGCCTTGCCCGGTGCCCTCGACGGGAGCGATGAACGCCTCGATGTCCGGCCACGCGGTGCGGATACCCGGCTCCCGCGCGAGGCCGGTGACGGCCATTCCCTCCCGCCCGGCAAGGGACACCACCAGATCGGTGCCGCCCGGGGCGGAAACACGCAATTCGCTGGCCTCGCTCAGCATGATGCGCAAGCGCGCCGCAACCACCGCCGCGGCATCGAAATCGGCGAGACAGCCGCCGTCGATCAGCAGCGCTTCGGTCGCCTCGGTGACGGAGATCAATCTGGCCCCGGCTTCCACCGCCAGCCGCGCCGCCGTGGTGTGAAAAAGACTGCCAGAGACCGGGGCGAGCACGACATCGGCGGCCAACATCGCTCCCCGCACCGGATCGGGCGGCTCCTGCCCGGTGGCAACCGGTGGCATGATGATCGTTGTCACCATCGCCCCCGCGTGCGTTCCGGCCAGCGCTAGCGCCTCGGCTACGGAAAACGGCCGGCCGAGATCGGTGACGATCAGGAGCCGCTCGCCCGGTTTTACCGCGGCGCACGTTTCCACCAGTGTCCGCGCTCCACGCGCCAGCGCAAGTTGCCGCATCACTGATTCACGCTTTCTCTCGCTCTCGACCTACTACGGGAATCCGTCAGTGAATCGCCGTTGATACGGAGTTCGGATGAATGCTTGGGAAATCCGTTGCGGTCCACCTTGGCCGTGTGCCCTTCGCCCCGCGCACGGGAAAATGGCGACGTCGGTAACGCGACCCTGATCACCCGGATTCCGTATGAGGCGTTTGGCTGACATCTCTCACCACATTCCCGGTCGTACAACCCACGAGCGAACCCGCGGTCAATGCGCCGGCATGTTCCCGGAGCGAGTCGTGATCCGGATTTCCCCGGATTTCACCGACCGCAGGATCGCCGCGAGGTTGGTCGCCCAGGTATCGAGAACGAGTTGTCCCCGCTCCGCCGTTGCCATCGACGGATCGCCGTAGTGCCCGGTCTCGGTCGATTCCCAGGTGCTGATGAGGAAACTCACTGGCGTGTCGAACGGGTTGTATTGCGCCGGTGAGACGGACCCGAACGCTCCCAGTGCTACCGTCGGGGGCGCAAGGACATAGGCCGAGGCATCGACGTCCTCCGGCGCGAGGGCCAACATGAACTCCGTCTCCTGGCGGCCGGCGTGCCCCTCGAATGCTGGCGCGCCGTCGGGCGCGGGAAGACTGGCCAGCGCCCAGCATTTCACCAGCGCGACCAGCGCACCGGTTTCGTAGTGGACTTCCTCCAGCGCGGCTGCCAGGCAATGATGATTGCCGCCGTGCCCATTGACCACAACCAGTTTGTCGAAACCGTGCTTGACCAGGCTGTGGCAGACATCCTTGACGAACTCACCGAGAATGGTCGGGCGAATGCTGATCGTGCCCGGGAAGCCGATGTTCTGGCGCGAATTTCCGTAGGGGATGATCGGCGCGGCCAGCACCCCCGCATCGCGGGCCGCGCGCAGAACGGTCACCTCGGTCGAAATGGTATCGGTGTTCATCGGCAGGTGGGGGCCGTGTTGCTCGGTGGCCCCAATAGGGATGACCGCGACTCCGTTGGCTTCGTCGCGGGCCAGCACGACCTCGGGATGGGTCATCCGCGCCAGTTCCACCGTGCGCGACAGGACGGCATCAGTTCGCATGACGGGTGATTCCTCTCACCTGGACTCCGGCATCGTCGGGAGCGTTGCCACCAGTGACCCGACCTGACCTCTCCCGCTCCTGTTGAGTCGCATGCACCTACACCGCCTGGGCGGCACGCTGGCTCCCGGCCGGCAGCCCCGCCACGGTCTGCCGCAGAATGGCCAGCGCTTCATCGATCTGGGCATCGTCGATGGCGTAGCACAGCGCCAGCTTGAAGGCGTATGGTTCGATCACGTGGATCGCCAGACCGTGCGGCGCGACGCGCTCCGCCAGCTCAAGCGCGGGTACGCCGAGGTCGGCAGTACTGACCCGCACCAGGTTGGTCTGCACCGAATCGAGATCGACACTGAATCCCTCGATGGTGTTCAACTCGCTGGCCAGTCGGCGGGCGCGGCGATGATCATCCGCCAGCCCGTCCATCATCTCCCGGATCGCGACCAGGCCAGCGGCGGCGAAGAGTCCAGCCTTGTGCACCGCAAGGAGACCGAGCCGCTTGGCGATGACGCGTGCTCGCCCGATGAATTCCTGGTTACCACAGAGCAAGCCGCCGTAAGGCGCCCCGAGTCCCTTGTTCAACGAGACCACGACATGGTCGGCAGGACTCGTCAGCGATCGCACCGGCACCCCCTGCGCGACGGCGGAGTTGAAGACACGCGCCCCGTCCACGAAGAGGTGCGCGCCGTGGCGATGGGCGATATCGGCCATCTCTCGGGTGTATTCCGGGGTCAGGGTGGTGCCCCCGTAGACATTGTGCGTGTTCTCGAGACAGACCATCCCGGTTGGATGCTGATAGCCATAGGCCATTTCGGTGATGACCGCTTCCACCTCGTCCGGGTCCATGGCGCCGTACTGAGCTCCGCGCACTAGCCGCGGTGCCGCGCCACCGAGTTGACTGACGTGGAGCCGCTCCACCCAGAAGATGTGGCAGCGCGCTTCCATCACCGCCAGTTGACCGCGCACGTCGTGCGTCATGAATGCGAGCACGGTGCCGTTGGTCGTCGTCGGCAGCAGCATGGCCGCTTGATGCCCGGTCAACGCCGCGACGGTCGCCTCCAGCTCGTTGACGATCGGATCCTGGCCGCCGCTCGCCATCCCGGGCGTGACGGCCATCATCGCCTCCCACATCGCCGGAGTCGGCTTGTGGGTCACTTCGTAGCGCAGATCGAGGCGAGGCGGCGACTCCCACCCAACCTGGTACACGGGTGTCGTCATCGGGCATCTCCTTCGCTCGGGGGCCGCGTGCGGTCCCCTTCTCGCAATCGCATCAGGTAGAGGCTATGAGGGGTCAGTTCCAGGTCGAATCCGGGGAAGACAACAACGGTCGCGTTGTCCTCTTCCACCACCGCCGGCCCGGCAATCACGTCGCCGGCGACGAGCCGCGCTCCACTGTAGACCGGCGTCGACCGGTAGTCGTCGCACTGGCGAAAATACATAGGTCGTTCGCCAAGCAGCGCATCACCATCCGCGACCTGATAGCCGGATTGGGCGGCACGCACCGGCGGCAAATGGCCGACACAGGTCACCGTGGCGTTGATGATCTCGCCGACGCCGGACTCGTGCCGGTAGGTGTATTCCTTTTCATGCTGCCGGTGCAGCCGCTCCATGATCTCGGGAACGACGTCGGAGTCGAGGGTTAGCCCGGTGACATCGACCGGCACTTCGAAGATTTGACCGACGTAGCGCATCTCGAGTCCCCGCACGATCGTGGCCTCGTCGCGGCTGACCCCTTCCGCGGCCAGATCGGCAAGACCGGTCGCCTCCATTTCCTGGAAGATGCCCTCCAGCCGGGAAGGATCGAGTTCGCTCAAGCGGACGCCGAAACTCTGCTTGTAGTCGTGACGCAGATCGGTCACCAGCGCGCCGAAAGCGCAGAATGTCGATGCCAGTTTCGGCACCACGACCGTGGGAATGCTCAATTCGCGCGCCAGCTCGCCAGCATGGACCGCGCCCTGCCCGCCAGCGGCAACCAGGACAAAATCGCGCGGATCGAAGCCACGCGCCAGCGAAATCTCGGCGATGGCGTTCGCCATGTTGCGATTGACGATTTCGAACACGCCGAGTGCCGCCTGCGGCACCGAGATGCCGAGGGGATCCGCCAGCGTGGTGGCAATCGCCTGGTGCGCGCGGTCGCGGTCGATCGGGAAGCGCCCTCCCAGCAGGGCGACCGGGTTCAGGTACCCGAGCACGACATCCGCATCGGTGACCGTGGGACGGGTCCCGCCGCGGGCGTAGCAGGCGGGACCAGGAACTGCCTCGGCACTCTCCGGCCCAACCCGTGGGATGCCACGATCGAGCCAGGCGACCGAGCCGCCCCCGGCCCCGATCGTGTTGATATTGATCATCGGCGCGGCGAGACGGTAGCGATGCACGTCCGCGGTGCCCTTCATGTCCGGCACACCGTGGTCGATCAGACAGGCATCGAAGCTGGTGCCTCCCATATCGATCGTGATCAGGTTGTCTTCACCGAGCTGGCGGCCGAAGAAGAGACCCGCGGCCGGTGCCGCGGCCGGACCAGAATTGAGCGCCAGGATCGCGCGCGTCTCGATCGCGCCACCGGCGGCGATGCCGCCGTTCGACTGGATATAGCGTATCTCTCCCGTGTAGCCGAGTTCCCGCAGGAAAGACTCGGTCTGCTGCAGATAACGGGTGAGCCGGGGACCGACATACGCGTTCAGCACCGTGGTCGAAACCCGGTCGTATTCACGAATCTGCGGCGCCACGTCGACCGAAAGCGAGCGATAGACGTCCGGCATCTCCTCCCGCACGATGTCGCCGATCCGGCGTTCATGGATCGGGTTGTAGAACGACCAGAGCAGGCAGACAGCGACCGCTTCGACCCCTTCCGCGCGAAACGTCGCGGCGGCGCGCCGCACGTCCTCTTCGACGAGAGGCGTGATGACCTTCCCGTTCTTGTCGATTCGCTCCCGCACGGGAAGACGCAGGGCGCGTGGAACGAGGAGCGGTGGGGGCGGGTAGCGGAAATCGTACCGGTGGTCGCGGTAGCCGAGCCGGATTTCGAGCGTGTCGCGAAAGCCCTCGGTGCAGATCAGTCCTGTCTTCGCCCCCGTCTGCTGGATGAGCGTATTGAGCGCGATCGTGGTGCCATGAATCAGAAGGTGGCAATCCGCCAATAGCGCGGGCAATGGCCGGTCGATTTTCTCGGCCAGTTCGCGCAGTCCGCGCTCGATCGCCTCGGCCGGGTTGGCCCGCGTCGAAGGCGTCTTCGCTTCGGTGATCTGTCCCGCGTCATCGACGAGCACGAAATCGGTGAAGGTACCGCCGACGTCGATCCCAAGCCGGTAGCTCATGCCGGCGCCTTCCCGGCTGTTTCAACCTGGAGCCGGGTGTCCTCGAAGACCATGCGCAGCGATCCACCGTAGTTGATGTAGGTCGTCTTCCAGCGGGTGAAGGTATCGACCGCGCCTTGTCCCCATTCGGTGGTGCCAATCCCGGTGGCCTTGGCGCCGCCAAAGGGCAACCCGACTTCCGCGCCGACCGTGCCGGCATTGATCCAGGCGACTCCCGACTCGAATCGCTCCGCGGTCGCCAGTCCAGTCTCGATACTCGACGTGAAGATCGACATCGAGAGTCCGAACGGGGTGGCGTTGGCGATGTCGATCGCCTCGTCGAGACTGGCGACGGGAAAGAACATCGTAACCGGGCCAAGGACCTCTTCCATGGCCAGGGGTGAGAGCGGATCGATCCCGGCGATGACCGTCGGCTCGTAGAAATAGCCGTTGGCCAGTCCCGGATCGGCCGGACGACGGCCACCGCAAAGAACCTGTCCACCAGCGGCGACCGATCGTTGTACGTAGTCCTCGATCGCCGCGCGCTGTTCGGCGCTGATCAGCGGTCCGATGCGCGTCGCGGCGTCGAGTGGATCGCCGACCCGAAGACGATCGACCCGTTCGAGAAAGCGCGCGGTGAACTCATCGGCAATCGCGCGGTGCAGAATGATCCGGCTAGCCGCCGTCTCCCGCTGCCCGTTCGTGGCGAACGCGCTGAGCACGGCCCAGTCGAGCGCGAGATCGAGGTTGGCGTCGTCGTTGACGATCAGCGCGTTCTTGGCGGTCAACTCCAGGGAAACCGGGGTCAGGCGCTCACCCGCCCGCGCGGCGATGCTGCGCCCGACCGGGGTGGTGCCGGTGTAGGTGATGAGGCCCACATCGGGATGCTCCACCAGGCGGTCCCCGATCTCGTCGCTCAGCCCAAGCACCGTGTTGACGACACCGGCGGGAATGCCCGCCTCGTTCACCAACTCCTGAATCATCGTCCCGATAAGTGGAGTTTCATGGGCCGGTTTGTGAACGACGGTATTTCCGAAGACGAGGGCGGCGAAGATTTTCAGCGCCGGCTTGGTGACCGCAAAGTTCCAGGGCGTGAGCGCCACCACGACGCCGAGCGGTTCCCGGCGGCTGAACCCGAGTTTGGCGCGCTTCTCGCTCGGGATGATCGAGCCATACTGCCGTCGCCCCTCACCCGCCCAATAGAGCGCCACATGGATCAGTTCCTGGATGTCGCCGTGCGCGTCCTCCTGTGACTTGCCATGCTCCTGGCAGATGTACTGGACGAGTTCGTCCTCTCGCGCCTGGGCAACGGTGGCAACCTGGAAGAGCAGGTTCGCGCGTAACGGCGCCGGGGTCGCCTTCCAGGCCGGCAGGGCCTGCCGCGCCGCGGCGACAGCGGCATCGACGTCGGCCGGGCTCGAACGGGCCACGTCCGCGATCACGGCTCCGGTGGTGGGATTGAAGGTCGGATAGGTGCGCCCGCCCGTCGCCTCCCGCCACTCACCGGCGATGTAGTTTCTGGTCTCCATCCTCCCTCTCCCCTCCCCGCTTCCGGTGTGCAGCGGTCTGTGCGCGGATATCTCGATCGACGGTTTTGTTGCCCACCTGGAAGGTCCCGGGCGACATTCAGGATTCCGTCCCGGCGAACGGCCGCATCCTCCTCAGAGCATCACGTGGCCGCTGTTTGGCCCCAGGGTCTGGCCTGTATAGAGCGCGCCATCGGCGGACGCGAGAAACACGGCCGAGGGCGCGACCTCTTCCGGCAAGCCGATTCGCCCGAGCGGCAATTCCCGCTCGATCGCCTCATACCAATCCGGATCGCGGCCGCGGATCATCTCGGTCCAGATCGGACCGGGGGCGATGGCGTTGACCGTGATGGCCGGGGCCAATTCCCGCGCCAGCGCCTTGGTAAAGCCGATCACCCCGGCCTTGGCCGCGGCGTAATGGACCAGTTGCGGCGCGCCGCGCTGCCCGATCTGGGAGGCCACATTGATGATCCGGCCACCACCGTTCGCCGTCAGTACCGGTGCGGCATGGCGGCACATCAGGAAGACGGCGCGCAGGTCAACATTCATCAACTCGTCCCAATCGGCCGGCGTCAATTCGAGAAAGGGCACCCGGCGGCTGAACCCCGCATTGTTGACGAGGATATCGAGCGTGCCGAAGGCCTCGCGGGTTGCCGCCACCGCGCGGCGCGCGTCTTCATCGTCAGCGGGATTGCCGGCGATCGCGAGCGCCTCGTGCCCCGCGGCCCGAATCTCCGCCGCCGCGGTATCGGCGGCATCCTGCGAGCGGCTGAGGATCGCCACGCGTGCTCCTTCGCTCGCGAAGGCATCGACGATGGCGCGGCCGATCCCACGCGCTCCCCCCGTGACCAGCGCCACCCTTCCTTCAAGCCGCTGCATACGCCATCTGCTCCTGCCTTTTCAGTCCGCCGGCACCGGATGGATTTCGCCCCGCGCTTCTGCTTTCGCGATCGCTAGCGGCAGGAATTCGTCGGCGCGATGGCAAGCCGCCAGCCGGTGATGGAAGAAGTGGCGCGCTTCAGGCCGATCGGTCACACAGGAAGGAAGCGCGAAGGGACAGCGCGGATGCAGGTAGCAGCCGCTGGGGAGATTGACCGGGCTGGGAATCTCCCCTTTGAGCGTCATCGGGGGGCGGATCACTTCGGGATCGGGGAAGAGAACCGAGGCCAGCAGCGCTTGGCCATACGGATGGAGTTGGGCATCAAAGATATCCGGATTGGGGGCGACTTCCGCGACCGCGCCGAGATACATGATCGCCACGCGATGGCTGATCTCCTTGACCGCGGTCAAGTCGTGCGAGATGAAGAGGTAGGCGATCCCGGTTTCGCGCTGTAGCGTGCGGAGGAGATCAATGATTTCGGCGCGCACACTGATATCGAGCGCGGACGTTGGCTCGTCGAGCACCACCAGATCGGGTTTCGTCGAAATGGCGCGAGCGATGCCGACGCGTTGTTGTTCGCTACCGGTCAGTTCATGCGGATAGCGGTCGCGCAGCGTCAGTGGCAACCGGGTGATATCGAGTAACTCCAGCACGCGTTGCTCGCGTGCGGCGCGATCCAGCCTGCCTTCGAGGATCAGATTCTCCTCGAGGATCTGCCGGATCGACATGCGTGGATTGAGCGAATCGTACGGCTCCTGAAAGACCATCTGCACGCGCGGCCGGAAGCGTCGAAACGCCTTCTGATCGAGAGCGACGATCTCCTGATCATTGAAGACGATCCGCCCCGAGGTCGCTTCGATCAGTTTCAGGATGCAGCGCCCGACGGTGGTCTTGCCGGAGCCGCTCTCCCCTACGAGCGCCAGCGTCTCTCCCGCCCGCACCTCGAACGAGACATCGTTGACGGCGTGCACGACATCGCGCGAGTGGCGAATCGGAAAATGTTTGACCAGGTGCTCGACGCGCAGGACCACCGGAGGGGACTCGGTCATGACGCCCCCTCGCCCCGCGCGGCAAACGCGGCTTGCAGCAAGTAGGCGCTGTGGGGATGGCGGGGATCGGCGAAAAAGGCGCGGACCGGGCGGTCCTCGATCACCTTGCCAGCGAGCAGCACGGACACCCGCTGGCAAAAATGGGCGACGATGCCGAGATCGCGCGTCATCAGCAGCAGCGCCGCGCCCTGATCCTGGACCAACCCCATCATCAGTTCCAGCACCTGTGTCTGCACGGTGACATCGAGACCAGCGGTGGGCTCGTCGGCAATCAGCAGACGAGGCGAGTTGGCCAGCGCCATGACGATGATCACGCGTTGACACATGCCGCCACTCAGTTCGTGCGGCAGCGAGCGGGCGACCCGTGCCGGATCGGCGATCGCCACTGACGCCAGCAGTTCGATGGCGCGCGCATGCGACGCCTTCTTGCTCAACTGCTGTTTCGCGGTGATCACGTTGGCGAGTTGGGTGCCGACGCTGAGGAGCGGATTGAGGCGGGCCCGCGGGTTGGAGACGATCAGCGCCAGATCCTTTCCGCGCATGGCATTCAGGCGGTCCTCGGGCATACCCACCAGTTCATCGCCCTGGAAACGAATGCTGCCGCCGGCAATCGACCCCGGGTGCCGGACGAGACCCATGATGGCGCGGGCCAGCACCGATTTTCCGGCGCCGGTGCGGCCGACGACCCCGAGCGTCTCCCCCGCGCGGAGCGTGAGTGAAACGTCATCGAGCGCCTTGCGCTCTCCACCGCCAGAGCGAAAAACCACGCTCAGATCGTTGACCGCGAGAACGGGCGACGCTGGCGCGGCGTTCATGCCGTTGACCTGCTTCGTCCCAGCGGGTAAGCAATGGGTCTCGGTCCTACGACGTGATGGTCACGAGGGAGGGCGAGGCAGACCTTGCCCCTACGGGATCGGTCGTAGGGGCGAGGCCCGCCTCGCCCGTCTCCCCAGCAGGATCGGCACGATTCCATATGGGTGGGCCCAGCCACTTAGGCGGCCGTCGCTTCGGCGGGCTGGAGCATTTCCCGGCCCACCACCTGATCGAGTTGCGTCCGCTGCTTGGGATCGAGGTAGATGCGCAGACCATCCCCGACGAGCGCGAACCCGAGCACCGCCGTGGCGAGGGCCAGGCCGGGGAAGAGCGCCGTCCACCATTGCCCGGTAATCATCGTCGATGCGCCCTGGGAGACCATCAACCCCCACTCTGGCGTCGGAACCGGCACGCCCGCGCCGAGGAAACTCAATCCCGCTGTGAGGAGGATCGAGAAGCCAAGTACGACCGAGAGTTGTGTCAACGGCGCGGCCAGCGAATTCGGCAGGACATGGCGAAAGGCGATCCGCAGATCACCGTTGCCGGAGCAGCGCGCCGCTTCGACAAACGGCCGTTCGCGGACGCTCAGCACTTCGCTGCGCGTCAGCCAGACAAAGACCGGGGTGTTGACGAAGATCATGGCTAGGATCACGTTCGTGGCACTCGCGCCGAGTACGGCCACCAACGCGAGCGCGAAGATGAACACCGGAAAGGCGAGTGAGACATCGACAACGCGCATCAGCCATTCCGCGGCGAGTCCAAAGATGCCCCCACGGCCGCCGAAGTACCCGGAAAGCGCCCCGATCGGCACCCCGATCAACACCGCGAACAGGGTGGAGGTCACAGCGATCCCAAGATCGATCCGCGGCGCCCAGAGAATTCGGCTGAAGATATCCATCCCGTCCTTGTCCGTGCCTAGCCAGTACGTGGTGCTCGGCGCCTGCAGGACATCCATCGGATGGGGCTCCGTCGGCGGGTACGGCGAGATCACCGGGGCCAGCAAGGCGATCAAGGCCCAGGCAACGATGATGGCGATCCCGATCCGGAAACTGGTCTGACCGCGCGCGAATTCCAGGAACCGGGTCATCACCACGCTCCGGTGGGACCAGCCACAGGCATCAGCCAGCGAACGCGGGAGACGATCGACGCGGACATGGGCCGCATGAGGACTGCCAGCCTGACTCGGTGAGCGAGACCTGGGATCGCATTACCGCCTGAACGCGAATCTATCCTATTGAACGGGTCGGTCAGCATGGCATCGTCACCGGGCGATTTAGTACTGAATTCGCGGGTCGATCAGGGCGTAGACCAGATCGAGCAGGAGGTACATGACCGACATGAACAAGGCCACCACCAGCACGAACCCGGTGATCGGCGCGTAATCGCTGTTGATGATCGACTGCACGGCGTACTGCCCGAGTCCTCCCCAGGAGAAAATGGCTTCCACCAGCACCGCACCGCCGAGCAGGAAGCCGTAGTTGAACGCCACTACCGTTGCCACCGGCGCCAGAGCGTTGCGCAGGGCGTAGCGAATGACGACGTTGCGCGGCAAACCGCAGGCGCGGGCATAGTCGATGAATTCGGATTGCATCACCTCGGTCATGCTCGATCTTGCCATCTTGACGATGTTGCCCATGTAGATCAGAACCAGCGTGAGCACGGGCAGGATCATGTGAGATATGGTGAGACGCAAGGTTTCCCATTGCCCTTCCAGGGCACTGTCGATGAGATAGGAGCCGGTAATCCGATCCGGCGGGATACCCAGCGCTCCCAGCCGGCCCATGGGTGGCGGCGCCCAGCGCAGCATGAAAAAGAAGACAAAGACAAAGATGAGCCCGAGCCAGAAATCGGGGACGGCCCCGGTCAACATGCCATAGACGAAAACGACCTTGTTCAGGACTCCAGTCTTCTTGAGGGCAACGTAGATACCGAGCGGAATACCGACAATCACCGCGATCAGCATGCTGACGGTCACCAGTTCGAGCGTCGCCGGCACCCGCTGCGCCAGGTCCATCCGCACCGGCTGGCCCGTGAAGATCGAATCGCCAAATTCGCCGTGCAGAAGATTGTTGAGATAAATGACGTACTGCACGGGAAGCGGCTTGTCGAGCCCGAGTTGCTTCTCGATCGCCGCGACCGAGGTTTGACTGGCGCCGACCCCGGCCAGCGCCTGCGCGGGATTGCCGGGAATGAGTCGCACCAGGAAGAAGGTGATCGTCACCACCCCGAGCAACTGGAGGGTGAGATAGAAGGCTCGCTTGAGGAGAAAGCGGGCCAGACGCATGATGGGAGGCCTTTGCGTGGCGGGCGCCAGGTGGCGCCCGCCACGACCTTACCGGCGGATTCCTGGCCTAGTCGGCCAGGGTCAACTCGTCGAACATGATCTGGTTGTGGGTGTGCCAGACAAACCCGGAGACCCTGTCTGACATCCCGAAACAGGTTGGCGCGTTTGCCATGGACAACCACGGCAATTGCTCGATGGCGATCTCCTGCAACCGCTTCATCTTCACGTCGCGCTCGTCACCTTCGGCCATGGCCACGCCATCGGCCTGGATCTGGTTGAACTCCTCATCCACGAAGTTGCCGTAGTTGAAGTTCGGCGGCGGCGCGTTGATCAGCCAGACCAGGGTGTGATAGTTCGGATCGACGATGAACGCGTAGTTCTGATCGAGAACCATGTCCCCGAACTGGCGCCCGAAGGCCAATTCACGGTGGGCCGCGGTCGGCTTCTTGTCGATCGTCAGGTTGACCCCGATCTTGGCAAAGGCATCCTTGAGCAGAACAGCGATGCGCTCGTGCTCCGGCACACCGGCGTCGACCAGGATCGTGGCATCGAAGCCATTCGGATATGCCGATTCGGCAAGGAGTGCCTTCGCTTTGTCCACGTCAGTGACGTAGGGGAAGGCATCCGCGCCAATGAAATGAGCATACGTATCCGTGGCGAAGCCGTAGAGCGGCTTGGCGCGGCCGCGATAGACCGAATCGATGATGTCCTGGTAGGGCACCGCGTAGGCCAGCGCCTGGCGGACCTTCGGGTCGGCGGTCGGCTTGCCTTCGGCGAAATTCAGCACCACATAGACGAACTGGTTGGCGGCGATGCACTGGGCGTGCACACCATCAGCGGCATCGACCGTGTCGAGTTCGTCCTGGGTCAGATCGCGCGCGATCTGCGCGTCACCGCTGATCAGCAAAGCCACCCGGTTCGCCGACTCCGGCACCTGACGATAGATGATTCTGCCGATTTCCGGCGCCGGGCCGTAGTAGTTGGGATTGCGCACCAGGACCTGCTGCACCCCCGGTTCCCAGCTCTCCAGCATGTAGGGACCGATCGATGGCGCGTTGCGCTTCATCCACTCCAAGGCCCAGGGGTCATCGGCGGTCGCGTGCTTGCGCGCTTCCGGTCCGAAGGGGGAGGCATTGTTGACATTGAGGGCACGCAGGAAGATCGGGTTTGGTGCTGGTAGCGTGACCTCGACGGTGTAATCGTCCAGGATCTTGACCTGCTTGTCGACATCCTGGATGTTCATCGCGTCGATGATGAACGTGCAGCCACCCGCTTCCCGCAGCCGCTTCAGTATCCAGACCATGTCCTCGGCTTTGAGTTCGTTGCCGAAGTTGTCCTTGACCCCCGGCCGGATGTGCAGCGTCCAGACCTTGCCGTCCTCCGAGTTCTCCCAACGTTCGAGGATGCCCGGCTGCATGTTCGCTTCGGCGGAGGCGGTGTCATCCACCTTCATGCCGTCAGGCCCATCGATCTGGGCGTAATTGGTCCAGGGCCGGTAGAGGTTCTGGATGATTTCGGCGGTCTGCTGACCGGGCAGAAAACAGGGATCCATGGTGAGCGCCAGCGACGGCGTCACGTAGACGAGGGTCTTCTCCTCCTGGGCGGCGGCAGGCGTGGGGTGGGTCGTAAGTGCGCCGGCGACGCTTGAAAGCAACAGGAGGGAAAACACCAGAAATGCGGTGCGAACGGAGAGTATCGCTCTGATCGGAGCGCGCTTCTTCACGTTCCTCTCCTCTCTACAACGAGCGATGGTCAGAGTCTTGTCTTCGCGTCGAAAACGACTCGGAGAAATCAGTGCCCCAGACTCCGGAATGACGGATGTCCGGTCACCAATCTCGGCTTCACCTCCTTTACCCCATCCCGCATGGGCCGGTTCTGTTCCGGTCGCGGTATCGTCCGCGGAGGATGATCGTCCGGGGTGTCGCCCGCCGATCGTCTCGGCAAGCAAGTCCCGCTCTTGCGTCGCTGCATTTCGGAAGCGTTCGTAACCTACCGCGAGAGCTCACGGGAGTCAATACCCCTTGACGACTTTCCGATATGGCGGTATGACCTGTATGCCGCTCGCAGCGAAGCAGGACGACGTTCGATATGATGCCCGACACATCCCTGCGGTCATCCGTTGGCCTGGTCGTAGGTGGCGCGAGGAGTTGAGCAGGTGCCTTCCGACCCCGTGATAGATGTCGATCCGATAACCCTGGCAGTCGTCGCCGGGACCCTCGAATCGGCGGTGCGCGAAATGTCGATCACCATGCGCCGCGCCGCGATGTCTCCGGTCCTTGCCATTGGCAACGACTTTTCCAACTGCATCGCCGATGTGCAGGCCCGCATGGTCACCCAAGGCGAGGATCAACCAGTCCACCTCGGCGCGATGATCTTCGCCGTCAAGGAAGTGGCCAGGTACTTCGGGGACGATGTGGCGCCAGGCGATGCCATGTATCACAACGATCCTCGCACCGGCGGTAGCCACCTCCAGGATATGACGCTCTACAAACCGGTCTTTGTCGATGACGAATTGCTCTTCTGGACCGCCAACCGATCGCACATGAACGAGACCGGGGGACCCGTGGCCGGCGGTTACAACCCGCTGGCGGAAGAGATCTGGGCAGAAGGCGTGCGCATTTCGCCGCTCAAGATCTACGAGCGGGGACGGCCGCGGCGCGACGTCATCGATCTCCTCCTGACCAATTTCCGCACGCGTCGCCAGTTCAGCGGCGATCTTGGGGCCCAGATGGCCGCCTGCACCATCGCGGAGCGCCGGTTGATCGCCCTGGTCCGCAAGTATGGCAAGGACCAGATCCAGCGCTGCCTGACGCAGTTGCTCGACCGCGCCGAACAATTGATGCGCGACGAGATCGCCAGGATTCCGGACGGCGTCTATTGCGGCATGGGCCGCATCGAGGATGACGGCCGGGGGTCAGGGGTTCTCGAGATCACTTGCGAAGTTCGGGTCACGGGCGATGAGATGACCATCCGTCTCGACGCGCCGCCCACCGTCCGAAGTTACATCAATTCCTACGCGCCGAACACGCTGAGTGCCGTCTACCTGGCCGTACTCACCTACGTGGATCCGAACATGCCTCATAACGAAGGCCTCTACCGGCCGATTCATGTCGATCTTGGCGAACCTGGCACCGTCGTGAACGCGATGGAACCGGCTGCCTGCGGCCTGAGCACGACAACGCCGCTAGAAAACATCGCCGATGCGGTCCGTGACGCCCTCTCCCGGGCCGTGCCGGAGCGCGCCGGGGCCGGCTGGGCGCACGCCTGCATCAATTCGCTCTTCGGCATCGATCCCCGGCACAAAGAACCGTATGCCTATTACTGCCATGCCTCCGGCTGGGGCGGTGGCGGCGCCTTCTGGGGCAGTGACGGCGAGCCCTGCATCGGCTCGGTTGGCGCCGGCGCCGCGGCCATGACCGGTGACATCGAGATCATCGAGCACGCCGCGCCGATCCACATCCATCGCTACGAACTGGCCCCGAATTCGGCCTGTCCAGGCGAATGGCGGGGTGGTCTGGGAAGCACGCTTGAGTTCGAAATTGTCGACCACGAAGCGCTGATGACCCAGTTCGGCGACGGCATGACATTCCCTCCCACAAACGTGCTCGGCGCCCACTCCCCGTTCAATGACGAACGCGTCTATCGGAAATGGGTCCTGCGCGGCCCGGACCGGTATCCCGAGCGGGTCGATCTCCACTGCGTGCGCATCATCCAGCCGAGTGAGCGGGTTCTCATCGACGTACCCGGCGGCGGCGGCGTCGGCGACCCATTCACACGCGACCCATCGCTGGTCGCGGTGGACGTGCGGAATGAAGTCGTCACCCTCGATCGCGCCGCGGCGGAGTACGGGGTGATCGTCGACCCGGAGTCACTTGCGGTCGACGCGGTGGCAACGCGGCAAGCGCGCAATACGGACCGCTCGCATCGGGAAAGGGCAAGCAGTAATGGTGAAGCGCCTCGGGATTGACGTTGGAGGCACCTTTACCGACCTTGCCTTGATCGACAGCGACCACGGACAGATCATCACCGAAAAGGTGCTGACAACGCCCGCCGACCCCTGGCTGGGCATCCGGGACGGTGTACAGGCGCTCCTTGCCCGAGGCATTGCCGCGGGCGACATCGGGGTGGTGATCCACGGCACGACGCTCGTGATCAATGCCCTGATCGAACGGCGTGGCGCGCCGATCGGCCTGCTGACAACCAGGGGGTTTCGCGATGTTCTCGCCTTTGGTCGGGAATTCCGCTACGACATCTACGATCCCGATCTGGTTCTGCCAGATCCGGTGGTGCCGCGACGACTGCGGCGCGAGGTGGGGGAGCGGACGGGTGGAGATGGTTCGATCATCGAACCGCTGGATCGCGAAGAGACCCGACGGACCATCCGGGAACTGCTCGGCGAAAATGTCGAGGGGTTTGCCGTCTGCCTGCTCCACGCCTACTGTCAGCCAGAGCATGAGCGGGTTATCCGCGACCTGATTGCCCAGGAAGCTCCGGATCACCCGGTATCGCTGTCGCATGAAGTGCTGCCGCAGATCAGGGAGTTCGAGCGCTGCTCGACGACGGCCATCAATGCCTACGTCCAACCCATCATTCGCCGCTACGCCCGCCGGCTGCGCGATGGACTGGCGGAGGAAGGATTCCCGCACGCCCCCTATCTCATGACATCGAGCGGCAACACGATGACCGCGGAGGCCGCCGAGGCTTTCCCGGTTCATCTGGTGGAATCCGGGCCCGCGGGCGGTGCGCTGATCGCGGGACTCATCGGTAAGCAGATTGGCGCCGCGCACGTCCTGGCTTTCGACATGGGGGGGACGACGTCCAAGGCGTGCGTGATCCGCGACGGCACCCCGCTCGTCAGCCGAAGTTACGAGGTCGCCCACGTGCGCCGCTTCCGCAAAGGGAGCGGGCTGCCGCTCGGCGTGCCGGTGATCGACTTACTGGAGACGGGTGCCGGCGGCGGCAGCATCGCCGAGATCGACGCGCTCGGCCTCCTCCGGGTCGGTCCCCACAGTGCTGGCGCCGACCCCGGTCCCGCCTGCTACGGCCGGGGCGGCGTACTGCCAACCGTGACCGACGCCAATGTCGTGCTCGGTCTCATTGACCCCGCCGGCTTCCTGGGCGGAAGCATGACGCTGGACGCTTCCGCCGCGAGGACGGCGATCGAGGAAACCATCGGTAATTCCCTTGGTCTCGATGCCGAGGCGGCCGCGAGCGCCATCCATCGCGTCGTCACCGAGAACATGGCCGAAGCCATCCGTGTCCATGCGGTGGAGATCAACGTCGACGTGCGTAGTCTGGCCATGGTCGCCTACGGCGGCGCAGGCCCCCTGCACGCGATCGGGGTTGCCCGCCGTCTGCAGATACCGTCGGTCGTCTTTCCTCCCGCCGCGGGTGTGCTATCGGCGCTCGGTCTCCTGACCGCGCCGCTGGGTTTTGAATCGACGCTGAGCGTGCCGGCCGACCTTGCTGATCTGGATGTCCCGGCGACGAATGCCCTCCTCGCGGAGCTCGAAACGCGGGGAGGACACCTCCTGATGCAGGCTGGTGTACCAGCAGATGAGATTCAGCACAAACGCTCGGTCGATATGTGCTATGTCGACCAACGCTACGAGGTCAGCACCCCTCTCCCCTCCGGACCGCTCGCTTCCAACGCGCCGGACCAGATCAAGCGTCTGTTCGACGCGGCCTACGAGCGGTCATACGGCCGGCGACTCGACCAACTCCCGGCCCGCTGCATGACCTGGCGGGTCCTCAGCACCGGCCCGACCCCGCCACAGCCATTTTCCGAGCTTGGCCTGTCACCGCGAAATGCTCAGCCAATACCAGAGGATGCAACCCAACGTCCGAAGCGACGGGTCGTGTTTCCCGACGACGATCTGGCACTGACCGCGATCATCGACCGCGCCGATCTCCTGCCTGGTTCTCTGGTGTGCGGTCCAGCCCTGATCACCGAGTCCGCCTCGACCATCGTCATTCCCCCGGGGATCTCGGCGAGTGTAGACCGCTGGGGGAATGTGGTGGCGACATTAAGTCATGGATAGTCATTCCTCGGTCTTGAATCTCGCGATTCATCATTCGGTAGCATCGGAGCGCTGGGCTTCGGGTCCACAGCTCACCGAATGGTGCTTGACTGCCGAACGCGCGATGTTCGGAACCACAGGCGGTGCGAACGGCTCTATCTCGCGGGTCCCCTCCTCCGTCGGGATGACACCCACTCACCCCCGCCGATCCTGCGTCGGAACGACCCACCGTCTGCACGTCGCTGTAGGACACTGATCTCTCTCCAGGTCCAAGGTCCAGGACATTACATTTGATGACCCAATGTAAGAGGTGCCGGAGATTTCTGATCCCCCACGCTTAGTCGAAGGACATTACAGCGAATCCCCGCCAGCCCGGCAATTCCGATGATTTCGATGCGTGGAGAACGATCGAATGCGCCGTTTCGTGGCTCACCCCGAGGGCACGGACAACGCTTCAAGACCCTTCTTCCTCCACCAATGCTGCCACCCCTCGCCATTGATCCGCTGGGATGCGACTGTTCCCTCTCGAGAGCGGCAACCCAGGTGTGTCGGGGCCGCGAGTGTCTTCACCGGACACAATATCGGGATCAGAGGCGGTGCAACTGGCCATGTCTTGAGCAACCGTTCCCCATCGCTTCCGCCAAGATTCTGCCGCGTCAATCGAGACAGCAACCTGGTAAGGCGGCGGACGCAGGATTACCCCCCAACTGTTGCCGCGATGAAGTTTTGTTCTGCTGAAGTAACTGGGAGCGTGCCCAGTTCTCGAGCCGCGCCTGGTGGCGCCGCACCGAATCCGCGTTACATTCGCTGGAACTTTTGCAGGCTGTGGCAACCCTCCGCCACGTAACCGTTGCGAACTCCATACGTCCAGGTCACCTCGCCCACGTAGAGATCGCCGCGCGAATCGGTGACGATGGCGTGTGGCGCGATAAACGCGCCGGGGGCGCAGGCATCGGCGCTGCACCAGCGCAGCAGAACATTCCCCGCCAGATCGAGCACGTAGACGCCGCCGGGCAGGTTGAACCGCGGCGGCGAACCACCAAGTTCCGGCACCCCGGCTCGCCATGGCAACGACGCCACGTACAACAGACCGTTGGCATCGACATAGAGATCGGTCGGCCGTTGCACGTGGTCCCAGATTTCGATCAACTCGCCATCGAGCGAGAAGATCTGGATACGGTCGTTTTCGCGGTCGGCCACGAAGACCCGCTCATCCGCGACCCAGACCGCGTGGGGCAAGTTGAACTGTCCCGGACCGCATCCCGGCTCACCCCAGGAGGTGATCAAGTGCCCGGCGGCGTCAAAGCGGTGGACGCGCGCGTTGCCATAGCCATCGCTGACGTAGATATCCCCGCCCGGTCCAATCGCCGCCTTGGTCGGAAGATTGAACGGCGGGCCAGCGTGAGTGATGCTCGTCGTGGTCGCGCCATCGTGCCCAGTCTCGGCATGAACACCCGGCGTGCCGAGGGTCAGCACCAGGTCGCCCTCAGGCGAGAACTTGCGCACCGTGTGGTTTCCGGCATCGACGACGTACACCGCATCGTCGGCGCCGATCGTCAGGGCATGGACGAAATCGGTAAAGAGATCCTCGCCGAACGCGCGTACAAAGGTTCCGTCCCGCTCATAGACGATGCAGCGGGAATCGTTCCGGGTCAGCACGAAGACACGATCGCTGGAATCGACCCCGACCCCGACCACGTCTCCCTGCCGAAATTCCGGCGGCGACTGCGCCCAGTTTTCCTCGACCCGGAATCCAGGCACCTGCCCCGCGAGTCCGTTCATTCGTCGCTGCTCCCATCTGATCCTGTGCCCGCCGCTCGCGATCCAGCCTCACCAACCGTCGCAGTCCTGCAACCAAACAGAAGCATGATCTTATCGCAATCTCATTTAGCGGGGTTGCAGGCGATCACCCGTGTGACTTACTGCTGATTGTCAGGGTGAGCAATCGCTGATCTACCTCGATCACTACCATGTGTTTGACAAGGCATCCGGTTGCATGGGCCGTGATCGATCCGGCCAGAAGGAAACAGCAATGCAACGACGGTGGGTCTCGATGTTCCAGGAGGGAAGCGCCGAGCAACGTGATCTCCTCGGCGGCAAAGGCGCCAATCTGGCGGAGATGGCCAGGATCGGTCTCCCCGTTCCCCCCGGTTTCACGGTGACCACGGAGGCCTGTCGCGCCTATCTCACATCTGGCGGTCAGGTGCCGCTGGGACTCTGGGACGAGGTTCGTTCTGCGCTGGGCGAGGTCGAGCGCGCCATGGGGCGGCGATACGGGGAGGACGCCGATCCGCTTCTCCTCTCGGTCCGTTCCGGCGCCAAGTTCTCGATGCCTGGGATGATGGATACGGTGCTCGACCTTGGCCTGACCGAGGTCAGCGCCGCCGGACTCGCGACCAGCACCAACGAGCATTTCGCCCTCGATAGTTACCGCCGGCTGCTCCAGATGTTCGGCAAAGTGGTGCTCGGTGTCGATGCGGATCTGTTCGAGGCGGCGATTACCGACACCAAGCGCGCTGCGGGCGTGACCTACGACTTCGAACTCCGCGAAGCTGACTTGAAATGCCTTGTTGCTCGCTTCAAGGAGATCATTGCCGCCGCGGGATTCGAGGTGCCGGGCGACCCATTCCAGCAGTTGCAAATGGCGGTCATGGCGGTCTTCAACTCCTGGCACACGCCGCGGGCGCGCGCCTATCGCCACGCCAATCACATCGCGGAAGATCTTGGCACCGCCGTCAACGTCCAGGCGATGGTCTTCGGCAACATCGGCTCGGACAGCGCTTCCGGGGTCGCCTTCACCCGCAATCCGAATACGGGCGAATCGGGTCTTTTCGGTGAATATCTGACCGAAGCCCAGGGCGAGGACGTGGTCGCCGGGGTGCGCACGCCGCGGCCGCTGGCCGAGATGGGAAACGATGCGCTCCTGAGCGACGCCCATCGAGAACTCGTTTCACATGCCTCCCGGCTGGAACATCACTATCGCGACATGCAGGACCTCGAATTCACGGTCGAGCGTGGCCGCCTCTGGATGCTCCAGACGCGCACCGGCAAACGGACGGCCCAGGCTGCGGTGCGCATCGCGGTCGAAATGGCGGGCGAGGGCCTGATCGAGCGCCGCACCGCGGTGCAGCGGGTCGAACCGGCGCAACTCGAGCAGTTGCTCCATCCGCGGATCGACGAATCGCAGCCGTTCACCCTGATCGCGACCGGACTGCCCGCGAGTCCCGGTGCGGCGACCGGGACGGTCGTGTTCGAGCCAGCCGAGGCTCGGGAGCGGGGATCGCAAGGGGAATCGGTGATCCTCGTCCGGGCAGAGACTTCCGCCGATGATTTTCCCGGCATCGAGAAATCGCGTGGCATCCTGACGGCACGCGGCGGCATGACCTCCCATGCCGCGGTCGTTGCCCGCGGCATGGGCAAACCGGCGATCACTGGCTGCGCCGCGATCGAGATCGACCCGGCGGGTCAATGGTTCACCATCGGCAACGTGACGATCAACGCGGGGGATGAAATCACCATCGACGGCACCACGGGCCGCGTCTTCCAGGGCCGGGTGGCGATGGTCGAGCCCGGTCTGAGCAAGGAACTCGACCGGCTGCTCTCCTGGGCCGATCGGTTCCGCCGCCTCGGAGTCCAGGCCAACGCCGACACCCCGCGGGATGCCCGGCGCGCCCGGGAGAGCGGCGCGGAAGGAGTCGGTCTCTGCCGCACCGAGCACATGTTCTTCGGCGAAGGGCGTATCGAGGCCGTGCAGGCGATGATCCTCGCCACCAACGACGAAGAGCGGGAGACCGCGCTTGCCAGGATCGAACCGCTGCAGACGGCAGACTTCGCGGCGATTTTTCGCGAGATGGCAGGGCGGCCGGTCACCATCCGCCTGCTGGACCCGCCCCTGCACGAATTCCTCCCGGAAGACCCCGCCGAGATCGCCGCGGTGGCCGCCGGATTGGGTCTCTCCGCGGACGCCGTGTCGGCCCGGATCGATTCCCTGCGCGAGGCCAACCCGATGCTCGGGCATCGTGGCTGCCGGCTCGGGATCGCCTACCCGGCAATCACCCGAATGCAGGCTCGCGCCATCCTCAACGCGGCGCTCATCAGCGCCAGCGCGGGAGTGGACGTCGAACCGGAAATCATGGTCCCGCTCGTCGCCGATCCGGACGAATTGCGGCGACAGCGGGCATTGATCGAGGAAACCGCGGAGGAAGTCTTTGCTGCCCAGCGACGCCGGCTGCCGTACCGCGTCGGCACGATGATTGAATTGCCGCGCGCGGCGCTGCTCGCCGACCGCATCGCGCGCTTTGCCGATTTCTTCAGTTTCGGCACCAACGATCTGACGCAAACGACCTACGGGCTCAGCCGCGATGACGCGGGCCGCTTTCTCCCGCTCTATATCGAGCAGGGCATCTTTCCCGCTGACCCATTCCAGGTGCTCGACCGCGACGGCGTCGGCCAACTGATCGCCACCGGCGTTCGCCTCGGCCGCCAGACGAAACCGGGACTGCAGGTCGGAATCTGCGGCGAGCATGGGGGTGACCCATCCTCGATCGCCTTCGCGCACGAGGTCGGGTTGGATTACGTCAGTTGTTCCCCCTTCCGCCTCCCGATCGCCCGCCTCGCGGCGGCGCAGGCCGCGCTGGGTCCCGTCAGCCGTGACGTCTGAGGCGAACAGAAGTTGCAGGTGCTCATCCAGACTTCGTGGTGCCGTGCAAAAATCCGGTAGTCCATCCGTTTGGAGCGCTCCTCAATTCAATAGAGGTCGAGGAGCTGAGTGGGTAGACATCGCGTTCTGAAGTTCTATCGTGGAGAGGGAGCGCGGGCGACGCAAGCGTCGCACCTGGACTTTGGCTCTTTTCCTGGCGGGACGAGGCGCGGGACGGCGTCAGGTGTGGCTGGCCGTGAGGGCGGCATTGGTTTTGAGCCCCACCCAGTCGGCCATTTTGCCCCAGTCGTCCCCGGTTCGGGAGCAAACCCGGTGAAATCCGTTTCCACAGGCTCCTGGCGCAGCCCGTGCCACAACCGGGCGAGCGACCAGCGGCCGCTGCCGCCCACCACCGTCCTGGGGCGGACACCGGTCCCGGTCCCAGCCCCAGGCGCGCACCCCTGCCAGGACCAGGATGGCGTAGACCCAGGCCGCCCATTGCACGGTGAGCACGGCGGCCACGGGACTCCACGCCTGCGGCTCGCCGAGGCCGAAGGTGGTTTTCAAGCTCGCGGTGGGCGACCTCCAGTTCCCAGCGTTGCCAGGCCCAGGCCAGCAGGTCGGCGGCGGGCCAGGGCAGCGTCCAGTCCCGTCCCATCGGCCACGGCCGAGACCAGAAAGAAGCGGGCCACCGTTTGCGCTTGCCGCGCGCGGGATCGCTGCCCTTGACCACCAGCAGGAAGAGCGGCTGGTCGGGTGCCCCGTGCACCAGCAGGGGGCCGGCGACGCGAAACTGGATCAGGATCTGCCGCCCCCGCACGGTCAGGGTGACCCGCCGCCAGCCGCTGCGCAGCGCCAAGACGGCGTCGGGGCGGGGCTGCCGCTCGCCATAGCGGCGGGGCCGGCCCGTGGCGCCGGGAGCGGGAGCCGGCGGCAGGGCAAACAGCGCCCGGTTCTTCGCGCACAGCCAGCACCGTGACCCGGTCCGGCAGCGCCGCCCACAGCGACGCGGTGCTGTAGGCGCCGTCGCCGAGAGCGAGGACCCGCTGCGTGGTCCGTCCCGCCCCATCCAGGGCCACCCGCCGCCACCGCAACGCCGCCACTCCCGCTTCCCATTCTTTTCGCGGCGGGTGATCCGGCACGGGGACCGCCTTGGGGGGAAAGGCCGGCACGAAGCGCAGCGGCACCGCCCGGCTGTACCCGGTCGGCGAGGAGCGGCAGCCAGGCCAGGTGCACGAAGCGCTGGGCGCGGTACGGCCCGACGGAAGATGGCGGTCCCCAGGTGGCGCAGCCAGGTCGTCCCCGGCATGGTGCGGCTGTGCCGCGCGATCTGGGTGGCGTCCACCCCCACCAGATAGGGATCGGTCGGTGCACTCCAGGTCCAGCGTCTGCCCAAGCACGCAGGTGGTCAGCTGGTCGTAGTCGATCCGCCCCCGGCTGAAGAGGCGGTGCCAGGCCGTCCAGTCCACCGCCCCCATCCCCAGGACCAGCAGCACCCCGGTCACCGTGTGCCGACCAAGGCGCTCAGCCAGCCCAGCACCAAGGCCACACTGCGCTGATGCGTGCGCTCTGGCGGAACGCGGGACCTTGCGGCGAGCAACGCCCACAGTTCCGG
This sequence comes from Thermomicrobiales bacterium, assembly GCA_046328335.1. GTDB lineage: Bacteria > Chloroflexota > Chloroflexia > Thermomicrobiales > UBA6265 > JACCXM01. The sequence goes on from JAXLWU010000031.1 coordinate 27,491, forward strand.
CAGCAGGGGACGGGCGGCGGCGGACGGGGTAGACTCGACCATTGGGGGTGGCCTTGCGGGAGGTTCGGCGCGACACAACCACCGTCCAGCCTACCAACGCCCACCCCCATCTCCAAGCCCCCGCGCGAAAGGGCCAAAGTCCAGGGGCGACGCTTGCGTCGCACCCTACGGAAGCTGCGTCGTAGGGTGCGACGCTTGCGTCGCCCCTGGACCCATGACCACCAAAGTTCCCGAATCAAACGACCACCCACCAAGTGGTCGAGGTGATCGTTGACGACCAGCGGTCTTCGTACGGCTCTTGTTTTCGCGCCTCTGCAATCTGGTCCAATTCTGAATGGGCATCTCGGCAACCCGGCAATGCGTTAACCAGATAGACGGGACCTGCGTACCTCGAGGAACAGCAGTTTGGAGTCCACCACAATGAGAAAACGTGAACGCTCGATGTTCGAACTGACCGACGACTCGCTACTCTCGTCACCTGGAGTCTGGAACCTGCGCATTCGTCGTTTCAACCGCGCCGTGCTGAACCCTATCATGTTGCAAATCGCCAGCCATCTTCGCCGGGGCTATCCCGCCGTGGTGCGGCACGTCGGGCGGGAGTCCGGCCGTGGCTATCGCACTCCGGTCGTTGCCGAGCCGATCAAGGACGACTTCATCATCCCGCTTCCCTATGGAACCGATACCGACTGGTTTCGCAATGTCCAGACCGCCGGCCGCTGTGTCATCGATCGGGCCGGGCAGACGTTCGATGTTGTCGATCCGGTTGTCATCGGTCCAGACGAAGCGCTGCCGCTCGTCTCGGACCGTCTACGCCGCGCCTGGCAGCGCTATCACATCGAGCATTTCGTGCGGGTCAGGTCGCGCGACGGGCAGATGCAACCGATGCATATCGGGCATCCGTTGCCACGATTGCCACAGGAAGAAAACCGAACCTTCACAGGTGGCACACGAGTTGAATGGGCGCGACTGGGGTAAAGGAGACGAAAAGGTGCCCCATTGCATGCTCATTTCGACCCCGGTGAACGTCCATCGTATGCGAGATTGGATTGCTTGCGAAGAACGAGAACGGAACAGCACATGCGCTTTCCTACAGCCGGGATCTCCCCGATTCCGTCGAGCAAAGGCTTACCGGGTGTGGCTTCCTCGACAGATTGACGCTATCACGCTTCACCAGGACTGCCGGAGCGATCTCAGATGAAAATCGGATCTGGTCGTAGTTTGCAGGGTCGCGTTGTCGCGGTGGCGGTCGTCTACGCCGTCGCCATGGCGTTGTTAGCAAGAATCCTGTTTGGTGCGTCTGGTCTGTTCGGCAGTTACACGGGCACCCTTTTCGAGTACCTCAACGAAGGATTCGGCATGGGGCGTCATGCAAATGCGGCTGCGACTATTGGTCTGGTCGCGTTCTTCTTGATTCCCATGGTTGTGGGGTTTGTTGTGCGCGACTGGCATTGGGTCTGGCTATCGATGGTAGCCCTCGTGTTCGCGGAATTGCTGACGTGGATTCCGCACCTGATCGCCAATGAACGACCGATTCCACTGAATGCGATTCCCTGGATTATTGTCTTCTTCGGCCTTCCTGCTGCCATTGGGGCTGCCATCGGAGTCAGCGCGGGTCGCTTTTTCGCAAAGAATCGCACTGCCTCGCGTAGCAGTTTCTTCCGTTCAGACGATCTAGAAAGGCTGTAGCCACATGCCTGTCCCATTTCGTGACCGTCGCGACGCCGGTCAACAACTTGCCTCGAAACTTCGACAATATGCCGGGCACTCCGATCTACTCGTGCTGGGTCTACCCCGTGGCGGCGTTCCCGTTGCCGCCGAGGTCGCGTCCGCGCTCGGTGCGCCGCTGGACGCCTTCCTGGTCCGCAAGTTGGGCGTCCCGGGGCATGAAGAACTTGCCATGGGCGCTATCGCTTCCGGCGGCATCCGGGTCCTCAACACGGATGTCACCGAGCCAATGCGGATACCGGATGCCGTGATCGATGCGGTCGAGGCCGGGGAACGGCGCGAACTGGCGCGGCGCGAGCGCCTCTATCGTGGGGGCCAGCCGTCGCCTGATGTCAAGGGCCGCACCGTCATCCTCGTGGACGACGGTCTGGCCACGGGCTCGACCATGCGCGCTGCGGCGCAGGCGCTCCGCCAGATGGAGCCGGCGCGGCTGATTGCCGCGGTGCCGGTCGGTTCGCAGTCCGTCTGTCATTCATTGCGCGATGTCGCCGACGATGTCGTCTGCGCCGAGACACCAGAGCCGTTCTTCGCGGTCGGTGTCTGGTACGACGACTTCGGTCCAACCTCGGACGCCGAGGTCCAGTCCGATCTGCGCGACGCCGCGGAGAGGGCCGCGGCTACTCCATCGCCCGCTCCCACTCCCGCGCGGCCGCGGGTCGAATCAGACGCGAACATTGTGCAGGCAGCCGCGGACCCGCTTCTCGGCGGGCACACCGACTATGACCGACTCCTCGATCTGATCGGCGACGCGCGGTTCGTCCTGATCGGTGAAGCCTCGCATGGCACCCATGAGTTCTACCGGGAACGCGCCCGCATTACCCGGCGCCTCATCGCGGAACGGGGATTCAATGCGGTCGCGGTCGAAGCGGATTGGCCCGACGCCTATCGCATCAACCGCTATGTCCGCGGGGAAAGCGAGGACGGCACGGCCATGGAAGCGCTGGGTGACTTCGCGCGCTTTCCCCGCTGGATGTGGCGAAACGTCGATGTGCTTGAATTTGTCGCGTGGCAGCGGGAGTTCAATGACGCGCTGTCGGCGGGGACGCCGAAGACCGGTTTCTACGGGCTCGATCTCTATAGCCTGCACACCTCGATCGCCGCGGTCCTCGACTATCTGGACCGGGTTGATCCCGATGGGGCAGTGCGAGCCCGGGCGCGGTACGCCTGTTTCGACCATTTCGGCGACGATCCCCAGGTCTACGGGTACGCCACCACGATGGGGATCGCCGAGCCATGTGAAAACGAAGCGGTCGGCCAGTTGGTCGAGATGCAACGGCGTGCCGGAGAACTCACTGCGGGCGGCGGTGAGCGCGCCGTCGATGAACTCTTTTTCGCCACCCAGAATGCGCGCCTGGCGCGGAACGCCGAATCGTATTACCGGGCGATGTTCGCCGGCCGCATTCCGTCCTGGAATCTCCGCGATCGCCACATGGCGGAAACACTCGAGGCGCTCGCTACGCACATCGAACGACAGCAGGGTGTTTCCGCGAAAATCGTCGTCTGGGCTCACAACTCCCATCTCGGGGACGCTCGTGCCACGGCAATGGTGGCGGAAGGCGAGCTCAATCTCGGGCAACTCGTCCGCGAGCGCCACGGCCGCGATTCCGTTCTCGTCGGGATGACGACCTTTGGCGGCACCGTCACCGCCGCCAGCAACTGGGACGAGCCGGGAAAGCGTCGCCGGGTACGCCCAGGATTGGCTGGAAGTTACGAGGACCTGCTTCACGCCGCTGGCGAGGGCGCGCCGCCGGACTTCATGGTTCGCCTCCGGCATGGCGGTGAGGCGGCGGAGCGCCTGCGTCAGGCGCGGCTGGAGCGGGCGATCGGGGTGATATACCGGCCGGAAACGGAGCGATTCAGCCACTACTTTCTCGCCAGGATGGCGGACCAATTCGACGCCGTCCTTCATTTCGACCGGACGGAAGCGCTCGTCCCGCTGGACCGCGACTCCGGATGGGAGACGCCCGAGGAACTGCCGGAGACGTTTCCGTTCGCGGTGTAGACAGGCCGTTCAAGACCGGGTAGATTCGGAAGACCGGGCGCCAAGGCAAGCCTCGATCTCCTTACGAACCGGGAGGCGTCAACCATGTCCGATTCCACATCCGCGGCTCAGGAAATCACGATCGACGTTCCCGAGGGCACGCTCGGCGGCACCCTGACGCTGTCGCGCAGTCCGCGAGGGATCGTCCTCTTTGCTCACGGCAGCGGCTCGTCTCGTCACTCCCCACGCAACCGTCACGTGGGGTCGATCCTCAACCGCGCCGGTCTCGGCACCCTGCTGATGGATCTGCTCACCCAGGAGGAGGAGGCGATCGATCAGTACACGCGCCAGTACCGCTTTGACATCGATCGTCTCTCGGGGCGTCTGGTCAACGCCATCGATTGGCTGGGCAACAAACCCGAAACCGGAGCCCTCCCGATCGGACTATTCGGCGCCAGTACTGGTGCGGCGGCCGCGCTCCGCGCCGCGGCCGCTCGCCCCGGAGAGCGTCAATTCCGTTGTCAGTCGCAGGCCGCCCCGATCTGGCCGGAGACGCGTTGCCCACGGTCAAAGCGCCGACCTTGCTCATCGTCGCGCCCTCGATAGTCAGGTGATCCTGCTCAACGAGGGGGCGCATCGCCAGATGTCTGCTCCCGCCTGTTTCGTCCTGGTTCCCGGCGCGACCCATCTCTTCGAAGAACCGGGCACCCTCGATCAGGCGGCGTCACTGGCGCGAGACTGGTTCCTGAACTACCTCCGGCCCAGGCCGACACTCGTAGCGATCCGCCGACCACCCGCATGCGGCACGAGGTGAACGCAGTCAGTGAACAGCCAGAGCAAGACACGTCGCTTTGGAATCCGGACCATTGCTTCCGTTTCTTCATGAGACCTGCTCTGATCCCAACCCGGCCTCTACTGGAGGGAGGAGCTTGCCCGCACGGGGCGAGGCGCGCGCGGTCGTTACGCGCGAGGATTGCGAAAGTATTCAGCCGGATTCCGTGGAGATCATCGAACCCGACATGGATCTCATGTCATGGGACGCACACGGTTGCAGTCAACGCCTACCAGATCGCGATCGAACCGATGCGCCGCGAGCTTGCGTAACCATACCGGCCAGATGGCCCCGGCTCCTGTCACGCGTTTGTCCTCGTTTCGAGGTATCGCTGGTAGCCGATCGCTTCCAGGGTTTCAGCCCTGTGGGTGATCTCGGCCTCGAGTCGCGCCTTGAACGCGGCCACCTTTGCCAGCACGCCGGGATCGGCCGTGCCGATGATGCTCGCCGCCAGCAAGCCCGCGTTCCGCGCGCCGTTGATCGCCATCGTCGCCACCGGGATCCCCGGCGGCATCTGGACGATCGACAAGAGAGAATCGAGCCCATCGAGGGAGCGGCTCTGGATCGGCACGCCAATCACCGGCAACGGCGTGAGTGACGCGATCATGCCCGGCAAGTGCGCCGCGCCTCCCGCTCCGGCGATGATCACCCGGATGCCGCGGCCTGCGGCCGTCTCCGCGAATCGAACCATTCGCCCGGGGGTACGGTGCGCAGAGACGATCGTCACTTCATGGGGAATGCCAAACTCGTCGAGGATCGTCGCCGCGTCCTGCATCACCGGCAGGTCGGAATCGGACCCCATGACGATCGCCACCGCTGGATTCTTCGCGTCAGACATCGATCATCCTTCTCGCCGCTAACGCCCGCTCCAGACATTCCCCGGCATCGTCGCCGGTAACCGTGAGGTGTCCCATCTTGCGCAGCGGCACGACATCGCGCTTGTGATACCAGTGCACCGACGCGTCGTAGCGCGCGGCGGCTTCCTCGCCGCCGGAAGGCGCGGCCGTACCAGAACGCTCGCCGAGGATGTTGACCATCGCCGCGGCGGGCAGGACCATGGCGGTAGAGCCAAGAGACTCTCCCGTGACCGCGAGCAAGTGCTGCGCGAATTGCGACGTTTGACATGCCTCGATGGTGTAATGCCCCGAGTTGTGAACACGCGGCGCGATTTCGTTGATCAGGATATCGCCGCTGCCGGTGAGGAACATTTCGACTCCGAACATCCCCGCCCCGGAGAGCCGCGACACCGCCGAACTCGCGAGCTGCTCCGCCCGCTCCTTCGCCAACGCATCGATCGGCGCCGGGGCCATGACCCAGCGCAGAATGCTCTCCTCGTGTTTCGTTTCGACCACGGGAAACGGTACGATCGCGCCGTCAGCGCCGCGCGCGACCATCACCGCGAGTTCCTTGCCAAACGGGACGAAACGCTCGGCATAGAGGGCCGCTCCGCCCAGTTTTCGGATGCCGTCCGGGATGTCATCTCCGCCGTGGATGACGACATTGCCCCGCCCGTCATAGCCGCCGTGCCGCGCCTTGAGCAGGAACGGATAGCCGAATCGTGCGGCGGCTTCCCGGATATCGTCCTCGGCCGCGATCGCCAGGAATTCGGCGGTCGCGATCCCGTGCTCGCGCAGGAACATCTTCTGCGCCAGTTTGTCCTTGATGGTGATCAAGGTCTGCGGTGACGGGTGAATAGGAACGCCCTCGCGCGCCAGCGCCGCGAGGACGCTGGTGTTGACATGCTCGATTTCAACCGTGACGACATCGACCTGGCTGGCGAGTTCGCAGGTCTTCTCGCCGTCGGTGATGGCGCCCTCGATAACCGTCGCCCCCGCGAACGATGCCGGGCAGCCCTCCTTGTCCAATACCGTCACCGCGATTCCCAGTGGCACCGCGGCCTCGGCCAGCATCATCCCCAGTTGTCCGCCGCCAACGATCCCGACCCGCATCTCAGCCAGCTGCCCAATTCCGGATCGAACGTCGCATGCCACGCAGGATGCCCAATCCCCTCCGGTCCGAACCCGCTAAGGTCCCAGCGAACAGGTCAGGCTCCCGCCACGACTCTACTATCGCATGATCCGATTCCGAATTATTCGACTGGCGCCTCACGCGTCCGGGGTATCTGCCAGAAGCCCCGGATGCGTGAGGTGGATTCCCGCCGATCGCTCGGTCAGCACCGGTCGTCAGATGGTAAAGGTCTTGTCGAAAAAGACTCCTACCGGGTCCGGGTAGCCCTCCGTCCTGGGGAAACCGTCGCTCAGTTTGCGGGAGCGGCCACCGCTGGCGCATCGCAGGTAGAGCGGCCCAAGTTCGTGCCAGCCTCCCTGAACATCGGTGGCCACGATGCGCAACGTGTCGCCCGGCTGGGCAGAAAAGACGAACGGACCGGCCTCGGTGAACGTTCCGCTCTTGTCTTCGGCCACGACGCGATCGTTGACGGAGACGGCGAGGTCATCGTCGACCCGGATGTGCGCGTCCGGGCCGTTTGGATCGGCCGCGGCGGAGAGTACCCAGGCCGTGCAAACCGCCCGCTTCTTCCGCTTGCCCTTGGCATCGGCGTGACCCGGCAATCCCAGAGTTGGCGAGAGCGCGAGGCCAGCGAGACCGACAACGACGCCAAATGTTCCACGCCGGCTCGTCTTCCTGGACACCACACGGCAGAAGCCAGCGAGGTTCATCTCGGTCATTGTGAACTCCTTTCCTCGTGTTCCCCAAGGTCAGATTCGGCGCTGTACGCGACGCTTGCCGCGGCTCGTTGATTCCTTGCGTTGCGGTTTTTCCGGTGGTTCGCCACCTAGCATTCGACGTACTGGTAGGCGGCGCTAGCCCCCGGCAACCGGATGTCGACCGCTCCGCCCTTGGCGTACGTCCCGAGATCCTTCTCGCTCGCCCCGGACAGGTCGGTCGGCCCCAACGCGACACTGCCAAGATTGTTGGCGCGGGAACCATCCAGGCGGATCGCTGTCCAGTAGTCGGCGGTGACTTCCGTACAGCCAGCGAACCCAGCCAGATTCACGATGACGGAGCAGTAATCGGGATTGCCGCCGGCCCTGAACGAAACGGTCTTGACCGGATTAGTCTCGGCAACACCGGGGCATTCCGCACTGCATGCCTGGCATGGCGTCGTGCAGACGCCTTTGTCGCAAATCTGACCGCGGGCGCAGCATTGCGCCTGTTTTCCCTTGCCGCAGGAGACCCGGGGCGCCCGGCAACCGCCGCGCTTCTTCTTTTCCTTCCCGGCCGTTGCCTCGTGCGTTCCCACCGCCGCGATCCCGACCAGAACGCTCCCGGCGAGGCCGCGGACGAACCCTCGCCGGGAGCCCGCGGACGCCAGACCGCGCGCGAACCTGTCGAACCGCTCCTGATCCATGACCATCCCCTTCGATTGCTCGCGCTGCTCTGCGTGGCCCGCGCCACGGCATTCAGGCATTGACTTCGCGGTAGCGATGCCGCTCCTGATTGGCAGTTTGCGCCGGTCCGGACACAGGCGCGTCTATCGAAGGTCGTATTTCTCCGAGCACTGGCCCGATGTCGGCCTATGACTTTTGTCGTATCAGGTGAAAGCGGAGGCGACTTGGCGGAATCAGGCGAGGTGGTGGCGGTGGGCGTAGTCGGTGGCGGCCGCCCGCGACTTCACGCCAATCTTGTCGAGGATGCGGGTAACGTGGACCTTGACCGTTCCGACGCTGACATACAGCGCGTCAGCGATGTCCTGGTTTGATTTGCCGGAAGCCATCATCCGCAGCACTTCCAACTCACGCTGCGTCAAACCGGGACCGGAAAGTGGGGGAGAGTCCGCGGTCGATTCGTGTCTGGTCAGGGCCAGAGCGGCGCCGATCTCCGCCGCTAAATCAGCCTGTCTTACCGACCTCTGCATCTGGATGACGCGTTCCGCGTCAGTACGCCCCAGAAGCATGCCGGCGGCAAGACTGTGAAGGCGGCGAATGTGCGTAGTCAGTGGAGCGCCCATGAGTTCCTCGATCCAATCGGCGAGGGCCATCAGACGCACGGCTCGTTCAACCTGTCTATCGTTGATGGAGACAAGCGCCAGTCCCGCCAGACTCCAGGAGACGTCCTCCAGGTTCTGGCGTTCCCAGTTGAATCGCAAACACTCCTGATACAACGTGAGGGCGTCGGTGAAGTTGCCCTCCGCTCTCGCTATGTCCGCGAGATGACCCGGAATGCACTGCGACAATTCCCAACTGAAGCCAAGGACCTGCCACATCGCCAATGCGTCGTGCAAGCAGGTCTTCGCCAGGGAGTAGTCACCCGCCTTGAAGGCGACGAGGCCCTCGTAGTGAAGACAGTGCGCCAGCCCGACGTTGTCGCCGCGTTCCACGAACCGCCGCTTCGCGGAACTGAACCACCGCCGGGCCGCCTCCAGATCGTCATCGTCCCATGCCTGGCGCCCCAGGGCCATTTCGACCCGCCCGGTCATCGCCTGGTCCCCAGCCTCCAGATAGCGAACGAACGCGTCGGTGAAGTACGCGACGGACTCCACGTCTTCTTCATTCATGTAAGCCAGGTTGCCGGCGCAGTAGAGCGCTTTGCGCACCACCAGGGATGGGGTGTCCCGGCCAGTAGCCAGCGCCCGCCGCACAAAGTCCAACCCGACCGCGGGGTGGAATCGAAATTGCCAGAACGGCAACATCGCCCCGCACAGACCGAGGGCGATTTCCGCGTCACCCTGGTCGATGGCTCGTTCCAGCGCGCTGTGCAGATTCCCCTGTTCGGCCTCGAGTCGGTCCAGTCCTCGTTCGCGCTCGAGCGTGTTCTGCACCGCTTCCGCTTGCTCGGCCAGCGCCAGAAAAAAGGCCGTGTGACGCTGTCGGATTGCGTCTGCCTCGCCACTCTCCTGGAGGGCTTCGATCCCGAATTGGCGCACCGTCTCCAACAGGGTGTACCGCGAATCATCGAGCGAAGAATCGACCCGCCGCACCAGACTGTTGCTGACCAGCGTCCGCAGCGCCTGTAGCACATCCAATGAGCCATTGCCGCATACAGATGTGATGGCGTCGAGCGAACAGCCACCGTGGAACACCGCCAGCCGCCGCAAGAGCGCCTGCGCGGGAGCATCGAGCAGGCCGTAACTCCAGGCGATCGTATCCCGCAGGCTTCGCTGCCGCTGCGGCGTGGCTATCGATCCGGCCACTGGCAGCGCCAGCCGATTGTCCAGTTGCGCCAGCAGGGCGTGTGGCGAAAGAACCGATGTCCACGCGGCGGCGAGTTCGATCGCGAGGGGCAACCCATCCAGCCGCTCGCAGATGCCGACAACGCTCGCCGCGTTGGCTCTCGTGAGTGCAAATTCGGGATCGAGCGCCTGGGCGCGGTCGATGAAGAGCCGACAGGCATCGAGGTTGCCCGCCTCCTCCAGCGCCTCGGGCTGCCGCCGGGGCGGTAACGAAAACGGCCGGACATCGACAACGCGCTCCCCGGGCACCCCGAGCAGGGCGCGGCTGGTCACCAGCAATTTGATGCGCGGGCAGGTATCGAGGAAGTCGGCCAGCATCGGCGCGGCCGCCAGCACCTGTTCGAAGTTGTCCAGCACCAGCAGCATCTCGTCGTCGCGCAAGACCGCCCGGAGATTGTCCAGCACCGGACGGCCATCGGGTCGTACGCCGAGCGCGGTGGCGATGGTCGGCAGGACGAGGGCTGGCTGTTGTACGTCGGCGAGATCGATGAAATATGTGGGACCCCAAAAGGAGGAAGCGGCGCGGATCGCGGTGCGGGTCTTGCCGACACCGCCGGGACCTGTCAGCGTGATCAGACGCACATCGTCACGGCCCAGCAACGCCTGGACAAGCCCGATCTCGCGCTCTCGCCCAATGAACGAGGTGCGCGGTACCGGCATCGCGCTCGGCTCGAGACGGCGCTCGACTGGCACCGGAATGACCCGGTGGAGTCCGTCTCGCGGCCACTCCGAAGACAGACTGAGTGACATGGCGCGATGCTTCTCCTGGAGACGAAGTCAAGAACCACGTCGTGCGGCGGGACAATCGAGAACACGTGAGCCCGGGGGCTCGTGTAGGCGTTACTTTACATTCAGGTCAGAGGAAATGTGTACGATTTGATGGTCTAAAGTCGTGTTTGTGCGTGATTGATTGCAATCATCGGGAGATGGAAGTCTGTTGCTTGGCCCTGGCGAGGCACATCCTCGATCTCATAGCAGGCGGCAGGCAATTTCCCCATTGTTGATCAAGTACTATGCGTTGCCGAACCGGATCGCCTGGACCGCCTCACCCGCGATCCAGCATGGAGCGAACGATGGCGCTGCAACTCATCGGCCTGATCCGCACCGACAACCTCTCCGAGATCGACAGCGCGGTGGCGCAAACGGTCGAGGCGACCCTCGATCCGGAGTTCGTCGCCGAGTTCGCGCGGGCGCATGAGGAGGCGGGGTTCGATCGCGTGCTGGTCGGCTTCCACTCCACCGGTCCCGATGCCTGGGCCGTCTCCATGCACGCCGCCGCGAGCACGCGACATCTCAACCTGCTCGTCGCCCATCGCCCCGGGTTCCTCGCGCCGACCGTCGCCGCGCGCATGGCGGTCACCCTCGATCACATCACCGGCGGCCGCATCGCGCTCAATATCGTCACCGGCGGCAGCGACAGCGATCTCGCCCGCGATGGCGACTGGTCGGAGAAGGACACTCGCTACCGGCGGACCGACGAGTTCCTCGACATCCTCCGCCTCGCCTGGGAACGGGATACGCCATTCGATTACGAGGGTGAGTTCTACCGCGTCAAGGCGGCCTTCTCCGACATCAAACCGCGGCAGAAACCATCCATCCCGATCTACTTTGGCGGGGCATCGGATGCCGCGGTGCCGGTCGGGGCCAAACACGCCGATGTTTACATGTTCTGGGGCGAACCGCTGGCCGATACCGCCGCGCGGATGGCGGCTGTGCGCGCCGCGGCCCCTCCCAGCCGCTCGCCGGCCTTCAGCGTTTCGGTGCGCCCCATTCTCGGCCAGACCGAGGCGGAGGCGTGGGAGAAGGCACACCATTATCTCGACCGCATCCGTGCATTGCGCGGCCAGCCTCCCACCTCGGCTCCCGCCCGAGGATCACAGCGGCTGCTCGCCCTCGCCGCGCAGCAGGATGTCTTCGACGACCGGCTCTGGATGGCGATCGCCGCGGCCACTGGCGCTGGCGCCAACACCTCGGCTCTGGTCGGCACCGCGGAACAGGTGGCGGAATCACTCTTGCGTTACTACGATCTCGGCGTGGGCAGCATCCTCATCCGCGGTTTCGAGCCACTTGAAGATGTGCGCGAGTTCGGTCGGGAACTGATCCCGCAGGTGCGCGAGGGCGTCGCCAGACGCGACCGCGCCAGCCACGCCGCCGACTGACCATTCATCACTCCAGGAGTACCGCGTGACCGAGTGTCTTCCCCGCATCGAACAGACCATTGACGGCGACGGTGAAACGGCCCAGGCATTGCACGACGTTCTTGCCAGCCGCCGCTCGATTCGCCGCCTGCAGGATGGTCCCTTTTCCATTGCCGCCCGGGAGCGCTTGCTCGCCGCGATCCGGCTGACCCCGGCCTCCTTCAACCTCCCGCCGTGGCGGGTCGTGCTCGTTCACGATCGGCGCGAGGCGCTCTGGGCCGAGATCGCCGGCGGGTTCCACGAAACACTGCAGGGCGATCAACTGGAACGGTACCTGGACCGCCTCACCGGTTTCTCCGGCGGTGTCGCGGTCGCGCTCGTCTTCGTCGACAGCGCCATAGAGAAACAACTGCGGGACGAGAAACATCTCGCGCCGGAGGTCGCCGCGTCCTATGTGCTCCAGGCGCTCGGGATGGTGCAGATGGCTCTCTGGCTGGCCGTCACTGCGGAAGGGATGGCGACCTCCCTCCAGCACTGGGATAATCTGGTCGGTCCGCGTCTCGCCCGCTTCGCCGGGCTCGAACCCAACCGCTACCGACTGATCGCCACGATGCCAATCGGTTGCGCCGCGGAGGAACCGAAGGACGTCACCCGCGCCGAGTCCGGCAAGACTGCCTGACGCGAGCGTAACCGAACCCAAGAGCCGGTGACCGCGCCGGGTTCTCACCCAATCTGTTTTCTTCCGCACCGTAGCCTCGCCCTGCGCACACTCACCAAGGCGGGAGGTACGGTCGAAATTGGGCGTTCGCAGGGTTCCGGGCGGTCCACCCTGCCGGGCCAGGGGCCCTCTCCCTGCGCACAGGGAGAGGGGTGGGGGTTGTCATCCGGACAGTTGGCCATCAGGGCGTGCCCCTGTAGACCCAGCCGGCGGGAGTGTGGCGACAGAGGAGGGGTGGGCAGCGGTCGCGCAGGAGTGCGTCGTGCAGCCACAGCCAGCCGAGGCGGATCAGCGAGCGCTCGCGGCGGTCGGTGCGGTCGAAGCGGGCGCGGACCCCGGAGCGGACGACCCGCTGGCCGAGGGCATGCAGCCACCACAGCGCCAGGTGCCAGACCAGCAGCAGCCGGTCGAGGTGCGCCGGGTCGGTCACGCGGCTCTGCTCCACGGCCCCAGCCGCGGCAGCTTGCCGTCGGCGAAGGTGGCCTCCACCCGGCTGCGGCGGGCGTACTCGGTGACGCGGTCTCGGCCACCAGGGCGGGTGCTGAACAGGATCCACCCACTGGTCGCCTCCCGCGCGGCTGCACGGTGAGTATGGCCCTCCCGCTGCCGGCCCTTGAAGATCGCCCCCGCCCCGACCACCCGCCGACGGTCTCGACCCAATCCCACAACCGCCACTCCGTCCCGTCGGCGGAGACGAGGCGGTGGCCTGCGCCTCGCCGATGCTGAGTCGCACCACCATCGTCCCAGCCGACCGCGGTGGCGTCGAGGAGGGCGGCCGGTCACCCCGCGGTCGCCCAGCAGCGTGACGCGAACGCCTGGCGGCAGCGCCGCGACGATGGGCGCGAGCAGCGCCGGCAGCAGCGCCCCCAACTGCTCCGGCCACGGCTCCTGCTGCGGTACCGTGCACCACGTCAACGGCAGCACGCGGCGGTGGACGACGAGGCCGATCCACAGCACGGTCCACCAGTTCGATGGGGGTCGGATCGAACACCAGCGTGACCTCGCGCCCGCCCAGCGTGCCAGCAGGATCGGCAGCAGCGGCTGCCACAGCGCCGCCACCGTGACCGCCGGGTTGGCCAGGAACCGGCGGCGGAGGAACCGAAGAATGTGACCCGCGCCGAGTCCGGCAAGACTGCCTGACGCGAGCGTAACCGAACCCAAGAGCCGGTGACCGCGCCGGGTTCTCACCCAATCTGTTTTCTTCCGCACCGTAGCCCCTCGCCCTGCGCACACTCACCAAGGGAGGTACGGTCGAAATTGGGCGTTCGCAGGGTTCCGGGCGGTCCACCCTGCCGCCAAAAGCCCCTCTCCCGGCTCGACGGGATAGGGGTTGGGGTGAGGGTTCGCGCGGCAAGACCACCGTACCGCCCCTTGTCAGGGCTCGAAAGGAGAGGGGTTAGGAGCCGGGCCAGCGCAATGAAGTCGCGTCATACCGCCCTCCGGAAGATCTCAACTCCTTTGTACCTTCGGAGGCCAGTCCCGCGGCCTCCAATTGACCCGCCCCACCGCCGGTGATACCGTGCCCTTCAGTCAGACATTCGCGGGAACCGCCGTTGGTCGCACAAGGAGGAGATCGTGGCGAAGGAGATCTTTTGCTGCTTCGGAATCGATGTCGATGCCGTGGCGGGATGGCTCGGGTCGTACGGTGGCGAGGATTCCCCCTGCGATATCACCCGCGGACTCTTCGCCGGTGAGATCGGCAGCACCCGCCTCCTGAAACTCTTCGACCGGTACGGGTTGCGCACCACCTGGTTCATCCCCGGTCACTCCATCGAGACATTTCCCAAACAGATGCAAATGGTCGCCGCGGCAGGACACGAAATCGGCCTCCACGGGTACTCCCACGAGAACCCGGTTGCGATGACTCCCGCTCAGGAGCAGGCCGTTCTCGAAAAATCGATCGCTCTCGTCACCGACCTGGCCGGCACCCCGCCCCGCGGGTTCGTCGCCCCCTGGTGGGAACTCGGCGCGAACACCGTCGCGCTGCTGCTGAAAAACGGCATCGTCTACGATCACAGCCGAATGGATAACGATTTCCACCCGTTCTACGCCCGGGTCGGCGATACCTGGACCAAGATCGACTACAGCAAGCAAGCCGAAACCTGGATGAAACCACTCGTTCGCGGCGAGGAGACCGATCTCGTCGAGATCGGCGCGAACTGGTACATCGACGACCTGCCCCCAATGATGTTCATCAAGAAGGCGCCGAACAGCCACGGCTTCGTCAATCCGCGCGATCTGGAGCAGATCTGGCGCGACCAGTTCGACTGGGTCTACCGGGAATACGACTACGCCGTCTACCCGATTACCATCCACCCGGATGTCTCCGGCCGGCCGCAAGTCCTGCTGATGCTCGAGCGCCTGATCGAGTACATCAATGGCCACGACGGCATCCGCTGGGCGACGTTCGCCGAGATCGCCGACGACTTCAAGCGCCGCTACCCGCGCACCGGTTCCGCTCGCCCGGAGAGCGTCATCGAATCGTGGCCGACCGGCTCCGCCGCAGATTGAGCGTTGTTTCGTGTTTCTCACTATTCCGTCTCTCAGCGAGTGCAACAGGCACTGCGCAAAGCGGAAACAGGCCATCACCCCGCTCACGGGCAAGAGTCCCTCTCCCGGCTCGACGGTTTACAGAGGGCGTTGGGGAGTTCGCCCTGGCAATGAGGTTGATCTCTCACCCAAGGAATTCCTGATGTGCATCCTCTGTGGCTCGCTCTGGACCGAAGAGCATTGGGCCGAGATCGCGACGGACGATCGGGATGACGACCCGGACGGGCTGGTCGCCTTCGAAGTTCACGTCGACCGTCGTGGCCAGCGTCTTCGCGACCGCACGCGCCGGGCGCAACTGGTGAGCGCCATCTTCGCGGGCTACGGATTGCAGTTCCAGGACTGGGAAGGCAGCAGTTACATCCTGCGCGATGCCAAGGGTCGCACCGCGATCGCGCCGGATCTCGCGTCGCTCTGGACCGCGGCGGAAGAGATGCTCGGTGGTCCACTCGATCCACTAGCGCCGGCCTTCCTCGAGCGCATCAGCGAACGCATCGCGCGGGAGACGGAAGCACTGGATCGGTCCGGGTGACCGACCCCAGCGGCTTAATCCCGATCGTCGTTGTCTCGGGGTTTCTCGGCAGCGGCAAGACGACGCTCCTGCGCAATCTGTTGCGGGACCCCGCGGTGGGAGAAGCCGCGGTCATCGTCAACGAATTCGGCGAGGTCGGCATCGATCACCACCTTGCCCGCAAGACGGACACCCGCACCACCCTGCTCCGCAACGGGTGCATCTGCTGCTCGCTGCGGGACGATCTGGCGGAAGCGCTGCGGGATCTCATCAGCGAGCGGGATCGTGGCCAGATTTCCCGCCTGGACCGCATCATAATCGAAACAACCGGTCTTGCCGATCCCGCCCCGATCCTGCAAACGGTCGTCGCCGATCCGATGCTGCGGAATCACTTCCGGGTCAGTCGCGTCGTGGCAACCCTCGACGCCCTCGGCGGGCTCACCAATATCGAACAGTATGGCGAGGCGTTACGCCAGATAGCCGCCGCCGATCACGTCCTGGTGACCAAGCAGGATCTCGCCACAGCCGCTGCGGTAGGGGCGCTCAAGGCCCGCGTCGCGGCGATCAATCCCACTGCCACCATCGTCGATGCGACGTTCGGGCGGATCGACTTCGCCCTGCTGACCGGCAACGAACCGATGAGTTCCGTGACCGATCTGCGCCTCCAACCGGCGCCGGCCACCGTTCACGCCACGGCGGGCCGGGTCGAATCGCGCTGCTTCGTTTTCACCGAATCACTCAACTGGCAGATGTTCGGCATCTGGCTGACGATGCTGCTGCATCAGTACGGCGATCGCATCCTGCGGATGAAGGGTTTGCTGAACATCGGCGACGGTCACGGTCCGCTGCTCCTGGAGGGGGTTCAGCACGTGATTCACGCCCCGCGCCATCTGCGAGAATGGCCGGACGAGGACCGCCACAGCCGGATCGTCTTCATCGCCCGCGATCTCGACCTCAACCAAGTGGCAGAGTCCTTGACGACGTTCCAGGCGCTCGCCGCAATCGTCTGATATGGCTCGCTTTCAGGCCGCACCACTGGAATGAAGGCCGCCCAGAGGTGCAAGACCGATTCACCAGTTCGCGACGAATTCGCCTCGCTCCGGCAGCGCCCAGTCGGCCGGGGCCACCGGCGATCCGAGGGCATGAAAGCGGCCCCGATGGTGGAGTAGTGGGCGAGCAGCCGGATCGCGCCCGCAGCCAAGGATGTCGCCAACGACCAGGTCGTGATCTCCCAGGGGTACGACCTGACGCACCCTGCACGCGAACCAGGCCGCGGCATTCACGAGCAACGGCGGTTCCGCATCGCGCTGTACAAGTCGAATGCCCGCCAGACTTTGCCATCCCGCCGCTCGTCCCGGGATGGCGAAGCGCCGCGCCAGAACGTGGTCATCGTCGCGAAGAATGCTGACCGTGAACGCGACAGCGCTATCGCCTGCAAGCGCACGCTGCATCCGGCTCCCGGCCTTGAAGGCGACGGTCAACAGCGGCGGCTCGCGCGAGGCAATGGCCACCGAACTGGCGGTGACCGCGAGCGGTTCGCCCTCGCTCATGGCGATCACCATGGCGACACTGTTCGCTAGGTGAGCGGCGGCCCCGCGGAGTTCCGCGGGCGCCGCGACCAGACGATCGACCAGCGTCGCCACCTGATTACCAGATGCCATCGGCTGGTTGACCGAGGGCTCGCGCTCCCGCGAGCAAGAGCGTCTTTTCCGGGGTGATGGGATGGAACATCCCGGCCCGTACGTCACGATAGGCGCGCTCCAACGGCGATCGCTTGAAGTACGCCGCGCCGCCGACCGCTTCCATCGCCAACCCGACCACCTCGATCGCCTCGGTCACGACCTGACGCTTCGCCAGCATCACCAGTTCCAGTACAGCCTCGTCCGGACCATAGTCCTCGCCCAATTCGGTCAGCGCGCCGGTCAACGACCACCAGGCGACCTTGAGTTTCTGCTCCATGAGACCGATCAGGCGCTGCGTCGTCTTGTCCTCCGCGAGGGCCTCGCCACTGCCGTTGCGCCGCGTCCCGACGACGCGAACGGCTTCGTCGCGGGCCGCGGCGGCCACCCCGAAATAGACGGCTGCCACTGGTGGAGCAAAATGGATGCCAGCGCTGCGCAGTGCTGGGTCGACCTGGCCCCAGGGCCGTCGCGCGACGATCTGCGCTGCCGCCACATTGACATCGTCCAGTTGCATATCGTGACTCCCGGTCCCCCGCATGCCGAGCGCGTCCCAGGTCTCCACCATGCTCACTCCCGGCGACGCGGTCTGCATTCCGACCAGGAGGACTGCGGAGCCATCCTCTGGATCGTCGTGGACGGCCATGGTGACCAGCACATCTGCGACCGGCGCCTGGCTGCAGAACATCTTCCGTCCGCTGATCCGAAATCCGCCCATGTCTCGCACCGCGACACCGTTCGGTCAGATGCCATCCGAGCCGCCGCTCGTCATCAGGACAATGCCTTCACTCACCACGCGACGGAGGATGCCCTGCGCCGGCGCCCCGCGCCGCCACCGAAAAACATTGGCCAGGACGAGGTAGAGGTGCATGTTCACGGCGAGCGCGGTAGAGGCGCAGTATTTCGCCAGTTCGGCCTGGGCGTAGCAAACCTGACGCATCCAAGCGCCCATGCCGCCGAGTTCTTCCGGAACCGGCAATCGCAGATAGCCGCGTTCCCGCAGCCTATCGAAGTTCTCATGAACGAATCGGTTGTCGTTGTCGTATTCGGCGGCACGGCTCGCAAATTCCCGGCCCAGTTCGGCCGCCATTTCGACGTACGCATCATCGCTGGCGATCACGTGCGCCGTGCGGTAGCCGGGCGCGGCAAGGGTCAATGTCGCCATCTCATCCTCCATTTGGTGATCATCCCCGGCTCGCCGTGGCATTGGCCGATCCGGCCCGGGTTGCTGTTCTGCGCGGGCGTCAATCTGCGCCCATGGTTCGATCGTATGCCGTCGTCATTCAGGGACAAGTCCAATTTCTGGACCTCGGACGATCGACTTTCCCGTTCTGGAAATCCGGGAAGGGCACCGACCATGACCAAATACGGCCAGTTCTGCCCCGTCGCCAAAGCCTCGGAGATCCTGGCCGAGCGCTAGACTCCATTGATCCTGCGCGAACTCCTGCTTGGCAGCCACCGCTTCAGCGAACTGGAAAACTGGCTCCCGCGTATTTCACGGTCACTCCTCATTCAGCGGCTGCGTTACCTGGAAGCGGTCGGGCTCGTCGAGCGGCGCGCCGCGGAGGGTGCCCGATCGGCGGAGTACCACCTCACCGAGGCCGGCCGCGATCTTCTCGACGTGATCGTGCGTCTGGGTGAATGGAGCACCCGCTGGTTCAACCCGCTGCTGGAGGAGGAAGACCTCGATCCCCAGTTGCTAGTCTGGGACATCCACCGCCGGCTCAATGTCGAGCGGCTGCCAGACCATCGGGTCGTCGTCCAGTTCGAGTTCTCCGGGGCGGCGAAAGGAAGTTACTGGATGGTGCTCGAGCCGGGAGACCCTTCGGTCTGCTGGGATCCACCCGGCTTCGAGTTCGATCTGATCGTCCAGACCGATACATTGGCGCTGCACCGCGTCTGGCTGGGTCAGCAATCGTTCGCCGACGCGCTCAGCCGCGGTCAGATCGAACTGGACGGCCCGCGCGATCTGGTTCGCGCCTTCCCCGACTGGCTTGAATTGAGCGTGTTCGCCACTGTCCCCCGCTCGTACGGCGCCGCGCCCTCATCGCCGCATTCGCCTTCCGTGGCCTGATCGTTACGTTCCGCGATCCAGGATCTCCAGCACCGGGGCGAATGCTTCGATACCCGATTCGGACACCGGATCGATCCAGACCATCATGTGGGAGACGCGGGCGTCGGTATACGCGCGGATTTGCGCTGCCAGTTCCTCCGGCGTTCCCGTGAGCGGCCATGGCGCCATCACGAACTGGCGTGGCTGCATGGCCTGGCGCGATTCGTGGAGAAGATCGACCTGAATGCCGATGACGCGCGCCAGCGTGTCCGGGTTGCGACCTTCCGCCTCGCAGGCCGCATCGAGTCGCGCGTTCGCCGTCTCCACCGCGGCGACATCGTTCTGGCGGTCGGCGTTCCAGGCATCCGCGTACCGGGCCGAGAGTTGCATCAGGCGTGGCCCGCTCCCGCCGATCAGGATCGGCGGTCCCGCCGGGCGCGGGCCGCGCGGCCGCAACTCACAATCGCGCGCGCTGTAGTACCGCCCGTCGAAATCGACATGTCCCGTCCGCAGCAGTGGGGTGATGATCTGGAGCGCTTCCTCGAAGCGGCTGACCCGGTGGTCGTAGGGAAACCCGAAGGCGCGGTACTCGGGTTCGTGCCAGCCAGCGCCCAATCCGAGGATGAAGCGGCCGCCACTGATCTCGTCGATCGTGTCCGCCATCTTGGCGAGCAGCGCCGGATTGCGAAAACTGGAGCAGGCGACCAGCGGCGCGATCTCGATCCGCTCCGTGATCGCCGCCACCGCAGGGAGAAGGGACATTGCATCCCAGGCTCCCTGCTTGTGGACATGTTCGAAGTGAAAGACAAGGTGATCGGGGAGCCAGAACGAATCGAAGCCAACCGCCTCGGCGCGCCGCGCCATCGCCGCGATGTCGGCCCAGCCGACGGTGCGGCCGCTCCACGGCTGCTCGAAATGGGGCACGAACACGCCGATCTTGAACGGCCTTCCTTGCTCACCCACCTGGAATCCTCCTTCTCAGCATCGAAGCACCTCGGCGCGCGAAGCCCCTCTCCCGCTCGGCGGGGGACTCCTCCCTCCGCGGAGGGAGGCTTGGGAGGGAGCCAGGGTTGGGGTGAGGGCTCGTCCGCCAATCATGCGGCATCCGCATCCGATCGAAAAGAGGCGTCCACTTCGGCCTCCTGTTAGCACTCTACCTTGCAGAGTGCTAACGGACTGCATACAATACGCGTCGCTGGCATTGGCTGGAGGCAGGGCGGCGAATGGACGTCAGCCCGGAAGCGCTCCAACACTGGGAGGAACAGACAGTGGCAAACGCGAAGACCAACGGCTCTCAGGTGGCGATCAACTGGCGCCCACTCGGCGACCGCGTCGTGGTTCGCCCATCCGGTCGTGAGGAAACGACCAAGTCCGGCATCCTCATCCCCGATACGGCCAAGGAAAAGCCGCAGCGCGGCACCGTGGTGGCCGTCGGCGCTGGGCGCCGCGACGAGGATGGCGAACGTATTCCGATGGATGTCACGGTCGGTAACGAGGTGCTGTTCGCCAAGTATGCCGGTACTGAACTCAAGATCGACGACGAGGAATATCTGATCCTGTCCGAGAAGGACATTCTGGCGGTCATCGAGGGCTAATCGCCCGTACACGTCAAAGGAGTCTGCACACCATGGCCAAGGTTATCGAGTTCAACACCGCCGCACGCCAGTCCCTGAAGCAGGGTGTCGACACGCTCGCCAACGCGGTCAAGACCACGCTCGGCCCGAAGGGCCGCAACGTCGCGCTCGACAAGAAGTACGGCGCCCCGACCGTCACCCATGACGGCGTCACCGTCGCCAAGGAGATCGAACTCGAGGATCACTTCCAGAACATGGGCGCCCAGCTGCTGAAGCAGGCCGCCACCAAGACCAACGACGTGGCCGGCGATGGCACCACCACCGCCACCGTTCTCGCCCAGGCGATTGTGACCGAGGGCATGCGCAACGTCGCCGCCGGCGCCAATGCCATGCTGCTCAAGCGGGGTATCGATCTCGCCTCCGATGCGTTGATCGCCCACATCCAGGACATCGCCACCGAAGTCAAGGGCAAGGACGAGATCGCCCAGGTCGCGACCATCTCGGCCGCCGATCCGGAGATCGGCGCCCTCATCGCCGAGGTGATGGAGAAGGTGGGCAAGGACGGGGTGATCACGGTCGAGGAGAGCAAGGGCTTCGAATTCGAGACCGAGTACACCGAAGGCATGCAGATCGACCGCGGCTACCTTTCGCCGTACTTCGTCACCAATCCGGAGACCATGTCGGCGGAACTGGAAGACCCGTTCATCCTGATCACCGACAAGAAGATCTCCTCGATTCAGGACATCCTGCCGGCGCTCGAGAAGGTCGCTGGCGCCCGCGCGCCAATCGTGATCATTGCCGAGGATGTCGAGAAGGAAGCCCTGGCGACCCTCGTGGTCAACAAGCTCCGCGGCACGATCAATGTCCTCGCCGTCAAAGCCCCTGGCTTTGGTGATCGCCGCAAGGAGATGCTGCGCGACATCGCGATCCTGACCGGCGGTCAGGTCATCTCGGAAGAGGTCGGCCGCCGTCTCGACAGCGTCGATATCGCCGATCTCGGCCGCGCTCGCCGCGTGGTCTCGACCAAGGACGACACCACCTTCATCGAGGGTGCCGGTGACCCGAGCGAGATCAAGGGTCGCATCGAGCAGATCCGGGCCCAGACCGAAACCACCACCTCCTCCTACGACAAGGAGAAGCTGCAGGAGCGGCTGGCGAAACTGGCCGGTGGCGTGGCGGTGATCAAGGTCGGCGCGGCCACCGAGACCGAACTGAAGGAGAAGAAGCACCGCGTGGAGGACGCCCTCTCCGCGACCCGCGCCGCGGTCGAGGAAGGAATCGTCCCGGGTGGTGGCGTGGCGCTGATCAACGCCATCTCCGCGCTCGACAAGGTCGAGGCCTCCGGCGATGTGCAGACCGGCGTCAACATCCTCCGCCGTGCGCTGGAAGAGCCGATGCGCGTGATCGCCCAGAACGCCGGCAAGGACGGCGGGGTCGCGGTGCAGATGGTTCGTCGCGCTCAGGAGGAGAACAAGAACAGCAACTACGGCTTCAACGTCCTGACCGACGAGTATGTCGACATGGTCGGCTCCGGGATCATCGACCCCGCGAAGGTGACCCGCTCGGCGATCGAGAATGCGGCGAGCATCGCCGGCATGATTCTCACTACCGAGGCGCTTATCTCCGACAAGCCGGAGAAGGTTGCCGCTGCGCCCGCGATGCCGGGCGGCATGGGAGACATGGACTTCTAACGTCCGCTCATACGGTCAAGAGAAGGGGACGCGCCGCGTGGCGTGTCCCCTTCTTGTTCCTGGGGCAAGGTCAGGTTCCTCCGGGAAACCGACCATATGCGTCAATAGCACCGCTCGTGGGAATCAGGGCAACACCAACCCATCCCGTACCAGGTCTTCGAGCAGTGACTTCCTTCCCAGCAGCAGCCCACGAAGTAGGGGATGCCGTCAGACCTGAGAACGACACAGGCGGGGAACTCCGAAGTGCACTGCGCCTGACATTTCCCTTGCATGCAGATTTCGTTCGGGCCACACCCCAGCGTCTTGCAGGCGCCTGTTTCCTCGTCGCAGTCCAGGGTGCACTCGCATTCTCCCCAACACACCCACTCGCCGTTCTGGCAGGCTAGCTCCTGGCAGTCCTTGCAATGTGGCCGGGGGCTGTCCGGGCAACATGAGTTTGCGGCAATGCACGATCCGTCAGGACATAGCTTCTCGCTTGCGCAGCACGCGCCAGCGGAAACGCAACTGCCATCGCTGCAACGTCGCTCATTGGAACAACATTGGTGTCGAGGTACGCAGGCGCCGTCCCGGCACCGCCATTCTCCCGGACAGCAGTCGTCCGGGCCGACGCAGCCGCCGCTGGCGCAACGACGGGAATCTTCGCCACAGTCACACTCGCCGGTGTCGCACGAAAAGCGCTTCCCGGCGGGACAGGACGACTTACGGCACACACCGCCACAACAGGTACCCTCGCTATCAGTGCAACTCGATCCGTTGCCGACCTGGGTGCAGACACCGGCGTTACAAAGATGGCAGTGGTCATTGCCGCATGGTTCCAGATCCTGTTGCGGGTTTGCCACGCACTTCCCGCCCTGACACCACGAACACCCATCGCCGTCGACGCAAGTCCCGCCGTCGGCGACTGGCAGGCAGGCCCCGCTCTGGCAGAGGTGGCACTGGCCCCCGGGGTCGCTGGCGTGGTCCAGACATCGCACCAGATCGAGATCCGGGTCCGGAACGCACTTTCCGTTCTTGCACATCTCGCAATAGCCGCAGTGCTTGCATCCATCTGGCAAGGGCGGTGGCGATGGCCTGTCCTTCTTGTGTTTTTTCTTCCCATTGCCGCGGCCCTTACCTTGGGCGCGTAGCGTTTCGTTCTCCCGGCTGCCAACGCCCGATTTTTGTTTTTCCTGCTTCCTTTTTTTGCCGTGGTTCTTGGATTTTGCCGCAGCGGCTGCTGTCAGGCCAAATCTCGCCGCCAAGGCGCCGACCACGCATCCCACAACGGACTGCATCACGGCGCGCCGGGACCCTGCCTCTGTTGCCGCCGCTCGAATCACATCATCAAATGCTTCCTCGTTCATTCCTTGCTCCTTGCCGCCCAGAGTTTGCCGCGCAGTTGGAGGGCCGATCTGGTCCCTCGGCCCGTTCATCTTCCGATCCAGGAAGGACGAACACCACACGCATGACACACCGTTTGCACACGCAACGGAACCGCGAACGCCGCGAGGCGCCACAGGAGCCAAACGTTTCATTCACACCGCGGTGGCACCAGGGAGAGCAGAAAGAGCTGCATACGAGAGATTACGCCGACTGCCCCGTTTCGAAGGAAGGCCGGGCCACGGAGGATCTGCTCGTCAAGCGGAGGTTGTTCCGTTCACGAGAAGGACAAAGGTGTCATCCCGACGAAGGAGGAACCTCGAAGTAGGCGGAGATGTCGACCGACACCGGGATTCCCCGCCGTGGCTCGAAACGTCGCCAGATTGACGCTTATCCGCGGTAGCGAGGCATCACTTGGTCAGCGAAGAGTGTCATCCCCGTGTGCGAGGGGGCGTCCATAAACCAGAGCATGAAATGACCTATTCCCTCGGCGCGGTAGGCGTCGAGGCGGGCCGCCACCTGGTCAGGCGTGCCGATGATCCAGTCGTCCGCCATCGGCAGCGGCAGGTCGTCCGTCTCACCAGCTACAAAGGCGCTGGTCGCCGCGTCGGCCGCGTAGTTCTTGACGTAGGGCGCGATCTCGGCTGGCAGATGATCCTCGCTCCCGCCGCGCGCCACCAGCGCGGCCAGTTGCCGGCGCAGCGATTCGGTATCCGGCGCGATCAGTACCTGGGTCTCCAGACTCAACTCGATTTCGCCGATATCGCGTCCCGCGTTTTGGCAAGCGGTGGCCAGCATCCCGATTCGGCGCCGCAACTCCGGAATAGCCACCGGCGTCGTGTTCCAGCCATTGCCGAATCTGGCGCACGCCGCCAGACCACCCGGCGCGGCCTCGCCGAACCAGAGCGGCGGGTGTGGTTCCTGTAGCGGCTTCGGCGCGCAGATCGCGTCCTTCACCTGCCACGTTCGCCCCTGGAAACTGACCGGCCCCTCGGCCTTCCAGAGGGCCAGGATCATCTCGGTCGCTTCGACCAGATCGTCGAGCCGCTCCGCCATGTCATCGTTCCAGGGGAGACCGTAATTGACGTATTCGCGCTTCTGGTAGCCGCAATCGAGAAAGTGGATCAACCGCCCGCCTGAAATCTGATCGAGCGTCGCCGCCATCTTCGCGGTGAGGGAGGGATGGCGGAAGTAGTGCGCCATGTGGATCATCCCCAGCCGCGGCCGCGTCGTCGCGCCCGCCAGCGCCGAGAGGATCGTCCACCCTTCCAGGATCGCCTCATCCTTGCCGAGCATCAAATGATCGGCTACCCAGAGCGAGTCGTAGCCAAGCGCCTCTGCCTCACGGCCAAACGGGATCACCTGGGCCGGATCGAGGGACGCGGACGCGGGAGTGCGGAATAACTGCATCCCCGGGCAGGCGAAGATCGGGAGACAAACACCGAACCGCGGATTTTCCAACTTCTCGCCTCCTCAGGACTTTAGTGTGCTCGATCCCCCGCATGTCCAGCGTCACGGCGCGGCACGGGTGTCATCCCGACGAAGGAGGGATCTCGTCGTTCTCACTCGTCGCAATCACCGCAAACGATCTGAATTGAAGCAATTGCGCCGGCACTCATCCGTCAGATCAAATGCTTCACTGCCTCGCCATTGAGCGACCGCCGAATGTTCAACCAGACTTCCTGCGAGTCGCGCACCCAGGTCCACGGACTCTGCCAGGCGTTGTGCGGCGTCAGCGTCACCCGCTCCTCGCCGGTGTCGTGCAGCGCCAGCAGCGGATCATCGCTTGGCAATGGCTCCTCGGCAAAGACGTCGAGCGCCACCGCGCCGATGCGGCCCGCCGCGAGCGCCTCCGTCAACGCGCTCTGATCGACCAGTTTGCCGCGAGCGGTGTTGATAAAGAGCGAAGAAGGTTTCATCAGGCCGATCTCGCAGGCCCCAATGATCCCTTCCGTCTGCGCGTTGAGCGCCAGTTGCACCGAAACAACGTCAGATGTCGTGAAGAGTTCGTCCCACGACACGAACTCCATCCCGTAGGCGGCTTCCAGGTCCGGGAATCGCTCGATATCCCAGTAGCGCACCGGCATCTCGAATGCCTGCGCCACGCGGGCGATCGGCCGGGCGATCTCGCCCATGCCGAGCAGGCCGAGCGTGAGATCGCCGAGATACTTCGTATCCGGAAAGCCGTGCCAGGAAGCGGCGTACTCCCGGCTCGCCATGTGCGTGCGCAGCGATGGCAACCGCTTCGCCCAGTTCAGAATGTAGGCCCAGACCTGCTCGGCGACGGTGATGTAGTTGACCAGCGGCGTCGCCGCCACCGGGATGCCCCGCTCCCGTGCCGCCGCCAGCGGCACCCCCCGCGCGTCCTGCCCCAGGTGCTGGATCAGGCGCAGGTTTCGCGCCGATGCCACCACCTCCGGTCCCAATCGTTCCTTGTGCAGCACCAGGAAATCGGCGTCAGCGATTTCGCGGCTGATCTCGTCGCGAGACTTGGTGAAGCGCAGGCTGCCGGCATAGTCGGCGTAGAGGGGGCCGAACGGCGGATACGGCGCGTCGGCGCTGTTGAACCAGATCATGTCCAGGTCGATCCCCGCCAGTAATTCGCGCAACGGCAGGGCAATCGCTTCGGCATCCGGGTTTTCAGCGATCAGCGTCTCCCGCACCGATGCATCCCAACTCGCCCAGGGCCGGACGCCAAGCACCGTGTTGCCGATGCTGTCCCAGACCACGACCTTGATTCGCCGCTCAGCCATCGCCTCCGCTCCGTCGCCAGATCATGGTTTTGCGCCGCCCACCGGCGCAGCATCGATTTCGCCCTGATAGGGCGAATTGCGCCCGTCGAGCAACTGCGCCACCGTCAGCATTCTGCCCGTCCGCTCCGATTCGAAAAAGCCATAGGCGATCGCCAGCGAGCGCACGCCCTGCTCGCCCGTCACTTCCGCCTCCACGCCGGTCTCGATCGCGCGGGCGAAGTCGTCCAGTTCGATCGCCAGCAACTTCGCGTCGACGTCCGCCCACGGCAGTTCGTACTGCCCTATCCGTTCGCCCCCAAACAGCGCGGCGGCGGTGGCGTCAAGCGCGAAATCGGGCAAGAGGTCAAGCTGCCCCGCGCTGTCGATCGCCGCGACGCGTCCGCCGCGAGCGATCATCATCTGGATCGGCTGCCCAGTGCGGTCCCGCGGAAGAGCAATGGTCCCTTCCGTACCATGGATGACCCGACTGAACGTCTCTTCGCCTCGTCCGGCAAAGTTCAGGGTCCAACTCCCGACCGCTCCGGAAGCAAAGCGCGCGATCCCGACCGTAACGTCGTCCGCATCCGCGGCGTGTTCCTCACCCTGAGGACCGATTCGCACGGTATCGACGAGCGATCCCATGCCACCCACTGACTCGACGGGACCAAGGAGGTATTCGAGCATGTCCGCGTAGTGGACTCCCATGTCGACCGCGATGCCGCCGCTCGCTCTCTGGTGGCGCCATGGGGTGATGATCACCCGCTCGCCCCAGCCGAAATGCGTCTGCATCGCCAGATACGGCCGCCCGATCGCGCCGCTGACGATCAGCGCCCGTGCCAGGCGATTGATCGGGTCGCGCCGGTAGTTCTCTGCAACCGCCAGCACCCGCCCCGCGCCCCGGGCCGCTTCGACCATCGCCTGCCCCGCGCGCACCGTGAGCGCGATCGGCTTTTCCACCAGCACGTGGAGACCAGCCGCGAACGCCTCGCTCGCCAGTACCGGGTGCAACGCGGGGGCGGTCGTGATGTCGAGCGCGTCGATGGCGGTCTTGGCCAGCGCCTCGGAGAGGGAGGAACAGACGAGCGGCCGCGACCCAAGTTCGAGCGCGGCCAGATCGGCGAGCGCCGCGGCGGCCTCGCAAACGGGGTCGCACACGGCGACAAGTTCGAAGGAACGGTTGCCTATCTGGCGTAACTGCGCCAGCCCGCGGACGTGACGGCGGCCCATGATGCCGCAGCCGGCGATGGCCAACCGCGGCATCAGCCGATGCTCCCCGGGTCGTACCCAATCCCCCGCAGGTACGAGGCATTCTTCGTTGCGCTCGACAGCGGCGAGATGTCGCTCCGGCTCTGCTCGACCACGACCCAACCGGGGAAGCGCATCGCCTCCAGTTCGCGCAAGACGGCGGCGAAGTCGATACCGAGCGAGCCCTCGCCCATTTCGACGAACTTACCCCGCGTCCAGTCCTTGAGATGGATGTAGCCAAGCCGCTCCTGATAGCGCCGAATCTGGTCGAGCGGATCCTCGCCAACGAGGGCGACATGAGACACATCGAAGCACAGACGCAAGGTTTGGGTCGCATCGAGCAAGCGGGCGACCTCGTCTTCGGTTTCGACCGTGAAACCGGCGTGTGGGTGATAGGCGACCGCGACACCCATTTCGGCGCCGAAGACCGCGAGCGTTTCGCACAATCGCGCCAGGTTGCGCTCCTCTTCCGGCGAAGGAGGCCGCCAGCGCAGTCGGTCGCCACCGGTCAGCCCGTAATGATCGGCGCCGAGTTCCGCCGCGTAGGCGACTTCGTGCCGCAGTCTGACCAGTTGCGCCTCGTCGGTCGGCACGCGTACCGCCCCGAACAACGTCGCCACCTGTAGATTGCCGAGCGTCTCCCGCATCCTGGCCGCCGGGCCCATCCAGTTGAGGTCGTGCCAGAACAGTTCGACCGCCCGCCAACCCGCTTCCCTGATATCAGCGAAGGTCGCGACAAAATCGGGGGTCACGCCCCAGTTGATCGTGCTGTACGCAAAGCGAAGTGAAGTAGCAGTCCGATTCACACCGGCACGGTCCTTTCCCTGCTGGGTATCGTTTCGCGGCGATTCTTGACGATCGAGCGGGATTTGACCATACCTGGCGGTATCGGTCAGATGAGCTGGATGAAATGGAGAGACGTTGGCGGTGACGGACGTGAAATCTGGAAGCGACAAAGTGCGTAGCCGACTCACGCATCTCGAATGTTCATTCTGCGGTGCCAAGTATCCGTACGATCGGATTGCCACCACCTGTCCCGCCTGCGGGAAGGTCCTCTTTGCCCGCTACGATCTCGCCGCTGCCGCCAGCACCATGACGCCCGCGTCGCTCGCCGTCAGACCGTGGAATCTGCAACGCTATACCGAGATTCTCCCGATTCAGGACCCGGCATCGGCTCCGGCGCTTGGCGAAGGCGGCACGCCTCTTCATGATGCCCCACGTCTCGCGGAGACACTCGGATTTGATCGCTTGCTGGTCAAGGACGAGGGTCTCAATCCGACCGGGAGTTTCAAAGCGCGCGGACTGGCAATGGCCGTTGCCCGCGCCCGCGAGTTGGGCGCGAGCACAGTCGCGATCCCCTCCGCCGGCAACGCGGCCGCCGCGATGGCCGCCTACGCCGCTCGCGCCGGGCTAGAGGCGGTGGTCGCCATGCCGGTGGATGTGCCGGCAGCCATGGCGGCCCAGTGCTTCGCCTACGGCGCGAAGGTGCTTTTCGTGAACGGCTTGATCGACGATTGTGGCAAGGTCATCCGCACCGGGGCGGCCGCATTTGGCTGGTGCGATGTCTCCACCTTGCGCGAGCCGTACCGCGCCGAGGGGAAAAAGACGATGGGGATCGAGATCGCCGAGCAACTCGGTTGGCAACTCCCCGACACCATCATCTATCCCACCGGCGGCGGGACCGGCATCGTCGGGATGTGGAAGGCTTTCGCTGAACTCGAGGCGATGGGCCTGATCGGTTCGAAACGGCCG
Source organism: Thermomicrobiales bacterium (assembly GCA_046328335.1). Lineage (GTDB taxonomy): Bacteria > Chloroflexota > Chloroflexia > Thermomicrobiales > UBA6265 > JACCXM01. The sequence goes on from JAXLWU010000031.1 coordinate 57,219, forward strand.
AAGATGATCTCCGTACAGGCCGAGCACTGCGCGCCGATCGTCCGCGCCTATCTGAACGGCGAGAAGCATGCCGAACGCTGGCAGAATGCCACGACCATCGCCCCCGGGCTGCGCGTCCCGGCGGCCATCGGCGACTACCTGATCCTCGCCGCGGTCCGCGACAGCGGTGGCGCCGCTCTCACGGTGAGCGATGACGAAATGCTCGCCGCCGTGAAAATCGCCGCGGCAAGGGACGGGTTTTTCGTCTCGCCGGAGTCAGGCGCCGCCATTGCCGCCGCCAAGAAACTGCGCGCTGCGGGCGCGCTCGCCGCGGACGACCTGACCGTGATCTTCTCGACCGGTTCCGGCCTGATGCACGTCGATCTGATCGATACCGAGGGACCCGTCCTCGATCCCAACGCCGCCGATCTCGCCGGCGCGGTCGCTTCCGCCCTTGGCCAGTCGTCATGAGGTCAATATCCAGTACGGGCTATGGGAGCCGTTATCTGAGCGGATACCGGACCTTCGTCCCCGCGATCATGTGCGCGGGCGATGCAGGCATCGCACCCTACGGAAGCTGTGTAGGGTGCGACGCTTGCGTCACCCGCATCCCCAACCACCACTTCTCAGGAATGCAATCGAAGAGCGCTCAAAGTCTCTTTGCGGCGTCGACCGTCGCCCCGAGCAACGCGGCCGCCTGCTCCCGGAGAGTTGGCGACATCGCCGGGAGACCGACGACCCGCAACAGCATCGACGCCGAGATCGCCCCATACGCTCCCGCCAGGCGCGGATCGCGATGTTCCGTCCACCCGACACACAACCCGCCACCGTAGGCGTTGCCGGCGCCGGTCGGATCGACCACGTCGGTCGGCACCGCCGGGATGTGCCAGGCTTCATCGCGATCCCGGCTCCAGACATACGAACCGCGCGCCCCGTGCCTGATCGCGACGAACTCCGGACCCAGGTTGGTCCAATAGCGCAGGACGGAGACAGGATCGTCGCATCCGGCAATCTGGGTGGCGGAGGGCCAGTCCGGCGTGACGATCGCAATTTGGGCAAAGAGATCGATCATCCCCTGCCAGTTGGTGCCGGAGAGACTGACCGGCAATGGTTCCAGCGAAACCAGCGTGCCACCAGCGCGCAGGGCGAGCGCCATCTCCACCATCGGTTCGTCGGGTAGTTCCGTGATCAGGTGCATGGCTTTTGGCTGCCGGTACTGCGAAGGAAGGTCGAGAGGTTGACTGAGTAACCGCTCCCAGTCGTCGCGGCTGGTCAGCGAGTGACCGGCCAGCACCTCGTCCGCGTCGTAGGCCATCAGGGTGCGCGGCGTGGGGATGTCCGGGAACTGACGCCAGCCGTCCAGATCGACATCGAGATCGCGCAGCGCGGCGGCCTGGTCGACTCCGAGATCGGTACCGGACCGCGTCAGCAACCCGACGCTATCGCTCCAGATGCGCGCGCCGAACGCCGCCTGTGGGCCGCCGCCGCCGAGCACCGACCGCACCTGTTCCCCACTCCGCAGGCGGATGTCGTCGACGATGATCTTGCCGTAGATCGCATAGTCGATCGATTGTCGCCTGCCGCTGTCGCCCACCCTCGCCCCATCCAACGCTGGTGGCTCAGAGCCGAGAAACGATATCGACATATTCGCGCACCGCATCGACCTGCACCGCACCACCGCGTCCGCCCCGCTCGAAGGCGGTGCCAACGATGGCGCCGTCGGCATTCGCCAGAAGCCTCGCGACGTTGCCGTGGTCGGTGTACCCACCAATGAAGATCGGCAGGTCCGGCGCCGCGGCCCGCACGTCGTCGATCAACCGCAACGCGACGCTTTCATCGGGATCACAGAGACTGACCGCGGCCGCTCCGGCCGCGCGGGCGTTGCGGGCGATATCGCCGATGGGGCGCCCTCCCAGCCAGGTGAAGTGCATCGAGTGGATTTCGGCGATCAATGCGACGTCAGTGGCGTGGATGCGGCTGCGGTACGCCTGGAACGCATACGGATCGCCTTCCATGATCCCGGACGCGGTGATCGTCGTGCCGATCAGCGCGCCGCAGCGCAGGAACGATCCGCCGCAAACGTGCGCGATCGCCAGCGACGCCTTGAGGTCGTTGCGCAGAATCTGCACGCCAATCTGAAAGGCTGGCTCGGTCGCCTGATCGATTGCGCGCACGATGTCCGCCATTGCCGCGACGATCACGGGATCCGCGTCATCGACGGCAAAGACGCGGTCGCCCGCGTTCTGCACCACGCAACCATCGGCGCCGCCCGCTGCAAGGGCCAATGCGTCGCTCAGCGCCTTCGCCCGGACCGCTTCATACTCTCCAGGTTCGCTGAATGGCGTTCCCGGCAATGCGCCGAGATGCACCATGCCGAGCACGATCTTCTTCTTTCCGAGCGCATCGAGTACGCGCAACCTCGCCCCTCCAAACTAGTGAAATGACCGCGACCAGGACCGATCCACCGCCATTCGATCGTCTTGCGCAGGTTGTGTCATTCGAACGACGGGAGA
>JAXLWU010000032.1:0-58165 GCA_046328335.1 Thermomicrobiales bacterium
ATGCCGTTACTGCAAGACATCGTGCTCAATGGCGTGCCCTACAGCGTGGTCCCCGGCACGTGGAAGAAGCGGAACGCGCCGGCGGCCGGCGGCGATCTGCCGCGGGATGTGAAGCGGCTCTCCCTGGGCCCCTTTGGGCGGGGGCAGCGGCAGGCGATCGACACCAAAAGTCCCCGCGGGTCTGCCGGGTGGGACAGCGTGGGGGTGGGTTCCTGCTTCGATGGGCAGGGGGTGGAACCGTGGCCCAGCCTGACCACGAACACGGACACCATGACCGATCTGCCGACGCCGACGCTGCGGGCGCACGGGATCATTGTGGCGGATGCGGCCTATGTTGGGGTGGGGCGGCGCATCTACAAGAGCGTCTCCCTGACCAATAGCAACTGGGCGAACTTCACGGTGCACGCGGATCTCGGCGCCGGCGTGGTCATCTCCGGGATGACCGCGTTTCAGGACGACATGCTCGTTTTCAAGGGAAATGGCGCCGATATCGTGCGGGTGAATGCCAGCACCGGGGCGATCACGACGTGGCGGCTGGGAGAAAAGGCGACGGTGGGCCAGGCCTACAAGAGCCAACTGATCTACGCGCCCAAGGTGGCGAACAATCAGGAGGAACTGCGGCTCTCCAACACCAAATGGAACGGCAACGCGGTGACGCATGTGCGCTATCTGGATTCTCCGATCGTGCGGATGGCGCTCTTCAACGGCAAGGTGGCGATCGCCACGAAGACGAGTCTCTTTCTGCTGGGGGGCGATCCCTACCCGGGGGAAGCGGACGATGCCAGCGTGCCGGCGGACACCAGCAAGGCGCCGGCCTGGACGGATGACCCGGAACCGCTGATGACCCACGGCTCCTACGTGGAGGATGACGATTTCGTCTTTCTGACGACGTACCGGGGGCGGCTGTACACCTGGCTGGGGGGGCGGGTGGCGGAGTTCGACGACAGCCAGGAAGAGGCGCGCTGGCGGCGGACGGGACCGGAAGGGCTGACCTGCTACGGCGGGATCGTGGGAGCCGATCACCTGATCGTGGCGATTCAGGGGCGGTTCGGGAACCGGGAGGTGTGGGCCTTTGACGGGGATGGCTGGTGGCAACTGGTCTCCACCGGGACGGTGAACCCGCTGCGGGTGTGGCCCTGCCCGCTGGGGGGAGCGGGGGCGCGCGATTTCGTGGTGTTCCGGGACAACAACGCGACGTATGACCTGGTGCGCACCAAGTGGCGGAGCACGAGCCTGCACACCTACCCGGCGACGGGGACGTGGCTCTCCAGTTTGCTGGACGCGGGGGACCCGACGCGAAACAAGGCGTGGCGGGCGGTGGGGGCGAGTTTTGCGGCGCCGGCGCAGCGGGGGAACAGCGCGAGCGCGGACACGCTGACGGTGGCGCTGGAGTACAGCACCGATGGCGGGGCGACCTGGACCCAGGCGGCGGCGACGACGACGAACACGGTGGGGACCCTGACGCGGACGCTGCAGGGGACGCTCTCCGCGGTGAGCGGCCGCTACCTGCAACTGCGGGTGGTGTGGAGCTCCATCGCGGACTGGGCGCCGGTGCTGGCGGAGGTGTGGGCGGAATACGAAGCGCTGGACAACGCGCCGGCGCGGCGGCGGTGGGAACTGGCGGTGGATGCGAGCGACCGCAAACCGCGGCGGGACGGGCAACTGGCGGCGAATACCGGCCGGGCGGACATTCAGGCGTTGTGGGCGGCCTGGGCGGGTGGGGCGGCGCTGACCTTCAAGGACATCGACAACGATACGGACGCGGTGGACTACACGGTGCGGATCGAGGCGATCGAGGAGAAGGCGGCGAAACCGGGGGATCAGGCGCGATGGGGTGAGTCGCAGATCGCTTTGACGCTGGCCGAGGTATGAGGGGAGGCGTCGCAGGATCGGTAAGTCGAGACGCCAAGAGACGATCCGATACCGATTGATATGACGGTGCTGACTTCTGCCCGATTGCAAGTGAAGGAGCGAACCATGACCGATACGCTCATTTTCGGGGTGCCGATCGCCGTGCTCACCCTGGGACTGGTGGAAGTCCTGAAGCGGGGCGGACTGCCGACGCGTTATGCAGGAGTGGCGGCTATCGTCGTCGCCGCGCTGCTCGCCGCGCTTGCCGATCTTGCCGGAATGGCCGCTCCCGCCGTTGCCGAGCCATTCCCGGTGCGGCTGGCCGCGTGGCTGCTGGCGGGCGTCGTCTACGGTCTGGCCGCGGCGGGTGTCTACACGCAGGGCAAGCGACTGGCCGCGACGCCGCGCAATGAGCCGCCTCCCGCCGGGATGTGAACGGCTCGATCGGCGTCGCAGGGATGCGGCGCGAACGCCTCCTGGTTGTCCAGGAGGCGTTTCCTGTGAGGAGATTGCTCCGGTTTCTTGGAGAAATCGCGTCGTTCTGGCACGATCCCCAGGTGTCATCCCGATGCAGGAGGAACCGTGGCGATTCTGCCAATATCGCTGAACGACGAGATGCCTCGCCGCGGCGTGGAGTGACACAACCCCTGGATGCCGCTGAACGTGCCTGCGCCGCGATAGGTCACGGACATCCTGTGCCGCCATTGAGGTTGATACAGTCGTCCAGGGACTTGCCCGAAATCGTACTTCCCCCGCTGAACGCCACATTGCTTTTGAGGTTGAGGATGCCCCACCTGCAGGATCCTGAGCAGTTGCGGTATTCCCGGAGCCCTGATTCCAGTCGCCGAGAACCGGGATGGGTATCAGACCTCGGTCTGGCGCTCCTTGCGGTCGAGCGCCCGGTCGATCGCCGAAAGGATGTGATCGATATCGAACGGCTTGAGGACGACCTCGACATCCATCGTATCGAGATGGACCTGCAATTCCTCGACCAGTTTCGCGGCGGCGGTGCAAACCACCACCGGAATATGGCGAGTGGCCAGATCCATGCGCAGGATCTGCAGGAACTGCCACCCCTTGCCTTCGTCCTGGATGATGAAATCGAGCACGATGACATCGGGATGATCGGCCTTGACGCGCTCGAGCAACTCCTCCATCTCCACCGAGAAGCCATCGGTGGTGACCCGATAGCCTTCGTCGCCGAGAAGCGCGGCAAACAGATCGAGAATTGCCACGGTGTCGTTGATGACGTAGACGTGTCGTGCAGTGGCCTCAGTCATGACCACTCCTTCCTTGCACGATTCAAACCACAATGAGGAAGGATGGTAGTCCATTCTCCAGCGCTGACGCCGACGGCGAAGTGCCAGCCGTGAACGGCTGCCGCTGGAGCGGCGAGCGGCAGAAGGTGTCTCGTCCGCTGTGTCCCATCGTCTCAGATAGGGAAGGATCCTGCTCACGTACCCGCTAGTCCGAAGGGCAGACGAAGCAGGCGCCGTACTGTTCCTCGTCTTGCGCGATGCAGCGGCCGTTGCAGGCCGGATACGTCGTGTTGCACCATGCGGTCCAGTACGCGCGGTCGCGATGGTCGCACGGGCAACATCCCGTAAAGATCTGCCAGCAGTGCCCAAGTGGCGCGGTCTGGCCGACGAATGCGCCGCACTCCCCGATCACGTTGGGCAGCCAGCAGCTCACGACGGCATCCGGGCAATCCTGCACCCGGAGATGGCAACATGCTGTTTCACCTTCGCAGCCGCGATTATTGATCGAGCCATCCGGCATCGTCGTGTTGCAGAAGATAGCGCCGCCCAGATTGGTCGAACTCCCCAGCCTGGCTCCGGTCAGATTGGCGCTGACGAAACAGGCGCCGCTCAGGTTGGCGCCGCGGAAATCGGCGCCGGTCAGATTGGAACCGGCGAAGGTGCTGTTGCTGAGGTTGGCGCCGCGCACGTCCAGGTTCTGAAACACCGTCGAAAAGGAAAAATCGCAGCGCGAGGTGTTCTTGCCCCTGCCGGGAACACACCTGGTGCCGGGATAGCACCGGTCGGCCGCGGCTGAGACGCGGCGCCCTCCGCGTCGCTTGTGCTCGCCTAACGACTCCTCGGGATTGGTCCGCAATAGCGCGGTGGCGAGCACTCCTGCCAGAGCCATGCGACGCGACTTCTTCAAATCCGAAAAGACCACGCGAGCGAGCGAGTCGAAGCGGTTCTGGTCCATCGACGAGTCCTCCCGGCCAAATAGCGACCGCGGGTGTAGCGGCGGTCGCGCGCGTGGAGCATGTTGGCATGCCGCCTGGCCGGGCGCAACGTGTTGCAGTGATCGGCCGACAGCATCTCGCATACGACATGCGCACGGGAAGGAGGGCAACGCCGGTAACTGATGCGGGCACCCGGCCGGAGGCGGTGATGGCAGCCAGAGATGGTCTGTCACGCCGGCACGGCGCAAGGACCACGCCGCGGCCGCCGGGGGCGGTCAACCTGCCCCCGGCGTGCTATCCACGATTATCTGGATTCCGTGCCACACCGCCTGATTCGCACTGAAGGGCGGGAATCGGCTTGGATGCCGGCAGTCGCGCCAGTGTGTCCTGCCGACTGCTAGCCGGTAACGGAGAAGACCTCGGTCATCCCATTCATCGCGTGCGGCACGCCGGTGCCAGCCGTGGGAAAGAAGCAGGCGGCCAGGAACGTGCCATCGCTCACGTCGATCTGCTGAAACGTCACCGTCCCGATCGACTGGGTCGGGCTGTAAAAGACCCCGCGCAAGTCTCCTTCGGAGAGCCCACCCGCGACCGGTGTCCCGCTCATCTCCCCCATCAGGGCGGCTTGGACCTGCTCGTTGGTCATCGTGTCCGGGCCTTGTTCGATGTCCAGGAAGTGCGGTTGCGCTCCCTGGTGCTGCACTTTCATCAGGTGCTTGCCGGCAGTCAGATTGCCCTCGATCTTGATGGCAAAGTCGAGCAATGTGGCGGTGATATCAGTCGTCGGGTCCTGCACGTCGGTGGGAAACTCGCCAGTCACGGTGAGAGCGACGGGGGTCAACGGCACCGAGGGATCATCCCCCCAGACGACGTACTCCCCCGGGGTGAGGTCGATCACGGCCTGGGCCGTCCCAGATGCCGCATAGACCCCTCCAGCGAAGCGCAGCTGATAGACCCACAGCGGGAGTTGCTGCTCCATCGCGTCGCCGCCAGCGTCACCTTCAGCCATCGGAGTCGCGGCGGGGCTGCCGGTCGGCGCGGCCAACGACGCGATGTACTGGATAAAGTCCGCGGCGCTCTTGCCGGCTGGGGTCGGCGAGACGAAGCCAACCGCGCCCGCGTTCTCGGCCGACGCGCTCCGGGCATTCGTGACGGTCAGCAGGTAACGGCCGGCGGCCGTCGTGGTCGGGACGCCGTCGAACCCGGTGTCGGTCACCGTGATGGCCAACTCCGGATAGCCGAGCCCTGAGAAGTCGGTCGCGGCCTGCGCCCATGCGAGCCGGCCGGTTCTCGCCGCTACGACCAGGGCCAGGACCACGGTTCCCCCTCGGGTCAGGACAGTTCTTCGGTCCATCTCGTTTCCTTTCACCTGGTTCCTCGGGTAGGTGCAGCGGGGTCTCATCGCCAAGGTGGACATACGAATGTCGTCCGAACAACAGCCGCCGCAAGGCGCGGAGTGTACCAATTGAACGTTACTATCACAATGAACTCTTCGCTGTTCACCCCAAGTTCGCGCCCCGAGCACAGCCCGGCGGCAGTCATCTGCCATCCGCCCGAGCGCGTAGCCACATTCCAATCACCTCCGTTATGAGGCGAGAGAACCGCTGCCGTTTGTCATCAGCCTCGGCGCTCGTCACGTCGAATTGCTGCTGGTTAGCGATATCGCGTCAAGCCCAGAAGTCAGCAACTGACGCGGCCGAACTCCTATCGGCGTGGCCGGATCGAATGCGACTTCCTCCGATATGTGGCGGGATCACCGCGGTCCTTCGTAGCCGGCTGGGGCCGCGAGTCCGGCGTAGATCGGTTCGGGCAGCGGCTGATCGAGCAGGAAGGCGCGCACTGTCGCCAGGACGCGATCCGGTTCATCTTGATAGACGTTGTGCCCCGCCTTGTCGAAGTAGACCAGCCAGTGGGTGGGGATCGCCTCCAGGTACGCCACGGCGGAGGACCACGAGAGATAGTCGCAGCGCCCCTTGATGACCAGCGCCGGCGCGCGCAACGCTGACAGGGCGGGGAGGAAATCGGGGTGCGGCGGGCTGGTGGCGGTCTGTTGGTAGTAATGAGCGTAGAACCCGAGACCGTGCAGTTCAGGACCGGCGGGCTGGTCCGCGCAATGCAGCGCTGAGCGTGAGCGGTTGTAGACGCGGTCGAACCGGGCATCCATCTCCGCGTCCCCAGCGAAATGGTGCGCCGCTTGCGGATTGACCTGCAGCAGGGCGTACCCCAGCAGCGCGCGCGGCTGGAGCAGCAGGGCATAGACGCCAAGTCTCTGCCCCGGGTCCAGCCGGCCCATCATGCTGGCGCTCTTGACTGAGGGCGCGGGATCGGCGGGCGAGACGAGCACCGTCTTGCCGATCCGCTCCGGGTAGGCGGCCGCGTAGGCCGCGGCCAGCATGCCGCCGGAGGAGTGGCCGATGAGGACCATCCGCCCCGCACCGATTACCGCGCGGATCGCCTCCAGGTCGGCGACATCGCGCTCGAGCGTGTAGTCACGCGGGTCGGAGAGGCGTGACGACCGCCCGCGTCCGACTTGGTCGTAGACGTAGACGTCGAACCCATCCTGCGCGAGTTGGCCGAAAAAGGCGGCGTCTCCCGCCATGTCCGGCACGCCCGGTCCACCATGGAGAAAAACGATCGGTGTCGGCCGCGGTTCCCCTTTCGCGGCGATGTGGACATAGGCGATCCGCGATCCGGTCGGCAGGTCCCAGAACTGCTGCCCATCGACCGGAGCCGGGGGCAGACGCGGATCGGCGAGCGGCGGCACGATCGTGATCGCGAACAGCGCGACCACGGCGGCGGTGCCAGCGAAAGCCAGGAGCAAGCGGGCGCGTGTGCGGCGATCAGGCGCGATGCCTCGCGTCGCTGCCCACAGCGCGGCGAGGTAGATCACACCGAACACGGCGAATCCGGCGAGCAGGAACACGCCTGGCTGGTCGTTGCGCGCGGCCACGCCGAACACCGCGGCGACGCCAGCCAGGACCGCACCCAACAGCGCGAGCAGGACGAGGATGATCAGCCTGGGGAGTTTTCGCTTCCACATTGCGCTGTTCCGGTATGGACGAGGAGACGCGGCAGGGTATTGCGCGAATGCCGCTCAGGAATGGCTCAGGCATGCCCGCGACCGAGCGAGAACCCGCTCGGCGGAGTGAACCGCGCTCCCTTCCAGGAACATGCCAGGGCAGCAGCGCCTCTGGGATCAGCGTGGGACGCGGGGAACGCCCGGCATCACGCCGCGCTCCCCGTGGACGCTGGCTCCTGCGCCGTGACAAAGATCGTTGTAAAGGAATGGTAACTGGCGGCGTGGAGACCACAACCGGAACTGTAGGTCTCGGAGCCAGGGGCGGTAAAGGTGCGCTTGTCAGTCTCCCCAGGTTTCAGGAAGGTGTAGAGGATCATGTGCGGGGCGTTGTCGTCATTGCGGATGACGATGGTGTCGCCTACTGCGAGGGAGATCACCGATGGCATCTCGTAGCCCGGTCCGCCTTGTTGCTGTTCGGCGGCGGCTCCGGCGGGAATGACCATGGTCAACACGCCGTCGACCGCCTGCGCCGGCATCACCGCATGGATGGCGGCTTCCGGCTGACGCGCCGTGCCGACGTCGCGCGGGAGTTGCCAGACCGCCAGCGCAATCAGCACGAGCGCGACGCCAATCACCCCAATCTGCGTGATGGCGCGGCGCTGCCGCGCGCCGATGGTGGCCGGGCCCTGTCGCGCCTCGCTCCCAGGGCCCGGTTGATGACTCTCGATGCTGGCAGGGATGGCGGTCATGATTCAGACCTCGCTATCCAGAGGCGGCTGGGACCGGCCGCTGTCCGCCGACCCCACATCACATCGCCCTAGGTTGCTTGCAGGATCGCCACGGCGCCATGCGCGGCGTGGCCGAAGGCGTGATTGACCGCCGGGTAGAGACCGGGTTCATCGAGCGTGAACTCGAAGCAGGCGCCATCGCCGGGGCCGACCGTCCACGACTGGAGACCGACCATCTCGTTGTGCGGGTTGGCATTGACGTAGACCCGGTCGAAGATGGTGCCGACGACGTGGAAGGTGCTGTAGACATTCGGGCCGGCGTTGACGAAGAAGATGCGGATCGGCTGCCCGGCCTTCACCTGGATCGGATTGTCGACGTACTGATTGGCATAGCCGTTGAAGACAACGTAATCCATGTTGCCGTGGCCGAGCATCTTTGTGTAGTCGGGCACCTTGATGCCGTTCTCGCCATCTTTCAGATAGTAGTCACTCTGGACGAAGACGAGTTCCTGCGCCTCCGGCCAACCCTCTTTCGGGTCGACGATCATCGCGCCGTACATGCCAGTGCCGATGTGCATCAGCACGGGGGGCGTGCCGCAGTGGTACATGAAGGCCCCTGCGTACTTGGGCGCGAACTTCCAGGAGAATTCCTCCCCGGGCATGATCGTCTTGTAGTTCACGTTCGGTGGCGTCTTCGCCGAGTGGAAGTCGAGCGAGTGCGCTGTGGCGGCGGCGGGATCGATCTTCAGCGTGAAGTCGATCTCGTCCCCTTCGACCACTCGCAGGGTGCGGCCAGGAACCGTGCCGTCAAACGTCCACGCCGCGTAGGGAACATCCTTGGCGACGAAGAGCGTGGCGTCCTTGGCGACGATGGTGATCTGTTTCGGGCCCGCTTCGACTGGCTTCAGGACCGGATCGTAGACCGTGAAGGCGGCTGGTTGCTGCGGCACCGGGCTTTCTTCCCCCGTGCTGGGACTTTCCGGGTTGGAGCCGACATAGCCGGACTCCGGCGTTCCTTCCATCTGATGATCGTTCTTGTCTTGCGCCTGGGTGGTCTGCAATCCGAGGAGACTCAGCGCGGGGAGGGTTCCCAGCGCGGCGGCTCGTCTCAGGAAATCGCGGCGGTCACCAGCGACCGCGTCGAGCACGCGTGCCAGATCGCTCGGAGCCACCGCTGGTCCACCCGGAAACTGATATGAACCCATCACTGATCCTCCCCTTGGGGCTACCTGGCCCCGCTATCTCGCATGAGGTGCTCGTGCCGTCGCGCAAACAGAGTGCCAACTGGCCAGGAGAGTCCGGTCAGTGGCAGCAGCCAGCGGTCCAGTCCAATCCAGCCGGCCGTTTTCCAGGCCAGCACCAGCCAGATCACCGCGGCGAACCGCAATGCGATCTGGATCTCGCCGTCCATGGCCCAGGTGGCGGCGCTCAGGCACCCGCCGACGAAGGCGGCGGGACCGGTCAGCGCGCCCAGGATCAGCGCAATCCCGGCCAGGGTCAGAATGATCGCTGGCACGCTGCCGAGAGATGCCGGACTCTGCGCCTGGTGCCAACTGGCCTCCAGCAGGAGCCAGCCGACCGTGACACGCAGCACCAGCCAGAGGGGAGCGAAGCGAACATCGCCGAGGAGCAGACGCAGCCGCAGGGGATCCGAAAGGATCGTCTGTCGCCTCGCTTTCCCGGCCTGCCGTTCCATGTCGCTGGTCCTCGTGCCCCCGATCCGCGCCTGGATCGATTAGGAGCGTAGGGCAGTCCGACTCCGCGCGCATCATGGCGGAGGGTGGTTTGCCGCTCACCCAAAGGGGTAGGTCGTCAGTTATCTGGAGCGGTGTGGCCCGTCTGGCGCGGCCGGTCACACGTCGCCGTCACCCGCTCGCTTCCTCGGGAGTGGCTGACCGGTTCCACCGTGGTGATCGGTCCGAACCTCTTACGCGGACATCCAGAGGTGGTGTCGTCTCCAGGTCGCCGGATCCGCGGCAATCGTGCTTGCCGCGACAAACGAAACCCCGGGGTCCCTGGTCACCGTGGTTTGCTCCCATTGCGGCGTGGCCGTGTGGGGGTGAGGCTTGCCGGCGGCCGCGTGGGTAGATGCAGACCCACTCGCACCTCGAGAGACCGGCTTCGGTCGAGCCACGGCGGATGCAAGAACCGAACCCGCTCGCGATGCAGTCGTCATCCGTCCGGCAGGTGAATCCAGGCGGATTGCACCCGTCATTGGTGTCGCCCGCGTGGCCCGTCCGCTCGTCGATGTCCTCTACGCACACGCAACCGGTGCCGAACACCCCAACCCTACAGGGGAGCGAAGGGTCGCCGAGGTTGGCGCTCGATGTCTCCAGCGCCGCATCAACCTGGCGCCAGACCGGCAAGCGGGCCCCGGTTCTACCGAAAAACCCGTAGTTTCTACGGATGTAGGTCTATCCGCAAAGGGTGAATATTGGAGGTGGCGGGATCACGAGCCTCCTCTTCCTCCGAACCGGCCAACGGTTCGTGCCCCGCCCTTTGTACGCTGACCCCGCTTGGGTGGCGTCCTGATTTCCTCCCCAGAATGCCGCGATGTTGGCGCGGTTCGTTCCCATGCAAACTGCCGCGCTGAGTGTTGTTGACTGACTCCCTTCCTTCGTTGATCGCTCCCAGGTCAGCAACAGACCCGGCGATCAGGCCAACAAGGCAGGCGGCAAGACTCTGGCGACGGACGGCCGGGGCGCCAGGATGCCGGTCATTGCCTGGCTCCTGCGCACCCACAGACCCCGTGCTCGCGAATTGGGTACCGCGAGTATTCCCTATGGCTGCTTGATGCAGAACGCCTGCACCCGCTCGTTGCCGCCCTCGCTGACGTAGACCGTCTTGTCGGGAGCGATCCCCAGACCGGAAACGCCGCTGAAGGTGAACGCCCCGTCGCCGCTGCCGGCGCTTCCCCATTTGGAGAGGAAGTTCCCATTGGGATCGAACATCTGGACGCGATTGTTGCCGGAGTCGATCACATAGACGATGCCATTGCCGGCCACCTGGACCTCGGTCGGCGTGTTGAATTCGCCGTCACCCGTGCCGGCGCTCCCCCATTTGCCCTGCAGCACCCCGTTGGCGTCGAAGCGGCGAACCTGGTTCCGACTGGAATCGGTGACGTAGACGGCGCCATTAGCGGCAACGCCGATGTCGTTCGGGGACTGGAAGGCGGCGGTGCTCGTGCCGGAGCCATCGAACTTGCCGCGGAAGGTGCCGTCCCGATCGAAGTACTGGACACGCGCATTCATTCGGTCGGCGACGTAGACGCGCTGACCATTGGGGCTGAAGGCGAGCCCGCTCGGTTCGTTGAACTTGCCATCGGTGTTGCCAAACGAACCAAACTTCCCCTGGAATACGCCGCGGGCGGTGAAGAACTGGATGCGGTGCGCACCGCGCTCCGAGACGTAGACCGTGCCATCGGGAGCGACCGCGACGCTGCTCGGATCGACGAATCTGCCGTCGCCGCTGCCAAATCCTCCCCACTGACCACGATACGTCCCGGTGGCATCGAAGTACTGGATGCGGTTGTTCTGCTGATCGGCGACGTAGATCGTCTGGCCATCCGGGGAAACAGCGACCGATACGGGTGAACTGAACTTGCCATCGGTCGTACCCCGGCTGCCCCACGTGAAAAGAAAGCAGGACTGGCTAGTGCAAGGGCAGTCGCATCGGCCATTGCTACAAATCTGTTGCAGGGCGCACGTCATCCCGCAGGCACCGCAGTTGGCGGTGTCGGTGTCGGTATTGGTGCAGGTGGTGCCGCAGCAATCGGGAGTGTTGCCCGAGGCCGCGCAGAACTCGCTGCCGCAAGTGATGCCGCACTTCCCACCCTGGCAGGTCTGGGTGCTGGAGCAAGTGGTACCGCAGGTGCCGCAATTGTTCGTGTCGGTGCTGGTGTTGGTGCAGGTCGCGTTGCAGCAGGTTTGGGTCGTTAGGCAGGAACAGGTGAGCAACCCGCCGCAGCCGTTAGGGATGTTGCCGCACACCCCGGCCGGGCAGGTCGTATTCGCCGTGCAGCAGACTGATTGCCCATCCAGATCGACATCGACGCAGACCTCGCCGCTGGCGCAGCAATCGCCTTGGCAGCAGACCTGGCCTGGGCCGGTACAGTTTGGTCCCGGCTGGTTGATCGCGGAGTTGACGTAGTCGCAGACGCCAGTGGTCAGACAGGTGCCGTTCTTGCAGGTCTTCTGCCGGCATTCGCCGCAGTCGACAACAAACCCGCAGTTGTCGACCGCCTGCCCGCATTTGCCGTCGCAGGTGGTCTGTTCGCCGTCGCGCTGGCAGCAGGTGTCGTCCGTGGCGCAGATTTCGCCATCAGCGCAGCAGACCCCCTTGCAGCAGACCAGGTTCCCGCCGCAGCCGTCGTCGTTTTCGCAGGGGCAATTGCCGAAGGAATCGCACGTGGTCGCCGTGGTGCAGCAACTGCCGTTGCAACAGATGGTGCTGCAGCCGGAAGATGCGCCGTTGCTGACCGCCTTGTAGGTGCACGTTCCCTTGCGGCAGGTGAAGGTCTGGCATGTCTGCGCTTTGCAGCGGCAGCGCTTCTTCTTTTTCTTCTCCGCTGTTACGGACTCGTCACTCGCGGCCGGTTCCTTCGCGCGCCCGCGATCGTGACGATCGTGGTTTCCCTTGCCGCGGCCGCCCTTCGCCTCCGTGCCGAGGCCGGGTGCGGCAGCACGGCTCCGGCGAGACCACCCAGCAGAGCGGCACCGACAACACCGCGCCGCGTCGATGCGCCGACTACTCGGCTGAACCGGTCAAAACTGGTTGGGTCCATGTCTGTTCTGCCTCTGGTGTCGATTTCCTTCGGCGTCGGCCTCATCCGCTTCCTAGACCAAGGGGTGAAAACCTGAACGCGGGCATTGGTTGCTTCGATCACGACGAGTGTGTTGTTGGTAGCCGAGTAGGCCACGCCAACGGGTTCGTTCATCTGACCGGATGCAGTACCTGTTCTGCCCCAGCGAGGAACGTTCCACTGAGGCTGAAGGCCTGGATGATCATTCCCGGCATCAGCCACATAAAGCGTTCCGCTGGACGAAATAGCGAGTCCGCGTGGGTCGTTGAATTGCCCATCGGCGGTGCGCGGAGCCCCATTGCCCGAGATAGGTTCCGGTGGCGGTCAGATGCTGGATTCGTGTCAACGTTGAGTTGTTGTCCTGCTCGGACACGTAGACCGTTCCATCCGCGGCGATGGCAATGCCGTCGGATTGCGGAACTTGCCGTTGGTCGTCCCACTCGTGCCGAACTTCCGC
This sequence comes from Thermomicrobiales bacterium, assembly GCA_046328335.1. Taxonomy (GTDB): domain Bacteria; phylum Chloroflexota; class Chloroflexia; order Thermomicrobiales; family UBA6265; genus JACCXM01. The sequence continues at coordinate 13,051 of JAXLWU010000032.1, forward strand.
ACGAATGCCCCAGTTGCGGTGAAGACCTGGACGCGATGATTGGATTCGTCGGTTACGAAGACGCTGCCATCCGAGGCCACCACGCGCCTGCGGGAGCGTTGAACTCACCATCGAGGGCGCCGCCACTGCCCCGCACTGGCCAATGTAGGTGCCACCAGCATCGAAGTACTGGATTCGGTTGTTAACTCGGTCAACGACATAAACCTTGGTGCCATCAGGCGAAACTGCAATGGCACGCGGGGACCGAAGCGGCCGTCACCGGTGCCGGATGTCCCCCATTTGGCGAGGAGCGTGCCGCTGGCGTTGAAATGCAGGACGCGGCTATTCGAGGTGTCCGCGACGTAGATGCTGCCATCGGGGGCAACCGCCACGCCCTGGGGGTTGGCGAGAGAACCGTTGCCTGCGCCAGCGGATGACCACGAGCGAATAAAGGTGGCGGTGGTTGTACAGGTTCCCGAATTGCGGTACTGCACCGCGCTGCAGACTGTTCCGCAACCACAGTTGGTGTCGACGTTCGCGGCAACGCAGGTGTTGCTACAGCAGATCCAACCCGCTCCCGCAGGGGCAAGGAAATCGTGCCGCCGCAACCATCGGAGATGCTGCCGCAGAAATTGGCGGGGCAGGTGCCGCTCGGCGTGCAGCAACTGTTGTTGAACAGACCTGATTGCCGGTACAGCAGATGCCGTTGCAGCAACCTGGCGCCGGACAGCCCGCGGTGGCGCCGTTCGCGGCGACCGGGTTGGAGCAGACGCCTGTGGTCGGATTGCAGGTGCCGGCGACGTGGCGGGCATCCGGACGCGGTGCAGACCACCGCGGCGCCGGGTACGCAGGTCCCCGCCTGGCAGGTGTCGTTCTGGGTACAGAGATTACCGTCGTTGCACGCGGCGCCGTCCGCCTTCGCCGGATTCGAGCAGATTCCGGTCGTTGGATTGCACGTCCCTGCATCATGGCATTGATCCGACGCGGTGCAGATGACCGGGTCGCCGCCGGCCCGCAGAGACCGTTCTGGCAAGTATCCGACCGGGTACAGAGGTTGCCGTCACTGCAGAGCTTCCATTGGCTTTCGCCGGATTGGAGCAGACGCCGTTTGCGGATCAAGACTCCGACGTCATGGCATTGATCGGACGCGGTGCAGACTACCGATGTACCGGGGGTGCAGATGCCCGATTGAGTGTCGTTGAGCGTGCGGCGATCGCCGTCGTCGCAGGTCGCGCCATTCGCTTTCGGCGGATTGGGGCAGACTCCGGTGCCTGGATCGCACGTTCCGGTCTCATGGCACTGATCGGACGCGGTGCAGATAACGGGATTGCTTCCAGCACCGACGCCGGCACGACAGGTATCGGTCCGGGTACAGGCGTTCCCGTCATCGCACAGGGTGCCATCTGCCGCCGCCGGGTTGGAGCAGAGGCCGGTTCCAGGATCACAGGTGCCAGCCCCACATGACACTGGTCGAGAACGCGGCGCAGATAACGGAATTCCCGCCGACGCACACCCCCAATTGGCAGGTATCGGTCTGCGTGCGGCGATCGCCATCGTCGCACAATGTTCCATCCGGTTTGGCCGGGTTGGAGCAGGCGCCGGTCTCCGGATCGCGGAATGCCCTCGTCGTGACACTGGTCCGCGGCCGCGCGGACGACCGGGTTGCCGCCGACGCAGACACCCGCGGCCAGGTGTCTGTCTGGGTGCAGGCGTTGCCGTCATCGCAGGGCGTGCCATCGTCCGCGACCGGGTTGGAGCACGTTCCGGTCTGCGGATCACAGACCCCGCAGCGTGGCACTGATCGGATGCGCTGCACACCACCGACGCCCCGGATGCGCAGGTTCCTGCCTGACACGTGTCATTCACGGTGCAGGCGTTGCCATCGTCACAGGCGCCGCCCTCGTTTGCCGCGATCAGGATGCACTGTCCGGCCTGGGCACCGCTGCCGCAGACCGCCGCTTGGCACTGCGGCACGGAGCCGTCGAACTGACACGGCGTGCCCGCGGGTTTCGGTTCGTCAATGCACTGCCCGTTTTGCGGATCGCACTGGCCCTGGCCATAGCACTCGCCTGGAGGGGGGCAGATGACCGCATCGCCCGCCACACAAACGCCGCCCAGGCAAACGTCGCCGCTGGTGCACGGGTTGCCGTCGTCGCAGGAAGTGCCGTCCGCTTTCGCTGGGTTCGTGCAGGCGCCGGTGCTGGGATTGCAGACACCTGCCTCGTGGCATTGGTCGGAGGCGGTGCAGAGCACCGGATCGCCGCCGACGCAGGTGCCGTTCTGGCAGGTGTCGGATCGGGTGCAGGCGTCGCCATCGTCGCAGGAGGCGCCATTGGGCTTGGCGGCATAGGTGCAGCGGCCATTGGTCGTACAGACGGCCGCTTCGTGGCACTGATCGGGGGCGGCGCAAGTGCCGCAACTGCCACCGCAGCCATCATCGCCGCATTCGCGGTCGGTGCAATCCGGTTGGCAGACGCATTGTCCCTGCGCGTTGCAGGTGTGGTTGGCTGGACAGGTGCCGCACCTTCCGCCGCAGCCGTCGTCACCGCACTGTTTGCCGGCACAGTTCGCCTGGCACTCGCACTGCCCTTGGCTGCTGCAGGTGGTGTTGTTCGGACAGGTGCCGCACGACCCCCCGCAACCATCGTCCCCGCATTCGCGGCCGCCACACTGAGGTGAACATGGTGTCGTGCATGTGCCGTTCGCACACACCTGACCGGTCGGACAGCAGATGCCACGGCAGCACGTGCCACTGGCGCACTGTCCATCGTTGCAGCATTCGCGGCAGACACCGTCACAGGCCTGCGGCGTGCTGGCCGGACATTGACAGACCCCGCCGGAACATTGCGCTCCGCCGCAGCAGCTGCCACCCGTTCCGGCACCGCAGGTGCGGCCAATGGGGATGCAGGTCGGGCAACAATCCGTCGGCTTGCCGCAGCCGTCATTGCGGATGTTGCCGCCCGACATAATCGTGCGGCAGAAGATGGCCTCGTTCAGATTCGCACCCGTGAGGGTGGCGCCGCGGAAATCGGCGCCGACGAGGCAGGCCTTGTTGAGGTTGGCCTTGGTGAGATCGGCGTTGCGTGCGTTGGCGTTGGTCAGATTCGCTTTGCTCACGTTGCAGTTCTTGCAACTCTTGTTGTTCAACGTTGTGGAGTTGCTAAGGTCGCACCCACTGAGATCCTTGCTCGGACCGACGATGCACGGTGACCCCGGATAGCAGGCGCCATCCAGGCGCAACGTCGGGTTCGGGCGTTTGCGGGCATTGCTTGCACGCTTGGCGGTGGTTCGGCCTGAACCATCTCCACCCCGGTCCGGGTTTCGCTCGTCATCCCGGTGGTCGTGCTGCTTGTTGCCCCGACCATGACCGTGGCCCTGTTTCGCGTCGCTTGCGGTGGTGGAGACGCCGGCGCCGACCAGGCCTGCGAGCAATCCAAGGAGCGCACGCCGGCGCGACGCCGGCATCCCGAGCGAACGCACCAAACCATCGAACCGAGAAGGATCCATTCCCAACCCCACCCAAAACGACACGGGAACGTGCCCCGTCGACACCTCACCCATCGCAGTCGCAACACCGTCGCTTCACGGTTCCGCCGACTGGATCGTGTGCGCCCAAAAAGCCTCGCGGATTCTAATGGATAGTGTCACTATCATCAACACATTTTCAGAAAACGATCGTGAACTCCATTAAGTCACTGCATGACAGATATATGGGAAACTGTCAATCATCGGTTCACCAACTAGAACTACCGGCTGCTCATTCCCTCTCAGTCAACGTGGGGACCAGATGCCAACGCTCGGAACCCCGGACATCTCATCGATTCCGGTGAGAGCGGCTTCGAACATGAACATCGAAATGCTTGGGCGTGTCGTTGCGGTTGGGTTACGGGCGGTGCCGCTTCCTGGCGTTGAAAGCGTGCCAGGTGCCTGTCACGCGGGAACGGGGGAGGGGATCGATCGCCCGATTGACCTCGATCTCTTCCCACAATATCAGGTGTGGAAGACCCTTCTGCTTTGCGCCACGCGCGATGCGTCGGTAAGCCCGATATCGCGCGTGGCCATCGTGCCGGCGCTCGTCACCAACACGATCACTCTGCCGATGCGAGGCGACCGAGATCGATCATGGCGGGCGGTGGCAGACGGCTGCCCCGCCGCATCTCCTGGCAATCGTGCTCAAGGAAGCGTCACGCAGAATGCCTGGACGCGATTGAGGTTGCCGTCGGACACATAGACCGTGCCGTCTGATGTGGCCGCCATTCCGCCCGCGCTAGTCAGGAAATTGAACTGACCATCCCCGGAGCCGAGACTCCCCCACTTCCCGCGGAACGTGCCGGTTGCGCTGAAGACCTGAACCCGGCTGTTGCCCCGGTCCAGCACGTAGACCTCGCCATGCCCACCGACCGCGACCTCGATCGGGTCGTTGAATTGCCCGTTGCCGGTGCCGAAACTACCCCAGCTCCCTATGAACGTACCGGTCGCGGAGAATTGCTGTATGCGGTCGTTGTTGACATCCGCGACATACACCGATCCGTCCGCCGCGATTGCCACGGAACTTGGACTATTCAGTGCTCCGGTCGCGATCCCGTTCCATTGCCCCCGGTAGACGCCGGCGGCGGTGAAGTACTGGATGCGATTGTTGGTGCGGTCGGCCACGTAGACCGTGCCGTCAGGAGCGACGGCAATCCCATTCGGATTCCTGAACTGGCCGTTGCCGGTGCCGGAAGTTCCCCATTGTCCGAGATATGCGCCGGACGTGGAGAAATACTGAATGCGATTGTTGTTGAAATCAGCAACGTACACGGTTCCGCCCGGAGCCACCGCGACCGCGGACGGTACCTGGAACTGGCCGTTCCCGGTGCCGGTGCTGCCCCATTTCCCGATGTATGTGCCGGACGGGCTGAAATACTGAACGCGGTTGTTCTGCGAGTCGGTGACGTAGACGTTGCCGCTGGGCGCCACCGTGAGCGCGCCGGGATCGCGCATTTGTCCATCGCCGCTGCCGGTCGTTCCCCACTTGGTCAGGAAACAGGCCAGATCCGGACATGGGCAGCGACACTGTCCGGTCGAGCAGGTCTGCTGGAGGCCGCAAGTGAGCGGGTTTCCGCCAACGCAGATGCCACCCTGGCAGGTATCGGTCTGGGTGCAGGCGTCGCCATCATCACAGGATGCGCCATCCGCTTTCGTCAGGTTGGAGCAGGCGCCTGTCTGGGGATCGCACGTGCCCGCCTCGTGGCATTGATCGGATGCGGTACAGACGACGGCGACGCCAGGCGCGCAGATACCAGCCTGGCAGACATCGTTCACCGTACAGAGATTGCCGTCGTCGCAGAGCGTGCCATTGGGCGCCAGGGGATTCGAGCAGATGCCGCGCTGGGGATCGCACGTTCCGGCCAGATGACACTGGCTCGCGGGGGCGCAGACAATCGGGTTGGAGCCAACGCACACCCCTCCCCGGCAGGTATCGGTCTGGGTGCAAAGATCGCCGTCGTCGCAGAGGGTGCCGTCTGTGACGGGCGGATTCGAGCAGACGCCGGTTTGCGGATCGCAGACGCCCGCGACATGGCACTGGTCCGAGGCCGTACAGGCGACCGGATCGCCGCCGACGCAAACCCCAGATTGACAGGTGTCTGTCCGGGTGCAGTGATCATCGTCATCGCACGGTGTACCGTCGTCAGCCGCCGGATTCGAGCATGTTCCCGTCCGCGGATCACACGTTCCCGCCACATGGCATTGGTCGGAGGCGGCGCAGACGACAGCCGTCCCTGGCAGACAGGCGCCCGCCTGACAGGTGTCGTTGATCGTACAGGCGTTTCCGTCGTCGCACGGGGTGCCGTTGGGCTTGAGCTGATACGTGCAGACCCCGGTGGCTGGATCGCACTCCCCTGCTTCCTGGCACTGATCGGGCGCCGCGCAGATGACTGCCCCGCCGCTGACGCAGACCCCGTTCTGACAGGTATCGCCCTGGGTACAGGCATTCCCATCGTCGCATGACGTCCCATCCGCGACCGCGGGATCGGAGCAGCGTCCAGTTGCCGGATCGCACTCCCCGGCGATGTGGCACTGATCGGATGCGGTGCAGACCACCCGATCGCCACCGACACAGACGCCGTCCTGGCAGGTATCGGTCTGAGTACAGGCATCGCCGTCATCGCAGCGCGTGCCATTGGGTTGGCGTGGATTGGAACACGTCCCCGTTTGCGGATCGCAGACCCCGGCCGCGTGACACTGGTCCGCGGCCGCGCAGACGACCGGATCACCCGGCACACAGACCCCGGCCCGGCAGACATCGTTCCGCGTACAGGCGTTGCCATCGTCGCAGGCGGCGCCATCCGGCCGGGCGGCTACGGCGCAGCGCCCCTCGGGCGTGCAGACGGGCGGCTCATGACATTGATCCGAAGCCGGGCAGGCGCCGCAACTCCCGCCGCAGCCGTCGTCCCCGCACTCCTTGCCCGCGCAATTGGGTTGGCAGACACATGTCCCATCGGCGCTGCAAAGGGCATTGGCCTGGCAGGTGCCGCAACTGCCGCCGCACCCATCGCCGCCGCACGCTTTGCCTTGGCAGGCGGGTTGACAGACACAGCGCCCAAGTCGGTTGCAGGTGGCAATCGCCGGACAGGAGCCGCAGGTGCCGCCGCAGCCATCTGGCCCGCACTGCTTGCCGGTACAAGCCGGGACGCAGGGCGCGCAGAGGCCATTTTGGCAGGTGCCGTTATTGCAGCAGGAACCACCGATGCCGGTCCCGCACGCTTCGTCGATAGCGATGCAGGTGGGACAACATGTCGTGGCGCTGGCGCAACCATCGTTGCGGACGGTGCCATTCGGCATGATGGTACGGCAGAAGATGGCGTCCTCGAAATTCACGCCGGCCAGGATCGCGCCGCGGAAATTGGTCTCGACCAGACAGGTCTTGCCGAGGTTGGCATTCGTCAGGTCGGCGTTGCGGGCATCCGCTCCGCGCAGGTTGACCTTGCTCAGGTTGCAACCCTTGCAGTTCTTACCTTTCAGTGCGGCCGAATCCGCCAGATCGCACTTGCTGAGATTCTTGCCGGGACCAACGGTGCAGGTCGTGCCGGGGTAGCACGCCGATTGCGCCTTGACGGAACCGCGGTCGGTTCTGGACTGCGCCTTGCCCCGGTTGTCGTTCTTCGCTCGTTCCTCGCGCCGGCGTTTCCGATCGCGCGCGTTGCCGCCGTGATGACGGCCGTGGCCCGCTTTGGCCTCACCGTCGATGCTGGAGACGCCGGCGCCGGTCAACCCAGCCAGGAGACCGAGGAGGGCGCGGCGTCGCGACGCCGAGGTTCCGAGCGAACGCACCAGCCCATCGAAGCGCGACGGATCCATCCTCATCTCCCACCTCGTGAGCGCATGCCGCGGCCAAGCCTGAACCGGCACGACCGCCAATAGGGATCTGCCCCGGCGGCACAAACCGTCCGGAATTCCTGAAACTGATCGCGTCGTTATTCTAGATTCATGAAAATCGATTGGTCAATACTAAGTGAAATCCTCTGACACTCAAACTGGATTAATGATCTTGATGTCGGCGAATGGTGACGGCGCCTCGATCGATTCCTCGGCCAGCCCACTCTCGACTTGCGTCCTTGCCTGGAAGCCAATACGTGGCCTTCTCCGGTCTGAGGCGATGCAATTGTGCTTTCCACGGCTAACGGCGAGTCCGCTCGTCACCATGCGCTCTGAAAGAATTGCGATGTGTCGCTGGCATCTCCTCGCGATGACCCAGGGCTAATGACGACGCGTTCGACGGCGCTTCTGTCTTCCACGAATCGCCCAATAGGGCTATGGTGGGGTTCTGCTGAAACGCTTACATCAGCGGTGAATGAGCGGCGATGCTGCCTGGTTGGTCATCCCATACTGGTGTAACCGGATCGTTTCCCCGCTTCACACCATGGATAATGACCCGCACAAGGAGGTCTCGGGCGAGACCTGACGCAACCGATGTCTGCCCCATGGGCGTGGAGAAAACAGGCCATGCGCGCCGCCGTACTCGAATCGATTCCGTCGATGCTGGAGATCGATGAGGTCCAGGTTGCCAAACCGGTCCATCACGAAGTGCTGGTGCGGACCGCCGCCGCCGGTCTCTGCCACAGCGATCTCCATTTCATGGAAGGCAAATACCGTTGCGCGGTGCCGACCATCCCCGGGCATGAGGTGGCCGGCGTCGTCGAGGCGGTCGGGCCAGACGTCACCCATGTCCAGCCGGGCGATCACGTCATCGGGTGCCTCTCCATCTTCTGCGGGCGCTGTGCATACTGCCTCTCCGGGCGGCCGGTCCTCTGCGACCGCCAGGGCCTCGAGCGTGGCGCGGATCTCCCGCCGCGTCTCTCCCGCGGTGGCGAACCCATGCACCAGTTCCTGCGCCTCTCCGCCTTTGCCGAAATGCTGCTGGTCCACGAGAACACGCTGGTCAAGATTCGCCCAGACATGCCGCTCGACCGCGCCGCGCTGATCGGCTGCGCCGTCACCACCGGACTCGGCGCGGTGTTCAACACCGCCAGGGTCACCCCCGGCAGCAGCGTGGCGGTGATCGGTTGCGGCGGCGTCGGATTGAACGCCGTCCAGGGGGCGTCTATCGCCGGGGCGGGGCGGATCATCGCCATCGACCTCTCGCCGTGGAAACTGCAACTGGCGCAGCAGTTCGGGGCAACCGACATCGTCGATGTCAATGCCGGCGATCCGGTCGAGCAGGTCAGGGAATTGACCGGCGGCGGTGTCGAATTCGCCTTCGAAGCGATCGGCCTCAAGATCGCCGCCGAGCAATCGTTCGCCATGCTGCGCAAGGGGGGCACGGCGACGATCATCGGCATGATCCCGGAAGGGCAGACGATCGAATTGCCCGGCTCGGAGTTCCTCGACGAAAAGAGGATCCAGGGCTCCAACATGGGCTCCAACCGGTTTCGCGTCGATATGCCCCGCTACGTCGATCTCTACATGAATGGCCGCCTGAAACTGGACGAACTGGTCTCGGCGCGGATTGGTCTCGAGGAGATCAACGACGGCTTCGAGCGGATGCGCCGCGGTGAAGTGGCCCGGAGCGTGATTACCTTCGCCTGATGACGCAGAGGGGATGGTCCGGAGTCCTGATGAATCCTTCTGCTCTCACGTCGGTTCATGCTGTGGCGAGCCCCTCGCCCATCGCAATCTCACAAGGGGAGGGACGACCGAAATAGGACGTTCGCGTGGCGTCGGGTGGCCACGGTGCGGGAAAAAGCCCCTCGCCCCGCGCACGGGGAGACTCCTCCCTCCGGGGAGGGAGGCTTGGGAGGGAGCCAGGGTTGGGGTGAGGGTTCTGGCCTCGTTCACACGGCAATCAACATCCTCAGGTGGTTTGTTGCTGTGTTCCGTAGGTATGGCACCTGCACCGTGAACGCGGGCCGTCCGACGGACATCTCCGCATGATGCGGCGGTCGCGGCAGATCGTCCATGACCTCGGGCCGGGGCTGGTGACCGGCGCGGCGGATGACGATCCGTCCGGGATTGGCACGTATGCCGTCGCCGGCGCCGGTTTCGGCTACGCCCTCCTCTGGTTGGCCCCGGTGGCGCTGCCCCTCGTCGCCGCGGTGCAGTTCACCTGCGCCCGCGTTGGTCTGGTCGGCGGCATGGGACTCGCCGCGATCTTGCGGCGGCACTATCCGCGCTGGCTCCTCTACCCGGCGGTGGCGCTGCTCTTCATCGCCAACACGGTCAACGCTGGCGCCGATATCGGCGCGATCGCCGCCGCCATCGATCTGCTCGCCCCCTTGCCGGTGCCGGTCGGCGTGCTCGTCGTTCCGATCGCGCTGCTCCTCTTCGCCCTGCAGGCGCTGGGTTCCTATCGTCTCCTGGCGCAGGTCTTCAAATGGACGACGCTGGTGCTCTTCGCCTATGTCGGCGCGGGCATCCTGGCCCGGCCCGATTGGGGCGAGGTGCTTCACGCCACCCTCATCCCCTCGTTTCGCTTTGACCGCGACTGGTTGGCGACGGTCGTGGCGCTGCTCGGCACCACGATTTCACCCTACCTGTTCTTCTGGCAGACGACCCAGGAAGTGGAGGAAGAGACCCATCTCGGCCGTATCGACGAGGCGAGCCGCCGCGGCGCGACGCGCGGTGAACTGCGCGTGGCGATGATCGATACCGACGTCGGGATGCTCCTCGCCGTGGTGGTGATGTATTTCGCGATGCTGGCCACCGGGGCCACGCTGCACCAGACCGGGCAAACCGAGGTCACCTCTGCCGCCGCGGCCGCCGAGGCGTTGCGTCCCCTGGCTGGTGACGCGGCGAGCCTCCTGTTCGCCGTCGGATTGATCGGCACCGGGGTGCTTGCGGTCCCGATCCTCACCGGCTCCGCCGCCTATGCGATCGCCGAGGCGTTTGGCTGGAAGTCTGGCCTCGACGAGGGACCGCGCACCGCGCCGGGATTCTATGCGGTGACCGCGGCGGCGATGGTCGCCGGTCTCGGCATCGAGTTCATCGGGATCGATCCGATTACCGCGCTCTACTGGGCCGCGGTCCTCAATGGCGTATTGGCGCCGCCACTGCTGATCCTGATCCTGCTGGCGGCCAACAACTCGGCAGTAATGGGGGAGCAACGGAACGGGTGGCGCCTCAATCTTCTCGGCGGCGTCACAGCCGTGGTCATGAGCGCCGCGGCGATCGGCCTGCTCCTGACCTGAAACCGCTACGCCTGTGGGGATGCCTCTCCGCAGTTTCGGATCGTCATTGGACTGGTTTAGCTCACTGTGGAAGCGCCAGCATGCTCACGCCGGTCATCGGAAAGTGCGCGGTGTTCCCGGTGAGCAGGGTCGCGTGGTGTTCATGCGCGATCGGGTTGCCCAATCTTGCGTTCCGTGGCCGCGTCGTCGACCGCGCGCAACTCGCGCACCCACGTTGACGTGTCTTGCGGCGTGGTCCAATCCGGGTGGGCCCCTTTGTCCAGGCTGCCCCGCGTCTCCGCCAGAACTCGCCCCAGTTCTTCGCGGGCGAGCGTGTCTTCCTCGGCAGCGGGGACTGCGTGCTCACCAGGCTTGTCCTCGGCCATGACCACCGCCAGAGGTTCCATTGTGTTTACGGCGCCGGGCGCACTGTGTGTCATGCTCCGCCGGCGCGAGGCATCTCGGCGTCTATCACCCTCGCCACCGCACCGAGGTCCCTCCTTCGTCGGGACGACAGCTTGAGCGCTCGTGCGAACGACACATTGTCCGCACGTTGGTGTCGGCGCAAGAGTTCTCCTCCTGGGAGGGGGTGACGCTCTTGGCGCTATCCCGCCTTGCCGGCTGAGCCCCACCCCTCGGCGTAATGATGGGCATAGGCATGGGCGCAGGCGGCGATCAGGTCGGCGTCGAACAGATCGCCCCTAAATCGGTCGAGGGCCATCAGCGCGAGCGGGATGTCTGACGTTCCGGCGAGGATCAGCTGCGCCAGTTGTTCCCCGATCCCCGGCGAGATCGAGAGCCCGACGACACAGCACCCGGTCGCGGTGTAGAACCCGGCCACGTTCGGCGCCGCGCCGACGATGTGCCGGCCATCCGCCGTCATCGTCGGCAGACCACCGCGGTGCTCGCGGATGGGCACCGTCTCCAGACCCGGAAACTGCGCGCGCACTGCCGCCGCCAGCCCACGCACCACGCCGAGATCGAGCGGCATGTCCGCGATCTGGAACCCCGGCGCCATGGTGCGCGGATCGAGCGGCAGCGGATTGGACTCGTAGCCGCCGAGCATCAGCCCTCCCCAGCAGGGCCGCACGTAGACATTGGCATCGATCACCCGGCAGATCGGCTGCGCGGCATGAACCAATGGATTGGATTCGGTGATGAAGAGTTGATGCCGCATCGGCACGACCGGAATGCGGATACCGGCCTCGTCGGCCACCTGCCGGGTCCAAGCTCCCGCGGTGTCGATCACGATTGGTGTAGCGATCGTCCCCGCGCTGGTCGTCACCCCGCTGATGCGTCCCTGTTCCCGCTCGATGCCAGTGACTGGGGTCCCCTCCAGCACGGTCACCCCGGCGCGGCGCGCCGCCTCCGCGTAGGCGAGCGGCAGCAATCGCGGCTCCAGGTAACAATCGCTCTCGGTGATCCACATCGCCTGGACGCCGTCTGCCCGCGCCCACGGCGCCCGCGCCGCGAGTTCCTCCGCGGTGAATGGCCGGATGTCCAGGCCCAGATCCCGGCCGGCCACGATTTCCGCCGCCACCTGCGCCGCGCCAGCCGCGTCCCGCGCCATCTTGACGCTGCCCGCCTGATGCACCTCCAGCGGGACGCCCGTCTCCTCCTCGAAGCGGACCAGTTTCTCGACGCTCCGTTTGGCGAGCAGGGTCATCTCCCGCTCCGGACGGATCTGCTGCGTCAACCCCGCGGCGCGGGGCGAGGTCTGCGAGGCCACCCCGAAGCGGTCGAGCAGCACCACATCGCGCATGCCCATCTTCGCCAGGTGCCAGGCGAGACTGGTCCCGAACGACCCGGCCCCGATGATGACCGCTTCTGCCGTCGTAATCATGAAATCCCTCTGTCAGCGTGGCAGGGTACGCTGTGCCGCGCAGAATCGAAATCCTGGTTACCCACACGCCCTGCGGCAGCCTCGATGGAGTTTGGCTGACACCGGTCTTTACGGTTCACGCCGGCAAACTGCAGATGAAGTCCTTTCCCCCGCAGCAGATCTCAGCGCAGACTCGTCCTTGTTCACAGGGGTTGCCGGCACAGCTCTCGACCGCAAACGGCGGGCAATCCAATTGAAACTCGACGCACGCGTTCCTGCCGCCGACCTTCACACAGATGCCGCCACCAACGGCACAGGGATTGAGCGGCGCGCCACAGGTTTTCGGGTTGTCGCACGACGTCAAACAGAATCCGCCAGCGCAAATCTTTCCATCCGCGCAGACGGTGTTGCAACGACCACAGTGTTTGGGGTTCGTCTGGAGATCGACACATTTGCCACCGCAGCGCTTTTTCCCGCCCTTGCACTTCTTGCGCTTGCCTGCAACTGATGGCTGTGAGCCGTAAAGCATTGGTGTGGTCAGCAGCCCGGCCGCGCCAAATGCGCGAGTCAGGCGGCGTCGGCTGATCGTGCCCGAGACAAGACGCGCAACTTGATCGAACCGCTCGCCGTCCATACATCCTCCCAAGAGACACTGTCATCCACGGCAAAACACTGCCTGTGTCATTGCGAGCACGCTACAGGAGGGACTGGAAGCCGTCAATGACCGGAATACTCGAGGCGATATCCGCAGATCAGATTGTCGCCGAAGGGGCAGCTGCCGGGACGACTGCCGGTCCCCGGGCGAGCCAGCGCGTGGCGATGATGACGCCAACCAGTGCCGCGATCAGGAGCGGCAGCACGATGCCAAATCCCCAGCGCATGCTGGCGACATCCGAGATGGCGCCGACCACCAGTGGCGCCACCAGCAGGGCCGTTCCCGTGGCCACCGCGAGACGCGCCGTGGCACGGTCGAGGAGATGCGGCGCGGCGCCGGTGGCGGCGGCCACGGTCAATGGGTAGCAGTTGGCGATCCCCAACCCGGCGATAAAAAGCCCCGGCAGACTGATCGCTGGCCGTGGCGCCAGCCAGAAGATGAGGAACCCGGCGGCCGCTACCGCGATCGCCGCCAGCAGCAGGAGCAAGCCGTCATAGTGACGCGCCAACCGCGATCCCAGCCACCGTCCACCGGTCATCGCCACGAAGAAGATCGTCATCGCCGTGGCCGCCGTGGCCTGCTCCAGGCCAACGACCGACGCCAGAAAGTCAGCGCCCCAATAAGCCACGCACCACTCCACCGAAGCGAGGAGCGCGAGCACCACACAGAGCAACCAGAACGCCGCGGGCAGTCGTCCGGCGGAGCCGGTCTGGTGAACCAGCGGCAGCAGGCGCGGGAACCGCACGTCGCGGAAGATCCAGCCGAGCAGGAGGAGCCAGGGCACCGTAATCAGCATGCCGGTCTGCCACCCGAGCCCGATGGTGGCGAAACCACCGATGATGAGCGGGGCCAGGATGGCGGTGCCCGTCGCGGCGACGTTCGATTCGGTGAGCGCGATCGTGCGCAGATCGCCGTGCAGATCGGCGAGTACGGCCTGGTTCGCCATCAGCGAAAGGGTGCCGAGGAATCCCATCAGGAACGCGCCGGCGATCGTCGTCACCGCGTTCGGTCCGAGGCCGATGATCGCCGCTCCGGCGATCATTCCGGCGAGGCCGCCCCACAGGGCGCGGTCGCGCCCGAGGCGTTGCACCCACCGTTCGCCGGTCATCCCCATCAGCACGGCTCCGGCGGCAAACGCCGAGAAGTGGAGACTCGCCGCCGCGTAGGTGAGATCGAGGTGCTCGCGCAGGAACGGCATCGCCGGGCCGAGCACGGTCTCCAGATACGCGAAAAGACCGAGCAGCAGGTAGGCAGCCCAGGTGCGTCGGTCGCGCTGAAATGCGGCGCCAGTGGCGGACGTCGGTTGGTTCGCGGCTTCTGTCATCGGGGGATTACTGTCTCCATGGTGTCATGAGGGAACGGGGCTAGGCCGTTCCCGATCGCTCCGCGCTCCACTGCCAGAGCGGTTCCGGCCATTGGGTCAGCACGATCCGGTATGGCTCCAGCCGCAGGACGCCGAATCGCGAGCGTCCTGCCACCGGCGGATCGATCGCGCCATAGATCGGCTCCGGATCGAAACCCATCGGCGGCGGCGTCTCCTGGCAGAGATTCCAGACATGCTGCCTGATGTCGGGATCATCGACCCAGGCGGCATGGCAGTCGGCGTAGGCCGGCTTCGCGACATCGCTGGCATAGGCGAGCGACATGTAGGGATGAGTCGCCAGGTGCCGCGTCTTGAGGGAGGTCGGATCGGCCGTGATCCAGGCAACCGGACCTTCCCAGAGCGGATGCAGGATACGTGAGCGGGGGCGGCCTTGAGTATCGATCGTGGCCGCGTTGCACCAGACCATCTGATTCACCCGCGTCATGAAGACCGGCAGAATCTCGTTCAACGTGTGCGTGTTCATCCGCTCCTCGTAATCCACGGTGCCGCACCTGACCGTGACAGTTTCCCACCACGTCGTCAGATTATCGCAGCCCACCCCAGAAACAGAAAAAGCCCTCTTGCCGCGCGGGCGACAAGAGGGTTGAAATGAGGAAACTTGGAGGAAGCGGCGGCATCCGCTTCCCAACCTGCATCAGGAGCCAGACGATCCGGCAGTCGCCGGCTCCTTGCGCTGCGTCTGCCGCCCGCGCTGGCCGCCGTTCTGGCTCTGCCCCTGGGTGGTGCCTTCGCCCTGCATCTGGGTGAGGCTTCCCTGGACGTTCTGCTGACCGCCGGGAACTGAATACTCCTGGCCCTGGCCGCCACCGGACTGGACGCGCAACTGGTTGGTGATGTCCCGCAGCCCGGAAATCGATTCCAGGATGTCCTCCGCCAGACGCTTGTCGCGGCGTCGCTCCACCGTGCCGGTCAGGGTGACTTCGCCATTCTCGACCTTGACCTGGATGTTGCTGGCGTCGAGATGACCGGCATGCGTCAATCGCTCGCAGACATCCTCTTCGATCCGGGCGTCGCTGCGCTGGTAGCCCCGCGGCCCCCGGCCACGATGCGGACCTGGAGTCATCCAGACTTCTTCGTCGTAGCTGGTGCCGCCTTCCTGACCGCGGGAGCCCTGCTGGCCGCCCATGCGCTGGCCGCCTGTTTCGCCCCAACGTCCGCGACGGCCATCATCCCAGGAACCTTCCGCTCCGGACTGCTGCTCCCAACCCCCTGAGCCCTGGCCGTACTGTGAGCCGCCCCAGTTGCCGCGGGAGGAACCCTGTCCACCCTGGCTCTGGAACGAGCCACCCTGAGCGCCCTGGTTCCAACCCTGATTGCCCTGCGGCTCCCGGCCATACTCCTGACCGTAGCCGCCCGACGGCTGGCCCGCGAAGCGAGGATCGCCGTATTGCGACCCCGACGAAGAACCACGAGCGAAGCGCTCCCCGCCCTGGAAGCCGATGCCCTGGCCCATATAGTCCTCACCCATTCCACGCGGGTCGTACTGGGTACGGGATTGGCCGGGGAATTCGCCCTGGGACCAGGATCCCTGGCCGCCATATTCGCCCTGACCTTCGCCGCTGCCCATGCCGCCATATTGGCCGCGGTCCCAGGCCGCGCCACCGCCCTGCGGACCCGTGCCGCGCTGGTTGCTCTGGCCGCGATATCCGTTGCGCTGTGACTCGCCCCAGCCCATGTCCTGGCCACGGCCTTCCTGCTGTTCAGAATCCTGGCGTGCCATGTCGAGTGGACTCCTTTCATGGCCAACGATGTCGTCGGGATGCCAGCGCTCGAAACTCGGCGCCGTATCCTGATACGTCGCAAGGGGTGTGCCAGGAAGGAACGGAAACGCGTGGTACGAGCAACAATGGCCGTGCAAAGGCGAGGTGATTACAGATCTTGGATCACATCAAGCATGGTGATGTCCAGTTATTCGTTAGATATATGAATGTTGAAGTGGTATGGGTTTGCGTCACTGCGGATGCCGTGCTGAGTCGAACGCGTGAGGTTCTGAACAAATGCGCGACCACGATACGGCGCTGGACATCGCGATTGGGCCTGACGGGATGCGCGAGGCGGTTTTCGCCCTTCTCAGCGGGCGATGCGGATGCGCGGGCGACTCCCTGTTCCTTGGGTGAAGAACGTCGGCCCGGCCTGGACGATGCGATCCGGGGAGACGAAAAGAACGTGCCACGGTACATCCCCCTCAGGGAGTGCGTACCACAGTGCCACGTCCGCGAACTCCCCCGGCGCCAGGGTGAGCACCGGTCCGCTCACGCCGGGTGGTCCTTGCACCAGCTCGTAGGCGGTCGGCCGGACGAGCTCCGCCGCGCAGTCCGGCGGCGCGGCGGCCGGCACGTGGGCCTGATAGCAACCGAGCATCACCTGCGCCAGGTCGATCGTCGCCGGCACGGTATCGACGTTCACGATCCGCCCGTCGCAGCCGAACCACCCCCGGTCGGGGGGTGGCGAGTCGACGGGCCAGGTCAGCTCCTCCTGGCGGACGCAACTGAAGGGAAACTCGTCGGTGTAGCGGTCGATGAACCGGACCACGCCGGACGCCGCGTCGCCGGACGCCGCTCGTTCGGTCCGGCTGCGTCCGGTATGCCCCACGCCGGGCCAGAGCGGAGCGAGCAACGGCAGCTGTGGTTCGTCGTCGAGATCGCGCGCGGTCCGCAGCAGCGCCTCCCCGATGATCACCCCGCCAGCATTCCGTTTGCAGTGCAAATAGCCCAGGCGATCGAGCCCCGGATCGCCACCTAGCACCGCTCGGGCGTAGGCCGCGTGCTCATCGGGGCCAAATGCGCTGAACGTCACGTCCGGCTCGTGCCAACCTTGCAGGGATGCTTCGGGGAAGCTGGCAGACAGGTTGTCGACCAGATCCTGCACGCACCCCATTGCGCCGGAGCCATCGTCCACCATGGTGACGAAGTAATCGTCCGCGCCGTCGCCCAGCGCGGAGACGAGGTGCACCAAATTGACGCCGTCGGCCGACTCGGCGCCGACGATGGTCCAATCCGGCTCCGGTGCCACGAGGATCCAGCCAAACGACGGGTTCTCATAGAGCGACCCCCGCACGTCCGGCCACGCCTCGCCCTGCGCCGCGACGAGCTCCGGCACGACCACGGCCAATGCGAGCGCGACGAGGAGCAACCGTGGCCAGCTCTGCCGTTCCTTCACCCCCTTCACCCCCTCGCCTACCGGCTGATCCGCAACCGCGGTCGTGATCCGCCGCCACAGCCACCGGGAACGCCGAACGATTCAACCTCCGCTTCCCCGTCGCCGGGGTTGGCCGGTTGGTACATCAGGCGCGTTCCATGCCCGTGACGCTCAACAGGAGGAAGTTCTGCCGCGGCGGGAACGGTCAGCGTCAACACGGCTCGTTCTCCCGAAGCGAGTGATCGCGGGTCACCGCCGGCGGTGTCATCCCAGATGGCATCGATCGGGGTCCGGATTTCCGTCTCATCGTCCAGGGACGTGACCAGCACCAGCGCGGCCGGATCGAATGCATACGGCGTTGCGCCGATATTCTCGATCAGCAGCACACGTGCCCACTCGGCGCTGAGTGGGGCAAAGATATCGGCCGGTTGCCCATCGGCAATGCTGATCAGGAGTTGCTCCGCACCTGTCGCATCGAGCACTGTCGGGCCAGGACGAGGAAACGCGCCGCACGCCTGGTCGAAGAAGCGAGACGCCGACGCATAGAGGCTGTCGCTCAGGTTCAGGGCGCTGTGCGGCAGCGTCGCCTGCAGGATGTCGAAATGGTCCCAACTCGCCAGGAAAGTTGCCGTGGGACCGGCCAGGAATCGCGCGAGGACCGCCTGATCCGCGGCCAGCGTGCGGCAGTCGAGATAGACCACGTGGTCGACCAGGCCTGCATCTCCCGGAATCCGCGCCAGCAACAGCGTCCACGACCAGAATGGGTCGCTGTGTGACTCGAGATTGAACTGCTCGTCGCGCACGGTTTCGATGTCGGCGACCCCCTCGATCGCCTTGACCGACGCGATGAGGTCATTCAGGCAGAGTGCGGCGTTGCCCCCGTAATCGGCCATCCCCTCGAAGCCGACAACGTTCCCCACGGCATCGGCCAGCCACAGGCTGTCGGAGCCGTTTTCGCTGGTTTCTTCGGTGATCTCCCACTCGTCGCCGTACCAGCGCACCAGGTAGCCCCAGGTTGGGCTGAGGTAGCGCTGATCGTGCAGTCCGCGCGCTTCCTGAGCCGTTGCCGCCAGGTGGATGCCGGGTAACAGGCCGCCCAACACGAGGACGATCGCCACGATGCGCACAGTCATGCGTGCCCCGCCGAGTACGCAACGCCGCGTCTGTTGCCTGGATGTTTTCAGCCGACAGCCCTCGGTCCTCACCGGCTGATCCTTAGCCGTGGTCGTGACCCCACGCCACCGTAGCCGCAGTTGGCGACGCAATCGAGCACGACCGCACCGTACTCCGCCGCGCCGTCCCAGTAGAGGAGAAACGACGCTTGCGCGCGGGGCGCCGGGAGGGGAGGAAATGTCAGCGTCAGCGTCGCGGTCGTTCCAGCATCCAGGGTGCGGGGGCCGCTCTGTCCGGTGTCGTCCCAAACGGCGCTGAGCGGGGCGATATCGGGATCGGGCCGCGCCGCCTCCGGCCGGTTGGAATCGGTGAAGCGCGCCGGATCGATTGTGAGCGGTTCCTCGCTCATGTTCTCGACCAGCACCACGAACTCGCGCGCATCGTTGTCGCCATCGATCTGGGTCAGCATGCCGCGCTCGGCTCCCATCGCTCCCGGCAGCAGGTGCGGAGCATCCGGATAGTCCCAGGGCAGGAGCGAATCGGTCGGCAGGGGTGGGGGAGCGAAGTCCGCATCGAGACCCGGCGCCGAAAGCGCGCTGTAGACGCCGCCCCACCACGCGCCGCGCGGCAAGGCGGCATTCAGCACATCGAGGGGCCAGAGTTCGTCCGACCAGGCCGTCGCCGGCATCTCCAGAGTCCGGATCAGCACCGCGTCATCCGGAGCCAGCGTCCGGCAATCGAGGTAGACGACGTGATCGACCCTTGCGCCGCCCTCGGCACGCCCAGCCAGCAGCATGATCCACGCCCGCCAGGGGTGATAGAACTTCTGCGGGTGGTCGAACTCGTCACGAACCACCGCGAGATCGCTGGCGTCAGGACTGCTCTCGATGGCGGCAATCTGGTCGTCGAGACAGGCGCGGGCGTCGCCGCCGTACCCGGCCCGGCCGGCAAAGGCAACCCGGCGTCCTTCGCCGTCACTCAGGGCGAGGGTGTCGATGCCGTCGTTGCTCGCCTGGTCGTCGATCGTCCATTCATCGCTGTACCAGCGGACCACGTACCCCCAGGTCGGACTGATGTACTGCCGATCGTGGAGACCGGGTCTGGCGTAGGCGGCTGCCGGCAGCAGGCATGCTCCCACCAGGAGCGCGATCAGGATGGCAGTGGTGATGGCCCGGTTTGACATGGAGCAACTCCGGTTCGCTGACGGCGATCAGTGGAATGGAAGACGGAAGGCGAGGCAATGGCAAACTGGCCTGGAGACGGACGGGATGATCATCGATCACACCTCACATGGTCCGCGCCGTGAAGGTCTCGTCCAGGGTCAGCAACAGTGCGGCGAGGGGATCGTCGATCGCCGGCGGGGGATCGCGTCGTAACGCCGTCGCGACCGCGTCGACAACGGACAGCGCCGCTCCCTCCGCGACGATCGCGTCGTAGCGATCCGCCAGATGGTGCTGGAGCGAGGCGACCACCGCGGCGTGGCGCACTTGCCCCTCGGGCGGGGTCGGGGTCGCGATCCGTTCGCGCAGCGCGGCGGCCGCGCCGGTGAGTTGCGCCGCCTGGTCCCAGCGCTCGAACGCGGTGTGCAGCGCGGCCGCCACTTCGAATCCGGTGGCAAGTCCATCCAGATACCCCACCGCCTCGACCAGGGGGAAATAGTCGCGCAGCAGCGACTCGGCCCGCTCGAACCGCTTCCGATCGAGTTCGACGGCGACCAGGTTGCCTAGCACTCGCGCCTCGGTCGCCGGATCTTCGAGACGGCGGGCGAGACGCAGGCTCTCCTCCTGCAACTCCGCCGCGCGGTCGAGGTTGCCCGCCGTCGCCGCGACCAGACCGAGTCCGGCGAGAGCCAACGCCTCGCCCTGGGGATCCCCGAGGTCACGAAAATGGCGCAAGGCTTCTTCGCCAGCGGCGCGCGCCTGATCACACGCGCCGGATCGCGGCGCCAGCAGCAAGAGCACGTTGAGGCGCATGTCGGCGATCCCGCGCGAATCACCGAGATCGCGCCAGATGCGGAGAGATTCGAGGTAGCGCCGCAGGGCCTGCTCCGCATTGCCCTGGTAATGCGCTACCGCGCCGAGATTGGCCAGGATATCGCCCTGGCGGCGCTGATCCTGTCGCGCCGCGGCGATTGCCAGGCTTTCGTTCAGATACCGCTCGGCCTCGTCCAGGTTGCCGCATTCCAGCGCGATCGCGCCGAGGTTCGCCAGCACCACGCTTTCGGCTTCGCGATCGTCCTGCGCCCGGGCGGCCGCGAGCGCGTCACTGAACCACCGCTGGGCCGAGGGGAAATCTCCCTGCGCCAGCGCGAGGGCGCCCGCTTCGCGCGCCGCTCGCGCCGCGAGGTCTGACGATGCGGCCACCAGTCCTGACGCGCGCTCCAGCCAGCGGCGCCCTTCGCTGAAGAACCCCCTGGTCTGCCAATATGGCGCCAGGGCGACTGCCAGCGCGAGCGCGCCCACGCCGTTGCTCGCCGCCTCGTACCAGCGGAGCGCCACGCGCGCGTTGTCATGCTCCCGATCGAGCCGCCCCAGCCAATCGAGTTGCTCCGCGCCATCGATGCGGGGGACCGCTCCCTCGGCAAAGGCCAGACACCAGGCCGCGTGTCGCTGGTGCGCGGACTCGCTCTCACCCGTCTCCTCCAGCCGCTCCCGGGCGAAGGCGCGAATCGACTCCAGCAGCGACCACCGCGAGTCGTCCCCCGTGGCGCTCCGCTGTACGAGACTGTGCTCGACGAGCGATGCGAGCAGATCGGAGGGGGACGGGGGGGAAGGGGGGATAGGGGGGATAGGGGGGATAGGGGGAAAGGGGGTTAGAGGGAAGTCACGGGATTGAGCCGGGGTTTCTCCCCCCAGCGACTCATATCTTCGTTCTGCTTTCCCCCATTCCCCCTCTCCTCCTTTCCCCCCTTCCCCCCGTCCCCCATTCCCCCCGTAAACCGCTTCCACCGCTTCCCGGCTCCAGCCATTAGCGAACACGGCGCAGCAACGCAGCAGGCGTTGTGCTTCCGGTTCGAGCCGGTCGTAACTCCAGGCGATGGTCGCCGCCAGCGACTGCTGGTGCGAAAGACCTTCCGGGCGGCCGCCACTGAGCAGATCGAAGCGCTCCTCCAGGTCGCGCAGCAGTTCTGCCAGGGTGCGGGTTCGGAGTTGGGCCGCCGCCAGTTCGATCGCCAGCGGCAGGCCGTCGAGTCTGACGCAGATGGCCGCGACCAGCGCCGCGTCGCGCTCGATAGCGACCCCCCCGGGCGCGGTCGCCTCCGCCCGCTCGAGAAAGAGATTCACTGCCGGGCTGGATCTGATGTTTGCCGCTTCATCCGCGGCTGGTAACGACAAGGGAGCCACGGGAAAGACCCGTTCGCCGCCGGCGCGCAGCCGCTGCCGGCTGGTGGCGATGATCCGCGCTTGCGGCGTCGCCGCCAGCAACGCGGCGATAGTTCGCCCGGCGCCGGCAATCTGCTCCAGGTTGTCGAGCACGAAGAGCACGCGCCGGGCGCCGATCCAGTGCAGCAACGCCTCCTCGGTGGTGAGACCGCCCCCCTCGCGCACCCCCAGCGTTGCGGCAATGGCGGGGACGATCTGCTCGGCGGCGTGGACCTCGCCCAGCCGCACCAGCCACACTCCATCCGCGAAGTGATCGGCGGCGTCGGCCGCGGCCTGGAGCGCGAGGTGCGTCTTGCCGACCCCGCCCGGTCCGACCAGGGTAATCAGCCGTGGACCGCCGTCCTGAAGCAGTCCGCCCAGCGCCGCCAGTTCGCTCTCGCGACCGATCAGTGCCGTGACCAGCGTCGGCAGGTTGTTCGCATACCCCTCCAGCGTTTTCAACGGTGGGAAGATCTCGGGCAACCCGGCGATAACGAGTTGCGAGATGTGCTCCGGTTCGAGCAGATCGCGCAGGCGATGGCGTCCCAGCTCGCGCGTGGTCACTCCTGGAGGAAGCGATGCGCCGGTCGCCTCCCGCACCGTCTGGGAAACGAGCACCTGACCGCCATGACCGGCGCTCATCAGGCGATGAGCGCGGTTGAGACAGGGCACCTGGTGGTAATCCCCATGCTCGTTCGGCGCCGCCTCGCCGCGGTGGATTCCCATCCGGACCCGGAGCGGCCCGGTTTCCGGCCACGGTTCGGCCGCGATCGCCCGCTGCGCCGCTACCGCCGCGGCCACCGCTTCCACCGGCGAGGCGAACGCCGCCTGCACCGCGTCCCCGACATGCTTGAACAGCACCCCATCGTGATCGGTGATCGCCTGCTCCAGCAAGGCATCGTGCCGGGCGGCGGCGCGCGCCATCGCTGGCCGATTCTGCTCCCAGAGACGGGTGCTCCCCTCGATGTCTGTTAAGAGGAAGGTGACGATTCCGGAGGGTGGCACGGTCATCGCGGACTCCGCGTCTCTCCCCTGTTGTCGACATCATCTTGCGGCGGTCGCTGCTGGCACGATACCAAATCCGGCCGCTTCGCCATCGACAAACTCGCGCCAGAACGTCGTAACAGCCGAAGGGGTGAGCGAGCGTGGTCCACCGCGACATCGCCGCGGGCAAAATCGGGGACAATTCCCGCATGGAGAAGCAGCCGCAACCAACACCAGAGACGGAGCCGACGTCACCTGGTTGGCGTTTGCAGCATCGCAACTGGACGCTGGACGATGAACCGGGCTGGCTCATTCCAGGCCGGCGCGGCGCGGTACCCGGGCCGTGGCTCGTGCTCCATCCTCCCCTGGCGAACCGCTTTCATCTCGAACTGCGTCTAACCGCCGCCGGCATCGACGTGCTGCGGATTCGCTGTCGGAGCAAGGGTCCCGAGGGCCTACGCCGCCGCGATGTCTACGTCGCGATTGCTCCCCCCGGCGCGCTCCACCATGACCTCGACCGGGCCGAGTTCGCCTTCGTCGAGACGCCAGAGGGCGTCGAAATCCACCTGGTGTTGTCCGGCGATCTGGAGCCGGGCGAGACGTTGCGCGAGATCGCGCTCGATCCCGTCACTGCCCTCTTCGCCGAAGCCTCCTCCTCGCCCGCTATGCGGCTACGGATCGATGATGTCTGCCTCCTGCCGGTTATTCCGGATCAACCTCCGGTTCCGTTTGCCGCTTCCCGGAGACTGCCCTCACCCCAACCCCTCTCCCTGTGCGCAGGGAGAGGGGCTCGTGTGGGTGGTGCGGTAGCCGGAGCGTCCCCTCGCCTCGCGGAAGCCCCTCGCCCCGCGCACGGGGAGAGGGGTGGGGGTGAGGGGGTTCTGGGTGGGGGTGAGGGCACGTCGAATGAAGCCGCTCGTGAGAACCCTCGCGACGCGGTTCTCTTCGCCTGGTGGGTGCCCGACCATCCGGAAGCGCGCAAGGTCGGCGAGTACTATCTCGGCCTCCTTCGCTACCACCACCCCGATTCGCGCATCTTCCTGGGCGTCAATCATGGCTCCGATCCCGCCCTCGTCGATGCGGTCGCCGCCTCCGGGCTCGATGTCGAAATCTGCCCAGTGCCGCCGGAGATCGCGGTCACCTCGGACAGCGCCGGGTTCCTCGCCGCGCTCGCCGCGTTCCAGCGGAGCGACGAACCGTTCGATCTGGTCTGGTTCGGGCATACCAAAGGCGCCAGCCAGCCGCGCTATGCCGATTACCTTCCCCTCCGCTTCGATCAGGAGCGGCACTTCTGGTCCCGCCGCGCCGCCATGCACGATGCGTTTCGCGATCCCCACATCGGTGTCGCCGCGATGGATTTTATCCCGCCGCCGACCTATCCCTTTCCGCCGCCCTGGCAAGGCTGGAGCGGCGAGTTGGCCGCGCTGCGGCGCGTCTACCGCGACCGCCTGCCACCACTCGGGCTGAACGCTCTCGATACCTTCTTCGTCCTCCGCGCCGGGATCGTGCGCGCCTTCTGCGCGGCCGTCGGCGCTGACTTCTTCCACATCGATCCCCATGAGTACGGGGCTTCGCGCTGGTTCTTCGAGATGGCGTTCCCCAGCATCGCCACCATGCAGGGGTACGAGCCGTTCCTCCCCAGCAACGTCCCCGGCGCCGGCGCCATGCGAGACGACATCCTGCTCGATGGCGACATCAGGCAACACCACCGCCTCTGTCGTGAAGAAGTGCAACGCTGGCGTGAGGACCCCGCCAATTTCCGGCCGCGCGTCCTGCCGTGGGACCGCCCCGCCTGGCAACAGCGGTAGCGAGGGGAACGGGGAGCGTCACCGTGCATTACCTGGACCTGCTGCGGCGGCTGCACGAGACGCTGCAACCGGAGAGCTATCTCGAAATCGGGGTCGACTGGGGCGAATCGCTCTTGCTGTCGCGATCGCGGACGATCGCCATCGATCCGGCGCCGAAACCTCCCCCCGCCTCGCTCCTCGGTAAACCGGGGATGCTGCTCGCGGTCTGCACCTCGGACGATTTCTTCGCGCAGTACCAGCGGGAGGCCCTGCTCGGCGCGGCGCGGCTCGATTTCGCCTTCATCGACGGACTCCATCAGTTCACCCAGGTCGTGCGCGATCTGGAGCATGTCGAACGCTGGGGGCACCGCGACACCGTGATCGCCATCCACGATGTGCTGCCGCGCAACGCCTGGGAAGCGACGCACACGTTCCACGATGGCTTCTGGGCGGGCGATGTCTGGCGCATCGTCCCCTTCCTGCGCGAACATCGTCCCAATCTGCGCTGCTGGCTCACCGCCGCCGATCCCACCGGCATGCTGATCGTCACCAATCTCGATCCGGCCCACCCCGGGATGAGCGAGGTCGCGGAGGCGGTCGACTGCGCGTTCCCCGGACCCGGCGCGGAATACGATCAGGCGGTCGAGGCGTTCATCGCCAGTGCCGCACCCAAACCAGCGGAAGAAGTGGTGCGCCTGCTCACGCCGGTTCGCATCGATGCGCCGTGGCAGTACGACACCAAATGGGGTATGCGTCTGATCGCGGAGCGCGCATGGCGGCCGGTGCTAGAGGTGGCTGCCACCGGCGACGCCGCCGGCCGCTTCGATCTCGGCATGGCCGCTTGCCTTCGCCTCATCAACGCCCACTGGCTGCCCGCTGGCGTCCGCGAGGAGGCTTACCAGCACCTCGGCCACTACGCCCGCCCACTCTCCACCCTCTACCCTGACGTCGCAGTAAAAGCCCCTCTCCCGTCGGAACGGGAGAGGGGTTGGGGTGAGGGCACGCGTTGGGCCAAGGGCATTCCCGGGGGAGCTCCGTTCGCCATTAATGGCGACACCTATCTCCTCACCAACTGGGAACCAACCGAGATTCTCCGCCTCGATCCCGAAACCGGGGAAGCGTCACGCACTTCCCTCCGCCCCGCGCCTCGCCTCGCCGAGCGCTTCCGCAACACCTCTCCCGGTGTCGCCGTGCCTGACGGCTGGCTCTTTCTCGTCAACGAGGGTGAGCCCTCCGAGCAGGATAGGCCCGGGTTTGCCCGCTTCGTCTTCCTCCGCGCGGCCGATTTCCGGGTCACCGCGGTCTCGCCCCACTTCTGGCTCACCGCCCCCGGCGAAGACACCGTGGCTGGCCTCACCCTTGACGGTGAGCATCTGCTCGCCGCGTTCATCTCCGGTGACAACCTCATAGCCGCCGCGATTCCCCTTGCGGGAGTCCTCCGCGGTCTCATTTCGCTGCCATCGCCTGGCCATTCGCTGTCGGCGCCAACAGGGACGTAACGTCTGGTGCCTTGGCGGAAGGACGGAGGATTTCACTGCTGCCGACTGAAAACTGACCCGAACCAAAACACGAACCCGGCCTCGCGGCCGGGTACGTGCGGGAAGGGGGAGGGGTTTTTGGGGAGGGCGGGAGGGGTTGGGGACCCCGTTTCGCTCTCTGCCTCTATCTACGTCAGACCTCGCGAGTTGGATTTCTCCCGGTTGGATCGATTTCTGTCTGGTCTGTTCATGGGTGCCCTGCCGGCGTCAGGCGTGGTCCGAGCGTGTCATGCCGGCACCTTGGGTGCCCGCAGCGCTAGGTGCAGCAACCACCCTTGCGGGCCGCCGACAACTGGATGACCTGGGGCACGGCGGAGCCACAACATGCCCCCACCCGTTCCCCCAGGTCTGCGGTGGCGGTTGTGCGACAGCAGGCAGCCTCAGGGGTGGCCTCGCTTCCTGCCGCACAGCAGGCGACCTCGCGCTCGCTGAGGATGTCCGACGAGCAGACGCCGGTCTCCGGCAGGACGAGTTGGACATCGCGCGCGGACTCCCAATCGCCGGCAATCGCCGCGGCGATAGAGCGCACCTGCTCGTAGCCGGTGAGCATGAGAAAGGTCGGGGCCCGACCGTAACTTTTCATGCCGACGATGTAGGCGCCCGATTCAGGCTGCCGCAGTTCGGTCTCGCCGTGGGGCGGCACCGAGCCACAACTGTGGATATTGGGATCGATCAGGGGCGCCAGCGCCCGCGGGCTCTCCACCGCCGGATCGAGATCGAGCCGCAGTTCGGAGAGAAGCGAGCGGTCTGGCCGGAAGCCGGTGGCGGCGATGATCGTATCGACCGGTCCGATCACCTCGTCATCACCGGCGACCAGGATCCCATCCCCGGTTTCCGTGAGGCGTCTCACCCGGAAGCCACTCACCAGGCGCAGCCGCCGATCGCTCACCAACTGCCGCACGCGTTCACCCAATGCACCGCGGGCCGGCAGGGCATCGTTGATGCCGCCGCCAAAGAGGGTTTCCAGCCGGTCGCCTGGGCGCCGGATCGCCCAGGTGATGCTGGTGCCGGGGACCTCCGCGGCGAGATCGACCAGATCCAGCAGGACGTTGAACGCGGAGTGACCGCTGCCGGCCACCAGCACGCGTTTGCCAGCATAGTGTTGTCGATGCAGACCGAGAACATCGGGAATCCCATAGAAGATGCGTTCGTGCAACTGCCGCTCGCCGATGGCCGGAACGCCGGAGGCGCCAAGCGGATTCGGCGTGGCGGTGGTACCCGACGCATCGATGACCGCCTTGGCGAGGAAGGGCTCCTCGCTGCCGTCTGGACGCTGGATGGTGAGGACGAACGGCGCATCCTCGCGGCCGGCATCCTTCATCTTGTCGATGCCGTCGCGGGTGACCTGGACCACACGGGAGGCGAGGCGGAGGCGGGAGCGGATGGCGGGGAGGGCCGCCAGCGGCGCCAGGTACGCCGCGACCAGTTCACGTCCCGTGGGATAGGCGGCGGGCGCTGGTGCGGTCCACGTATCACTCTGCGTCAGGAGGGTCCGCGCCGCGTCGTCGATCGTGTAGCGCCAGGGCGAGAAGAGGCGGACATGACCCCAGGCCAGCACATTGGCGCCGACCCGCGGACCCGCCTCGAAGATAACGGGCTCTTCGCCTTGCCGGAGCAGATGCGCGGCGGCGGCGAGTCCCACCGGGCCGGCGCCGATAACGGCGACCGGGAGTGGTGAATCGAAATCAAAAGCGATGGCCATGAGCGTTTGTCCTCCAGAAGCGTGATCGAACGATCGTTCATACATCGAATATCGTCGATATTCGATGTATAAGGGGTGAAAAATGTCGGGCTCAGCACACCTCCTTCAGGGTTAGATGTCGAGAATGCGGCGCGCCGCGTCCGGCAACTCCGCCAGGCAGCGCTCGTTGATGCGATAGTGCATGAAGGTGCCGCGGCGCTCGGCCAGAACGAAGCGCACGTCACGCAGCACTTTCAGGTGATGGGAGATCGTCGGTTGACCGAGCGGGAAGCGGTCAGTGATGTCGCAGACACACACCGGTTCCGGGCTCCGCGCCAGCAGGTTGAGAATCTGGATGCGGGTGGGATCGGCGAGGGCCTTGAACCAGGCGGCGTACTCGCTTGCCTGGGCCTCGTTGATCGTCGGCGCGCCGGGCGGAGTGCAGCAGAACTGCCCTTCCAGCATGATCGTAGGTTGTTCCAGGGTGTCCGTCACGGCGCGCTCCTTCACTGGAGAGGAGGATAGACCACACATTGATGGATGTCAATGGATATATCGATCAACCACGATGAATTCTGTCGTTACCGCCCGCCATTTGTGCAGGCCAGGGCGTTTCCGCTCAGACCATCCGCGCCGCCGGGAAGATCGGCGAAGAGCGCGGGGTCGGGGAGGGCGCCGTCGAGGCGGTCCCACCACATGTCGGTGATATCGGGGCGGTACTTCTCCGGGATGCCGTGGCGGTGCGCCATCGTCTGCAAGCCAAGGTGCATCAGCTCGCGGCCGTAGGGGAGATGGTGCAGGATGTTGGCGACCTGCACGTGCCGCTCGTGGTTGAAGTTCGGCATCTTCCCGGCGAGGAAGGTGTCGATCACGTTGCGATACTGCCGTTCCACGCGCAGCGATGCGATGGTCCGCTTCATCTTGCCGCTGGCGCTGAACGATGGTTTGGGGGTAGCGGTGCTCAGGAGCGGCCTCCAGTTTCCAGATCGCGCGCGAAATGATCGGGCAAACCATCGGCGGCGCGGATCGCGGCCGCCATGCTCGCGATATCGTAGGGAACCCGCCGAATATCGACCTGAACCGGCTTCCCCTCATCCACGGTGAAGAGCGCCCAGGCGGCGCGCGGATCACCATCCTTCGGTTTGCCGGCGCTGCCGTCGTTGACCATCAGTACCCCGCCGATCTCCCTGACCCACGGTCGATGAGTGTGGCCGAAAACGAGCACATCCGCCTCGGCGCCCGCGGCGATCCGCTCCAGCGAACGCGGATCGCGATCTTCGAACAGATATTCGTTCATCCGCCGGGGCGAGCCATGCACCAGCCGAAAGCGGACGCCTTCCGCGGCAAAGCGGATTTCAGGAGGCAACTCGCGCAGGAAGGCCTTCTGCTCCGGCGTGGTGACGGCGCGGGACCACATCAGGGACGCCTGCCCGCGCTCCCGTTCTCCCGCGTCCTTGTAGGCGCAGCCGCAGTCGTCGCGGTCGAAGCCGACCCCGTCATCGTAGTTGCCGATGAGGGTGGGGATTCTCCGCTCACGAATCAGGGCGACCGTCTCGTTCGGTCTGGCGCCGTACCCGACCAGATCGCCGAGACAGTAGACCGCGTCGGGCCGCTCCGCGTCGATCGTGACCAGCACCGCCTCCGTCGCCGCGCTGTTGCCGTGCAGATCGCTGAAGATGGCGATGCGGGTGGTCATGGTCGCTCCCCGGAGGCGCCCGGCGCTTCGCTGTCACGCACCCAGTTGTAGATGAAAACACCGACAATCGCACCGATGGCTGGACCGGCGACGTACAGCCACTGGTCCTGCCAGGTTCCAGAGACGATCGCCGGCGCCAGGGAGCGGGCCGGGTTCATGCTTGCCCCGGAGATGGGACCGGCAAAGAGCGCCTCCAGTCCGATTGTGCCGCCGATGGCGATCGCCGCAGCCTGACCTACCGCGCGCGTGTCCGTTGCGACCGAGGTAATGACGACCATCAGGATCAGCGTCAGCACGATTTCCAACCCGAACGATTGGCCGGCGGAACCCGCCGGGAGGGTTGCCCCGAGGTCTGCCACGTCACCAAAGAGCAGGCGCAGCACGACACTCGCGGTGATGCCGCCGGCGAGTTGCGCCGCCCAGTACTGGGGTACCAGCAGCCAGGAGAAGTGCCGTCCCGCGGCGAAAGCCAGGGTCACCGCCGGGTTGAAATGAGCGCCGGAGATATGGCCGAAGGCGTAGATCATGGTCATCACGATCAGGCCAAAGGTCAGACCGATACCGACGTGACTCACCCCGCCATCGGTCACCGCATCGATGATCACCGCCCCGGTGCCGGCGAAAACGAGCCCGAACGTGCCGACGAATTCCGCCGCGAGACGATGGATGGCGCCGTTCATCATCGTCGATCAGGCCGCCGATGTGTCTGCCAGGAGCACCTCGAGCGCGCTACGCGCGGCGGCGTATTCCTCGTCTGGCAGCGGGACATACTGGACCGTGCGCACAATATCCTCCATTTGACCGAAGGTAAAGCGCAGGAACGCCTGCACCTCGGGACGGCTCAGGCTAGCGCGGTTGACATAGAGGTACAGCGGCCGCGAGAGCGGCGCATACGTACCATCCGCAATTGTCTCGCTGGTTGGGGCGACACAGCCATTGCCGCTGTCAATGGCCACGGCGTGAAGGCGATCGGCGTTCTGCTCGTAATAGGCAAAGCCGAAGTAGCCGAGGGCATTCGGTTGGCTAGCGACCCCTTCCACCAGGTCGAGATCGTTCTCGCTCGGGACGTAATCGGTGCGGGAGGCGCCGGCCTCGCCCACTATCGCCTCGGTGAAATAGTCGAAGGTGCCGGAGTCGGGACCCGGGCCATACAACTCGATCCTGGCATTGGGCCAGGCGGGATCGACTTGCTGCCAGGTGGTCTCGGGAGCGGCTGGCTCCCAGATGGCGCGCAGTTGCTCCGTCGTCAGGCAGCGCGCCCAGGTGTTCGCCGGGTTGATGGTGACGGTAATGCCGTCGTAGGCGAGCGGGAAGACGTCGTAGTTCACCCCGGCCGCGGTGCAGGCCGCCGCCTCGTCCGGGGTGATCGGCCGCGAGGCATTTTGCAGATCGCTCGCTCCGGCGCAGAAGCGGCGGAAGCCGCCGCCGGTGCCGGAGATTTCGACTTCGGTGATGACCGGGGCGATAGCCGCGAACCGATCGGCCGCCTCAGCGGTGATCGGCCAGACGGTCGACGACCCGTCGGCAATGATGACGCCCGAGAGTTGGCTGTAGTCGCGGGCAAATGGGTCAGGGGCTGGCGCCTCTTCTTGCGCCTGCGCCATGAGAACCGAACTCAGACCAAACGCTGCTACCATTCCGGCCTGCCCTACGATGCCCACGCAACCTTGCCGCAATCTCCACACCATGACCACCTCAGCTGTCTCGCTCCAACGCTGATGGTCAGTTTCCGGCGGTGAGCATCACAATGTGTTATCGATTGTATATAAATGGTGATTGATATAACAACGAGTGAAGAAAATTGGTGGTGCCCCTACCCCAGATCCCAATCGAGCATCTGCACGGGGAAGGAGACGCCGTCCTCAGCTGCGGCCACCTCTTCCGGGATCACCAGCAATCCATTCGCCTTGGCCAGCGTGCTCAACACCCCTGACCCTTGACCACCAGCGACGCGGGCGACGTAACCCTCCGCCGTGGCGGTGACCGCTACGCGGACATAGTGCCGGCGGCCGCCGCGGTTCTCGACACGGCCTGCCAGGCGGGCCATGACTGTCGGCAGCGCCAGGTCGCGGTCTCCTCGCATCGTCCGGATCGCCGGGCGCGCGAATTGCTCGAAGGCGACCGCCGCCGCAACCGGATTTCCGGGCAGTCCGAGCAGGGGTGTATCGCCGAGCCAGCCGAACGCGAGCGGTTTGCCCGGCTTGATGCGCACCTCCCAGAGGTCGATTCGCCCCTCGGCCTGGAGTACCTGCTTGACCAGATCGTAATCCCCGACGGAGACGCCCCCGGTGGTAAGCACGAGGTCTAGCCCGTCGGCGCGTCGTAGTCGCTCCCGCAGGTCATCGGCGTGGTCGCACGCCGTACCCAGGGACACCGCCTCGCCGCCGCACCGGGCCACCATGGCGGCGAGCATGGGCGCGTTGCTGTTGCGGATCTGACCTGGTCGCAGCGGTGCGCCGGGATCGACGATCTCGTCCCCAGTCGCGAGGATGCCAACCCGCGGGCGGCGGTGGACGGTGACCATCGTGCGGTTGAGCGTGGCCAGTACGCCGATTTCGGCGGGGCGTACCCGCGTTCCCGCCAGCAGAACGACTTCGCCGATACGCACGTCTTCGCCCACGGGGCGGACGTTTTCGCCCATCTCTGCCGGCTTGTAGATCGCGACGATATCGCCAGCGCCGCGGCGGACGTTGCCCGTGCTCTCCTCAGTTTCCTCGAAGCGGACCACGGCGTCGGCGCCTGCCGGAACCGGCGCCCCGGTCATGATGCGCAGGGCCGTGCCCGGAATCAGCGCGACCTCGCATTCATAACCGGCCGCGGCCTCGGCGATGACACGTAGCCGTGCAGGGCGTTGGGTGCTGGCGCCCGCAGTGTCCCCGGCGCGAACGGCGAAACCATCCATCGCCGCGTTCGCGAACGCCGGTACGCTGCTCCCCGCGATGACATCTAAGGCCAGGACGCGGCCTAACGCCTCGGCCAGCGGCACCCGCGTTGCGGGCAGCGGTTGAAACGCGGCCAGGATGCGCTGCCGCGCCTCGTCGACGTCGATCAGGCGCGGTGGGTTGAGGGGGCCTGCCTCGTTTGCGGTCGCGAGGACTGGTATAGCCATCGAACGATCTTTCCAATGACGGGAGGTCGGGCCGGAGCCAGGGCAACGGCTCCGGCCCAACGTTGCGCTAGGTGGTCTTGGGCACGATGTTGCGTGGCAGGAAGCTGATCCGCTCCGGCAGATCCGTCGCGCCGAGCCGGGTCAACGTGGCCCGTGCCAGCTTGAATGGCGTCACCGGATTGACCGGGTGCATGAAGCGCGGCGCCACGTTGTTGCACCACTGATCGGGGTAGGCGAAGTTCGTCCAGAGTACGCCCCGCGGGACGATATCCGAGACGTAGGCGGCCGCGGTCAGCGAACCGGTGTCGAACTCGTCTGGCGCGTTGCGCGCGATGCGATCGCTGGACAGGCTGACCAGATCACCACTGGTGATGCCGAGTGGCGCGGCGTCCTCCGGGTTGATCTCGACGATATTGCTCGGCCAACGCCCGAGAACTTCCGGCTTGCGCAGATCGGTGTACATCGTCTGCCAGATTTCCTCGATCCGGCCGTTGATCAGCCAGAACTCGGCGTTCGCGCTATCAGGCTTGAGCTGATCGAAGATCGCCTCCGCGGTATCCCAGCCGACCTTGAGGAAGAGGGCCTTACCGCTCTTGGTATCGAACTTGCCAGTGGTGTGAATGCGCGGCGTGCCGATGACCTGGCCATTGGCATCGAGCCGGGCCGGCAGTTGCACACCATTGGTTCCCAACTCGCGCATGATGTCGTAGGCGGTCTTCCCCTGTAGCCGCGCCGCGACCACCACCGCCGCGTGCGAGGTGTGATTCTCCGGCTCCTGCTGGAGTTGCTTGCTCAGGTCCGCGTCGCTGGCATCTGCTGCCACGCCGGCCGCCGCGGTGAAGATCTCGTTCTCGTCCTTCCAGTCGTATCCGGAGAAGCCCATCTTCTGGGCGACCTGGGCAATAACCCACCAATCCGGTCGTGCCTCGCCTGGAGGATCCATGAAGCGGTCGGAAAGGCGAAGCCGCCGCTCGCCATTCCAGCGCGAGCCAGGCATCTCGCCCCAGCCAGCGGCCGGCAACACCAGGTCGGCATTGCGGGTGGTGAGATTCGGGAAGATGTCCTGGGCGAAGAGGAGCATCCCGTCGCTGTCCATCCGCTTGATGAAGTTGGCGATGATCTCGTCGGTGTCGATCGTTTGTGGCCCCGGAATCACCGCTTGCTTGGCGAGGATCGTCTCCCGCGACCACTGCGCCGAGTTGGTCATCCCCAGCGGATTGGCGCCGATAACGTGATAGATTTTGATCTGGCCATCGGCCATGTGCTGGTCGATGTAGTTCGGGATCGTGTTCCCTTCATAGGAATCGGTGGCCAGATCGAGCGGGTAGTCGGCGCCGCCGGCATACCCTTCCTGGTGTCCACCGGCCCGGGTGATGCCTCGCCCCGGCGACCCGGTCGATCCGATAAGCAGCGCCAGATTGCCGAGCGAGCCGATCGTCTCGTAGTTGATACCCCAGGTCGCGCCTTTTTCGAACGTGATCAGGGTCTTGCGCGGCGTGCCGTCATCGTTCGGCTTGGCGATCAGTTCGGTTGCTTTCTGGATTTTTTCGGCTGGCACACCGGTGATGCGGGACGCGTTCTCCAGGATGTAGGCATCCATCCCTGCGATATAGGTCTTGAAGGTATCGAAGTCGGTTGCCCATTTCTTGCGCCGCCAATCGCCCTCGGCGGCAATGTCATCCGTGGTCGCGGTGTACTGGGAAATGAACGCCTTGTCTTCCCACCCCTGATCCAGAATGTGCCGCGCGATGGCGCCAGCCAGGACGACATCCGTTCCCGGAATCAATTGCAGGTGAACTCCGCCAGTGTTCTCCTCCGCATACGCCGCGGTGAAGGTGCGACGCGGATCGACCGCGACGAGCGGGGCGCGGCCAGGAACGATGTGCTCCTGGAAGTAGACGTCCTGGCATTCGTAGAGATTGGCGCCCCAGCCAACGACGGTCTGCGCGTCCATGCCGTCTTCGTAGGCCGTTCCCCACGTCTCCAACCCCATGTCGCCGAGCGCGGTCGTCTCGCCGCCCATCGAGGCGCGGTTGTGGATCGCGCCGTTGGGGGTGCCGATGTCGCCGAAGTAGAACTTCGTGATCGGGTAGGTGTTCTCGTAGTACTGGTAGGCGTAGAAGCGGATGGCCATCGCCGGCCCACCGTAGGTCTCCTTGGCGTGAGCGATGGTAGCGGCCATGATTTCGATCGCCGCGTCCCAGGCAATCGCCTGCTGCGCCCCGGCAACCTTGACCAGCGGAAATTGCAAGCGGTCATAGGTCGGGCCGTAAGGGGACCAGATGCCCTGGGCATTGGAGCCGCCGCGAGGGGAGTGATTGCCCCGGTTCACCACGCAATCGCGGTCGGGCACGATGGCGACGTTGTAATCCTTGCCATCGGCGCGGCGAATGACGTTGTACATCGAGGGGGCGATCCACTGCCCGGAGAGGGGAGCGACCGGGTAGTCGGCGCCGAGGGCGTTGCCATCGGCGTTCGGTGTGCCATTGGGACCGGATACCGGCCAAGTGTAACTCTTGTAGCCGCAGCCGACGATGCAGTACTGACAGCTCATCGTCTTGACTTCGGCGTCCTTCGGTGGCAGCGGGATGATGGTTCGGTTCGTCATCGCTAACTCGCCTCCCGCGCAAAAAGATTGGCCGGGTAGCCGTAAATCAGTCCGAACATGCCGATAGCGCGGATATCGCCATTGTCGTCAAGAGACAGCGCCACTTGCGGCAGGTGATCGGACGCCTTGCCCATCACGTTCATGCCGCTCTTGGCGAGATCGAAGGTCGAAAAGTGGAGCGGACAGGGGCCGAGAATGCCGTACTCGTGGTTGTAGACATTGTCGAGCGGCGCGCCCATATGCGAGCAGGCCGTGCTGAACGCGACAATGTCCGCTTCGTTCCCGATGCCTTCCTCGGCCGCCTTGTCGAGCTTGACCAGCATGTTCTTCTGTCTGGGCAAGGGATACTCGAAGAAGATTGGCTCGCCCGCTTTGACGTCGGAGATGTTGGCGATCACCACGTCGGGGTATTCCGGAAAGGCGAACTGCACCTTTGCCGCCTGACTCGCCGCCGCGACGCCAAGAGGCCGCCGACCGACGCTGCCGACGAGGACCGCGTCACCGCTGAGCACGATGCCAGTCGCGAGTCCCGAGAGTTTGAGGAACGATCGTCGATCGACGGTGTGTATCTCGGCCATGCTGGCCACTCCTCCCGTCGACGCCGCATCGGCCCCAGACCCGATCGGGGAGGACACGGCGTCTTCGCCGCTCCCGGGCACGCACTCGGCCCGAGGACCCACCGGTGTCTCACGGCGTCACGCAAAGCAAGACCGTCTCCGGTGAGGCATATGACGTGGCGTTCCGGCGAGCACATGCATCATTGTGCATATAAGCGACTGAGTCAATATATTCAACGATTGACTAGTGGCTCTGAATCGATGACCGCGGAACCGAGGGAGGAAGGACGGTCCGCCGGGGTCGGGAGACCTCAGTTTTCGGACCAGTCAGCACCGTTCGGCGCGCTAGCGCCGAGGGAGGCGCTAGGAGGTCGCAGGTCGCAACTGTCGCTCGCCCCGTAGGCGGCTTCCGCGGGAAATTCCGTGACGAGGTAGCGGCGAATGAGCGGACTAACAAGCGCGCTCCAGGCGCCAGGTTCGATCGAATAGTAGATCCACTGCGCCTTGCGCCGCGTGCGGACGAGGCCGGCGGTGCGCAGCCGGCGCAGGTGATAGGAGACCAGGGGCTGAGTGAGCCCGGTCTGCTCGATCAGTTCGCAGACGCACGACTCGCGTCGCGAGAGGATCTGCAGGATGCGCAGCCGGTTCCCTTCGGCGAGGAACTTGAAGATCTCTACCGCCGCGTCGGTCTCATCGATGACGGGGACGGAGATCATGGTTGCTGGCATGCGCCTCACCTTCGATCCAGTTCTTGCGGCTGCGCCTGCAACCCGCCTCCAGATGGTACGCCATGCTGATGCCGGTGGTCACCGGGCGGATTCGGCTGTCGTGTCGTTCATGCTCTCCTCTTCCGCCATCGCATCCAGCCGTTGCAGAGTGCGCAGGATGGTCAAGCCGGAATCGATGGCGCGCAGCACATCCTCTTCGTCGCCATGGCCCTCGTGCACCACCAGGGCCCGCACCTTCCAGAGATTTTCGATGTTCTCTTCCGTGCGGGTGCTGATCGCCGCCGCCGCCGCCAGATCGCGCGTGATCTCGCCGACGGTCAGGAAGCGGGTGTCGCGCGGCATACGCTCTTCGACCGTCGCCTCCGCCGCCAGCCGCCGCAGCGTCGCCTCGATCTCGGAAGAGAGGAGCATCAGCGCGGCGCGGGGCGAAATCGAGGCGGTGCGCAGAATCTCGCGTTCCTGGGCGAGATCGCTTTCCAGCCGCTCCATCGCCTGATCGTCGTTGCCCTCCGTGCCCGGCGCGGGTTGCTCCCCCCGCTCCTGCGCGTCCGGCAGCGCCATCATCTGCTGCTCCGCCGCGCCGGCCCCGGCGGCAAGCATGTCGAGCGCCTCTTCCAGTTCGACTTCTGCCCCGAAGAGACTCCCCCGCCGTACGCGTGAAAGGAGGCGCTGAATATCGGCGCGGAAAAAGGAGGCGATGATCAGGGTGACCAGCGGCCACTGCACGGCGCGCAGCAGTTCGGCCACCGCCCGCACCACGTCCGATCCTTCGCTCCAGGTGGGGGTATGCATCTCCGGATGGCTCCCGCGTCTGCGGCCGATCCATGTCTCGCGGCGTAGGATAGCGCTCGCTCTGCCTGGCGCATCGCCCCGGAGACCCCACCGGCATCGCGCAGCAGGAGACCTGCCGTAGAGGGCTCATCCCTATCTCCTCACACGTGGGCGACGCTTGCAATCGGCGCGGCACTCTGGCATCATGCCAGCGAAGGCAACATAACTTAGGGCGTTCTCGATGACTCGCGCGATATGGCGCTGGCGCTGAGGGGATGGGTATGGATCGCGATCGGTTCGATGCGCTGGCCCGTCTCCTGGCGGCGAGCGGTTCACGCCGCCGTGCCCTCGGTGCCGCGCTGGGCGTGCTGCTCCTGGGGCGGAGCCCTCAGACCCTCGCCCGCCGTCATCACCGTCGTGCCCGGGGCAATGGCAAGTCCCGTCATCACGAAGATGGCAACCATGAGCGCCATCACGCCGGGAGCGAACCCGAAGCCACGTCTCGCTCGGTCAGCCGCAATGATGAAACCGGCGCCCAGAGATCCTCCGCTGGCCGCACTGGCGACACCGCGCCGCAACAGGCCAGCGTGGAGCGCACGGGGCGGCGTGGCAAGGCCAAGAGGCAAGGGAAAAAACCGCAAGCGCAGTGCTTCGACGGCGGTCCCTGCCTACCTGCTCCGCGCGCCAATCTCCAGCGCTGTGACTTCAGCGGTTCGAACACGCTGGCGAATGTCGATTGCACGCAGTGCAACCTGCAAGGCGCCACGCTGCGCCGGGCCAATGCCGCCAACGCCAATTTCAGCAACGCCAATCTCGGCCGCACCTGCCTCGTCGAAGCCGATCTGCGCGGCGCGACCATCACCGGCGGCACCAACCTGCGCGGCGCCATCCGCTGCCGCACCACGATGCCGGATGGCAGCATCGACAACAGCGGCTGCGCTTCGGGCACGG
This sequence comes from Thermomicrobiales bacterium, assembly GCA_046328335.1. GTDB lineage: Bacteria > Chloroflexota > Chloroflexia > Thermomicrobiales > UBA6265 > JACCXM01. The sequence goes on from JAXLWU010000032.1 coordinate 51,560, forward strand.
CCTGTTGTCCGACCTGCATCGGCATCGGCGAAACGTGTGGCGGCGACGCCGGTGGTTCCTGCTGCGGCGGTGCCGTGTGCCAGAACGGACGCTGCACCTGCCCGGCGGACAGACCCGCCACCTGCGATGGTGTCTGCCGCGAGTGCTGCGCACGAAGCGACTGCCCGGCCCAGGAATGCCGGACGGCCGACTGCATCGGCCAGGGGACGTGCAAGTACAGCGTCGTTCCCGACAACCGCTCGGGACCGCTCTGTCCAGCGCCACAGGTCTGCTGCGACGGCGGCTGCTGCGCCTCCGACCAGGTTTGCGACACCCGGGGAGATGGCGCGATCTGCTGCACGCCCGAGTCGGCGGAGGAGACCTGTCATCCGGCGGGACGCCAGCCTCGCTGCGGCAGGACGCCGAACAACTGCGGCGATCCGGTCGATTGCGGCCGGTGCGAGGATGTCGTCTGCAACACCGGTACCTGCCGCAACCGGCTGCACATCTGCCAGTACACGCCGGTCGATGACCTGACCCGGTGCAGTGCGGAATCGATCGCCGACGGCATCTGCTGCGACGGGAGGTGCGCCGCCGGCAACTGCTGCGGCAATGCCAACTGCAATGGATCGTCCAACACCTGTACCGACAACACCTGCCGCTGCGGCTCCGGAGTGGCCTGCACCTTCCCCAACACCACGTGCTGCGGCGCCAGCCCGGAGGGAACCTGCGTCGATACGGAGCGTGATACGAACAACTGCGGGAGGTGCGGCAATCGCTGCGCGAGGAACAGGGTCTGCGGTGATGACCCGGCGCGCTGTTGCCAGCCGCCTGGCATCTTCTGCTCGTATCTTTTCGGCTTGCAGCGAAACTGCTGCTCGCGCAGCTGCAAACCGTTTCCCTTCGCGCCGATCGGTATCGGCACCTGCCATTAGGCTCCGCGCATGCGCTCGAGGTGGCTCGCGCAGCGAGCGGTCAACGTGCGCGTCATCGACGCGTTGGGGAGAAGAACCCATCCGCGAAACATGCCGTTGAATTGATGAGAGACTGGTCAGAGATTGGCGCAGAAGCAGATTGGCGAGGGTCGGGCACGATGCCCCTTTCCCCTTGATCGTCTGGCGACAGATTGATGAAAGGGTATTGACAATCCGGCACGCAGGGTGTACGTTCACATCACGCCGGAAGTGAGCGGGAGCAATCCCAATCATGGAAGGCACGCGGAACGCCGATGGATGCAGGGTCACACCTTCATTTGTCGGCGTTCGGCTTTGTCTGGTGTTGACGTATGGATTCTGGCGGGCGCGGTCGGCCCCGCAACACTCGCTTCTTGCCGTCTCATCTCTCGAAAGGGTATTGACAAACCGGCACGGAGGGTGTACGTTCATAGCAAGCCAAAAGCCGAGGGGAGCAATTCCCAACGTTCTCGGCTCGCAGAACGCCGATGGGTTGGGGTAACACCTGGTCTGTCGGCGTTTTGCTTTATCATCTTCGTTGGGATGGCCGGGTGATGAGGCGAAGGAAGACCACGACCAGGGTATCCCGGTTCACCCGCCGCGTTCGTCATGGCCGGGAAACATGGGTGGAGAATGAATCCGCGCAGCAACGACACGGCGCCCCATCACCCGATCACCCCGTGTTCTGAACGACAGCGACCGCGATGACCGCACCATCGACCGCCGACTGGAATCCCACGCAGTACGCCCGCTTTCGCGACGAGCGGGCGCGCCCGTTCTACGATCTGCTCGAACTGGTCCAGTCGCAGCCCGCTATGCGCGTTGTCGATCTCGGCTGTGGCACCGGGGAACTGACCCGTCTGCTGCACCGGCATATCGACTCCAGCGCCACGCTCGGCATCGATTCGTCACCCGCCATGCTCGCCGCTGCCGCCGAGTTCGCGGGCGATGGCTTGACCTTCCGCCAGGGGGATATCGCCGATTTTCCGGGGGCAGCCGAGGTCGGCGCGTTCGATCTGGTCTTTTCCAATGCGGCGCTGCATTGGCTTCCGGATCAGGACGCATTGCTCACGCGGATTGCTGGCGCGCTCACGGCGCGGGGACAATTGGCGGTGCAGATACCGGCGAACCACGATCACCCTTCACATCTCGTCGCCGCCGAGGTCGCGAGCGAATCGCCGTTCCGGGAGGCGCTCGCCGGCTACACCCGGGAATCGCCGGTGCTGACGCCGGAAGCGTATGCCTCCCTCCTCGACCGCTTCGATTTCCGGGAACAGACGGTGCGCCTGCAGGTCTATGGGCATCACCTCGCCGCCCGGGACGAGGTCATCGAGTGGGTCAAGGGCACGCTGCTCACCGACTACCAGCGCCGCCTGCCGCCCGAACTCTGGACCGCGTTCCTCGATCGCTACCGGGAGCGGTTGCTGCCGCGGCTGGACGATTCCCGACCCTACTTCTACCCCTTCAAGCGCATCCTCTTCTGGGCCGCGCGCTAGGGCGGACTTTGAACCGGAATTCTCGCCGTGGTGGTAGGCAGTGCTGGCGACGCAGGCGTCGCCCGCGTTCCTGATGACAGACTCAATGGGCCAGGACTCGGATTTGGGTCAACGAGCATCCACTCTCCCTGGGCCCCGGCTGACCTGATCCAGGCAGGTATCATCGTGGCGCGGTATTGGGAGCCGCGAAGCGGGCGCGAAGCGAGACAGCGATGACCGGGCGGGGAGCGCGCTGGCGAGAACCACCGGTGCTGACGGCGGATGAGGCGGTCTGTCTCGTTGCCTCGGGCGACCGTGTCTACCTGCACGAAGTGGCCATGGTCCCGTTCGATTTGCTCGACGCGCTGGTGCGGCGGGCACCCGATCTGACCCGGGTCGAAATCGTCTCGCTGCACACCGAGGGACCGGCTCCGCACGTCGATCCGTCGCTTGCCGGTCATCTCCGCCACAACGCCCTCTTTGTCGGCGCCAACGTGCGCGAGGCGGTCAACGATGGCCGTGCCGATTACACCCCGGTCTTTCTCTCCGAGGTTCCCGAGTTGATCACCACCGGGCGCCTCGATCTGGACGTCGCGCTGCTCCAGGTTTCGCCGCCCGACAGCCATGGCTTCTGCCGCCTGGGTACCTCCATCGCCTGTGCCCGCGCCGCGGCGGAACATGCCAGGACGGTGATCGCCCTCGTCAACCCCCGCGTGCCGCGCACCCTCGGCAACTCCGCGGTGCATGTCAGCCGCTTCGACGCGCTGGTGATGGCCGACCGCCCCTTGCCAACGATCGAGCCGGCGCCGGTGGACGAAGTCGAACGGCAGATCGGCGAGCATGTTGCCGCGCTCGTCCCCGATCGCGCCACGCTGCAGATGGGGATCGGCGCGATCCCCGATGCGGTCCTCGCCTGCCTCACCGAGCGCGAGGATCTCGGCGTGCACAGCGAGATGTTCTCGGACGGTCTCCTGGCGCTCGCCGAGTCCGGGGTGATCACGAACCGCTACAAGACCACCTGGCGCAACCGGGTGGTGGCCTCGTTCGCGCTCGGCAGCCAGCGTCTGTACGATTTCGTCGACAGCAATCCGTTCGTCGAGTTCCACCCGTCCGATATCGTCAACGATCCGCGGGAGATTCGGCAGATCGAGCGGATGACCGCCATCAACTCCGCGATCGAGGTCGATCTCACCGGCCAAATCGTCGCCGATTCGATCGGAGAGCGGATCTACAGCGGCATCGGGGGGCAGATGGATTTCGTCTGGGGCGCCAACCTGGCTCCGGAGGGCAAGGCGATCATCGCTCTGCCCGCGACCGCCTGTGGCGGCACGGTCTCCCGCATCGTGTCAGTGCTGCGGCCCGGTGCGGGGGTGGTGACTACCCGCGGCCACGTCCAGTACGTGGTCACCGAGTACGGCGCGGTCGATCTCAGCGGGCAGTCACTGCGCCGTCGCGCCGAACTGCTGATCTCGATCGCGCATCCCGACTTCCGCGCTGAGTTACGTGCCGCCGCCGCGTGCCGGCACCTTTCGCTGCCGCCCGGAACGACGACATCCTGATCCCGGGTGCTTCCTCAGACGTCGTTGCCCTGATTCCTGAACCAGGTGACGACATCTGCCCGCTTGATGCTCACGATATCCTCGCCCGCCATCTCGGCTGGCAGTTTCCGGGTAAAGATGGCGTGGCGAATGACGTTGATATCGATGCCGAGCAACTGGGAAACTTCTTCCACCGTGTAGTGATCGTGCTGCAGCAATTCATAGACCGATTCCGGCGTATGCCGTTCCATCATCCCTCCCTGGTTCTGGCGCATGCGCGCGAGGTGGCATCCAGGTCATGATGGTACGACGGCGTCGCGAACGGCGCGTCGTCGTTGGCACGTCAGCGAGTGCGTAGGGCACAACGCGTTCCCGACCATCTGGATGAACGTCCGGGTAACGCCGCCTCCAGGCCAGATCGGCAGGTGCTTGCCCGGGTTGGCTTCGGGAGCGCTCACTGGGATACTGGCAAATGAGACCGCGGCGGCGATACTCGCGGATCGGATCAGGTGGTACGCCCATGTCGACCTCTCGCCTTGCGCCATTCAGGAAAACCATGGCCGCGTCATCCAATCTCGCCCTTCTGCCCAGCGGGTGGACGCCACGGGAGAACGCCTGTTGGCTGTCCTCCCTCGCTCCATCACGGGCCTGTTCATGATGAGCGACGCGACGAACGCTGACCTTGCCGATGCGCTGCTGCGCCCGGAGGTGTATCCCTGGCGCCCGGAATCGGTCGAACGCATCGAAACGCACATCTCCTGGGTCTTTCTCGCCGGAGACCGCGTCGTCAAGGTCAAGCGGCCGGTCGCCTATCCCTTCGTCGATCACACCACCCTCGCCCGCCGTCACCAGTCGTGTCTGGATGAAGTCCGGCTCAACCGCCGCCTCACGGAGGGCGTCTATCTCGGCGTCGTCCCCATCGTCCGGGACGGCGGTGGATTTCGCGTGGTTGGGGACGAGCCGGTGTCCCCAGACGCGGTCATCGAGTGGGCAACGCTGATGCGGCGGCTGCCGGCCGCCGGCATGCTCGATGCCCTGCTCGCCGCGGAGTCCGCTCCCGCCGATCTCGCCGCTCGTCTCGCCGCCCGCCTGATTCCCTTCCATCGCGCTGCCGCTCCGCCCTGCGCCGGGGAAGCGGCGGAGGTCGCCGCGGCGATGATCGCGATCGTCACCGACAACCTGGATGAACTGAGACCTTTCGCCGGGTCGCCGCTTGGCGCCTGTCAACTCCGCCTCGTCAGCGAAGCGATGCGCCGCTTCATCGCCAGCAACGGCGATCTGCTGCGGTCCCGGGTTGTGGACGGGTGGATCCGCGAGGGGCACGGCGATCTGCGTACCGAACACGTCTGCCTGGAGCCGGCCGGGCGGCTGCAGATCTTCGACTGCGTCGAATTCAACCTGGCCGTGCGCTGCGCCGATGTCGCCAGCGATCTCGTCTATCTGCTGATGGATCTGTCCCAGCGCGGCGCCGGCGACGCCGCGGTCGCGCTCCTCGCCGCCTATCGCGCTGCCGGGTTCATCCTCCCGGACGACCTGCTGCGGTTCTACGGCGGCCATCGCGCCCTGGTGCGGGTCAAGATCGCGTGCCTGGCGCTGACCGGCGAGGACGCGGCGCATGACGCCGCGCTCACGGCGACCGCCATCACGTATCTGACCATGGCCACCGCCGCCGCGCTGACGGCGCATCCCGCCCTGATCGTCATGACCGGGCTGAGCGGGACGGGGAAATCGACCGTCGCCGCTGCTCTCGGTCACGCGCTCGGCATTCCCGTGATCGCGACCGACGCCCTGCGGAAGGAACTGGCCGGCGGGGACGATCTGGCTACCGATCGCTGGGGCGAGGGACGCTATGCCCCGGAGCGCAAGGCGGCCGTCTATCGCGCCCTGTTCGCACGCGGCGGGGAGGCGCTGGCGGCAGGCAAGGCGGTCATTCTGGACGGCGCTTTCCTGGAGGATGCATGGCGGGAGGAGGCGGCACGTCTGGCCGCTGCGCATGGTGTGCCGCTGCTCTTGGTGGAGACTGTCTGCGACGAGGCAGTCGTCACCGATCGCCTCGCGGCGCGGGAGCAGAATGCGGGATCGCTGTCAGACGCGACGCGCGACACCTGGCGCCATCAACGCGCGGCATTAGCCGCTCACCCACCCGCGGTACCAGTCAACGCCGGTCTCGTCCAGGTCGATACCACGTCAGCGGTCGATCTCGACCCGGTCGTCGCCGCGCTCGACCGGGCCGGCGTTCTTGCCGCCACGATTCCGGCGTCGGATTGGCTGCGGCGCCTCCGCGGGAGATGACGAACGCAACAGGCGGACGTACCCGAGCGCGGCCCCCGCTTACCCACTGCGTGGCTTGGCGCAGGTCTTGAGTTTGCCGAACGCGCTGCAGCAACCGGAGGCGAAACAGACCTCGCCAAGAGGGCATCCCGCGTCGCTTTCGCACGGTTGCGCCTCCTCGCACACCACCCCATCCGCACAGGCGTTCGCACCGGTTACCGATTGCAGGCACGCACCTCCGCCGCAGGCCCCGCTAATGAGGCAGTTGGCGCCAGTTGCCCCGGTGCAGCCGCGAAAGCAGCCGCCATGCTGGCAGAATGTGCCCGCGGGACAGTCCGTTTGGGTGCAGCACGCCGTGCGCGGAATGCAATGGCCACGGCATCGCTGCCG
>JAXLWU010000033.1:0-55393 GCA_046328335.1 Thermomicrobiales bacterium
AGCGTGGGGGCGAGTCTATGGAGCGCGCGGCAGGCTGTCAATGGCCCTGAGCGAGGGGTGCGTGCGGCTCGCAACAGGCCAGTGCCGAGTTGATCGGGGCCAGGAGAAAGGGGAGAGCGTCACTAACGCTCTCTCCTTTCTCCGGAACTCCGCGGGTTGTCAGGCAACGGCGCCAGGTCGTTGGCGCGGCTTACATGGTGGCGACCGGCTGATCCTGATCGAGGGTGAAGCGGAGGATGGCACCGACGCCGCCAAGCGCGTCCAACGCTTCACCCGCAGCGGTCCGCGGCGCGGGTATTCCCGCCTTCGGGAAAGGACCGTCCTCGGCGACCTCGACCGGCTGCGTGGCGTGCACGATCTGCACCTCGGCGCCAGTGGCCAGGGCGAGCCGGATCATCTCCTCCTCGAGCACGATGGGCACGATCCGGGACACATCTCCCCCGGCGGGATGCTCCTGCGGCGCCTCGCCCACGCCATAAAGCGGCAGGCTGTAGTCGGCCCAGCCGGGAGAGGTGAAATCGTCGTTGAGGATGAGCGTCAGCACCTGCCCCGCCTGCAGCGCGGTCAGCGCGTCTTCGGCGCCCGCCGCGCCCCTGCCGCCCGCGCCGACCGCGTCGCGCAGCGTCTGCACATCGGCATCCTCATGATTCCGCTCGGCCTGCGCCGCGATGGGGAGTGTTGCTTCGAGAACTTTCTGCGTGCTGGCGTCGATTTCGAGGCGGATCGTGGCGATGATGCGATCTTTCACGCGGTGATCGAAGACCGCGTTGAGCGCGCTGGTAATCACCTCGTCGCCAGCGACGATCAGCATGGAAACGGCGTTGTCTTCGAGCGTCCGCAGCACTTCCTCCGCCACGCCACGCGCGAATGCCTCGACGCGCTCTTCGGCGCGGGCCTGGAAGCGCCGCTGCGACGGGCCGCCCTGCATCTGCTTGCGAGGGTACCCGGAACCTTCGACGGTCACGCTGAGGTCGACCACGGCCTGATCGATCAGCGAGAGGTAGGCCGTCTGCTGGTCGGCGACCAGCACCGCATAGGTGGGATTGTCCTCGCGAAGACGGGTGAGGGTGGCCAGGGCGGGCGTGGGACCGGCTGTGAGCCGAGTTGGCACCGGGAGTCCCAATGCCAGCGGCACGAACACGTTTGCCGCCGCACAGGCGTAGACGGCGACCCCTTTTGCGGCGGGATCGAGTTCCTGGTCGAGGTAGTCGCGAATCAGCGCGATGTCCGCGGTCACGCTATCGGACGCTTCGCCGCGCGGTCCCAGGGAGTCGGCCAGCGCCGTGAGGTGACGGTCCATTTCCGCCCAGGACGGTCGCCAACTCGGCCCCGATCCATGCGCCGCGGAGCGGTGCTCGGAGCGGCGCACCTCTGGCGCGGGGTCGCGACCCGGCGCTTCTCCTGCCGGGCGCCAGTCAAGCGTCAGCGAAATGATCGGCGCGTCGAGCGAGGGTGTGAGTGTCGCCAGATCGCGCAAGGTCTGGGCGAGGGCGAGGTTGAAGGGAACCGCGTGGTCAACCTCGCGAATCTTTCGAATGGGATCGGTCGCCGCCATACATGCTCCAGGATCAATCCAGCCGACGGCTCGCGGCAGAGCCGGAACCGGACATGGCGACGCGGCACGGTGGCCACAGCGTCGTCCCGGCTATGGTACCGCTCTTCCGTATCGAAGCGAATCATCTTGCCGATAGCGGCGCCTCACGCGTGGCAAGGGCGGGGTTATTTCCGCGTGGACCGCTCGTCCAGGGGCACCGTTCGCTCGTCGAGCAGGACCTCGTCCGTCGCCGGGTTGGCGGTAATCGGAACGGTCATGCGGAGATCACCGGAAAGGCGCTCGCGGGCGCCAGGACCGCACTCCACGGAGGTACAGGGATCGGGCAGATCGGGAACGCGCTCACCAGTGACGATCTGGTAACAGCCGCCGGCGCGGCCGGCGTAACCGAGGAGTAGATCTTCCCGCGCGTACCAGCGAATGCCATTTCCGGCCGCGCCGAAGACACTGGCGGCATCAGGAGGATCGTTCGGTTCGGGCGGCGCCTGTCCAACCCAGTGGGCCTCGAACCAGGCTTGGCCCTCCGCGGCGGCCAGATCAGCGCCACGCCAACTCGCCGCGACGAAGGCATCGTAGATCAGCGCAACCTGACGCGGTTCGATGGTGGTGATCTCTTCAGTGGCGTTCATTTCCATACTCCCGGGTGGGCTGAATGGAATCGCCGGTGCACGACCTGCACGCGAGCGGTGAGGGAGGGCATCGCGCGACCAGACTGTCGCGGTGATGCTGGCCACGCCGGGCTGCGACCGACCACTTCTGGTTGCAAGGGTCGTCCGCGCGGCTGTGGAAGGGGCCGACGCCTCTCGCGGAGTGAGGGAGCGTCACAAGACGACTGTCCGAGACAAGTGCAGGACGGCGCGCGGCGCGTCCACATCTAGTATGGCGCAATATCTCTCTGACGTGCAGCGAACTCATACCGAATCCGTGTGCGTAGCGTGCCAACCGGGCTCGCCGTGTATCTGCCATCGCAATATTCGCCAGCGTGATCGATGCGGATGCATGACAATCACCACTGTCGCGGCGACGCGCGAGAGTCGATGTGGGACGGTGGAGGACGCCTTGAGCAGTAGCGACCAATTTCCAACCGGCACGTTCCAGTGGATGGATCTAACCGTGCCCGACGCGGCGCCCATTTGCGAGTTCTACGCGGCGGTGGCGGGTTGGCGGCCAGAACCGGTGGCCATGGGTGGTTACGACGACTACCTGATGATGGCGCCCGGCGGTGACGAGGCGGTGGCGGGGGTCTGTTACGCCAGAGGCGCCAACGCCGATCTGCCCGCGCTCTGGCTGCCGTATGTCGCCGTGGCTGATCTCGACATCAGCCTGCGGGAGTGCCGGGAGCGCGGCGGCAAGGTGCTGACGGAAATCAAGGGCGGCGACGATGGCGCTCGCTACGGGGTGATTCAGGATCCCGCCGGCGCGGTCATCGCGTTGATTCAACTCGGAGCGGAGTAGATTGGCCGATGGGGAAGGCAGTGGTGGACTTGTCGCGCTGGCCCTCACCCCTACCCCTCTCCCCGTGCGCGGGGCGAGGGGCTTTGCGTCCCTTCGTGACCCGTCTGATACGGCATTCGGATGACCCTTCCGTTTTCACTCCCACCTGTGACGCCGCGAGCCCCTCTCCCGGCTCGACGGGAGAGGGGTTTGGGGTGAGGGCAGGCACCGCGAGCAAACGGCAGGGATCATCCGGAATCGGCCTTATCCGCTGCGCTTCAGGCGCCCGGTTCGCTTGGCGTACCGCTCCCCCCAGCCGAAAACCGCGATCCCGATTGGCAGCGCCGCGGCGCCGAGGATCAGGATCGGCCAGAGGGAGGGCCAGAGGGCGACGGTCGGTGCATCCTCCAGCAGGGCCAGCCGCATCCCTTCCAGCACGTAGGTCGCCGGAGAGACCGTCGCCAGCGGCTCCATCCAATCCGGCAGGACCGAGATCGGGTAGTAGACGCCGGAGACGAGCAGCATCAGCGAAGAGATGACAAAGGTCATCTCTTCCCCCCGCTCTGGAAAGAGGAGCGGCAGCACCGCGGCCATGATGCCGAAGCCGATGAAACTGATGCTCCCTGCCAGCAGCACAATGGCCGCGCCGGGAATATTGGCGTGACTCAGATCGACGCTGAAGAAGAGCGAGAGCACCGCCAGCAACAGGGCCGACCGCGCCAGCCCGTAGATGACGCTGAAGAGGGAGACGCCGAGCATGTGGGTCAGGCGCGAGATCGGCGCCATCATCGTGTACTCGATCGTTCCTTCCCAGCGCTCCCAGGCCACCATCTCCCCGACGTTGGCAAAGACCGCGCGGAGGTAGGCCCAGACCACAGTGCCGATGCCAAGATAGAGGACCAGATCGAGACGGGCGTCCGTCGAGCCGGCCTCGCGCTGCATCTGGGCCTCGCCGATGTAGAGCACGCTCATCGCCGAGGTGACGTTGAACACCAGGAATGCCAGTTCCAGGTGCCAGTAGCGGCGCACCAGGTAGAAGTTGCGCTGCACGAACGCCCACGAGGCGCGTGATTCATGCCAGAACCCGGCTCCGGGTAACGGGTTGCCCGCCGGGCGCAACGCGCGGTTCACGGTGTTTCTCCTTCCACATCGTCCTCGAGCGAGCGCCCAGTGAGGTGGATGAACACCTCCTCCAGGGTCGGATCGAGGTTGCCCATTTCCACACCAAATCGTTCTTTCAATCCCGCCACGGTATCGAGCGCGATCAATTTGCCCTGATGCAGCATCGCGACGCGGTCGCAGAGCGCCTCGGCCTCGTGCATGTCGTGCGTGCAGAGGAGGATCGTGGCGTCGTGACCGTCCCGCAGTTCGCGCACGAACCGCTGCACGTCCTGCTTCGAGCGCGGATCGAGACCGGTCGTCGGCTCGTCGAGCAGCAGCAGCACCGGAGAGGTGAGCAACGCGCGGGCGATCGCCACCTTCTGCTGCATGCCGCGGGAGAGCTGCTCCAGCGGCTCGCCCGCCTTGTCTGCGGCGATCCCCAACCGCGCCAGCACGGCGAAGGCCTCGTCGCGCACCGCCGAGCCGCTGCGGCCATAGAGACGCAGGGCGTAGGCGAGGTTCTCCCAGGGGGAGAGTTTCTTGAAGAAGGAGGCCTCGACCGAGACGCGGTTGATCAGCCGCTTGATCTCCGCTTCGTCCCGGCGTACGTCGTAACCAAAGACGGTGACCGTGCCCTTGTCCGGGATCAGCAACGTCGAGAGCATGCGGATCAGGGTCGATTTTCCGGATCCGTTGGCGCCGAGGATGCCGAGAATCTCATTGCGGCGGACGGTGAACGATACGTCATCGACCGCGCGCACCTCCTTCGCCGCGCCCCGCCGCAAGAGCGGGCGCTGCATGAACACTTTCGAGACACCGGCCACGACGGCGGCATCGTCTTCCGCCACACTCACTGACTCGAGTTCGGGCCGTTCCAGAACGGAAACCACTGCTGCTTCTCCCTCGCGTCCGCGCTCTGCGCGCTCTCGAAAACGGTTCTCGCCCCGCGGTTCTCAGATCGGAAGGCAAAAAAAGAACCGCGGGCGAGAGATTTGGTCTCTGCCCGCGGTGGGAACTGCTGCGTGATAGCGGTTCGATCACGTTTCCCAGCCGACGGACAGACTCCGACCGTGTGCCCCGATCATGCTGAGGCTCGTCCCCGAGCACAGCACGACCCCGCCGCCGAGACGGCCGGGTGCACCGTTATTGGTCCAGATGCGGTCCATCGTCACCTCCGAAACGAGGTCATGCCTCCCGATGAGGCAGGGTCACACAATAGGGGCAACGTGCCCTGGTGTCAACTGGTCGCGATATCCGGATCGCCGAAGAGTGGCAGTCCCGGGATTTCGACGCGCATCTGGTAGAGCGATGCGGTTTCGACCTCGGTGATGACCAGGGTACGGCGGTCCGGCCCCCCGAACGCGCAGTTGGTCACATTCACCCCAGGCACCGCGATCTCCTCGATCATTGCGCCGTCGGGGTCGAAGACGGCGACCTTGCCGCCACCGTAGTGGGCGACGTAGAGATTGCCGGCCTCGTCGCAGGCCATGCCATCCGGTCCGGCGCCGCCGGGGAGGAGCGCGAAGATCTCGCGCGCACCGATGACCCCATCGGCGGCAATCGGGTAGCGCAGGATGTGGTTGCGGTAGGTCTCCGCCAGGTAGACGCTGCCGCCATCGGGCGCGATGGCGACACCGTTGGGGAAGGCGAGCCCCTGGTCGATGCGCTCCAGGGTCCCGTCCGGGAAATACCGGTAGAAGCCGCCGATGGGGTTCCCACCGGACGAGCCCCACGGATCGGAGAAATAGAGGACGCCGTCGGCAGCGAAGACGAGATCGTTGGCGCCGTTCAGGGGCTGTCCGTGGTAGGTATTGACGAGAATCTCTGACCTGCCATCCGCGATGCGCAGAACGCCATGGATTTCGGCGCCTTCATCGGCGACGTAGAGGGAGCCATCGTGGTGAAAGGCGAGCCCCGCCGGGATGCCGCCCGTATTGAAGAACTCGGACGAAGTGCCATCCGGCGTCAACCGCACGATCGAACTGCTCAGCCAGTTCACGAAATAGAGATTCCCGTCCCGGTCGAAGGCCGGTCCCTCCGGGGAGTCGTATCCCGAGATCAGCAGTTCCATTGTGGATTCACCCTCCTTGCCTGCGGCGCTGGTCATTCACCCCAGGATGGTCGACGCATCGTCACGTTTCCAGATCTCGATGCGCCGGTGTCCCCAGGGGCCGGCGCCAGAGATACCAAGCGAATGCTCCCCGATAGCAGATGCCAGGCATTATCACCGACAGTGCGTCCACGGCTACTTTCGGCGCGAGCCACATCCGGAATGGCACGTCGCTCACGAGGGTTCCCGCACGCATGCCGGCGGAACCTCGCCGAGGGAATCGTCGCGCTCGTGGTAACCCGTCATCGGGTCAGCAGCGCCACCTTTCGGAAATGCTCGAGGCGAGCAACAATAGGGAGACATTCTGCACGAGCGTACGTGTCGACAACGCTCAGGGGTTCTCGTGGACATTGCCCGGCTGTCTTTGTCACCGTCGCTCCCCTTGTCTCGCACTCGCCTGATCGGGCGCGAGTTCGAGTTGACAGCCGCGCGTGACCTCCTGATCGAGACCGCGGTGCCACTGCTGACCCTGACTGGTCCGGGAGGGGTAGGCAAGACCCGTCTGGCGCTGGCCCTGGCCGCTGACATCGCGGACCGCTTCGATGCCGGAGTTGTCTGGGTCGATCTTGCTCCGCTCCGTTCTCCGGCGTTGGTAGCAACGGCCATTGCCACGAGCCTGGGGGTCTCGCTCGGTTCGGATCGACCGGTAGTCGATAGTCTGGTCTCCCATTTGCGCCAGGACCAGCGTCTGCTCCTGCTCGACAACTGTGAGCATCTTCTGGACGCAGTTTCAGAGATCGCGTCTTCCCTGTTAGGGTCATGCCCCGCACTTCAGGTCCTGGCCACAAGCCGAGCGCCGCTGCACGTGCGGGCCGAGCAAGTGTTCCCCGTGGAGCCACTTCCGCTCCCAGCGCCCGACGCGACCGATCTGGAAGCACTTGCGGAAAATGCCGCCGTGCGGCTCTTCACCGAACGGGCGCGGGCGGTGTGGCCCGCCTTTCGCCTGAACGAGGCAAACGCACTCGCCGCAGCCGCGCTCTGTCGTCAATTGGACGGGTTGCCGCTGGCAATCGAACTCGCCGCGGCTCACAGCAGACATTTCTCCCCAGAAGCACTCCTGGCACACATGAGCGATCGCTTGCGGTGGCTGAGTGACGGGCCGCGAGACCTCCCACCGCGGCAACGCACCATCAGCGACACCATCGCCTGGTCTTATGACCTTCTTTCCACCGAGACGCAGCAGCTGTTCCGACTGCTCGCTGTTTTCGCTGGCGGATTCACCATTGAGGCGGCAAAGCATGTCGCAGCGACCGCGGGGTGCTCGGCAAGCAATGTCGATGGGACCGTTGCCGCGCTCGCGGATCAAGGGCTGGTGCGCCGGGTGGGCGATGCGTTGGTATCTCGATTCACGGTGTTGGAGACCATTCGTGAGTTCGGGCTGGTACAACTGGCCAAACATGGCGAACTCGCTGCTACCCGAAATGCTCATGCCGCATGGTGTTTGGCGCTCGCGGAAGAAGCCGAGCCGCACCTTCCCGGTTCCGAGCAGGGTATCTGGCTGACGCGCCTGGCAATGGATCACGACAATTTGCGGGCCGCCCTCGCCTGGTGGCAAGAGCACGGCAACGCCCGACATGGACTCCGCCTGGCAACGGCTCTCCTGCGCTTCTGGGACACGCGCGATCATATGAGTGAGGGGCGACATCACCTGATCGCATTCCTGCAGATTCCCGACGACAGCATCTCACCGCTGGAGCGAGTCCGGGCGCTGGACGCGGCGAGTGAACTGGCCACCTGGGAGGGGCAGCATGCGGTGGGAGCCCAGTTGGCCTCGGAGGCCCTGGCCATTCAGCGCAAACGTGGCGACCCTGCCGGTGTGACGCGAGCGCTCTGGCTTCTCGGCACAAATCGCATTGCACTTGGAGAGGTTGCCGAAGCGCGGGGGTGCGTTGAAGAGGGGCTGGCTGTCGCTCGCGCCGCTGGCGATCGGGCAGGCGAGGCGCTGAACCTGCGCGTGCTCGGCGTGATCGAGCGGTACCAGAACAGGCCGGCATTGGCAATTCCGCACTTCGAAGCGTCAATTGCGCTGTGGCGAACCATCGGGGCGAAAGACGAACTGTGCTCCGATCTCGGTGCGTTGGCCCTGGCGGCCGGACACCTCGGAGACGTTTCACGATCGCGCGCGATCTGGGCCGAAATGCTGCCGCTTGCGTACGAGATTGGCGAAGACTGGATGGTGGCCATGTACCTGGAAGGGCAGGCGGAACTGGCGCTGATGGAAGCGCAACCCACCTTGGCCGCGACATTGCTTGGCGCGGCTGACGCCTGGCGAGCCAAGCACAATGCGCCGGTGCTTGGCTTTACCCCGTCTGTCCGCCACGCGTTCGCCACGGCCCGCGAGGCGCTTGGAGACGAGGATTACGAGTCCGCGTTCGCGACTGGACGCGACCTGTCTCTGGAGAAAGCCGTTCGTGAGTCCCGATTGCCTCGACCTGACCCTCGCGCCAGCAACGGAGCGGCAAGAGCAACCCTCGACGGCATCGGACTCACGCCACGTGAGCGGGACGTCCTGAGCCTCCTATGTGGTCGCAAGACCGATGCGGAGATTGCCGAGCACCTCTTTCTCAGCCCGCGCACTGTCGAGGGCCACGTATCCCATCTCCTGTCCAAACTGGGAGCCTCCAATCGCCGGGAAGCCGCCGCGGTTGCGGTTCGTCGCGGCCTGATTTGACTGTTCTCGGCAAGAATCCCCACCCCGCAAGACCGCGCAGCGAAGATCCAGAGAAATCGCGTACCGGACCGCGTGCTTTGTACGGATGCGCGTAGCCAGGGGCAAACCCCATGATGCGGGTGTTCCAAAGGGGCTGGCCGCGAGTGGAAGAAGATCCCCCAGAACGCGGCCTCTTGCGAGAGGAGACTCCCATGTTCACACGTCGCATCACCATGGCGGGCGCTTTGGACTACCAAGCCGAACTGCTGGTGGAGGCGAATCGCGAGCGCCAGATTCTTCTCGCCGAGCGAGCGGTCGCAACCGAGCCGACTTCGGCGCCTGACGACTTCGCGCGGCGTCTCGTGGCGCGCGCATGTCGCTCCTTTCCCATCCTGTCCATCCGAATGACGCTTTTTCGCGGAGCAACCTCAGCGAGTCGAAATGCTTGGGCCGAGTGAATGACCGTGGCGGCCGAGGGAGACGAGGGCGATTCCGGGAGGTGGTGCGCTGCACTGTGGATACTTCCGAGATGAGTCGATGGATTTTCTCCAGAGCCGGTTGGTTCTGTTCGTGGTGATGATGGATTCGTCAGGACAGCACCGGGAATGAAGGAAGTGGCTTGCACGCGTGGGCAATTCCGG
This sequence comes from Thermomicrobiales bacterium, assembly GCA_046328335.1. Classification (GTDB taxonomy): domain Bacteria; phylum Chloroflexota; class Chloroflexia; order Thermomicrobiales; family UBA6265; genus JACCXM01. The sequence goes on from JAXLWU010000033.1 coordinate 9,489, forward strand.
GCGCGGTCTCCGGGGATTTCGAGCATGGAGTTAGTCCCCAATAGCAGTTGTTCGCGGCATTCGGCGGCCAACAGGCTGCGATCGCTCAGATGAACATGTCGAGGCCGTCAATGCACTGGAGGAGGTTCAGATGGACACCGTACGAATCGCCAGATTGACCGAACGGGAGAACCAACGGTTTGCGCAATCACACCCCGCCTCCCTGGCACTCCAGTCACGCGCTCGCGCCTCGATGCCCCACGGGCTGCCCATGGGGTGGTTCCTGGACCTCTATGCACACGGACCGGTGTTCGCTGTCAGTGGTGACGGGCCTTTCTTTGTAGATGTGGATGGGCATCGCTATCTCGATTTCAATCTTGCCGATATCAGTCTGTTCTGTGGCTTTGCACCGCCGCCAGTTGCCGCGGCAGTTGCGCGGAGAGTCCAGGCGGGAGGTCACTTTCTCTTGCCGACGGAGGATGCTATCTGGGTTGCTGAGGAGCTAGGCCGACGATTCGGTTTGCCACGGTGGCAATTCACACTTGCCGCAACCAGTGCGAACGTCGAGGCAATGCGCGTAGCGCGAGTCGCGACCGGGCGGCCCGTTGTGGTGATGTTCGATGGACAGTATCACGGCCATGCCGACGAAATGCTTTTCACCCAGGGTGCCAGCGGTCCCGAGGCGGAGTATCTCGGCTTGGCTCCTGACGCCGCTCATCGCGTGCGTCTCGTACCGTTCAACGATTCTTCCGCGCTCGAAGCAGCGCTTGCCCCAGGGGATGTCGCGGTCGTGCTCACCGAGCCCGCCCTGACCAATTGTGGCGTCATCCAGCCGAGACCCGATTTCCACGAGCAACTACGTCGCATGACGCGCGACCACGGCACATTACTGATCGTCGACGAAACGCACACGCAAGTTTGCGGTCCGGGTGGTTTGACCAGAATCTGGTCACTCGCACCGGATTTCGTGACGCTCGGCAAGTCCGTTGCCGGGGGAATCGCGTTTGGAGCCTACGGGATGAGCGAGGAACTCGCCGCGGTCTTCGAATTGCCGGATGCCGAGGATCCGCATGCGATGATTGCCACCGGTGGCACCTACTTCGCCAACGCCCTGTCCATGGCCGCAACGCGGGCGGCGCTCGGCGAAATTCTGAAGCCGGATGTGTACGAACATGCGGCGATGCTGGGGACCAGACTTGCTGATGGAATCGAGACCGTCGCTCAGGACGCCGGGCTGCCTTGGCGCGCCCATCGTCTTGGCCCACGTTCCGGTTACGCGCACGATGGAGTGCTCCCGCGGAACGCTGCCGAGGCCCGTCGTGGTTTTCGTCGCGATGTTGCCGATTTGCAACGGGTCTACTTCGCGAACCGCGGTATCTGGGAGGCGATCTACTCCGCCGGTCCGTGCGTCGGCATCACGCACACCGCGGAGGATGTGGACCGGTATCTGACCGTCCTCACCGATTTCACGAGAGAGTTGGTGGCGTAGCGGCAGTTAGCATCAATCACCGTTTCCCGCTCAGATGTAGTCTGGCTGACGTGCCGAAAGCAACCTCAGCGGGCAACCTCCAGTTCACAACCGATATCTGTTCTTGCGGGTGTTGATGGCCGCCGGCATCCTCGGTTCGGTGTCCGTCGCCCTCGCCTACGCCTTCCTGGTCGACAACGACGTGTCTGGGCTGACCGCCGGCGCCACGAAGGGGCAGGTTCTCATCGGCAAGGGGAGTCTAGATTGCTGCTTGCCGACATAGCGGTGTTTGGAATTCGCCGAGGAGTTACGGCTCAAGGCGACGGAGTGCGGGAACACGGGCAAGGCTGCGATCGAAACTGTACAACCGGTGGGGTGGTTCCGCTCCAAGCGAGTGCATAACGCAGAGGCAATCGACAAAACTGAAGGTAGAGTTGCCGAAGAGTTCAAGTGCTTGCAGAGTGATTTCCTTGGCTGGAAGGCGAAGTCGATTGTTCGAGAGCACCGCGCCGAGGCGGTTCACGATCTCTTTGCGCGAGATGCCATAGTGCCGTGGCGAGGAACGCACATACACGGTTGCCGCGACGACGGCTTCGCTGGTGACCAACTCGATCTCTCCCCGCTCCCCCTGCTGAAGGAGTTCGGAGCAGCGCCGCGCCATATCGACATCGTCTCGGACAACCAAGCGCTCGAAGATAATGGTATCGACGAATCCGCTCACGCACGCTCTTCCAAATAGCGGCGAGCGACATCATCCTCGACAATTTCGTCCCATTTCTCCAACGGAACGGCAATCCTGGAAAAACTGGCGAGGACATCCTCGAGCGACGGGCATGCCTTGAGCAGGAACGCGCCACCGTTCCCGAGGGTGAAGCGAATCTTGTCATGGGTCTGAATGCCCAATTCGTTCCTGATTTCCCTGGGGGTAGTCACCTGCTCTTTGCTGGTTACCGATGTGTCTTGAGTCATTCGCAACCTCCTCCGTGATTGCAACGCGTATTACCGCGATCAGCGGTAACACCGGTGGCCTCCAAGGTTCCAAAAGATCAGGGCAAGGGGGAAATCCGAATCCCGTCGCAGGTTCGGTATGCTTCACCGACTGAACACCGGGAACGGAAGAGGTCGTCCACGCGAGAGGGAAGGCAGATGATCGCCGAAACGATGACGGTGGTGCGCGCGCACGGTCCCAGGGACTACCGAATCGAGGAGATTCCGGTACCAGTACCTGGTCCTGGCGAGGTGCTGATTTCGGTCGATGCCTGCGGCATCTGCGCCTCGGACATGAAATGCTGGCTTGGCGGCGAACTCTTCTGGGGCAACGATGGCAAGAGCGGCTACTGCGAGGCGCCGGCGGTCGCCGGACATGAATTCGCTGGGCATGTCATGGCGCTCGGCGAGGGCGCGGCGGAGCGGCACGGGGTGCAACTCGGCGAGCGGGTGATCGCGGAGCAGATCATCCCCTGCGGCGAGTGCCGATTCTGCCGCAATGGTCAGTACTGGATGTGCCAGGTCCACCCCATCTTCGGCTTCAAGAACTTTCTCATCGGCGGGATGGCCAAATACTCCCTCTACCCAGCCAAATCGCGCGTCCACAAGGTGCCCGAATCGCTCAGCGCGGGCGAGGCCGCCTACATCGAACCGGCCACCTGCGCCTGGCACGCGGTCGACCGGGGGGAGATCAAGGAAGGGGACACCGTCGTCATCGCCGGGGTCGGCAACATCGGACTCTGCATGCTGCAGATCGCGAAATTTTCCAATCCCGGTCAACTGATCGCGGTCGACACCAAGGACTACCGGCTGGAGCTGGCCAAGGGGATGGGGGCGGATGTCTGCATCAACGCGGCCGAGGAGGACGCCGCGGCGCGGGTCAAGGCGCTGACGGATGGCTATGGGTGCGATGTCTTTATCGAAGCGACCGGCAACCCGGCGGCAATCACGATGGGTTTGCAGATGATTCGCAAGCTTGGCACGTTCGTCGAGTTCAGCGTCTTCAACGAACCGGCCACCATCAACTGGACGCTCATCGGCGATACCAAGGAACTGAACATCCACGGCAGCCATCTCGGGCCGTACTGCTACCCGAAGACGATCGCCGCGATCGCCGATGGCAGCCTGAATGTCAAGCCGCTGATCGCCGAGTCCTACCCACTCACCTCGTTCCACGAGGCGATGCAATCGTCGCTCTCCGGGGGGGTGCTGAAGAACATCCTGATGCCGGTTTGATCATGACGGCCTCCACAACAGCCACCGCTATCGCGGCGATGAGGCCACCGTACCGGGCGACGGTCATTTTCGATGTCGACAACACCCTGATCGACAACGACCGGGCGAAGGCGGACCTCTCCGCCGGCATCGGCGCGCTGCTGGGTAAAGAAGGGGAGCGGCGCTTCTGGGAAATGTACGAGGCAATCCGGCGCGAGACGGGTCTGGTCAACATTCCGTTGTTGCTGGCGCGGTTCGGGGACGAACTTGCCGCCGATCCCGAAATCGACGCCACGGATGCGCGCCGGTTGCGTTTTGCGCTGGCCGATCTGGTGATGGGCTTTCCCTACCGGGACTACCTCTTTAATGGAGCGATGGAGGCGGTGCGCGCGGCGCGCGAGGTCGGGCAGGTGGCGGTGCTCTCCGAGGGAGACGCCGCCTTCCAGCCGCACAAGATCTGGCGGATCGGTCTCGATCCCGAAGTCGACGGCAATATCCTGGTCTTCGATCGCAAACTCGAGCATCTGGACGAGCTGACCGCGGTCTTCCCGGCCGATCACTATGTGCTGGTCGAGGACAAGCCGGATATCCTCGCCGCGGTCAAACGCAAACTGGGGCCGCGAATAACCACCGTCCTGGTGCGCCAGGGCAAGTACGCCGCCATGCCGCTGAACGACGATCCACCGCCCGATGTGACCTTGCCATCGATCGCGGCGCTCACCAGGGACGAACTGGAGCGGATCATCGTGGACGCGTCCGGGCCCCCCGCTTCTGGTGGCGAACCAGCATCCCTGCTCGCCGCCAGTAGACACCAGGACCCGCCGTCATGAGCGAGCGCGAGGTCGGAGCAGGCGGCGACGCTCTGGCGAGCTATCTGTCGCGACGACTCCTGGTCACCGGTGCCCTCGCTGACGTGGCCGCGATCGCGCGGGCGCCCGAGGTCGCAGCCAAACGGTGCCGGCGTGGACAGCGGCAGGGCAGGAAGTGCCGCCCGACGCCGACCGGGAGCGGCGCCAAACGCCCCTTTCCCCAGCACCTGAACTACGGCGCGGTGCACCCCTCGCGGTGGAACCAGGCAGCGCTCGACGATCATGTGCGCGCTGCCTACGACCGTTGGAAGGCGCGCTACCTGGTGGCCGTCGGCAAGGCATCCAACAACACGCCGCTTTACCGCGTGGCGTTTGCGAAGCCGGAGGATGACGGCCACAGCGTGACGGTATCGGAAGGGCAGGGGTTCGGAATGGTGATCGTCGCCCACATGGCCGGGCACGATCGCGACGCGCGCCAGATCTTCGACGGTCTGTGGCGGTTCAGCCGCTCCCACCCGAGCACCATCGACGCGCGGCTAATGGCCTGGAAAGTTCCTGGGGGCAACGACAGCGCCTTCGATGGCGATTGCGACATGGCGTTGGGATTGCTGCTCGCCGACGCGCAGTGGGGCAGCGAGGGTGACGTGAACTACCTCGCGGACTTCACCAAACTGAGCGCCGGGATCGCCGCATCCACGCTCGGTCCGCGCAGCAAGCTGCCGCTGCTCGGCGACTGGGTGAGACCCAACGGGGAGGAGTACAACCAGGATTCGCCCCGCACCTCCGATTTCATGCTCGGGCATTTCCAGGCCTTCGCCCGTGCCAGCGGCGATCCGCTCTGGGACGACGTGCGCAGCGCCTGCGGCGGCGCGATCGATACCCTGCAAGACACGTACAGCTCACAGACCGGACTTCTCCCCGATTTCGCCGAACCGCGGTCGGCAACCGATCGCCGCCCGCAACCCGCCACGCCGGGATTTCTCGAAGGGAAATACGACGGCGACTACTTCTACAACGCCGGCCGCGTGCCGTGGCGCCTCGGCGTGCATGCCCTGGTCGATGGCGACAATGCCACGGCGGAGCGGGTCCTGAAGATCAGCCGCTGGGCAGCGGGAGTGACGAATGGAAATGCACGCGCCTTCCGCTCCGGCTACCACTTGGACGGCACGCCGCTGGCGAATTCGAACTACTTCTCGACCTTCTTCGTCGCTCCGCTCGGGGTGGCCGCGATGTTGGACCGGGACGCCCAAGCGTGGCTGGACGCGATCTATGCGGCGATCTACGACGTCAGCGACAACTACTACGAGGACAGCGTCACGTTGCTCTGCCTGCTGGCAATCACCGGCAACTTCTGGCACCCCGGAGCATAGCAACCTCCTCGCCGTGACTGTTCAGACTTCGGTTGAGGGGGGCGGCGGGCCGTCTGGCCCCCACCCCCCGGCGGCTAGGCGATGACGTCGGCGAGGGGGAAGGCGGGGCCAGTGAGGGCATTGCCCATGGTGGCGATCAGGCGGCTGACGTGGAGGACCGAGAGCGGTCGCTTATAGCCGCGCATGGTGCGGGAGCGCTCCTTGACCCACCAGCCGATGGCCCGCTCACAGGCATTGTTGGTCCCGTCCAGCGCCTCACCGTCGGGACCCTCCCAGCGGCGGTAGCGGGTCAGCCGGCCCCACACGTTCCAGCGATCCAGACTGAAGCGGCGCAGCCGATACGCCAGCGACATCGCTTCCCCCGCGCACGGCTTGGCGGCGCCGAGGTAACAGCGGTGGATGGCTTCGAGCATGGCACTGGCCTCGGGGCTGGGCTGCCGTTCGCGTATCAGGCGCAGCAACGTCTGGCAGTCGGCGAGCGCCTGCTCCGGACGCCCCCCGATCGCCGCCAGCGAGCCATCGACATCGGCTGCCAGCGCTGGGGTGCTCCCCTCCACCCAGGCCTCGGTGTTGCGCTGCACGTGAGCCTTGCAGACCTGCTGCAGTAGTCCGGCCTCATCCGCCGCGCGCTTGAACCCATCGGCATCATCGCGGACGAGCACCTCCGCGCCCAGCACCTCGGCCAGGTCCTGCACCCAGGCGCTCAGCGTCGCCGTCTCGCCATTCGGCAGCAGATCGAGGCTGAGCACGGTGCCGCGCACCGCATCGACGCTGACCCCCACCGTCAGCCACGCTCCGCCGCAGCGCACCGAGGTCAGATCCGCTCCCAACGCGACAACCCGGCCCGCCCCGGCTGACCGCCTCCCGCCGCAACCCCACCACTGCGGCCCCAGCCTCCTGCACCGCGTAATACACCGCGATCTTGCTCAATGGCCAGCCGAGTGCTCCCAGCGCGGTGGCCACGGCGCCATCGCTCATGCCCAGGACAGAGAACATGACCGCCACCCCTTTGAGCCGGGCTGACGTCTGGTCGTGACTGACCCCTCGCGGATAGCGGCGGAAGGTCCGCCCACACCGCACGCAGCGGTACCGCCGGGCCACCACCTCTGACCACTGCGTGTCGCGCAGCGGCTTGGCCACGCTCTGCCAGTGTTGGAAGTGCGTCCCACCACAGCCAGCATAGGGACAGATCTCCAGCACGGGATAGTGATCGGGCTGAACCGGGGGCAGGATCAGGGACAGGCGCATGGTCGGGCTCCTGGGCGAATGCAACGGGTGGTGGCATCATCCTATCCTAGGTCTACCGCCCTGTGAACAATCACCCTCGCCAAGGGGCTTGACATACAAATCAGGGCGCGGTAGTATTCCTCTCCCGCTGGCGCGAGGCCGCAATGCCGCCGCGGGCGTGGGTCCAGACGGATCCCCGGTGTCGGGCTTGACATAGTATCAAGCCGGTGATACAATAGTGGAGTTCCCAGGGGCAGACCTGATAGCCTGCCGCGACCCGGTTCCGAGCGAAGCGGGGGACGCGGAGGTGGCAGCGTGCCGGGCTCGCAAACGAGTCCTTGCCAATCGTTCACAACTCCTTGACATGGAGGAAGAACGTGCGGTAGGATTTGCGGGCTCTGGGAAGAGCGACCCCCCGATGGAGTCCGGGTGGCCTCGGTTGCGTTGAAGGGCGGATGCCCTTTAGCCGGAACTGACGTTTGCTCCCATCATGGGTGAGCACCTTGACAAGCTGGCGCAGGACGCGGATGACGAGTGGGCTGATATGGCCCGCATCGGTTCGGATCGTCGTGTGCCGAAGACGGAGCGAGTAGACCACCTGCCCGGCGGCTCCTTTGGGGGTTGTTGGGGGAGAGGGTCTGCTTGCAAATAGCACACAGCAAGACTGCGTCAAGCAAAGTATTGATGCGAGGCCACCAAGTTCGAACAACGTCTCTGCGGAGACACTTTTGGTGGAGAGTTTGATCCTGGCTCAGGATCAACGCTGGCGGCGTGCCTAATGCATGCAAGTCGAGCGGGGTTTACCTTCGGGTGGACTTACGCGGCGGACGGGTGCGGAACACGTGGGCAACCTGCCCTGGGGTGGGGGATAGCCGTGGGAAACCGCGGGTAATTCCGCATGGGCTCGCTCACCGGTGGGGTGAGTGAGGAAAGGCCTTTGGGTCGCCCTGGGAGGGGGCTGCGGCCGATTAGCTAGTTGGGGGGGTAACGGCCTCCCAAGGCGATGATCGGTAGCTGGTCTGAGAGGACGGCCAGCCACACGGGGACTGAGAGACGGCCCCGACTCCTACGGGAGGCAGCAGCAAGGAATCTTCCGCAATGGGCGCAAGCCTGACGGAGCAACGCCGCGTGGGGGATGACGCCCTTCGGGGTGTAAACCTCTTTTCGGTGGGACGAAGTACTGACGGTACCGCCGGAAGAAGGACCGGCTAACTACGTGCCAGCAGCCGCGGTAATACGTAGGGTCCGAGCGTTGTCCGGAGTTACTGGGCGTAAAGCGCGCGCAGGCGGCGGCGTGGGCCCGGCGTGAAAGCCCCCGGCTCAACCGGGGAGGGTCGTCGGGGACCGCGTCGCTTGAGGTGGCAGGGGCTGGTGGAATGCCTGGTGTAGTGGTGAAATGCGTAGAGATCAGGCGGAACACCCGTGGCGAAGGCGGCCAGCTGGGCCACATCTGACGCTGAGGCGCGAAGGCGTGGGGAGCGAACGGGATTAGATACCCCGGTAGTCCACGCAGTAAACGATGCCGACTGGGCGTGGGGGGAGTTGACCCCCTCCGTGCCGGAGCCAACGCGGGAAGTCGGCCGCCTGGGGAGTACGGCCGCAAGGCTAAAACTCAAAGGAATTGACGGGGGCCCGCACAAGCGGCGGAGCGTGCGGTTTAATTCGACGCGACGCGCAAAACCTTACCAGGGCTTGACATGCGCCTGCAGACCGCTGAAAGGCGGGGGCCTTCGAGGGTGGCGCACAGGTGCTGCATGGCTGTCGTCAGCTCGTGCCGTGAGGTGTTGGGTTAAGTCCCGCAACGAGCGCAACCCCCGTGGTCAGTTACAGTGTCTGACCAGACTGCCGGTCGCAAACCGGAGGAAGGTGGGGATGATGTCAAGTCAGCATGGCCCTTACGCCCTGGGCGACACGCACGCTACAATGGCCGGGACAGCGGGTCGCCAAGCCGCGAGGCGGAGCGAATCCCCCAAACCCGGTCTCAGTTCGGATCGGGGGCTGCAACTCGCCCCCGTGAAGCCGGAGTCGCTAGTAACCGCGGGTCAGCATTACCGCGGTGAATATGTTCCCGGGCCTTGTACACACCGCCCGTCACGTCACGAAAGCCGGCAACGCCTGAAGCCGGGGGGCTAACCCGTATGGGAGGCAGCCGTCGAGGGCGGGGCTGGTGATTGGGACGAAGTCGTAACAAGGTAGCCGTAGCGGAAGCTGCGGCTGGATCACCTCCTTTCTAGGGAGTGCGGCATCACGCAGAACGGAAACGTTGTGACGTTTGATGCGCAGTTCCGGTCAAGCATGCACGCGGTGAGCCGGTTCTTGAAGGGCACCGAGCCCCGGGGAACTCCCTCGCGAGAGGTCGAGCTCCCGGCAGGGGCGCTTTCGGAGCCGGGGAGTGTGAATGCGCCAATGCATCGATGCTGACGCTGATTGCTGAATGAATTGCAGGCAACCTTCTGGAGGTCTGCGCGCTCCGTCTTGGGCATAGGGCGAGCCACCGCGCTCTGCGAGATGAGGTGTGGCCGCGCCACAGGCATCGGCAACGATGCGCGTGATGGGGCGCGTAGCTCAGTTGGTTAGAGCGCGGCCCTGATAAGGCCGAGGTCCCTGGTTCGAATCCAGGCGCGCCCACCCGGGAAACCGGGAGTGCGTGATTGGCGATCGGGGCCGTAGCTTAGCCGGGAGAGCGCCGCCTTTGCACGGCGGAGGTCCGGGGTTCGAATCCCCGCGGCTCCACCACCTTGTCTCGTGATCCGTCTTCAGGACGGTTCATCCTTTGCCAGCCGCACGTTGACAATTCGCCACGTGGGACCGGATGTGGTCCCGCGGCCGCGGAAGGAGGCGGAAGCCGCGAGCTTCCGGTTCCGGGTCTCTTGGCCCGCTCCTCCGCGCGCAGTGCACGATACAGAACGCAACCATGGCATCCGCCGCTTGGTGGATGCGATGAACGAAACAAACAATTCCAATTTCAACAAGCCGAGATCCGAGAACGTGTTACCGATCGCGTGGACCAGCGCGGGTGTCGTCAGGCAATGATGGCAGTCGACCTGGCGCCGCGCGGGGCGGTGGGTCGGGCCGGGCACGGGACCAGATGATCGAATGGTGAGGGCCGCGGGGGCAAGCAGGGGAACGAGGGAACTCGTCTCCAGCTGGCGCGCGCCGGTCCAGTCTCCATGCGGATGATGGACCCGGGAACATGCCTGGTGGGACACCGTAATGATGAGCGCACGGAGGATGCCTAGGCGGAGGCGGCCGAGGAAGGACGCGGCCACGCGGCGAAATGCTCAGGGGAGGCGCTGGCGGCCTGAGATCCTGAGATGTCCGAATGGGGCAACCCGCCCGCCGCATTGGCGGGCACGCCAGGGAACTGGCGGGGGCACCGGGGGAACTGAAACATCTCAGTACCCCGAGGAAGAGAGAGGATTCCCTCAGTAGCGGCGAGCGAAGGGGGAGGAGCCCAAACCGTGGTGGCGATACAGCCTGCCGGCGATGCCACTGCGGGGTAGGACGAGGTCCTGGGAGCGCGCGGCAGCGGGCTCGCTTCAGGCGAGGGATCAGGCGAAGACCGCTGGAACGGGTCACCGCAGCGGGTGAGAGTCCCGTAGCCGACGGTTCCTCGTGGCGAGTGCAGGGCGATCGTGAGTACCGCCGGACACGCGACATCCGGCGGGAAGCGGGGGTGACCACACCCCAAGGCTAAATACCGTCTCCGACCGATAGGGAACCAGTACCGTGAGGGAAAGGTGAAAAGCACCCCGGCGAGGGGAGTGAAAGAGAACCTGAAACCGTGCGCTTCCGGCCGGTCGGAGCCTGGGGAGACCTGGGTGACGGCGTGCCTTTTGTAGAATGAGCCGACGAGTGGGTCGCGGCGGCGAGGCTAAGCCAGGGACAGGCGGAGCCGGAGCGAAAGCGAGTCCGACAGGGCGAAGAGTCGTCGCGAACCGACCCGAAACTGGGTGATCTAGCCGTGGCCAGGCTGAAGCGGGCGGAACACGCTCGTGGAGGGCCGAACCGGGATCTGTTGCAAAAGGTCCGGATGAGCTGCGGCTAGCGGTGAAATGCCAAGCGAACCCAGAGATAGCTGGTTCTCCCCGAAATGCATTTAGGTGCAGCCCCGGCGTGGGGCGGCGCGGAGGTAGGGCGCTGGATCGGCGAGGGGGCTTCCCGCTTACCGACCCGAACCAAACGCCGAATGCCGTGCCGCGGGCGCCGGGCGTGAGACGGCGGGTGCGAAGATTCGTCGTCGAGAGGGAAACAGCCCAGACCGCCGGCTAAGGTCCCCAACGACGGGCTAAGTGGGCAAGGCAGTCGCGGCGCAGAGACAACCAGGAGGTTGGCTTAGAAGCAGCCATCCTTGAAAGAGTGCGTAATAGCTCACTGGTCGAATGTGCCGCGGCGCCGACAATCCACCGGGGCTCAAGCCCGTGACCGAAGCCGCGGATTGTGTGCGAGCATGATGGTAGGGGAGCGTCCCCGTCGGCGGTGAAGCTGGCCTGGGAGGGCTGGTGGAGCGGCGGGGAGTGCGAATGTCGGCATGAGTAGCGCGAGGGAGGTGCGAATCCTCCCCACCGAATGCCCGAGGGTTCCGCAGCCATGCTGATCAGCTGCGGGTGAGGCGGGCCTAAGCCGAGGGCTGGCGCCGTAGGCGATGGAGTACGGGTGAAGATTCCCGTCCCACGTCCGACCGCAGCCGGGGCAACCCGGCGAGAGCGAAGGGGGGACGCGGGGGGCTAGGTCCTGGGGTGGCAACACCCTCCAACCCGGTAGGGAGCCTGAGCAGGCAAATCCGCTTGGGCGCTGACTGAGAGGGGAGTGTAAGGGGAGGTCGTGAGGCCGAACCGTAGGGATTGAGGCCGGACCGTCGAGAAAAGCCTCTAGCGAGGGCGGGCGTGACCGTACCGCAAACCGACACAGGTGGGCACGTCGAGGAGACGAAGGTGGACGAGAGACCCCCGGTCAAGGAACTCGGCAACATGGCCCCGTAACTTCGGGAGAAGGGGCGCCCCGGTAGCGTGAAGCGGCTGGCCCGTGGAGCGTGAGGGGGCCGCAGAGAGCGGGCCCAGGCGTCTGTTTACCAAAAACACCGGTCCCTGCCAACGCGGAGAGCGTGGACGTATAGGGGCTGAGACCTGCCCAGTGCCGGAAGGTTAAGGGGAGGGGTGCGAGCCCTGAACCGAAGCCCCGGTAAACGGCGGCCGTAACTATAACGGTCCTAAGGTAGCGAAATTCCTTGTCGGGTAAGTTCCGACCCGCACGAAAGGTAGAACGATCTGGGCGCTGTCTCGACCGGGGACTCGGCGAAATTGGAATGGCGGTGAAGATACCGTCGACCCGCGGCAGGACAAAAAGACCCCGTGGAGCTTTACTCCAGCTTGCCGTTGGGCGAGGGCGCGGCTTGTGTAGGATAGGTGGGAGCCGGAGAACCTGGGGCGCCAGCCCTGGGGGAGGCGACGTTGAAATACCACCCTGGCGGCGCCGTCGTCCTCACGCCTGGTGTGATCCAGCAGGCGGACCGCGGCTGGCGGGGAGTTTGACTGGGGCGGTCGCCTCCCAAAGCGTAACGGAGGCGCCCAATGGTTCCCTCAGGCCGGATGGCAATCGGCCGGAGCGCGCAAGGGCAGCAAGGGAGCTTGACTGCGAGGCGGACAGGCCGAGCAGGGGCGAAAGCCGGGCCTAGTGATCCCACGGTGCCTGGTGGACGGGCCGTGGCTTAACGGATAAAAGCTACCCCGGGGATAACAGGCTGATCCTGCCCAAGAGTCCACATCGACGGCAGGGTTTGGCACCTCGATGTCGGCTCGTCGCATCCTGGGGCCGGAGAAGGTCCCAAGGGTTGGGCTGTTCGCCCATGAAAGCGGTACGCGAGCTGGGTTCAGAACGTCGTGAGACAGTTCGGTCTCTATCCGCCGCGGGCGATTGGGGGGTTGCGGGGGGCTGGCCCTAGTACGAGAGGACCGGGCTGGACGCACCGCTGGTGAGCCAGTTGTCGTACCCACGGCACCGCTGGGTAGCCACGTGCGGCCGGGCGAACCGCTGAAAGCATCTAAGCGGGAATCCCTCCCCAAGACAGGTACCCCCCCACTCGCAAGAGGTAAGGCCCCCGGCAGATGACCGGGTCGATAGGCGGGCGGTGGACGGCGGGTAACCGACCGGAGCCAACCCGTCCTAATGGCCGAGGACGGTTTTCCCACAGATATGGGCATGCTTCCGGACCTTCAGACGGTGGAGGCCGGGGCGGCTCGCGCCAGGGAGAGGAGCAGATCTTCGTTCTCCTGGTGCGGACAGACCGAGAACCGCAGGGTAACCGGTCTCGATATCGGTGAGACGGAATTGTTGCGTGATGATCGTGCACGGCGCGCGGCGGAGCGGGCGGAGAGTGGCGGTCGTGTGGCGAGCGAGCAAGAAGTGTGCGCGGAGCGAAGACGGCTCCCGGTCCCCGGCATAGGGGGGTGGGAGGTGTCCGTGGCCGAGAGCGCGCTGGTCCCACCCGGTCCCATCCCGAACCCGGTCGTGACCCAGCGCAGCGCCGGAGAGTACTGTGGGGGCGACCCCACGGGAGGCGAGGCCGTCGCGGATACCTCCCACCCCCGGAGGCCGGGGGTGGGGGCGAGCGCGCTCCCTGGCGCGGGGTGGAGCAGCGGCAGCTCGTTGGGCTCATAACCCAAAGGTCGAGGGTTCGAATCCCTCCCCCGCTACCAATTGCCGATTCTAGTATTGACGCCTGTGCTTTGTTGCACAGGCGTTTTTCTGTTGGTGCCAGGTTTCGAACCGTGGACGATCTCATCTCGATAGTGCAACACGCCGGTCGATTTGTGCTGGACACGGTGTACCCGAAGCGATGCGCGGGATGCGGCGCGCGAGGAACCTGGCTTTGCCATGACTGTAATGCTGCTCATCCCCGTTTTGCGCCGCCCTGGTGCGCCCGGTGTGGCGTGCCGGTCGCTAATGGGACCTGCCAGTGCGCCTCAATGCCCCAATCTCTTGATACGGTCCGGTCGCTCGGATCGTTCGCTGGCTGGATGCGGCCCGCCATCCATCATATCAAGTACCACGGTGAGTGGGCTAGGGTGAAACCGCTGGCTCACGATCTCGCCTTGCTCTTGACCCTGGAGCCGGGATTCGATCTCCTCGTCCCGGTTCCCTTGCATCGCTCGCGTTTGAAAGAGCGGGGCTTCAATCAGGCCCTCGTCATCGCGGGAGAATTGGAGCGAACCCTCCTAATTCCTGTCGCGGATTGCCTGGCTCGCACCCGCCGGACCAATGCCCAGGCGCAGCTCGCGGCTCATGAACGATCATCGAATGTTGCGGACGCATTCGCGGTGATCGACCCGGATGCTGTACGAGGAGCCGCGGTGCTCCTGATCGACGACGTGGTGACAACGGGTGCAACGCTCGGTGCTTGTGCTGACGTGCTTCGGCAGGCAGGAGCACGCGCAGTATCTGCGGCAACCCTCGCCAGAGAGCTCTGACGGATGGAGTTACCTTTCGCTGATCCCGGAGACCATTAGATTCGCGATACGCCGAGCATCGACATCCGACGCGGCGATGCTTTCCAATGTCACGGGGCCGGCGTCATCGTGCTGCTGGAGGACGCCTTCGACGACTTCCGCAATTTGGGTAAAGCGAATGCGTCCCGCGAGAAACGCCTCCACGGCGATCTCGTCCGCCGCGCTCAGGACCGTTGGCAGCAGTCCGCCCCGGATACCGGCGTCTCGAGCCAGTCGCAACGCGGGGAATCGCTCGATGTCTGGCGCCGCGAAGCTGAGTTGACCAACATTTTCCAGTCGCAATCGCGGATTCATCGATGGAAGGCGCTCGGGATAGGTGAGCGCAAACTGAATGGGGAGCCGCATGTCAGGGAGACCCAGTTGCGCGATCTGGCTGCCATCGACGAACTCCACCAGGGAATGGACCACGCTCTCGGGATGGATGACCACGTCGATGCGCTCGTAGGGCATCGCGAATAACCAGTGTGCCTCGATGATCTCCAGGCCCTTGTTCATCATGGTGGCGGAATCGATCGTGATCTTGCCGCCCATCGACCATGTAGGGTGGGCGAGCGCATCCTGGGCCGTGACCTGGGCCAACCCCGCCATCGACGTCGCGCGAAAGGGACCTCCGGACGCCGTGAGGATGATTCGCGCGATCTGATCGGGAGGAACCCGATCGAGTACCTGCCAGATCGCGCTATGCTCGCTGTCGACCGGGTGAATGGATACCCCGTTCGCGCGCGCCAGCGGCATGATGATCTCGCCCGCGCAGACAAGTGTTTCCTTGTTCGCGATCGCGATGGTCTTGCCGTCAGAAATGGCGGCGACGGTCGGCGCAATCGCTACATGCCCCGCCGTTGCAACGACGACAATGTCGACATCGGGATGGGTAGCCGCGTCAATGAGCGCCTGCGGCCCGTCCTGAGCGGTTACACCGATTTCTGGGTGGTAGCGGGCGACTTGATCGAGAAAGCGCGGCGAAACTGATCTAGCCGCCAGTGCGATGATGCGGAACCGGCTGGGGTACGCATCGATGACATCGAGCGTCTGCCGGCCGACCGAGCCCGTTGAGCCAAGGAGCGCGATGCCGATGCGGGGCACATCATCTCCTGGCGGAATCACTTCAACCACGCATCGGTCAGAGAAGCGAAAAGATACCCGGCGGGAAACGCGAAGAGCAGTGCGTCAATACGATCGAGCATCCCGCCATGCCCCGGAATGAGCGCTCCGGAATCCTTGACCCCGGCCTGTCGCTTGAGGAGCGATTCACAAAGATCTCCGGATTGACCCGCGATGCCGACGACCGCTCCCGCGGCACCACCGATCCAAATCGAGCCCAGACCGAAGACCGTTGCAACCAGCATCCCCGCCGTGATGGCAGCAACGAGTCCGCCGATACTGCCTTCGACAGTCTTGTTGGGACTCAATCGTGGCGCTAGCTTGTGACGGCCGAGTGACCGCCCGACGAGGAGTGCCGCGGAATCGCCAAGCCAGGTGGCAAGCACGACCAGAAGTGCCCAAGCCAGTCCGCGTGGGGCCGCCTCCCAGGCAACCGCGGCTCTGCTGGAGAACTCGCTCAGCCAGTTGCTGGTGAGATCGCCGCCAAAGGTCCGAAGCGAGACTGCCGCAAAGGCGGGGAGACCGAGATAGAGTGTTCCCGCGGTAGAGAAGGCCCATGACGCTGCCGATCCCGGAATTCCGCCGCCCACAAGAGCGACGAGAAACGGAGCAACAAACGCGGCGAGCGAGAGGGCGAACAGAATTGGGTTCTCAGCAGATCGCAACCCTGCCAGCGCGAATAGCGCGATGATCAGGTATCCGGGATAGGCGACGCGAGAGGTCTGGGTCTTAAGGACTCGGTTGCCGATGCTGAGGTATTCGTGATACGCGGCGATCGAGAGTGCGGCCATGAGGACCGCGAAGACCGGTCCGCCCAGAACGAGGGGAAGGAGACCAACGATGACGACAACGACCGAGCTGATCGACCGGGTCAGCACAGCATCTAGCGCGCGGGTGATGTCGGCTGGGACCGCGGCACGTCGCCGAAACGGCGGTCGCGCCGCCCGAATTCACGTACCGCTTCCAGGAGTTCGTCTGGGCCGAAATCGGGCCACAATGTTGGGGTGAAGAAAAACTCGGCGTACGCCGATTGCCAGAGCAGGAAGTTGCTGATGCGATGTTCACCAGAGGTTCTGATGATGAGATCGGGATCAGGGAGATCGTGCGTGAAAAGATGCGATTGAAACACCGATTCGTCGATGTCTTCCGGCGCAACGCCGCTGGCTACCAGGCTTCTCACCGCAGCTAGGAGTTCCTGCCGGCCGCTGTAATTGAAGGCCAGAGTCAAGACCAATCTGTCGTTGTTGCACGTGCGCTCGACCGCGGCCAGTACCGCGTTGCGAAGTTCATTGTCAAGACCGGCGAGACTGCCAATGTGCCGCAATTGGGCGCCCTGACGGTGTAATTCGTCTGTTTCGCGTTCGATCACCTCAGCAAGAATACGCAGTATGCCGTCGATTTCTTCGCGGGGCCGGCGCCAGTTGTCGGTAGAGAACGCCCAGAGCGTGAGATAGCGGATGCCAAGTTCTGCCGCCACGGTGGTGATCCGGCGAATGTTGTCAGTGCCATGCTGATGACCGGCCAGGCGGGGCATCCCGCGTTGCCTTGCCCAGCGTCCATTGCCATCCATGATGATGGCGACGTGGCGCGGAATGGCCGTGACCTCATTCGCATTGTTCGCCGCGGCCACGGACTCCGGAACGGCAGAAGTCAACATGAGGAGACTCGAATGGGGCGTCGAATCAACCATCGCAATCGCTGAGGTTTTGACCGATTGCCGGTCAAACCTCGAGCACCTCTTGCTCCTTGGCCTTGCCGACCTTGTCTACTTCGCCGATGAACCGCTTCGCCAATTCGTCGACCTGATGCTCGGCCCGCCGTTCATCATCCTCGCCGATGAGCTTCTCGTTCATGAGCTCCTTGACATGGGCCATGGCATCGCGCCGAATATTGCGAACCGCGACCTTGCCTTCCTCGACGTGGTTGTGAACGACTTTGACCAGTTGCTTTCGCCGATCGGCGGTGAGCGGGGGAATGACGATACGAATGACTTGCCCATCGTTGGACGGATTGAGCCCCAGTTCGGACTTCATGATCGCCTTTTCGATAGCGCTCATGGAGCCGCGATCCCACGGCTGGATAACGAGCATGCGTGATTCAGGCACCGAGATGCCGGCCAACTGGTTGAGCGGGGTGGAACTACCGTAGTAATCGACGGAAATGCGTTCAACGAGGGAGGGAGACGCGCGCCCGGTGCGGATCGAACCGAGATCGCGTTGCAGGGCGTCGACCGCCTTTTCCATCCGCGATTCGGCGTCCGACATGATGTCTTTGATCATCTCTCATTTCCTCCGCGGTTCGTCCGACGCAACGGACCAACAAAAGCGCGGGCCGCATCCCTCGGCGAGTGTACGGATTGTACGATGTGCCGCCCGGGGTGGCGGAACGGTAACGTTTAGGCGAATTCCGCGGTTCCCGACGTCACGAGTGTTCCGACCGTATCACCCAGGGCGGCCGATTCGATGGCGAGCGGCCGGCTGATGTCGAACACCACGATGGGGAGGTTGTTGTCTCGCAGCAGTGCCAGCGCCGTGGTGTCCATGACCTTCAGGTCGCGTTCGATGGCTTCCTGATGACTGATGCGGCGATAAAGCTGCGCGGTTGGATCGGTGTTCGGGTCCGCGGAATAGACGCCGTCCACCCGATTCTTCGCCATCAGCAGCACATCGGCGTCGAGTTCCAGCGCGCGCAGCGCCGCCGCGGTATCAGTGGTGAAGTAGGGGTTGCCCGTGCCGGCGGCGAGGATCACGACCCGTCCTTTTTCCATGTGACGGATCGCCCGCCGCCGAATGTACGGCTCAGCGACTTCATGCATCTCGATGGCGGTCATCACCCGCGTCTGGACGCCGAGTTTCTCGAGCGCATCTTGCAGGGCCAGCGCATTGAGGACCGTTGCGACCATGCCCATGTAGTCCGCGGTGGCGCGGTCCATGCCCTGACTGCTCGCGGCGATGCCTCGCCAGATATTGCCGCCACCGATAACGATGGCCACCTGGACGTCGTTCTTGGTGACATTGATGATCTGGCGCGCGAGCCGGTCGACGACCGCGGGGTCGATCCCGAACGCGGATTCCCCGACCATCGCTTCGCCACTAAGTTTGAGGAGGATGCGTTGAAACCGTCGGTCCGACACAATCCTCCTCCTTGGCGATGTGCGGCGCGTGCCGCTATCAGGTGATGAGCCGGAACCAGTTATTCCGCGTCCGCCTCTTCGGGAACACCGGCGCCGACCTCGAAGCGGGCGAAACGTCGCACGATGATGTTTTCGCCGAGTTTGGCAATCCGCTCCCGAACGAGGTCACGGATCGTCAGCTTGCCATCCTTGATGAACGGCTGCTCGAGCAGCACGACCGCGGCCGCGGCCTGCTCCTTGCCGCCATATTCGCGAACGAGCGCGTCCCAATCGGTCTCCGGAACGTCGTCCAGACTGACGTAGTGCGGGGATGTCGCCGCGACCTGCATCGCGAGGTCGTGCGCGAGCTCCTTGAAATCGGGTGTCCGGGCGACAAAGTCGGTCTCGCAGTTGACTTCGACAATCGAGCCGATGCGGCCAGCGCCGTGGATATACGGCTCGATGACGCCTTGCATCGCGGCGCGGCCCGTCTTCTTGTCAGCCTTGGCGAGTCCCTGCTGCTTGAGCAGGTCGATCGCGCGCTGGATATCCCCTTCGACCTGCTCCAGGGCCCGCTTGCACTCCATGATGCCGGCTCCGCTCTTCTCGCGGAGCTCTTTTACCTGACTTGCTGAGATGACCACAGATCTCTCCGTTGTTTGAAACAGAAGGCTGCCGGCGCAGCCCCAGTACAGTCGCCCTATGGCAAGTCTCTCGACTGACCGCGACCCGCTCTTGCTACTCGTCCCGTCCCGACTCCGCCGTCACCGGCTCCTCAGCAAAGGCATCGGATCCCGTATCGTCAGGGACGAACAGATCGGAGAAATCGTCTCGGCGATTGGTCGCGCCAATTTCACGGTCGACCTGGGAAATCTCGTACCGTGTCTGACCCTCGATCGCCGCGTCGGCAATTCCCGCCGTGAGCAGCCGTACGGCGCGGATGGCGTCGTCATTGGCGGGAATGAGGAAGTCAGCATCATCTGGATCGCAGTTCGTGTCGGTGACCGCGATCACCGGGATGCCGAGGCGCTTTGCTTCATGCACCGCGAGATGTTCGCGCTTGGGATCAACAATGAAAACCGCGCCGGGCAACTGCGTCATATCACGCATGCCGCCGAGGGTTCGCTCCAGGCGTTCGAGTTCGGCCAGTTTGACCGCCGCCTCCTGTTTGGGAAGGACATCGAACGCGCCGCGAGCCGCTTCGGCCTGGAGCTGCTTCATGTATCGCAAGCGGTTGCGGATCGTGACGAAGTTGGTCAGCGTGCCGCCCAACCAGCGGCGATTGACGTAGAACTGACCCGACCGCCTGGCTTCCCGCTCGACAACATCCTGGGCCTGCTTCTTGGTGCCGACGAACAGAACTTTGCCACCGCGAGCGGTGACATCGGTGACGTACTGATGCGCGGCGGAAAGCAACGGAACGGTCTGTTGTAGATCGATGATATGGATGCCGTTACGCTCGGCGAAGATGTACGGCTTCATCTTGGGGTTCCAGCGCTTGGCCTGGTGACCGAAATGAACGCCGGCTTCGAGAAGCGCCTTGAGCGTTACGCTCGGCGATTGCCCATGAACACTTGATGCCTGTTGCACGGTGAACCTACTCCTGTGTTGGACTTCCGCGCCCTTCATCCCTGATTCGGAACCGGTGGAACCGGCACACCCCGATCGGTCCAGACGCGTGACACACTACGGCGCAGCCCGAAACTGCGCCGCCTGAAAGTATAGCACTGCGGTGCAAGGCGCCGGCGCGGCATCTCGCGCCGGCGGCATCAACCTGGTGCGGGCGCCAGGAAGTCTTCGCGAATGAATCCCTGCTCGCCGGAATCGACCACCGTTACGGGCCACCAATCGCACTGGCCTTGTTCGGAGTATTCGCCTGAGACCTGCACCTGCGTCCCCGCCGGTAGCTCTGTGATGGGCGCGCCATCGGTGGACGGACCCGGACGGAGATTCACGACATCCGTGGTTACCAGCAGCGTCCCCACTTCATGGGTCGGCATGTTTGCGCACGGATTTTCCGCGTCGGCGGCGGCCGGCGCTTCGGTGGGAACCGGGACCGGAGTCGGGGTTACGGCTGGCACCGGGGTCGCGGTTGCTTCCGGCGGCCCGGGTGTCGGCGCGATCACCACCGCGGTGGCCGTCGGTGGGGCTGGCGTCGATTCGTTGATGGGGGTGATGACCGCGGCGAGCTCGGGCGTCGGTGGCGGCTGATCCTGGCCGTCTCCGATCCACGCCGAGGCCCAGTACCAGAGCAGCCCGATGAGCAGCAGGAGGCCGACCACCGGCAGGGCAATCCTGAGATAGTCGGTCCAGTAGCGCTCTTCCGGCTGGTAACTCACCGTGCGCTCCTCGCTCGATTCAGACTGTCCGGGTCCAAAGGACACCGTCGTTCTCCCTGATTCCGCCGCGGCACCCTCTCGGCGCGGGGACGTGCGAACCGGAGCCGCGGGATTTGTACGTTTGGCCGCAACCGCGCTTCCTGATGGCTCCCAGAAGTCATTGCCAGTGGCGGTCGCGCAATCGATCGCACCGGACTCCACCGGGTGACTTTCCCGGGGACCATAGAGTCGCGGATTCCGGCACCATCCTTGCCGCCAAACGCCGGACGGTTCATAGAACCGGCATGTTGCACAAGCGCGTTCCGTCATTATCGGGCGATCGACCCCAATTCACGTGCGAAACGGCCCGACCGCACGATGGATCGCTCGTCTTGCGGTGGATTGTACACCCGAACAACCAGTTCACCGTTGTCTCGGGCTATCCGGCAGGTTCGGCGTTGCTGCCTTCATCCGCGGTCTCTTCCTCGGTTTCGCCGTTTGCGGTCGACCACACCGTCTCCGCGCCGCCGAGGCGCCGGATGAAGGTGCTGCCATTCCCGCTGGAGCGATCGCCGACGGCGTTTTCGATATTGACTGGCGACGCCGGCCGCGCCCGGAGGGGACGCGGCGCGGCGCGTTCCAGGCCATCCATATCGAGGTGTCCTTCGTAAATCGCGCCTTCCTGAATGACCAGTGTCGCGGTGCGGACTTTGGCTTGAACGCGACCGCTGGGGAGAATCTGAAGCCGCCCGCGGCAATGGATCTCTCCGCTGAGGTCACCGGCGACCGTGACATGCTCCGCTTCGATCGTGGCGACGACGACCGCGCCTTCCGCAATGAACAGCGTCCCGTCGCACGCGATGGTGCCCTTCAGGTTGCCCTCGATCCGCAGGTCGCGTTGCGAGCGGAACGTCCCTTCGAATGCCGAGTGGCGGTCGACCAGGCTCATGGTCTCGAACGCCTGCGTCGCGTCGTCACTCCAGTCAAAGTCGGTCTTGCTCAGATCACGCATGGTGTTCTCCCGGGGTTCAGACGATCAGCGCAGCTCGGCGCTGTAGCAACCGACAGTCCGCAACTCGGATCAGTCACCGCCACGGGCCACGCGCGGGGCGGGCCGGGCGGCGCGTGCCGACTCGCCCGCGGCAGTCATGGTGATCTCCCCGCTCACAAGTGCGCCGTCGTGGATGACGATGACCGGCGCCCAAACATCGCCGGCAAACTTGCCCCGCGGCAGAACCTCGAAACGTTCAGCACAGCGGATAGCGCCGCGCGCGCTGCCCGCGATCGTCACCGAGTTGGCCTGCAGCGAAGCATCGACCTCCGCTTCCTCGGCGACATAGATCTGGTCGCGGGCGGTGAGCGATCCTTCGACCCGGCCATGGACGTGCAACGACCCGGTCGAATTCAAATCTCCCGTCCACGTCGTCGTGTGGGACAGGACGCTGGTGCGATCATCGACGGCGGGAATCGCCGGCAGGCTCGTGCCGATTGCCGGTTGCGGCACCATTGGCGCGTAGCCAAACGAATCGGGAAGTCGGTCGCTCGGTTCTCGCTCGAACCGCGGGACTTCCAACCGCGATGGATAGTCGTCCTCGGCAAGAGCCGGTAACTCCCGCGTAAGCGGCAGCGGCGCGTCGAGTTCGCCACCGAGCTGGTTGCGCAGCGCGCTGATCTGACGCTGGAAGGCATCCACCTTACTGTCCCTGCGAAACACCACGTTCAACCCTCCTGGGCGGGCTAGTGGCAATGGGCCGTGGGAACAGCGCGGGCGAACCCAGAACTTGGGGCTGACCAACGACGGTCCGCGGTCGGCGCGAAAGCATTGCCAGCCCACGTTTCACTGCCGCGGTAGTGCAGAGCGACGGAATGCTACCGCGAACGGACGGAGCGTACGTACACTATAGCACGCGCGATCGAAGCGGGAACCGGGTAGCGGCGCCAGCGAACATTCGTTTGAGACCGCGGATTTGTGATGGTACGCCCGACAGGACTCGAACCTGTGGCCTCTTGCTCCGGAGGCAAGTGGAGGGTGTGATCCCCGCCTACTGAGAGCTATCCAAACCGATCAAAACTCCCATAACCACAGGGAAGACGGCATGTTAACATTGGCGGCCATCTGTCCCGATGGGTTCTGGTTTGGCGCGGTTGTGGACTTTTCGTGGACCGCGGGTATACATGCGAACCCGATTGGGGGATCGAAGGGGCGAGCAAGCCCGGAGAGATACTATCCCACACGTCGGGCGCGCGGAAATCTCTGGTCCCGCCTCGGGCCTATCTGCGTGGGCGACCTGCCAGTGCGTGTTACACGCATTTGCGCGGCATCATCCTGGGATGCTCGATGACTTGGCCGACAAGCCGTTCGGCACCTTTCGGGCCGAGTTGTCTTCGCTCGACAAGGACCCGCCCCTCCCGACCAATTGGCGCGGCACGCTGTTCAACCCGGAACTGACTAGGGCGTGTCTGCAAAACCATCAGCCGCCCCTCTTGAGGCTGCGACACCGACCATTTTGGCAGCTAGGGCGGGTTGGAGGTGGCCAGAAATGGATGTCCAAAGGGGCGTTCTTAATACCCGAACCAGTTTGCAGACACGTCCTAGTCTGCGATATTTGATCATGAGTCAACGGAACAGCAAGGCCGTCCAAACCGGCTCTCAGCGGATACCTGCAATGAAAGAGGTCTGGTCGAGATTCGTCGCCATCGTGGTGATTATCAGTGTGGCAATTACAGCAGTTGGAGTGGTATTTACTGCCAAGAAAGTTCCATGGCCTGGCCCCGAAGCCACTGCATTCATTGAGGCGGTCGCACACCTGCTCGGCTCCGTTCAGTGGCTGCTCGTTGTGTTGGTGATCTCGCTTCTATTCCGCAACCAGATTCGCAGTCTGTTGCCGAGAATCACCCAAACGAAGTTTCTTGGAAACGAGCTCACCATAGCAGCAGAGGAAGTGAGGGAGTCTGTCTCAGCCTCTGCGTTGATCGAACGCCTTTCGGCATCCGAGCAACGGATTGACCGTGCCGAGGCACGATTCATAACCATCGAGGATCGTATTGACACCGTTTCAAGTCAGTCTTCAATCCCGGTAGCCTCCGACACAAGTGAATCGGTACAGCCCGGGGTGCTTCCCGATGATTATTTCGACAGCAACCCACTCCGTATCCGAGAAGCAATTAGGCTCGTCGCGGAAGGACATTCCCTCACCCAATCACCGACACGAGCGAGCGATCCAGTCTCCATGGCACAGAATCGTATCCTGCTGGCCGGAGTCAGTTCTCCAATCGATGCCCTAGTTCTGCTCACCGACTCTATTCGGGAAGAGCTGTATGGAATCGCTCGCGACCAAGGCCTCCCCACCGACCGGAGACCCGCCAAAGTTGCAGAGGAACTTGCGGCCCGTAACGTTCTCGACCAATTGACTGTTGATGCGCTCAAGAAATTCTGGGCGGCGAGGGCAGCCGCGTACCATGGCTCCAAGATCGGCGGCGTTCTTGACCCGGCTCACGAGGAACTCGTGCTCGACACAATCGATTCAGGCTTAGTCCTTCTTCGAGTACTTGGCGAACGGCGAAAGGAACTGGCGTCAGGTGCTTGAAAAGGTCAAGCGAACATTGCCCCCGTCGGTCGTCCACTGGGGATTTTACGTGGACATGGGAACACCCGCTGCCGGGGATATTCCCGGTCGTTAGCAATTTCGGCATGCTGACAAGGAATTTCTGGTACGCCCGACAGGACTCGAACCTGTGGCCTCTTGCTCCGGAGGCAAGCGCTCTATCCGCTGAGCTACGGGCGCGTGCGAACCCTGCAAGTGTAACCGATGACATCGTGCGGTGTAGCCGGTTTTATCCTGAAGTCCCTCGAACCCGCGGAATCGGTGCGAAAGTGGCAGAAGGTCGCGTCAACCGCTACCATTGGCGGGTTAGGCTGGACGGCGCACCGCGTCGTCGTTTTTCCATGTCAGCGGAGGCAGGATGTCGGCGAGTGATTCATCTGCAGCTATCAGTCGTATTCAACTCAATGAGGACGACGTCGCGTACTTGCTGAATCTCCTGCGCAACGCCGCGCAACCGGTGACCACCCAGCAACTGATTGACGCGCTGCGCCGACAATCGGGCCAGTCCCGTTCGGCCACGGAACGCTAGCGCGGTTCCTGAGGGAGCACATCGTACCTCCTCAACCAGAATTTCCGATACACGTCATGCACGACATAGTGACTCACCGCGCAGGGGATTGGGCCTGTCGCAGCCATCGTGGGAAAGGCGCGTGATGATCGAACAACAATTACCAGTCCGTCGCACATTCGCGGGAAGCAAGGCTGAACAGGAGTTTGCCGAACAGGTCCTGGGGTTGTTGCTGGCCCGCGGCATGTTCATGTCAGCCAACGCGCCGATTCGAGTCTCGGTACCGTCCATCGCCGAGTTCCTGACCAAACAGGGGCTGCAAGACGCGGAGAGCAAACTCGAATCGGTTATCCGTGCCAATCCCGAGGTGTTCGCGATTGACGAGATTGGTGGCGAGCGATTCCTGATGACGACGCGGGACGGCAGTGCCCCCCGCATCGAACGTCCGGCTTCCGAGCATACCTTTGCCACACGCTTCCTGAAGCCGCTGCCGAAGCCGGAGCGGGCGGCGAGCAGACCGCGGCCGCAACCGCAGGTCCCGATCGTCGATGCGGTTTCGGTGATCGAGATCGCCGTTCCCGAGCCGATCGTGGAAGTGCCCGAACCTGTCGTGGCGAAGGCGCCGGAAACAGCGCCAGAACCTGTTGTGGAAACACCGGCGGCGCGCACCATCACGACCCAGGCCGCGAAACCGACCGATGTCACTGACGTCGACGATCTCAATCTCGCCGTGGTGATCCGGGAGCGCCTTGGCGCCGATCCGCGCGTGGCGAACTTTGGCGAACAGTGGATGATGGAAGATCGCGTCCCGCGCTTCAGCCGCGGCGATCTTCGTCGCCTGCGCGATTACATGCAGGAGAAGGAACAGCCGATCACCGATGACGATCTCGCCCAGGATGTCCTGGGAGTCCGGCCCGGTTCGCCCGAGTTGGATTTGACCAGGTTTGCCGTCAACTTCCGCCTATCGACCGAGCACCGCGATTTTGAATTCGTCGGTACCGGCAATCAGCGCTTCTGGAGCACCAGTGGCCTGCCCCAGATCGGCACCACGCGGCGCAAGCTCAACGAACTCGGCACCGACTACCGCTACCTGGTGGACGAGGCCGGTCCCAGCCCCGAATACCGGTCGCGCACCTCGGTCGACCACACCCTGACGTTCTACGAATACATCCATGGTCTGCTGCCGTACGACAGCGAAATGCAGGAACTCCTGCCCGCGCCTCTGCTTCCCAGTCAGAAGTCCGCGGTGCTGACGTTCGAGTGTCCGCAGTCCTTCACGACGTACCTGGTCGAGTTGCGCTACCCGACCCCAAACCGCGGTGGGTTCATTCTCGGGCTCGATGACTTCTACACCGAAAATCTCGTCCCGGGCGCCGTGATTGCCATCCAGCGCACCGACAATGATGGTCACTATCGGGTCGAGTACCTCTCAGAGCGCGCCAAGAGCGAGCAGTTGCTCGAACTCGACGAGCGGCGGGCCCAGCAGCGGTACGTCTTCCGGCCGACAACGTACGCCTGCGGCGTCGACGACACCATGCTGCTGACCGAGAGCCGGTTTGGCGGACTCGCCAACGAGAAACCACTGGAAGAAAAACTGCGCCGGCGGCCGGAAGCCGTGGTGGCGGCGACATTCGAGCGCATCGGGGATCGGCGGGAAGGCAATTTCTCGTTGCCGTTCGATACCCTACTCGCGGGCGTCAACATCGAGCGACCGGTATCGGCAGCGCTTCTGCGCTCGATCCTCGATCACGACGACACCGGCGCCTTCTCGCGCGATCCGGACGCCCAGGATTCCTACACCTACGTGCCCGGCACGACTCCATAAGAGCGTCGACTTGGAAGATCCGTCAGCCGAACAGAAGAAGCGCGAGCAGGCGGTCGTCGCGGCGATCGAGGCAATTCGTGCTGGAGAGGTGAGCGAAAGCCGGGTGACCCGGCTGTCAGACCTCTCCCGAGAGGGCGCCCGGTCTCTCGCGACCGCTTGGGCAACAATCCCGGAGGCAACTCGCGAAGACCTGGTCAAGCGCTTCGAGGAATTGACCGAAGATCGTCTCGACCTCGATTTCGGACGCGCGCTTCGCGTTGCGATTGGCGACACGTCGCCGGTGGTGCGCCAGTTGGCGGTCAGCGCCCTCTGGGAAGACGAATCGCGGGACGTGCTCGATCGTCTCCATACGCTGTTCACTGACGACCCATCGCCGGACGTTCGCGCCGCGGCCGCGGCGGGATTGGAGCGGTTCGCCGAACGAGCCGTGGCCGGCGACCTGAGCGGCGAGGAGACGGAGCGGCTGCAGTCTGAGTTGCTGGGCGCCGCCAGCGACGAACGCTCGCCATACATTGTGCGGCGCCGCGCCCTGGAAGCATTGGGTCCTCTCGCCGGGAGCGCGCCGGTCCGCCACCTCATCACGGACGCGTACGAGTCGGGTGACCATGGACTGCAATGCAGCGCGATTTACGCCATGGGACGCAGCCTGGATTCCCGGTGGTTGCCGATCATTCTGGCGGAACTGGAAGGGGAAGAACCGGAACTGAGGTTCGAGGCGGCGCGAGCCGCGGGTGCCCTCGGCGCTCCCGATGCGCTGCCGGTGCTTCTCGCCGCCGCGGCGGATGAAGACGCCGAAGTGCGCCACATGGCGATCAGCGCAATCGGGCGCATTGGCGGCAAAGGCGCCGTGCGGGCCCTGGAACGTCTCGCCGAAGACGCGGGAGAAGCCGATCTCGAGTTGATCGAAGCGGCGCTCGACGAGGCGAACCTGATGCTGGAGCCATTTCGGGATTCGTCGTGACCCCGATTGCACCCACGGCGGTGAGACAAACTGACATTACGCGGAATCGTGCGGCCTGGGATCAGGCGGTCGTTGAGAGCGGCGGGCAACTCCTGCAATCGTGGAACTGGGGGGAGTTCAAGCGCCGGTTCGCGTGGGACGTCGCCAGAATCGCCGTGCCCGCCGCGGGTGGCGCGGCGCTTGCTCAGATCCTGTTCCGGAACCGCTACGGCGTCTGTATCGGCTATATCCCTCGGGGGCCGATCGCTCCCGAGAATGATCCTTTCGCGGCCACGGCGCTCTGGAGCGAGATCGACCGCACCGCGCGCCGCCGGCGGGCCCTGGCGATCATCGTTGAAGCCGAGCGCGAACTACCCGCCACGCCGCCGCGAGCGGTGCGGCTCGTGCCGGGGCCGGTGCATATCCAGCCCGCGCGGACCGTCAAGATCGACCTTCTCGATGACGAACCGCTCCTGGCGCAGATGCACCAGAAGACGCGCTACAACATCCGGCTGGCCCAGCGCCGCGGCGTAACCGTGCGGCGAGCCGATACGCCGCAGAAGTATGAGGTGGATACGTTTTACGAGTTGCTGCGTGATACGTCCGCGCGAAATACGTTTGCTATCCACGATCTGAACTATTACCGCCAGTTTCTCGATGTTTTCGGCGATGATGCCGCGTTGCTCTTTGCCGAAATCGAAGGAAAACCAGTCGCCGGTTTGATCGTGACGGCATTCGGGGATGAGGCAATCTACATGTACGGTGCATCCTCGACCCGCGATCGTGCCCACGGCGCCGGATTCCTGATCCAGTTCGAGGCGATGCGCTGGGCACGGCAGCGAGGTTGCCGGCATTACGACCTGTGGGGCATCCCCGCACAAGACCCGCCCACGACCCAGGTCGATAGCGGCGACCGCATCGCCGGGACAGCGGGCGAAGACTGGCGCGGTCTCTATGAATTCAAGACGCGTTTCGGGGGCCAGATCGTCTCCTATCCGCCGACCCAGGAACGACAGTACTGGCCGCTGCTTGCTTCGGTGGCGCGGCGCTTCTACGCCACGGGGGGCTAATGGAGCGTCGCAGGACTGCCACGATCGCCGGTTTGGCGGCACAGGTGCACGGCGCGGTCGTGATCGGTCCAGGCGAAGCCGAAATTACGGGAATCACCTACGACTCCCGTGCAGTCAAACCGGGAGATCTGTTTGCCGCTCTGCGCGGCGCCGATCTTGACGGACACGATTTTCTCGCCGAGGCGGAAGCGCGGGGCGCCGCGGCGCTGCTTGTCGAATCGCCAGCGGAGTCACGATCGGCGCAGATCGTGGTTGGCAACAGCCGGGCGGCGCTCGCGTCGGTTTCGGCCGCGTTTTTCGGCCAGCCGTCGCGCGAGATCGGCGTCATCGGTGTCACCGGCACCGATGGCAAAACGACGACATCGTTTCTGATCGATCACCTGCTGCGCTCAGCCGGAATGACCACGGGACTCATCGGAACCGTCGCTGTTCGCATCGGAGACAGCGAGGACCTGCACGCCACGCGACAGACGACGCCGGAGTCGAATGACATGCAGCGTTATCTCCGCGCGATGGTTGAAGCGGGCGCGGAGTGGGCGACGGTGGAGGCCACGTCACATGGACTGGCGATGCACCGGCTCGACCACATCCAGTTCCAAGTCGGCGCAGTAACGAACATCACCCACGAGCACCTCGATTTCCACGGCACCATCGACAACTATCGACGAGCAAAGGCGATGCTGCTGGAGCGCGTCGCCACGGCGACGGGCAGGGTCGTGTTGAACCTGGACGACGCAGGAGCGCGCGCCGTTGCCCCTTATGCCCGCGGCGCCGAGGTGACGTGGTACAGCGGCACCGGACTGCCGGAGGCGGATATCCAGACTCACGATGTGACGACCGGGGCCATGGGCAGCACGTTCGAGTTACAGCTGCGAGACAGCGAACGCGCGCGGGTCGAGCTCCCACTGATCGGCGATTTCAACATCGCCAACGCCGTCTGCGCGGCGGGGGTGGCACTGGCGGCGGGGCTTTCACTTGATGCCATCGCGCGCGGCCTGGCCACCGCGCCGGCGGTGCCAGGCCGGATGGCCCTGGTGAACCAGGGCCAACCGTTTTCGGTTGTCGTTGACTACGCTCATACCCCGGAATCGCTGGGAAAGGTGCTTCGCTTGCTGCGTGGGCTGCATCCGGATGGGCGGCTCATCGTCGTTTTTGGGAGCGCCGGTGAGCGCGATGTGGCGAAGCGCCCCGTCCAGGGCAGAATCGCGGCGGAACTGGCAGACGTTGCGGTGGTCACGAGCGAAGATCCCCGCGGCGAAGATGCCGATGCCATCATCGAGCAGATCGCGGCTGGCGCTGTCGCGGCCGGTTCCATACGGGACGAAAGTCTTTTCCAACGCACCGACCGCCGCGATGCGATCGCCCTCGCGATCGAGATTGCGCGCCCGGGCGATTGTGTCCTCCTGGCGGGAAAGGGCCACGAGGGCAGCATTATCTGGGGCAGGGAAAAACTGCCCTGGAATGAAGCGGAAATCGCCCGGGAGCTGCTGGCGGCAGCTGGTTTTGGCGCAACTGTCGGGTAGGGCCCGTCTTGCGGCGCGATTTTGCTTGGTCCAGACGCCGACTGCGTGCCATCTGAGGGAAGTCACCCTGCGACATTCGCCAGTCTTACTCTACGACTCCGAATCGCTGCTCTCCCAGAGTGGAACCCGGTCCTTCTCGGCGATGGACAGCGCCAAATCGTCGAGTTGATCCAGTCCCACGGCATCTGGCGCCTGGAACATCAGATCGAGACCACGCTGATTCTTGGGAAACGCGATCACTTCGCGAATGTTCTCTTCATCGGCGAGGAGCATCACGATTCGGTCGACTCCCATGGCAATCCCACCGTGGGGCGGCGCGCCGTAGTCAAGTGCGTCAAGTAGCGCGCCGAAGCGGATTGCCACGTCCTCCGCGCTGTACCCCATCAGCGAGAACATCTTCTCCTGATCGGCACGACGGTGATTGCGGACGCTGCCGCCGCCCAGTTCGTTGCCGTTGCCAACAAGATCGTATTGTTTTGCTCGCACCTGGCCAGGGGCGGAGTCGAGCAACAGCGCATCTTCGGCCAGAAATCCGGAGAAGGGGTTGTGCGTCGCTTCCCAGCGCTCTTCTTCCTCGTTCCACTCCAGCAGCGGAAATTCGTAGATCCAGCAGAGCGCAAAGACGTCTGGATCGGCGAGACCCAACCGGGTGCCGAACTCGCCGCGGAGGGACGAGAGTGTCTTGGCGACCACCGCCGGCTTGTCGGCGACGGCGAGGACCAGATCACCGTCTTTCGCGCCAATCGCGGTGGTGATGGCGGCCAATTCCCGCTCATCGAGAAACTTGGCGATCGGGGACTTGACTCCATCGGACTCGACCGCGAAATGCGCGAGACCACGCGCGCCGCCGCGTGTCGCAATCTCGATCAATTCCTCGAGCTGGCGACGAGTGTACGCGGCGCAACCTGGAACGACGATCGCCTTGATGACCCCACCGTCGGCAAGCGTCTGCGCGAAGGCACGGAATGTCGTGTCGCGGAATGCCTCGGTCACGTCCTGCAACTCGAGTCCAAACCGGATATCTGGGCGATCGGAACCGAAGCGATCCATCGCCTCCTGGTAGGTGAGACGGGGGAACGGCTTGGCAAGAATGCGCTTGTGCGAGAAGCGTTCGACCAACTCAGTGTACAGATCCTCGATCAAACCGGTGACATCGGTCTGGTCGACAAACGCCATCTCGATGTCGAGTTGAGTGAACTCAGGTTGGCGGTCGGCGCGCTGCGGCTCGTCCCGGAAACACCGAGCGATCTGAAAGTAGCGATCGAGACCGGCGACCATCAGCAGCTGCTTCATCTGTTGAGGTGACTGCGGCAAGGCATAGAAGTTGCCGGGGAAGCCACTGCTCGGCACGAGAAAGTCTCGCGCGCCTTCGGGCGTGCTCTTGATCAGCAGCGGCGTCTCGACCTCGACAAAGCCTCGATCAGAGAGAAACTCGCGCATAAAGCGAACGATGGCGTGGCGCAAGATCAGATTGCGCTGCATGCGGGTGCGGCGCAGATCGACATAGCGGTGACGAAGACGTACTGACTCATCGACGTCGGTTGTTTGGCTGACTTCGAACGGCGGGGTCTTCGCACCATTGAGGACCTTGACCTGATGGCCCTCGACTTCGATGTCGCCGGTGGCGAGTTTCGGGTTCCGCGTTCCCTCGGGCCGTTCGCGCACGATGCCACTGAGTTCAAGCACAAACTCGCCGCGGGTGTCACTCGCCGCCGCATGGGCCTCCGGCGCGATTTCCGGATTGAACACCACCTGGGTGATCCCGTACCGATCGCGGAGATCGATGAATACCAGACCGCCGAGATCGCGCCGCCGATTGACCCAACCGCGGAGCGTCACATTCTGCCCGACATCGTTGGCGCGCAGTGAGCCGCAGGTGAGTCGGCCGGTCGCCCGGGGTTCGATATCGTACGGAATCGTCACGGAATGCTTTCTCCTGGTATCTGACTGTTTGCGCTAACCGATGGACTTGCTGAGTCCATATTCGAGAATTGGTGGCGAACGGCTGCTTCGATGGCCGATTCGGGATCGATTCCCTGCAGGACGAGGTGGCCAATCGCCGAAAGCGCGGCCTGACCCGCGGCACTGTCTGCCGCGGCACGGAGCGATTGCTTTGGCGCAACGATTTCCGCGACCCGCCTCGTGACCGGCATCGAGCGCGGCAGCCGATCGAAGGAATTCAAGGCGGGAGGGTGACCGGCTTCCGCGCGCTCGGCGGCCTTGACCCCGTTCCAGGTGGCGATGACCGCTTCCGGATTGGTGGCGACCACATCACCAAAGACATGCGGATGCCGGCGAATCAATTTGCGATTGATCCCCTCATACACATCTTCCAACCGAAATGTGCCTTCCTCTTCGGCCAGTTGCGCGTGCATGGCCACCAGCAACAGCAGATCGCCCAGTTCTTCGGTGAGCCCCGCCGGATCGTCAGCGTCGATGGCATCGACAACCTCGTAGGCCTCTTCGAGCACGGCATTACGCAGCGTCGAATGCGTTTGCTTTCGATCCCAGGGGCAGCCGCCCGGGGCGCGAAGTCGGGCAACGATACGAGTTAGCGTATCGGGTGAGCGAGCCGCATCCAGTGGCGCGAGCGGCGGCACGAAGAGGCTGGTCAAATGATCGACGTTGGTTCGATCGAGCGCATGAAGGGGAAGATCGGCGCGTTCCTCGTTATCCCGAATCCCGGCCCAGCGCAGGATCGAAACGATGTGATCGGCCGGGTAGATCTGGTCTAGCGCGAGTTTGACCGCCGCCGCCAGGTCGGCATTGTAGACCTGCGCGACGAGCAGCGGACGCGTGGGATCGATTCCCAGTTTCCCGGACGAAAATGGCTCACTGTCGAGCACGGCAGCCAGTTGTTCGGCATCGACGACGAGGAGTCCCTTCGACAGCGGGTCCAACCCCTGAGCGCCAACCGCGGTATCGACAAAACTGACCCCATCGAGCAACCGGATTCGGATACCAGCGCTGGCTGCTCGCGACTCGACGGCGGGTACGCTGCGCTCGCCATATCGGGGATGACCAGGTACGGCATACACGGTGGCGCGATGACGCTCGGCGACGCTGACTACCCGCTGCGCAATATCGTCGTAAAGGTCGTCGAATCGATCGGCGCACTCGTACAGGTCGTCGCAGTCCGAAACTCGAGGATCGTCGCGAAGATCATCGAGTCCGGGATGGATTCGCGTGCGCAATACGATATGGTCCGCCGCGTCGATCGCGCGTTGCACCCCAATCGTGCGCATGTCGGGATCACCCGGCCCCAGGCCGACGATAGTCAAGAGCGGACCGTCGCCGGTCATGCCTTGCTTGCTACCTTGTCGCCGCCGAGGCTGAGCACCGCCAGGAACGCCTCTTGCGGAATCTCGACGTTGCCGACGAGTTTCATGCGCGCCTTGCCTTCCTTCTGCTTTTCGAGCAACTTTCGCTTGCGCGTGATGTCGCCGCCGTAGCACTTGGAGAGCACGTTCTTGCGCATCGCGCGAATCGTCTCACGGGCGATGATGCGGCTGCCGATCGAGGCCTGGACGGGTACATCGAACATCTGGCGCGGGATCAGCCCGCGCAGACTTTGCACGAGTTCGCGGCCGCGAGAATAGGCTTCATCCCGATGGGTGATGAGCGACAGCGCATCGACGGGCTGCCCGTTGACGAGCACGTCGAGTTTGACCAGATCGGACGCTCGCATGTCCCGAAAGGAGTAATCGAGCGAAGCGTAACCCTGTGTCCGGCTCTTCAGTTGGTCGTAAAAATCGACAATCAATTCCGCCAGCGGCATCTCGAATTTCATCTGGACCCGTTCCGGATCGAGATAGATCAATTCGCGGTAATCGCCGCGGCGACCGGTGACCAGCTCCATCACCGCGCCGATGTATCGTGACGGCACGATGATCGAGACGTCCAACCAGGGTTCACGGATCTCCTCGATGTCGCCCGGAGACGGCAAATCGGATGGATTGTCGAGGAACAGGATGTCGCCGCCCCGCATCAGCACCTCGTACTCGACGCTGGGAGCGGTCGCCAGGAGTTGGATGTTGTATTCGCGTTCCAGTCGCTCCTGGATGATTTCCATATGGAGGAGACCGAGGAATCCGCAGCGAAAACCGAACCCAAGTGCTTCCGATGATTCCGGCTCCCAGGTCAACGCGGCGTCATTGAGCCGCAGACGCTCCAGCGCATCGCGAAGCATTGGATAGTCTTCGCTCTCGACTGGGTAGAGACCCGCAAACACCATCGGCTTGGCTGGCCGATAGCCGGGGAGCGCTGCTGTGGCAGGCGTGCCCGCCAGCGTGACCGTATCGCCGACCTGAACGTCCTGAACCACCTTCAGGCCGGTGGCGATGTAGCCCACCTGACCTGTTGTCAGCGCCAGGTCGGGCTGAAGATCGGGGTCGAAATAGCCAACCTCGAGCAGTTCCGCTTCCTTGCCGTTGGCCATGAGCCGGATGCGATCGCCGGTGTTGATCCTGCCGTCGACGATCTTGACGTAGGCAATGACGCCCTTGTACGGGTCGTAGTGGGAATCGAAGATCAGCGCCCGGGTGGGCGCCTCCGGATCGCCTTTCGGCGGTGGCATATGCTTTACCACCGCTTCCAGGATTTCCCCGACTCCCTCGCCGGTCTTGGCCGATGCGCGAACGATTTCGTCGTCGAGCAGACCAATAAACTGCCCGACTTCCGTGGCGACCTTCGCTGGATCGGCACTCGGCAGGTCGATCTTGTTGATAACGGCAACGATCGCCAGATCCTGTTCGAGCGCGAGGTAGACGTTGGCCATTGTCTGGGCCTCGATCCCCTGCGCGGCATCGACGACCAGCAGCGCCCCTTCACACGCCGCGAGACTGCGACTCACCTCATAGGAAAAATCGACGTGACCGGGGGTGTCGATCAGGTTCAGCTGATAAGTTTGACCATCGCGCGCCGTATACGACATCCGCACCGCGCGCGCCTTGATGGTGATCCCTTTTTCCCGCTCGAGATCCATCGAGTCGAGGAGTTGGGCTTTCATCTCGCGCTCGGAAACGGTGTGGGTCTGCTCCAGCAATCGATCGGCGAGAGTCGATTTTCCGTGGTCGATGTGGGCGATGATCGAAAAGTTGCGGATGTTCGAAATGGAGTCGCTCATTCGCTCAGATCTGCTAGGCGCGCAAAACCAGTGGCGGAGTATAGCCGAGCAGCATCAATTCGCCTGACTTATCCCACCTCGTCGTAGTCGGTGCCCGGAGGGGGCTGGGACGCGACCAGGCTGGGCCGTATTCCAGGTAGCCGCCGGGTCAGTTTCTCGATGAGCAACGTCAGTTCGGGGACGTGCAAGATCCAGGCGCTGCCAAGATAGACAAGTCCGACTACTAGCAAGGTAAGGGAGACGACCGCCAACTGAATGAGCCGCGGCGCACTGCCCGGCGCCGACGCCTCGATCGCCACCGGCGCCAGGATGGCCGCCGCAATCCCGGTCAGCGCCGTCGCCGCCAAGACGCTTGCGAGCCAGCCGCCAAACGAGGCGCCGACGCCACCAAGCCGCCGTTCGAGCATGAGGACCAGGACCACCGCCTCGATGGTCGTACTGGCGCTGAGCGCGAGGGCGAGGGCGACATACCCCATGCGATCGAGCAGGAACCATCCCAGAGCGATGTTGATGGCAATGATCGCGATCCCGGTGATCACCGGCGTGCGCGTGTCATGCATCGCGTAAAAGGCGCGGGTCAGCGCTTCGACCAGCGCGTAACTGACGAGTCCAGCCGCCAGGAAGGCGAGCGGCACGGCGACGAGCGAGGTGGACTCGGCAGAAAACGCACCGGTCTGGAACAGCGACTGCACGATCGGTACGCGAAACGCGAAGAGCATTACCGCCGCGGGAAGGGAAAGAAAGACGAGTGGCTTGAGCGCGCCAATAAATGTCTGGCGAAACGCGGGCACGTCTCCGGCCTGCCAGAACCGGGAGAGGGTGGGAAGGATCACGGTCGATACCGAGAGTGCGAGGATGCCATGTGGCAGCATCAGCAGCTGCCAGGCGTAATTGAGAGCAGAAACACTCTGTTCGCCGGTTCGCCACGCAAGGTTGGTCACGGCAATGAAGTTGATCTGAAACGCCGCCTGCCCGATCAGGCGCGGCCCCAACAGTCGGGCGACCTCGGCCAGCCCGACGGTCCGCAGGTTGAAGATCGGACGGTAGCGCATCCGGCTGCGCACCAGCCCCGGGATCTGCACGAGGAGGAACCCGATGGCTCCGGCGACGACGCCGACCGTCACTCCATAGACGCCATAGATCGGACCAAGAAGGAGGGCGCCGGCGATGGTCGCGCCGTTGTAGATAACCGGCGCGAACGCGGGCAGGGTGAAGAGTTCCTGGCCTTCCAGGATACCTTTGGCGGCAATGCCGAAACCAAGAAAGATGGGGGAGAGGAGCAGGATGCGCATGCAGTTGGTCGTGATTTCTTGCGCGGTAGGACTGGCGTTCGGCGCCACGATCCACTCCACCAATTGTGGCGCCGTGAGCCAGACCGCGGCCGAGAGAATCACGACGACGATCCCCGAAATATTGAGGACTACCGACGCCAGGTTCCAGGCCGATTCCTCTTCGCCGTCGCCAAGAAATCCGGAGAACACGGGAATGAAGGCGGAACCGAATGCGCCCGCCATGATGACGAGAAAGAGCAAATCCGGAATGCGAAAAGCGGAAACGTAGGCGCTCAACGCCTCGGACGTGCCAAACTGGCGGGCGATGATGATTTCCCGGAGGAGTCCCAGAGCGCGGCTGAGAACGAAGGCGCCCGCCACGATTCCGGCTGACCGGGCGAGAGAGCGCCGGGGTTTCGGTTCCCCCCACTCTTGACGCGTAATCGGAACACCGGTAGCCGGCCAGGTGGGCCAATCAATTTCGAGCGTCGACAATTCGCCAGTGCTCGACTGGCCCCGAGCGGTGGTATCCGCCACCGTTGAGGACTGGGCGATCATCTGGTAGGATTGAGCGCCCGTCCCAAAGGGAGCGGGTCTATCTTGCTGTCTTGATACGGAGGAACCGGAACGTTGGCTCACTCGAAATCTGCGAAGAAGCGCATCCGCGTGGCGGCGCGGCGGCAGGAACGAAACAAGCCGTTGCGCACCGAGGCGCGCACATTTGTGAAGAAGGCCGAAGTCGCGATTGCCGCGGGCGATGCCGACGCCGCGAAGGCGGCGACTGTCGAGGCCGTGAGCGTGCTTGACCGCGTCGCCAGCAAGGGCGTGATCCATGCGAACAATGCGGCGCGTCGCAAGTCCCGCTTGATGGCCAAATACAACGCGTTGCTCGCCGCGTCGGCGTAGGTCGACACGCTTACTGCCCACTTCCGGCGGCGAGGTCGATCACGAGGTCGTACAGCGCATGCTCCGGCTTGCGCAGCCGGCCGCTCTTGAGCCGACGATCGATGCGGACCCCCGCCTCGATCGTCGCGCGGTTTCTCCTTCCCGTTCTCCCGCGTGCCGAAGACATCACGGCCGACATCCGGCTTGCCGTAACTGAACCGAGGTCACGCGCAAGCGCACCAGCATCGCGAGATCCGGCTTCGCTGACTGGCGCGGCGAGTTCAGCCTGACCGAGCACCTGCGCCAGCAACATCGCCGGCTCTTCGCCAGCGCCCTCGAGACGATCCAACTCTCCCAGCGCGGTGCGAATGTCCCCCTTCATCGCGGCGTCGACAAAGCGAAACAGCCGCTGGTCCGGACCCCCGGGAACCAGTGCTCGCAGGTGCTGGACGGTGATCGGCCCGGGATGCGCCGCCAGCGCCAACTTGTCGATTTCGGTGGTCAGGAGCGCGAGATTGGGTGGGCGATCGTAGCGGGGATTGGATGGTTTGCGATCCCACGTCTGGGGATAGAGGGTTTCAGCCAGGTCTTGCGCGGCACGGCGATCGATGATCGTCTCTCGCGATCGTGCCGCATCCTCGATCCAGGCGATCAGTTCCCGCCCACGTGGCGGATCCGACGCGATCACCGTGAAACTTGAAGCCAAGGATTTGAGAGCCGCGGGCGCCGAAGCGAGCGACGGCTCATGCAGGATCAGGACATTCGAAGCCGGAACACCGGCAAGGAGCGACGTGATTCCGCCCAACCCCTTGTCCGGCCGCGTCTGGGCCTCATCTGTGGACGTATCGGCGACGGTCTCCCGCGATGTTTTCGCAAGCGCGTCTGTAACAATGACCACGCGCGGTGTACCGAAGAACGACGCGCTGCCGACCGCCATGGCGACCTGATCCAGCGGAGTTTCCTTGGCATCGAAGGTGGAGGTATTGGCGGCATCAGGATCTGCCTCCCGCGCGATACGGCTGGTCGCTGCTTGCGCGAGAAGTCGATCGGGGCCGAGCACGAGGTAAATCACCGTGGCGTCACCTGAGGCATGGCCGGTACCAGAACCACCGGGAAGGTGGAGACGGCCTCACCCACCTGTGCCGTGTGCAGCGGAGCCTTGAACCTGCTTTCGCAGGTGGGCGCCGCAACCTCGGGACGGATTTCCGTCCGGGAGCAGCTCCCGACTCTTTTCTGTTGGCTCAAGACCACGGTTGCATCACGTACACCGCAGGATCGGCCGAATCGAGCGTAGCATTGGGGCTGTTCCGGGGCAACCGCGGGAACGGCTGCCATTTGGTTCTGTCTCTTCGTTTGTTCGCCTGTGCTGGTTGTCGTGTACTCGTTCGCCGAATGGCGCAGTAGTTCGGGGGAAGCATGGCCCGATCGTCGAATGGATCAGACCGGCCTCGCGTCGTGGTCACGGGAATCGGCATCGTTTCGCCGCTCGGCAACGACACGGCGTCGACCTGGAGCGCGATCACTGCTGGTCAGTCGGGTATTGCGCCAATTACCCGATTCGACGCCAGCGGATACGAAACCCGGTTTGCCGGAGAGGTGAAGGAATTCGATCCAGTGGCGAGGCTCGGCAAGAAGGACGCGCGGCGCACCGACCGCTACACCCATTTTGCTGTTTCCGCCGCGCTGGAAGCCCTGGAGCATGCCGATTTGACGATCGGAGAGATGGATGCCGACCGAGTGGGCGTCCTGATCGGCTCCGGCATGGGGGGAGCGGAAACGCTCGATGCGGGCGCAGAAACCGTGCTGACGCAAGGGCCGGGGCGCCTCAGTCCGTTCTTCATGCCGATGTTTCTCGGCAACATGGCCTCGGGTACGGTGGCGATCGTGACCGGTGCGCGCGGGCCAAATTTCGCGCCTGTCTCGGCATGTGCGAGTTCGGCGCACGCCATTGGTGAAGCGGCCGAGATCATTCGCCGGGGCGACGCGGACGTGATGATTGCCGGGGGGAGCGAAGCCCCCGTGGCGCGCCTGGTGGTGGCCGGCTTCAACGCGATGGGTGCGCTCTCGACCCGCAACGACGATCCCGCGGCGGCCAGCCGACCGTTCGACGCCGAGCGGGATGGGTTCGTGCTGGGG
Source organism: Thermomicrobiales bacterium (assembly GCA_046328335.1). Lineage (GTDB taxonomy): Bacteria > Chloroflexota > Chloroflexia > Thermomicrobiales > UBA6265 > JACCXM01. Next base: position 49,468 of record JAXLWU010000033.1, read on the forward strand.
GAGGGAGGAGCGGTCCTGATCCTCGAGCGCGCCGAGTACGCCTCAGGCCGCGGCGCCCGGGTGCTCGCGGAGATCAGCGGCTATGCAACGACCGACGATGCCAATCACATGGTGCAACCGGCCCCAGGCGGCGCTGGCGCAGCGCGGGCAATGACCCTGGCCCTTGCCCAGGCCGGTCTGGCGCCGGAGGCCATCGGCTACATCAACGCGCATGGCACCTCGACGCAACTCAACGAGAAGTTCGAGACGCAAGCGATGAAGGCCGCTTTCGGCGATGCGGCGTACGGCATTCCGATCAGTTCGACCAAGTCGATGACCGGACATCTGCTCGGCGCGGCCGGGGCCATCGAAGCCGCGCTGGCGGTGATGACGATTTGCAACAGCCTGCTGCCGCCAACCATCAACCAGACAGCGCCCGACCCTGATTGCGATCTCGATTACGTCCCGAACGCGGCGCGGCCGGCTCGCATCGACCACGCGATGAGCAACTCCATGGGTTTTGGCGGCCACAATGTGTCGCTGATTCTGTCCCGGCCACGCGCTGTGTAGGCCCAAACGTTCTTCAGCCGGATTCCAGACAAAACTCCCGATCGATACCTGTGGCTTGGTTGCTGACTTGTTGCACAACCCGGCTTGAACCACGAATGCGCCTGCCGCCTGCCGCCTCTGATTAGAAGCGCCAGGCGGCAGGCGACAACTCACCTTCTTGATTTGCGGACGCTCGCCTAATCGAGGTAGCCCCGCAATTTGCGGCTGTAACTCGGGTGACGAAGTTTCCGCAGCGCCTTCGCCTCGATCTGGCGGATGCGCTCCCGGGTAATGCCGAACTCGCGCCCAACTTCCTCCAAGGTGCGGAATCGGCCATCTTCGAGACCGAAGCGAAGCACGATGATCTTGCGTTCGCGTTCGGTCAACTTGCTCAGGGCATCACTGATCTGCGACTTGAGCAGTTCCTGCGACGCGACCTCGAGTGGGTGGGCGGTGGTTTCGTCCTCGATAAAGTCGCCAAGGAGAGCGTCGCCATCCTGCCCGACAGGCGCTTCGAGCGAAATGGGATGCCGCGATACATCGAGAACCTGACGAACCTTGTCGTCAGGCACATCCATGGCGCGGGCGATCTCTTCTTGCGTCGGTTCACGCTCCAGAATCTGTTGCAGGCGATGGCTGGTTTTCTTGACCCGGTTGATCGTCTCGCCGACGTGAACCGGAAGGCGAATGGTCCGGCTCTGATCGGATATGGCGCGGGTGATCGCCTGGCGAATCCACCACGTCGCATAGGTTGAAAACTTGTACCCGCGCTTGTAATCGAACTTGTCGGTGGCCTTCATCAGGCCGATGTTGCCTTCCTGGATCAGATCGAGGAAGGAAAGACCGCGGCCGACATACTTCTTGGCCACGGAGACGACGAGCCGCAGGTTGGCGCGGATGAGATGCGCGCGGGCGAGGTCGCCATCGATCTTGTCCGCATCGAGGGCGCGCCGCTCATCGACGCCCAGCATGGCATCGAGCAGGAGACTCTCGGCGAGTTTGCCACGCTCCATGCGCTTGGCGAGCCAGACTTCTTCCTGCATGGTCAGGAGATCCGTTTCGCCGATCTCCTGCAGGTAAAGCCGGACCGAGTCACCGACTCCCGCGGCGGGATCGTCTGCATACGATGGCCGCTCGGCAACGCGCTCGACCATCGCATCGCGCATCTTGGTCATCGGACGGCTGGGAGCCTGTTCGAGGACTTCGATTCCCTCGGCGACAAGCGACGTATAGAAATCATCAAGGAGGTCGAGGTGTTCTTCCGCGTTCGGGAACGCGGCGACAACCTCGTCCGAGAGCAGATACCCCTGGTCTCTACCCTTATCGATCAGGTTCGTGACCATCGCCTCTGTCACCATCTCCTGACGATGCGCGGCCCCGATGCGACGTGATTCGGGTTGGGCGTGGCGCGGACGATAAACCGAAAAGAAAAACCCGCCGCTAACAGCGGTGGGTCCGTCCCGGCTACGATCGAGGTGGATAACGACCAGTGCGGGCTGGCATCGTCCGCTCTCCCCGCGCGGTGAACGCGGGCTATCGTACATCAACGTGGTATGACTGACGCCAGCATAACGGAGTTTTGCCCAAATTTCAAGAGTGTTATGGTCAAACAAGTGGCGATTCCTTCGGTTCTCAGCGCGTATACTGATTGGCCGCGAGTAAGCGTCATCGATAGTGTCTGGGAGCGGCGGCATGTCAGGACATTCAAAATGGTCAACGATCAAGCGGCAGAAGGGCGCCGCCGACGCCAAGCGCGGTCAGTTGTTCACGAAATTGGCGCGGGAGATCACGGTTGCCGCTCGCGCGGGTCTCCCCGATCCCGATTCCAACGCGCGTCTTCGCCTGGCGGTTGACCGGGCACGCGCCGCGAGCATGCCCAAGGAGAACATCGAGCGGGCGATCCAGCGCGCGGCCGGTCTCGGCGCCGGGGATCAGTTCGACGAACTCTTCTACGAGGGGTACGGGCCAGGTGGCGCGGCGCTGATGATCCAGGCCCAGACCGACAATCGGAACCGGACGGTCGGCGAAGTGCGGGCCGTGCTGACCCGCGCCGGCGGCACGCTCGGTGAGTCCGGCAGCGTCGGCTGGATGTTCGACCAGACCGGAATGATCGAGATTCCGACCGCTGGCGCCGATTCAGACGATATCGCCCTCGTCGCTATCGACGCCGGCGCCACGGATGTCGAGGCGGAAGAAGGCATTGTTTCCATCTACACCGATCCCGCGGATCTCCATCGGGTCCGCGAAGCGCTCCAGGGCGCTGGATTCGATGTCGAAGCGGCGCAACTGACGATGCGACCTAAGACACTCGTCGCGCCGGAACCGGACGTTGCCGTAAAGGTCATTCGCCTGGTCGAGAAACTGGAAGACCTCGACGATGTTCAGGAGGTCTTCACAAACGTCGACATTACCGACGAGGTTCTGGCAGCGGCGATGTAGCGACGATCGGGCGCGCCTCGATGATTGCTCTCGGCATCGATCCTGGAACGGCGCGTCTCGGTTATGGCGTCGTCAACAGCGAACCGGTTCCGCACGCCATCGATTACGGCGTGATCGTCACCGACGCGCACGCCGCGATGCCGACACGGTTGCTGCTGATTCATTCCGCCGTCTCCGAATTGATCGAACGCGTGCAGCCGGACGCGGTCGCTGTGGAGTTGCTCTTCTTTTCCCAGAACGTCACGACCGCAATGACGGTAGGTCAGGCGCGTGGCATCGTCCTGCTCGCCGCTGCGCAGCGTGGCATCGACGTGGCGGAGTACGCGCCGTCCGAGATCAAGCAGGCTGTCGTTGGCTACGGCAAAGCAGGCAAGGCCCAGATGCAGGAGATGGTCCGCATCGTGCTGGGCCTCGACCAAATCCCAAAACCTGACGACGCCGCCGACGCGCTGGCGGTGGCGATTTGCCATGTCCAGACCGCGCCATTTCGCGAGCACGTCGGCGCGTGAGTGACACCTCGCCGCCGGTGAATTCTGAAACGCCGCTTCGCCTCGATGAAGCTGTGGTCGCGCGGGGGCTGGCGGAGACCCGATCCCGCGCGCGCGCCCTGATTCTCGCGGGCGATGTCCTGGTCAACGAACAGGCAAATTCTCGCGCCGGCGCTCGTGTTCGTGCCGGAGACCGGATCGATTTGAAAGCGCGTGAGCGCTTCGTCAGCCGGGGCGGGGAGAAACTCGATCACGCTCTCGATCGATTCGGATTCGATGTGACCGACAAGGTCGCCGCGGACTTCGGCGCGAGTACCGGCGGGTTCACCGATTGTCTATTGCAACGGGGAGTCGGACAGGTTTACGCGGTGGACGTCGGTTACGGCCAACTCGATGCCCGATTGCGTGCCGATCCACGCGTGGTCGTACTCGATCGCACGAATGCACGCTACCTCGAGGAACTTCCGGAGAAGGTCGATCTGGTGGTGATCGACGTTTCGTTCATCAGTCTCAAACTGGTGCTCCCGGCGGCATGCCGGGTCCTCGCGTCGGGAGGTTCCATCGTGGCGCTCGTCAAGCCGCAATTCGAGGCCGGCCGCGGTGAAGTCGGAAAAGGTGGGGTGGTGCGGGACTCGAGAACGCATCGGACCGTTCTGTCCAGAATCTTCGATGCAGCAGACCAGAATGGACTCGGTATCCTGGCGCTCACGGCGTCACCGCTACGCGGACCCGCGGGTAACATCGAGTTTCTCGCATTGCTGAGGAAGGGCGAACCATCAATCGACGCCAAGTCAGCGATCGAAATGGCGCTTGCCGAGGCCGAGTCACGATGACGAACTCGCGGCGATCGTCGCCCTTCTCCGACCTCCTCGACGCCCTGCAGGTCGGCGGTGACCCTCCAGGTTCGTCCGCGCCCACACCCGAACTGCGCCTTGATCATGGGCGAGCGCGCCGCACCGGTATTCCTGAAGTCGTCCACGCGGAAAACAAGGACGCGCCAGCTATCGCCGCCGCACTTGGCGCATTGGCGACGACCCATGGCCGCGCCCTGGCGAGCCGCGTGCGACCCGAAGCGGTCGAGTCTATCCAAGGGCTGCTGAACGAGGTCGTTCGCATCGAATGGTTACCGGTCCCAAAGGCTATCGTCGCGATCAAGGATGACGCGGCGCGGCCGATCTCCGGAGGAAAGGTCGGCGTTCTCAGCGCCGGGACATCCGATGTCCCGATCGCTGCGGAGGCGGCTCTCATCGCCGAAGAAATGGGCGCGTTGGTCTCCGTTGGTTGGGACGTCGGCGTGGCCGGGTTGCATCGCCTCGTCGAGCCGCTGGAGCGGTTCGCGGCGGCAGACGTCGATGCGATCGTTGTCGCCGCGGGAATGGATGGGGCGCTGCCGTCGGTGGTGGCCGGGTTGGTCGATGTACCGGTCATCGGGTTGCCCACCTCGGTCGGATACGGCGTCGGCGGTGGTGGCGTTGGCGCGTTGATGACGATGTTGCAATCGTGCGCGCCGGGGCTCGTGGTGGTGAATATCGATAACGGCATCGGGGCCGGTTCGACGGCGGCGCTGATCGCCAACCGCGCCGCCCGGTTACGAACCGCGACCGGATAGGCAGTCGGCCGTGCCAACGATCGTTTCGATTGCGCGGCGCGGGGTGATCTTCCGCAGTTGGACCTGTTTCAGGAGATGGGCGAGTTCGGGCGATCCGCTTGGCCCGGAGTCCATGCGGCGCGCGAGGCGCGCCCGCACACCCGCGAGGACCTCGGCGCGAATTCCCCGCTCGCGCCGGCGCTCCCGTTCCCCGGAGTCGTTCAACCAGCGGGCATGCTCGTCGATCGCATGCACGAGGCTATCCACTCCCTTGCCGGTCAAAGCGTCGGTGCCCAGGATCCTGGGGAAGCCTGACCCCGCCAGACTCCCGTCAGCGAGCGCGCCGCGCAGCGATCGCAGTGCATCAGAAGCACCTGGATGATCCGCTTTGTTGACGACAACAACATCACCAACTTCCAGTAATCCGGATTTGATCGCCTGGATGCCGTCGCCCAGACCAGGCGCCTCGACCACCACCACAGTGTCAGCGAGGTGGGCGATGTCCGTGCTGTCTTGGCCGGTACCGACCGTCTCGATGACGATCAGCGGGAAGCCCGCGGCATCGAGCAGGTGAACCAGTTCTGCCGTGGTCCAGGCGAGACCGCCATGCCGGCCGCGGCTCGCCATGCTGCGAATGAAGACGTCGTTGTCGGCGTGGAAGTCCATCATCCGCACGCGGTCACCGAGCACCGCTCCGCCGGAAACGGGACTTGTAGGATCGATGGCAAGTACGGCGATACGGCGATCCCCGGCGCGAACCTTGGCGATCGCCGCGGCGGTGAGACTGCTCTTGCCGACGCCCGGAGGCCCGGTGATCCCGACGATGTGTGCGCTTCCAGTGAAGGGATAGAGGCTTTCGAGCGCCTGAATCCCGCGGGGATCC
>JAXLWU010000034.1:0-52116 GCA_046328335.1 Thermomicrobiales bacterium
TTACTGTCGATCCAGAAGCCGCTGACATTCTCTCGCGATCGCGAGTGCTTCGCGGGTCCTGATGACAAGCACGCGCACCGTCGAATCCGTGGCTCCAATCTCCGTGTCGGCCGCGACCGCGGCGTTTCGCTCCTCGTCGATTCGCACCCCGATCCACCCCAGTCGCGCACAGACCGCGGCTCGAACAAGCGACGAGTTCTCGCCAATGCCAGCTGTGAAACTCAACGCATCGAGGCCGCCAAGTGACGCTGCCATGGCCGCAATTTCCTCGACCAGGCGAAACACAAAGACATCGAACGCGCGTATAGCCCCCACGTCGCCAGCGGCGCGGAGTGCTTCGATCTCGCGCATGTCTCCGGAGCGTCCGCTCAGACCGCGAAGCCCGGAATCCTGTTGCAATGTCTGCTCAAGGGCATCGAGATCGATTCGCCCAGTTTTCAACAGCCAGGTGAGGATGCCCGGATCGACCGAACCCGGCCGGGTGCCCATGACCAGACCGTCGAGCGGCGTGAAGCCCATGGTCGTCGCGGTCGATGTTCCGCCTCGAATAGCCGCCAACGAACATCCGTTGCCGAGGTGGCAATTGACCAGTCTGAGATTCGTTCCATCCGCTCCAAGCAAGTCCCCCGCGCGACCGGCGCAGTATTCGTGACTGATGCCATGAAAACCGAAGCGCCGTACTCCGTAGCGCTCGTACCAGGCGTACGGGAGTCCATACAGAAACGCCGCTTCAGGGATTGAAGCGTGGAAGGCGGTGTCAAAGACGGCGACTTGCGGCGTGTCCGGCAGAATCTCTTCAACGGTATCGAGGACAGCAAGAGCAGGTGTATTGTGTTGTGGAGCCAACTCAGCCACCGCGGCGATGTCACTGCGGATAGCGTCGTCGATGAAGACGGGCCCGGTCAAACTCGGTCCACCATGAACGACGCGATGACCAATGCATATCACCACGTTCGTGTCGATAGAGTCCAATATCTGGCGCGTGGCTATGGAGAGATCGAAGTGTTTACCTGCTATTCCGATAGCGATCTCGCCCGCTACGGTCTCCTGGAGCGTGTCTGCGGTGAATAGTGACCATTTCAGATTGCTGGAACCGGCATTGAAGACGAGGATGGTCGCGGCCACGGTACTTCGACTCACCGGACGGGCGCCGCATCACCGTGCCAACGCCAGTTCCGAATCTCGGGTGGGTCTTCTCCATAGGCTTCGACATGGAACCGATGCTCCGCGATCTTTGTCTGGTACCGGGCCACGATCGGCGCGGCTTCGACCATGTACTCCGGACAATGTTGGAGCGCGAGGATGACCAGTTGCCAGCGGCTGGTTCCGTTTCGGAGCAGCATGTCAAACGGGGTCGTCGTGGTCCCCTCCTCGATGTAGCCGCGAACGTGGAAACGCTCTGAATTGGGCCGCTTGTAGACCAATTGATGGACGGCCGACGGATACCCGGCGAAGTTGAAGACAACGGGGCGGTCCCAGGTGAAGATGTCAACGAACGTTTCATCCGAGATGCCGTGGGGATGAACGCGCGGGGTCGCCAGGGACATCAGGTCCATGACGTTGACAAACCGGATGCGAAGCGCGGGCAGCTCCTCTCGCAGGATTTGGGTGGCGGCGAGCGCCTCGACGGTCAGCACATTGCCAGCACTCGCGATGACGATATCAGGCGGCTCATCGCGGCATGTCGACGCCCACGGCCAGATGGAGAGACCTCGCGCCGCGTGCAGATCGGCTTCTTCGCGCGTCAGCCATTGCGGCAGCGGTTGCTTGGTCGCAAGGATCAGGTTGATGTAACCGTGAGAACCGAGCACGTGATTCATCGCACAGAGCAGGGTGTTCGCGTCGGGGGGCAGGTAGATCCTGGAGATGGATGACTTCTTCTGCAGCAGGCTGTTAATGAAACCGGGTCCTTGGTGTGAATAGCCGTTGTGATCTTGCCGCCAGGTGTCGGATGTGAGCAAGATGTTGAGGGATGGCACCGGCTGCCGCCACGGCGTTTCCTGACAGAGTTTGAGCCACTTTGCGTACTGGCCAACCATCGAGTCGACCACCAGGACGAATGCTTCATAGCAGGGAAACACACCGTGCCGGCCCGTCTGCAGGTACCCCTGAAGCCAGCCGAGACAATTGTGTTCGCTCAGCACCTCCATGACTCTGCCATCGAGCTGGAGTCGCGCATCACGAGCGTCTTCTTCCGAAACGGGCCACGCAAACGCGCGCCCTGTCGCATCGAAAACAGCCCCGAGCTGGTTCGATTCGGTTTCATCCGGACAGACGATTCGAAAATTCTTCCTCGTCGCGTTGCTTCGAAAAACCTCCGCCAAGAACGCTCCCACTGATCGCAATGCACTCGCATCTCGCCCTCCCCGGCCGTCGAGGTCAAGTCCGAATTCGGCGATGCTGGGACGTTCGAGCGCCGTCGTCTGTGTCCAGCCGCGCGTCGCCGGGTTCATTCCGAGGCGACGATCGCCAATGGGCGCGGCCGCGACGATATCAGCCGCCGGCGATCCGTCCTTATTGAACAGCGTTTCCGGGTGATAGGACCGCAACCACGCTTCGAGAATGGCCAGGTGTTCCGGGTTGGTCCTCGCCGCCCCGGCCGGCACCTGGTGCGCGCGAAACGTGCCTTCGATCCTCTGCCCGTCAACCCATTTCGGCCCCGTCCAGCCCTTCGGGGTGCGCAGGATCAACATTGGCCACGGCCAGCGGTTCGCGCGAGGATGGGACCGGGCATCGTCCTGGATCGAGGCGATCTGCGCCGTCGCATCTCTGAGCGCGGCGTGGATGCCGGCAACTCCTTGAGGAACGTCGGACTCCCACGATTCGTCACCGACTATTCGCGGGTCCCAGCCAAACCCGCGGAACAGATCGATCAACTCGGGTTCGGACATTGCGCGAAAGACCGTCGGGCTCGAAATCTTGAAGCCATTGAGATGCAAGATGGGCAAGACGGCGCCGTTGCTCGCCGGATCGAGCCACTTCACGGAATGCCAGGCAGTGGCCGTCGGCCCGGTTTCCGCCTCGCCGTCGCCGACCATGCAGACAGCGGTGAGGTCGGGATTGTCGAGCACAGCGCCGAATGCCGTAGCGAGGGCATAACCCAGCTCGCCACCTTCCACGATCGTTCCGGGCGTCGCCGGATTGAGGTGACTGGGAAAACCTCCGGGCCAGGAAAAGGCACGAACAAACGCGGCAAGCCCTTCGCGGTTACGAACATACTGGGGGTAGATCGCTTCGAGGGTGCCGTCGAGAAACATTGCCGCAAGCGGTGAGGCCGCGCCGTGACCGGGTCCGACAACCATCATCATGTTTGCCGCCGGGTCTTCGACAAGCAGGCGATTCAACCCCGCCCAGACGAGATTGATGCCCGGACATGTTCCCCAGTGCCCGAGTAAGCGAGGCTTGACGTCGCTGAACTGGAGCGGCCGTTCCAACAACGCGTTGTCGGCTAGGTAGATTTGGGCCGCTGCCAGATAGTTCGCCGCGCGAAAGAATCGCTCGGTCGCCTCCAGGTCGGACATCGGTAGTCTCCTCTCAGAATGGAATATCAAGGAAACGGAGATCTCGGATGCAGACGTACCGCTATCGTATCCAACCTGCCTTTGGCACGTCCTCAGTTGTGCTCTCCACGCCATCACTATCAAGATCGAAAGGAGATGTGCCTGACCGGCGTATCCCACCGGTCAATACCCGCCCCTCAGGCGGCATGCAGTCCTTTCATTCGTAGGCCGAGTCCAATCATCAAGACCCCAAAAATCAGCGCATACGTGCCGAGAATGTACGCGGTGACGATGTTGCCGAACTCGGGCCGCAGCACCAGAATCACTCCCAGCAGGAGCGACAGGACTCCTCCAATCGACAGAAACCACTCGTCCGCGATTTCGGCTCTCAGGCGAATGGCGGAGATGATCTCGAGCGCGCCGGTCACGATCGCCCAACAACCGATCAGCACGACGATCGTCAACCCGGCAACGTTCGGAAACGAGAGGGCAAGGATGCCGATGATGATGCCCGCGAGACCTTCCAGCACGTTCGCCCAGGGGGATCCTGTTTTCCCTCTCACCGCCGTCGCCAGCGCGAGCACCCCGTCGACGATGGCATAGACGCCGAAAACGAGCAGGACCGACGCCCAGAAGAATTCCGGACGAATCCAGGCGAGCAACCCGAATCCGATCGCCAGAACTCCTCTCGCGATGAACGACCACCAGCTGCCCATCAATCCCAGCTTCATGCAAGCGTCATCAGTTGCACCGTCACCTTCTCACATCGCAAGTCGATGCAGCGCTGGCCGTTCGGAATGTCGCTAGAGATCGTCAAGCGACGGTCGAGTTGCAGCTGGGCGGCCTGACCCGGCTTCGCCGGTCGGATCGATCGCAGCTCGCAGCCAGGATCTCGCCGCCCCGATCACGGCATCGAGGTCACGAATCGCCGTGTTCAGCTCTGGCTCGACCTCTTTCATTGTATCGGCCGCCGCGGTCCCCAGTTCATCCGTGAGACGCTGTGCCTGCCCTGAGAGCTCGATGAGAGATTCCCTGAGTTTCGCGCTGGAATTCGACACCTGATCCCGATCGATCGCGGCGTCGACGGTTGACCGCCTTACGTCGATTTCCTGTTCCAGTTTTGCCACCAGGGCATTGACCGAACGATCGAATCGCGCGATATCCTGAGCAAACTGCGCGCGATTCCTGTCCGAAACATGCTCTGGACCGGCCATTCCCCGCAGTGAAGAGACGACTTCTTCCCCCGCGTCCCGCAACGCGTTCAACGCTTCGCTCCAGGTGCGGCGTTCACTGTCAGCCATCAGACCAGCCTCCTGCAGAGAGTCCACAATTGATTGGGCGAATGACGAATCCGAGCGCACGCCTCAGACGACGCGCAGGCATCGAGGCAGGCACAGCGTCTCGCCTGTCCTCTTGTACCATAGCGCGACGCTTCATCGTGCCGCCATCGTTTGGCGACTCGGGAGGATTCATGCGGCGCAGATTGCTTGTACCACTTGACGGCTCGCCGGCCAGCGAGGCGGCGCTGGCGTATGCCGCGCTCATCCCTAGCCGATCGGTCCATCTCTTGCGCACGGAAAATCCTTCCACCGGTGGCATGCTAGCGGCAATATCACCTGCTGAATTGACGAAATGGCGTGAGCTGCACACCACCGAGATGGCGGAGTATCTGGAGCGCGCCGCTCAGCCATTTCGCGATCAGGGACGGGATGTCGTTGTGACGACCACCTTCGAGGAGCCGACGGCCGCGATCCTCAATGCCGCCGCTGACGCCGATCTCATCGTCATGGCAACCCATGGCCGCGGCGGCGCCGAACGGGCTCTGGTCGGCAGTGTCGCTGATCGTGTCGTGCGGAATGCGCCCGTCTCGACATTGATCGTACGGGCCGGCGCCTCGCCCGATGGTCCGGCACCCATTGGCCGCATCGTGGTTCCACTCGATGGCTCGCCGCTGGCCGAAACGGCGCTCTCGGTCGCGATCGATCTCGCCGCCGATTTGGGTGTGCCGATTCACATCGTTCAAGTCATCGAAAGCGACCCGGTGCGAGATGCCGTTCGCGGCGGGCTCTTAGCGGCGGACGCCCTTGCCGGTACCCGCGCCAGGATCGAACGCGAAGTACGCGACTATCTGTCGGCGCGAACCATGGACCTCCTCAATCGGGATGAGCGGGCGACATGGGAACTGCGCTCAGGCAACCCGGCGACCGAGATCAATGCCGCCCTCAAACCCGGCGATCTGCTAGTCATGACCACCCATGCCCGCGGCGGGCTTACTCGCTGGCTGCTCGGCAGCGTTGCCAACCGGCTGGTGCGAGAGGCAAGCGTGCCGATCCTCCTTGTCCGCCCCTCTGGCGACTCAGACGAATCACGATTCGATGCGGACTGATCCCAATCGGCGGTGTCTCCCCGCGAAATCGACCGAGGTGTCTATGAATCGTCCTGAACCGGGGACCGACCAGCCAGGATTCGGTACTCGCTGTATCCATGCTGGCGAAGCACCGGACCCTACCACTGGCGCGCATGGCGTTCCCCTCTATCAGAACGTCACCTACGCCTTCCAAACCCTCGATCAAATCGAAGGTATGCGCAGCGGAAACCGACCGCACTTCTCCTATTCTCCCCGCGGAAATCCGACCGTGCGATGCCTGGAACTCAAACTAGCCAGCCTCGAAGGCACGCAGAACGCGGTCGCCTTCAACTCCGGCATGGCGGCAATCAGCACCACCCTGTTGACCCTGTTGGCCGGTGGCGGGCATCTCGTCGCGGCCAACAATATCTACGATTTGACCCGTATGTTAATCTCGAGTGAACTCGCCTCGCTCGGTTGCTCGGTCACCTATGTCGATCAGAACGACCCTGATGTCGTAACCGCGGCCATGGCCCCCGAAACCAGGGCGATTTATGCTGAGCCATTTTCCAATCCGCAGCTGCAGGTCAGCGATGTGCGCCAACTGGCGCACATCGCCAGCGAGCACAATGTTCCGCTGATCATCGATAACACGTTTCTTTCCCCCGCGTTGCTGCGGCCGGCGGAACTCGGCGCCGACATCGTCATTCATAGCGCGACGAAATACCTGTCTGGGAACGGGCAGATTCAGGCAGGCGTCGTTGCCGGGCGCTCGTCGCTGCTCGGGCCGATTCGCGAACAGATGATGCGCCTCGGGACCGTCATGCCGCCGTTCGCCGCCTGGATTCTATTGGCGGGCGTGCATACGCTGTCGCTGCGGATGTCTCGTCACAGCAGCAATGCCCTACATCTCGCGCGGGTGCTGGAAGCACACCCTGCGGTCGAATATGTCGCGTACCCGGGGTTATACTCACATCCCCGTCATCAACTCGCCGCATCGCTCGTCGGGAATGGAGATGACCGATTCGGCGGGATGCTTTCGTTTATGCTGCGTGGTGATCGCCCTGCTCTTGCCGCGTTCATCGACTCGCTCGAACTGTGCACCGTTGCGGTGAGTCTGGGCGATTGCAGTACGCTGGTCTGGCCGTGGACCGAGGGAAATCTGGTGAGAGTTTCGGTCGGCATCGAGGACGTTGTCGATCTCGAGTCGGACATCTCCCGAGCGCTGGAAGCGGCATTGCAGGCGGTATAGCGATTGGGCGTTTGATCCGAAAGGCCGTGACGAGCCAAGCGGCAAATGACACATCGTGCTGATCTGAGCAGGAGCAACAGATGACGATTGAACAGGGGCAGTTGGCTCCGTTTCCGGATCTTGTCTTCACCGACGCCGACGGCACCGAATGGGACGTCCGGAAGGTTCTTGAGAAAGGCCCTCTCCTGGTCGGCATCTACAAGAGTTCATGCGCGTCGAGCAAGCAGATGTTCCCGATCCTGGAGCGTCTCCATCAGCGGTATGGCGACGCCGGCTTGCAGGTGCTCGGAATCTCCCAGGACTCACCGAACATCACGAAATCGTTCGCTCGCCGGTACGATCTCACATTCCCGCTGTTGGTCGAAGGCGAGGAATATCCGATTTCGTCCGCGTTCGAGATCATGGCCACGCCATCGGTCTTTCTCATTCAACCTGATGGCTTCATCTCGTACATGACGATGGGATTCTTGAAGCCAGGACTCGATGCGTTAGGGGAAGCTGCCGCTGATGCGGTGAATCAATCGCATTCGCCGCTGATTACTGATGCCGACGCGGACCTCCCGATGTTCGTACCTGGCTGACCATCCAAGCACCTCGATCGGGCGTGACCCGATCGTCATGCACAGCAAGCCGGCCCAAGCACACTTCGGAATTGAGTCGCTGCTTGTGTCCCGGAATGCGCAGTTGAGATGAAGACACCCGCTACCATGTCAACCCATGCAGTCGCCAGCATCTCTCCCCGCGCTTGCGGCGAGAGGTCAGGGTGAGTGCGGAAGGCGACAATCAGGGCTCCACTATCCAGCACGGATCCGAGAGATAGCCGAGATGAACGGTCGGTCTTCTGCCGTTCCAATCTCTCGCTCTCTTAGAGCCGCCCGCCCCGGTCTCGTTCGCGCATCAGTTCCGCAATCTGCCGCTCCAGGCGGGCAACGCGGGTCTCCAGTTCTTCGACACGCGCTCGCAGTGGGTTCACTTCGCGCTCCACGAACTGACGCGCGCCTTCCTTGACTCCCTGGTTCACCTGGGTGGCCGCCTGTTTGATTGCTTCTCGCGCGAACTTGTTGTTCAACACACCACAGCTCCTTCAAGATTCGCCTGAACGTGTTCGCGGATGGATCCTACTGCTTGGATCATCGTGACACGAACGATCCCACACTTGCCAACAGCATTGCCATCTGACAATTCGGTACGATCGTAATTGCATCGTTTCTGGATTGCAGGTTACGATGTCCGTAAAGGTCAGACGTCTGTCCCCAAACCGAAGAAAGGGTCTTCTTGCTCGTGCGTTATCTCTGGATCGTTTCCGCCGCCATGCTTGTGGGCGGGATTGTGCTCACGTTGGCTGGCTTGCTCGCAATCTCATCGCCGATCGCAATTGTCGCTGGCGCACTCCTCGCCTGGTCGGGGATCATCAAGGTCATCATTCTCCGCATCTGGCGCCTTACCCTGCCGCACGCGGGAGGATCGCTCCGGGCTGTGTCAACTGGTACGTCGCCTGCCGGGAAACGGTAATGGCTAAGCGCAGCGCCGGTAGAGCCACCCGCCAGATTCTCTCCGGTTCTGAACTCGGGCCGATTCCGGATACCGTTGGCGGCCACGATCCGGCGCGAGAGCGTATTTCGCCGACGATGGCATATTTCCTCGTTCTCTCCGGTCTGGTCATCCTGGCGGCATTGCTATGGGCGCTTTGGGGTATGGCGCCCGCAACGCCGGTGATTCTGGTCCTGTCCGTCGGTCTCCTCGCCGCCTGGATTCTCCTCTGATCCAACGCAAATGGCATTTCGGCAAGTGCTGCCGGTACGTCACGTGCCTCCCTAGGCGAGACCATGGTGATGTCCAGGCTCAGCGCGGCAGAGCCGACGCGCTGATAGTGGTTAGCGGAGCGAATCGCAATCCCCCGCTCCGCGTTCACTCACACGCGATCGTGGTCCACTGCAATGCCCAGTGATTTGCCCAGTTCCGTCGCCCCGTGATCGCACACGTCGCGTTCACGGGGCGAATCGTTTGCGATTGATCGGGTTATTGACCCGCGTCGACGTTAGTTGCTGTTGATATCGTTGGGATTGGTGCCGTTCGCGGCTTCATCACCGTCGAGCACGCCATCCCCGTCCGAATCCGGATTCCGCGTTCCTGTCGCCAACACGTAGTACTCGTCACCATCGGTAGCTCCGTCGTCGTCGGTATCAGGATCATATGGATCGGTGCCGAGTTGGATTTCGATCTCGTCCTCCAGACCGTCGCCGTCGCTATCTCCGGCTACTGCTGGTGCCGCGGTGTCGGCGCTTTCGGCTGGAGTGGAAGCATCCACGGAATCGGCAGAAGCGTCTGCCTCCGTTTCGACCGAGGCTCCCGGGGTCGGTTCGGCGACGACCTCTGTGGTGCCGACATTTTTGGGATCGGTACCCTGCGCGACTTCGTCCCCATCGAGTATCCCGTCACCGTCGGTATCCGGGGCCAGCGGCGCGGTGCCATAGGTCAGCACTTCCTCACCGTCGGTGAGCCCATCCTCGTCGGTATCCGCCAATGCTGGATCGGTATTCTCGCGGGCCTCCTGGCGCGTGCTGAGGCCGTCCCCATCTTCATCGACGGCCGATGCCGCCGCCGGTTCGGTTTCGATCACTGCCGGAGTCGCGGCGGGAAGCGCCTGGGCCACAGCCTCTGGAGTGGAGACCGCCCGCTCCCGCGGCGCCGCTTCTCCCAATCGGGGAACGGCAGGTCCCGTATAGGCCGCGGTCAGCGAAGATCCCGCTTCACCCGCGGTGACGACCAGCGCCCCGGTCAGGGCAATAGATTCGTTATCGCCGAGCGAGACAACGTCGCCTCCTTCCGTTGTGACCTGCGCGGCACCCTCCGTAACGAGGATCAGTGTCGGAAGGGCCCCCGCCGGAATGTTCAGCGTGCCGCCGGGCGCAAGCACATCCTGCATGAGATCGATATCGTGGCGAGCATCGGGCCCGGTAAAGGGATCGCTGGAAAAGAGCGCTTGCTCGTCCGCCGCGTTGGCATTCACCAGCGACACGTCGAAATAGACCGCGTTGTCAGAACCAAGCGCGGCCCGGTTCTGGGAAACGCCCTCCTCGGTCATCACCGCTTCTCCGGCGGGCAGACGATGTTGCTCACCGGTATCGAGGTCCTCGACCAAGAGAACTCCCGACTCGACAACGATGAATCCCAACTCGCTCGTGACGGGTGTGGCATTTGCGGGCGGTGGCGCGGTCTGCTCGATGACCTCCCACCGCAAATCGCCGCCCACGATGTTGGCGACGCCTTGTGCGACAACCTGCGCTGTCCCCGACTCAGGTGAGGTGGCATCGGGCAACTGAAAAAAGGCGGAAGCCCCTGGGGCCATGATCAGCGAGACTGACGCCATCACGGCGGCGCCCCCGATCAAGGTCGAACTTCGGCGCTGCAACGCTCGCTTCGCCAGACCGCCAACCAAATCACGCTGCACGCGGGTCATACCATCTCCCTGCCTTCATCGAACGACCGAACCGATTGTCTAGCGCCATGCCTGGGGCCGGGGAACGCTCGCTCTGATGCTTTCTGATTTCGATCCGGAGCGAACCGGACACTGGATGCGGTGATCCGACCGAGCCGAACAATGATCAATGCAGCCGGCGGCGCCAATGGCGAACGTTCCTCATCCGAAGTTGTACGTACGCCATGATAACCCGGATCGACGCGGACAGGGAAAAAAAATGGACCGGACGGGAATCGAGCTCAGCGAATCGATGCTGGAATGCGGCAGCTGGGTGACTCAGGACAGTTCGGAAGAAGGACGGAGTTCGATGTACTGCGTGCGGCTACCACCGGAGGATTGAAGCCGATCGCGTTTTGATCGCGGCAACTTACTGACGATACAGCGAGCTGAGTGATTGCCGCGTTAAATGCAAACGAGGAAGGTGGGAAACCACCCTCCTCGTTGCGACTTCAGGAGAAGAACCTAGCTGACGAACGCCAGGTTGTTGTTGCCACCGGTCGCATCCGCGATGCCGGTGCCGCCATCAACAGCGACGGCCATCGAGGTGCTGTTGGCAATATCGCCACCGTAGACATCCGGATCCGGTCCCATGGTGTCGCCGACCGCGATCGCGCTGCCGACGTTGCCGCCGGAGTTGATGTTGCCGGCGGAAACCGCACCACCGTTACCGGCGGCAGTGGCGACGCCACCGTTGCCGGCGCTGGCAGTATCGGTGACCTGCGCCATCGCTGCGCGAGCCCCAAGCACGGCAGTTACGGCACCCGCGAAAACGCCCTTCCCATACTTCATTTGACTCAGCCCTCCCCAGGCTCTGCCCTTCCCAAAAGGACGCAAAGTGTTGAAAAGCCGCGGTGACTAGCTGACGAACGCCAAGTTGTAATCGCCACCGCTGGCGTCAGAAATCGCGGTGCCACCATTCGCCGACACACCAATTGCCGTCGAGTTGGACACCGAGCCACCGTCCACGCCGACCGTGCCGTAGGTGTCGCCGACACCAATGGCATTACCGGCGTTGCCGCCGCTGTTCACATCGCCGAGCGAAACGGCGCCACCATTCGCGCTGGAAGTGGCAACGCCACCGTTACCCGCGCTGGCGGTGTCGGTGGTACTCGAATCGCCACCGAGAAAATCTGCTACGAGACCCATTGCTTCCCTCCGCCCTTGTGCTACTGGACCGTTCCCTCGCGGCGATCGCGGTTTATGGCCGCGCTTCCGCACTCCCTCCGGTCCACACGCACGCTAGCATCCCACACCCGAACTGTCAATGGCTTTTTGACCATTTCTGCCCGGAGAGGGTACCCCCAGCGGGATTCGAACCCGCGATCTTCACCTTGAAAGGGTGACGTCCTAGGCCACTAGACTATGGGGGCTACAGCGTGAACAATACTGTTATCGCCCCCAACTGTCAAAGAAGTGGATCGGTCGCCTCTCTCTTCAGGTCCGTCGTGCGGGAATCATCCCAACCCTCAAGTTCATATCTTCGGTTCTATCGGATCATGTTTTCATTTCCCAAACTATCCATCAGCAGTTGCCAAAGATAGTATCGATGATCTGTTTTCTCTTGCAGATTCCGAATAGTTCGATTATCCTGTCAATCGTCGTCAATCAGCGACCATCAAGAAAGGAAACGAAACTGGCAGAGCAAACAGCCGAACAAACAGTCCTTACGCCAACTGATGCTGATGTCGCCCCTCAATCTCGCTCTGAGAACGGAACCCCAGTTTCCGATCCCACGCATCTGGCGACGGTTTCCGACATTCGCCGTGAGCGCCGTGCGCGTCGGCGCGCCGAGGCACAGCGTGATGAGGTCTTCGATTCAGAAGTCGTCGCGGGCGAGGGCGTTGCCGCAGATGCCGGACTCGGAGAAGTGTTGCCGGCGGCCACTTTGAACGTCGCGGACCAGGCTGCACAAGGTTCTCGCAAAGCGAAAGGACCGCGAGCGCCGAAAGCGGGCAAGGAACGGGGGGCCGGACGCGCCAAGGCGAAAGGCACGGCGGACGTCTCCGACGAGCAGGGTGAGGCGCTACCCGATGATGTCGCGGCGGCCATCACGGCAACGGTTGGTGGTTCCGCCAAGAAGGGAACGCGCACGGCTGACCGGGCGCGCAAGAAGCAGGCCGCCGCGACGGCGGCGGTGCAGTCCGTCGATCAGAATCACTCGCTCGGCGCCCTCAACCGCCATCTCAACATGATGATGCAGCAGTTGACGATGTCGCATCGGGTCATTGGCCGGATCGCCGCCGAGCGTGATGCGCTCCGCCAGCAATTGGCCGACCTGCAAGGCATCCCCGTCGATCAGATTCACGTCACCACCGTTGCCGGCGCAACCGAAGAAGCTCCTCGCGCCAGCGCACCTCGAAAAATGCAACCGAGCGAGCCTGAAGAACCCTCACGGTTCGCTCGGTACAACTTCCTTGGTGGTGAGGACATTGCGCTGGTTCGCAAACGACGCCAGATGTTCGTGCTGACGCTGCTGATCGTAGGGGCAATCCTCTACGTCATTGCGCAACAGAAGCATTGGCAGATTTCGGGCGATATCTCCAAGAACGGGCTAAGCGCGCTCCCGTACGTCGGGCAGTTGATGAGCGTCTTCCTCGCGGGCTGGCTCATGTTCCGCGTCATCCGCATCAGCTCAAAGGGCCTGATGTGGGTCTTTCCGTCGGACAAGAAGACGCGCCGCCGCCGCTAGACCGCCCAAGAGCCGTCGCTGCGCTGTCATCCCCAACAGGAGCGCAGCGACGGCTGTCACACCTAGCACCACCGCGGCCGAGGTCGGGGGCTTCCCAACGGCAAACGTCCCTCCTGTTTCGGCAAACAGATCGAGGACGCGCAACAGCAATCGCGCCAGCAAGCCCGCCGGGGCGGCTAGAGCGTCTCCCAGCGGCTGGTAGATCAAGCCGCCCACCGCGGAAATCGCGGCAATCGGGGTGATCGCGGCACAAAGCGGCGCCGCGATCAGATTCGCGGGCAAACTCGACGCCGACACCGAACCGAAGATCGGCAACAGGAAGGGCAACGTCGCCAGTTGCGCCACGCTTGTGGCCACCACCAGGTCTGCGCCCCACCACCCCGATCGCCGCTCCAGGAGCGGCGGCAAGATCCACGCCAGCGCCAGCGACGCCGCCACCGACAATCGAAAGCCAAGCGAGTCGATTTGCCGCGGTTCGAGCATCACCATCGCTCCGGCAGCCAGGAGAATAAGGGTCGGGAAATCCGGTCGGCGTCCGAACCAGAACGCGACGACGGCGAGAGACGCCACGACTGCCGCTCGTACTGCAGGCGGACTGGCGCCGGAGATCGCGGCATAGAGCCAGACTCCGGCAATGACCAGAACCTGCCACCAGTACCGTTGCCGCCCCACGGCGGCGGTTCCCGCCATAAGCAGGATGCCGGCGACAAGTGCCAGATTGGATCCGCTTACCGCGGTGAGGTGCGTGGTGCTTGTCGCGATCAAGGCGTCCTCTCGTTCCGGACTGAAACCGGAATCATCTCCCGTCACCAGTCCGGAGAGCAGCACCCCCGCGTCGCCAGGAACAGCATGCCGAAGCGATTCGCCAAGACGAGTTCGCATTGACGAGAGCAGTCGTGCCGGGCTCCCCGTCGTGCCCGAAATCTCGACCCATGGCGCAAAAGCAGAGCCGTCGCACTCCCGCAAGATAAGCATCGCGCGCCTGCCAACCGAAGCGTCCGACCTCGCTTGGATTTCGGTCTTCAGATGGAGGGCGTCGCCGAGTTCGAGCGGCGGAAGAGCCGGTGCCGTGAAACAGACGCGTGAACCGGATGGAGAGTCATCAGATTCGACTTCCCCGACAAAATACTGAAATCGCCCGGACCGCACCGGCGGGCTGACGACCAGCGCCGCCGCGGCGTTTGCAGGCGGAGCGGTATCGCTTCCCGCCGTCAGCGTCGAGTCCGCTCGCCATGCGGCAAGCACGACGATCACGAACGCGGCAAGCGCCGTCTCGCATCGCTGCCGACTGCATCCAATAGCCAGAATGGCGATACTCAGTGCGCCAACGAGCGCGACCGCCCACCAGCCAAACGCGACGCCAGTCAGAGCCGATACCCCGATGGCGATCCCGGTCATGGTCCGACGGTTACCAGATCACTCAGGCTGTCGATCAACTTAGCGGAGATTCCCTGGACGTGAATCAGATCGTCGATCGACCGGAATGGTCCGTGCTCGTCGCGATACGCAACGATTCTCCCGGCGATGGTGTCGCCGATCCCGGGTAACGCGACGAGTTCGGCAGCGCTCGCCGTATTCAGATTGACCTTCGCGACTCCACTGCCGTCAGTTGTGACTGGCGGCATTTCTGGCGCAGAGCCAGGTGTTCCTGAAGGGGAAGGCAACGGGGCAATGACCACCACATCTCCGTCGCGGAGCCGCCTCGCCAGATTGATCGTCGAAAGATCGGCGTTCTCGGTCACCCCGCCGCCGGCAGCGATGGCATCCTGCACACGGGCTCCGGCAGGCAACTCGTACACTCCCGGGGTCTTGACCGCTCCTCTCAGGTCCACGACAACCGGGACCATGACCTCGCTGTCGCTGATGATGATTGGGGGCGCGGCGCGGTCATCCCAGGCGCGAAAAATGGCATACGCGGCGATCACCCCGGCAACAACAGCGACAAGCGCGAGAATCGCTCGAGTTTTCGTCATCTCAGTCTTCCAGGGCCCGCCAATCCTCCTACTATTCTCGCCGAACAATAACCGAATCGCAGGCGATTTCGATCAAGTGCTGTGAGGTGCCGTGGTAAAATTGATTTCTTATGCCTCCTGATGATCCGTCGCCATCCAACGGATATGCGTTACTCACTCTCGGGATCTGATGTCGCTCGGCCATCTTTCGCACCAACTCTTTGAACATCCCGATGTCAACGCGGCCATCGACGCGCTCGACAGCCGCTCTGTCGCCGTTCCCGATCTTCCCCTGGCGGCGAGACCAGCGGTCGCCGCCGCGGCGATATCGCGCCACGAAGGCCCGGCTCTGGTTGTTGTCTCGCGCGCCGATCGGGCGGAGACGCTCGCCGCCGCGCTAGGTGAATACTTGCCGGAGCGCGCGGTAACCATCTGGCCCGCGCTCGACGCGCTTCCGTATGAACAATTGCCATACGATCTGCAGACGGCGACGGAGAGGGTCGCACTCCTTGACTCGCTTCGAGCCACTCCTGCCGGAGCGCCAGCTCCCGTAATCGTGACGCCGGTTCATGGCCTGCTGCAGTTGCTCATGCCCCCTGCTGACTTGGCCGGTGCCACCCGGGTCCTTCGGGAGGGGGTGCGGCAAACGCAGGATGAACTGATCCGTTGGGCGGCCGAGCATGGCTATCAGTTGGCGCCGTTGGTGTACGAGCCTGGCCAGTTGGCCCGCCGCGGTGGAATTGTCGATATCTTCCCGCCCGAGGCGGACGCACCGCTGAGAATCGACTTCTTCGGTGACGAGATCGATTCGATCCGGTCGTTCGATCCGCACAGCCAGCGCTCCCGCGAGCGATTGCGTACCGTCCGGCTCTTGCCGCCGTCGGAACTTGCGCTCTGGCGCCTGCCAGAAGCCGCCGCCGCCCTGCGCGGGCTCGACGACACCGATCTACGCCCCGAGGTGCGGACAGAATGGCGCCGCATGCTGGAGCAGATGGCGATGGGACAGGTTCCCGCGTCAGTCGACCTCTTTGCTCCCTATCTGGCGGATTCCGCCGCGGGCCTGCTTGACTACCTCCCGGCGAATACCCGCATCGTGATTGATGAACCTGCCGCGATCAAGCTCATTGCGTCCCAGCTCGAGCAACAGGCGCGTGAGCTTTGCGACGCATTCGTAGCCAACAACGAGTTGCCGGTCGGCCTGGCGAGTCCGATCGCATCATGGCAAACCGTCTCGGCCCACTTGCGCAAACACCACGCGCTGCTTTGCGGCTCCGACGAAGCAACGACTGGTGCGGCTGAGATTGTGTTGGATATCGTCGATGCGCCGCGGTTCGCCGGTCGGCTACCCGAAGTCGTCGCAGCCGTTCGCGACCGCCTCGACGACGGTTGGCGAGTCACCATCGCCACGGATCAAGTCGATCGCCTGACCGAACTCTTTGAGTCCAGCGACATCTTTCCGATGCGGGATCGGCGGCGGGAGCGCCACCAACTGCCATCGCTTCTGCCTCCTGGCACCCTGGAGATCCGAAACTCCGACGTCGACAGCGGCTGGCAATCACCCGAATGGAAACTCTTGCTGCTGGCTGACCTCGAACTCTTCGGTTTCCGCAAGCAGACCCGACGCGCCCATCGCCGTCGCCACGGCGAGGCCGCGCCGTTGGCGTCGGCGCTTTCCCCCGGCGATTTCGTCGTCCACATCGATTACGGCGTTGGCGTCTATCGCGGATTGACCCGCCTCGAGGCGGGTGGAGTCGAGCGAGAGTATCTCCAGATCGACTATGCCAAGGGCGACCGGCTCTACGTCCCGGTCGATCAGACCGATCGGGTCGCGCGGTACTCCGGCGGGGGGGTCGAACCAACCCTGACCCGTCTCGGCTCCGGCGATTGGCAGCAGACGCGCCGCCGTGTCCGCCGCGCGGTGCGCGAGATGGCGTTTGAATTGATCCAACTTTACGCGAGCCGGGAAACGGCAAGCCGTCCACCATATGGTGAAGACACCCAGTGGGATATCGAGTTGTCCGCCTCGTTTCCATACGTGGAAACTCGCGATCAACTGGCGGCAATCGAGGCCGTTCGCGGTGATCTCGAATCGAATGAACCGATGGATCGTCTGGTCTGTGGCGACGTCGGATTCGGCAAGACTGAAGTTGCGCTCCGTGCCGCGTTCAAGGTGGTCAATCAGGGGAAGCAGGTCGCCGTCCTCGTTCCCACCACGGTCCTGGCGCTCCAGCACTTCACGACGTTCAGCCAACGCCTCGCGGCGTTCCCGATCCGCGTCGAGATGCTCTCCCGGCTGCGCACCAAGGCCGAACAGCGGGATATCGTGCAGGGCCTCGCGGACGGCAGCATCGACATCGTGATTGGCACACACCGCCTCGTTCAGAGCGATATCAAGTTCAAGGACCTTGGTCTCGTCGTCATCGATGAAGAGCAGCGGTTCGGCGTTCGCCAGAAGGAGTTCCTCAAGCGCGTTCGCAGCGAAGTCGATGTGCTGACCATGAGCGCGACACCCATTCCCCGCACGCTCCATATGGCCCTGGCTGGCATACGCGACATCAGCATGATCGACACTGCGCCCCAGGCACGATTGCCGATTCGCACGTTTGTGACGCCTTCGGACGATCAGTTGATCCGGGAGGTCATCCTGCGCGAGATCGATCGCGGCGGACAGGTCTATTTCGTCCACAACCGGGTCCATGACATCGACCGGCTCGCGCACAAACTGCGGGAGCTCGTTCCGGAGGCCCGCTTCGGCGTTGGTCACGGGCAGATGGACGAGGACGTTCTCGAGGAGATCATTCTCGGCTTTGTGCGGCGCGATTTCGATGTGCTGGTATCGACGACGATCATCGAATCGGGGGTCGATATCCCCAACGTCAACACCATCATCATCGACAATGCCGATACACTCGGTCTGACCCAACTCTATCAATTGCGCGGGCGGGTCGGGCGCGCCAGCAACCGAGCCTACGCCTATCTCCTCTACAAGCGAGACAAGGTGCTCACCGCCGACGCCCAGGAGCGCCTGATCGCCATCCAGGAAGCAACCGAACTTGGCGCCGGTCTGCAACTCGCCATGCGCGATATGGAAATCCGCGGCGCCGGCAACATTCTCGGCGCGGAGCAGAGCGGGCATATTGCCGCGGTGGGCTATGAACTCTACATTCGGTTGCTCGCTCAGGCGGTCGAGGAAATCCGCGGCGGGCAACCATTCCAGGATGCTGGTCCCATTACGCTCGATCTTCCGCTTACCGCCCTCATTCCCGCCGATTACATCGTCGATACGGAACTCCGGCTCGCGATGTATCGCCGGATTTCCGCCATGCAACGAGAATCGGAACTCGAGGACATGCGGGCTGAACTCGTTGACCGTTTTGGTCCGATTCCCGAGCAGGTGGAACATCTCCTGGCGCTGATCGCCCTCCGCATCCGTGCCGAGGCACTTGGCATCGCATCGCTCGTCGAGCGCGAGCGCGAGATCGTGATTCGGCCGGTCCCAACCACCGGCCTCGAGCGGAAACTGACCTCGAAACTGGGCCGCGCGGTCAAACTCACCGCCAACTCGATCCGGATTCGCCTCCCGGATCTCACGATCCCCTGGCAGGAGGCAATCGACGTCACCCTTGACGCCATTGCCTTCGCCCGGCCGCAGGCCGCGCCCCGTGAACTGGAACCCCTCGCGGCCCACTGATCATTGGTGGAAGTACGAGGCCGCCCGTTCGAACCTCACCATCTCCATACGCGATCCGAATCCAGAGCTTCGGTGTTCCAGCCTGCGATCGAAGGCTTCTGCATTGATTGCAGGTCACAACACAAAAGGCCCCTCTCCCGCGCACGGGAGAGGGGTTTGGGGTGAGGGCGCACGCGGCGAAACCGCCGTACCTCCCCTTGTCAGCCCGTGCGCGGGGCAAGGGGTCTGGGGTGAGGGGCAGCATCTCGAGAACGAGGCTGCCGCCATTGACAGCAACGAGTCCCTACGCCTCGGCTGGCTCCCAGCGCACGAATCCACGCCGGGCCAACTCGGCCATGATCAGGCGGGCATTCTCTTCTGGCGTGTTGCTGACCGTGTCGAGGGTGATTTCCGGATTCAGCGGCGGCTCGTAGGGGTCGCTGATTCCCGTGAATTCCTTGATCTCGCCCCGGCGCGCCTTTGCATACATCCCCTTCACATCGCGCTGTTCACACACGGAAAGAGGCGTATCGACAAAGATTTCGATGAACTGATCGTCATCCATCAAACCGCGGACCGAGTCCCGCGTCGATCGGTAGGGCGACACCGCGGCGCACATGACCGTCCCGCCGTGCCGCACGATCTCGCTCGCGACAAACCCGATCCGCAGGATATTCGTATCCCGATCCTCTCGCGAGAAGCCGAGACCCTTCGACAGGTGCGTGCGCACGACATCGCCGTCCAACTCGCTTACCTGTCGCCCAGCCTCGAGCAGGAGGACTGAGAGCACCGCCGCCGTTGTCGACTTGCCGGCGCCGCTCAGGCCGGTGAACCAGATGCACAGACCCTGGCGGAAGCGCGGCGGGTATGCCTCGGCGAGAATCTCCGCGGTCTCCGGGCGTGTGAACCAAGCGGGAAGCAAACGGCCTTTGCCGAGGAAATCCTCGCGCACCTGCGTTCCGGATATGGTTGCGGTGATCGTTCCTTCCGGAATATTCGAGGCTTCCTCGTAGCGGTCCTCTTCCGGCAGGTAGAGGAGCTCCGAGAATGGCACCATCCTGACGCCAATCTCGTCTTCGTACTGCTTCACGAGGAACTGGGCGTCGTATGGCCCGTAGAACGGCTCTCCGCGCGAGTCCTTGCCAGGGCCAGCATGATCGCGGCCGACGATGAGATGGTTGGCGCCATAGTTCCGGCGAATGATCGCGTGCCAGAGCGCCTCGCGTGGTCCTCCCATGCGCATCGCCATCGGGAGCAGCGAGAGCACGATCCGATCCGGGTCGTAATAGTTCTGGGCCAATGCCTTGTAGGTGCGCACCCGGGTGAAGTGGTCGACGTCTCCCGGCTTGGTCATCCCGACCACGGGGTGCAAGAGCAGCACGCCGTCCACCGAGGCGATCGCCCGCTTGGTCAATTCCTCGTGCACGCGGTGCATGGGATTGCGGGTCTGAAACGCGACAACGTTCTGGTGACCGGTCTGAGCGAGCAACGCTCGCGTTTCGGCGGGAGTCCGGCGCAACTCGCGGAAGTCGTAATGCCGTGGCAACTGGAGCACGCGCAGTGTTCCGGACGCGTTCAGCCGTCCCCAGCGCGACATCTCGTTGACCAGCGGGTGCTTGCTGTCCTGGGACCCGAGCACGCGCTCCGCGAAATCCGCGGGATCCCACGGATAGAGTTCCTCGATGCTCATGATCGCGAGGAGATCGTTCATCGAATCTCGCAGCGCGACATCGGTGCCCACCTGCAATCCGGCGTCCGCCGGAACCGGCAAGGTAATGGGCATCGGGAAGAGGGTACCGTCCGCGAGCCGCATGTCATGCAGCACGCCGCGGAAGTCGGCCTCGCCCATAAAGCGATCGAGCGGTGAAAACGCCCCTGTGGCGAGCATCTCGAGATCGCACACGGCACGCGGTGAAATTTGAATCGACGGGAGCGTGCTGGCGTACGCGCGAGCTTCCGCCAATTCGCTTTCGGGAACCATCAGATCGACAAGGCGACCACCATACGGCGGAATCAATGTCGTGGTCGCCGACTTCGTTTCTTGCAACGTACTCACTCCTTACCAGATGAACCCCGCGGACCGATCCGTGGGCAAATCAGTGAAGCCTTAACCAGACGGCCAACCGGCCGCGTATCCCCTCTCTAGCGCAGCAGCGAATAGGCCGAACTGAGCAGCAGAATCGCCAGGATCCCCTGAAGCGGCCGCTTGGGAACCCAACCCGCCATCCGGCTGCCGATCAACACGCCGGGAATCGAGCCCAACAACAACTTGCCCGCGAGTGCCACATCAACATCCCGCAGGAGGAACATATGGGCCAATGCGGCGGCGCCGACCAACAGGAAGGCATGCGCCACGTCGGTACCGACGAGTTTGTCCGGGGCCAGCGCGACCGTCATCACCAGCAGAGCGATGATCAGGCTGCCACTTCCGATCGAGGTCAATCCGACCAGAAACCCGCCAAGCGCGCCGATGGCGACCAGCCTTCGGGTCGGGAAGTTGGTGTACAGGCTGGCATGCTCTGCGCCGGCATATCCGCCGCGCACCATGCGGTAGACCATGAGTGACGCGGCAACGATCAGCATCACGCCGATCAGGCGCTCGAGCAACGCGTCGATATCCGCCGTCTCGGTGTCATGGAGAAGAAAGAGTGTCATCACCGCGACAAGCGTCGCGGGCACGCTCCCGATGGCCAGGGCGCGCACGACGCGAAGATCGACTGTACCTTGGCGCCAATGCTGCCAACCGCCAACGAATTTGGTGATCGTCGAATAGGCGAGGTCGGTTCCCACCGCCGCCGCGGCCGGCATGCCCAGACCAAGAACGAGCAACGGAGTCATCAATACCCCGCCACCCATGCCGGTCAGACCAACCAGCACCCCAACGATCAAACCGTAGACCGGCAAGATCCAGTCAGATCCCATACCATCCCCGCAGTGAAGATTTTCAGTCGACTAATCCCCACCAAGTCGATTGCCTTTCCAGCATGACACATTTCGGCACGAACGGCAAGTCGTGCCGCGTACGTACTGCAGTTTTTCCGATGCGGGGGGAGAATTTCAAAGTCCTTCGGACGATCCACCACGCAAAGGTACTCCGTGGTGCTGTCGATCAAGCGCCGCGCAGCAGGGCGACGGTTGCGCCGTCACCCCCCTGTTCCGGGGGCGCCATTTCCTGTTTCGCAACCGCGGGGTGAGCTGCCAGCACGTCGCGGACAACCTTGCGCAGCGCTCCCGTGCCCTTGCCGTGGATGATGCGCACAAACGGCATTCCGGCCCGATAGGCGGCCTCGAGGTACTCGTCGACCAGGGGCTCCACCTCCGCCGCACGGTATCCTCGCAAGTCGAGTTCGATGTTGACCGCGCCTCTTGGCGCCGGCATCAGGACCGGAGCCGGGGTTGAATCCTGGCGCGCCCGGCCCAGCCGCTCCAGCGCCTCCAGCGGTTGTCGCATTTTCAGCGCTCCCAGCACGATGTCGGCCATCCCGTCTGACACCGCGATAACCTCGCCCTCCTGGTCCAGAGCGATGATGCGAACCCGGTCACCTGGTCTGATGACTCTCGCCGCGCTCGCCGGGCGCACTGGCGCCACCTTCTTCCGCTTGTAGGTCCGTACCCGCTCCGCGGCGTACTCGACCTCGCGCCGGCGCTCCTCCAGATGGCCGCGAGCGACCTGCACCGTCTCGCGGTCTCGCTGCAAGCGCCGGAGCGCGTCCCGCGCTTCCGCGAGTTCCGCTTCCGCTTCCGCGACGGCCTCGATCCGCGCCTCTCGCCGTTCGATTTCGGCCGCCGCACGGTCTCGCTGCGCCGCCACCCGCGCCAGGTCGGCCTCGATCTGGGCATCACGCGCCCGGCTGAGCGCCGCTTCCGCCTCTTCTCGCCGGCGGCGGATGTCCTGCAGAAGGGTATCGACCCGCTGATCGTCTGGTTCGAGCAGCGCGCCAGCCGTCTCCAGAACATCCCGTGGCATTCCCAACCGGCGGGCAATCGCAATGGCGTTGGAGCGCCCAGGTACGCCGACCATCAGCCGATACGTGGGTGAAAGCGTCTTCACATCAAACTCGACGCTGGCGTTCTCGACGCCCGGAGTGGCGTATGCAAAGGCCTTGACCTCCGGATAGTGGGTTGTCGCCACAACCAGCGGTCCCAGCTCCAGCAACTGGCTGACGATCGCCCGCGCCAGTGCCGACCCTTCCTGGGGATCGGTCCCCGCTCCCAATTCATCGAGCAGCACCAGATCTTCCGGCGCAACTTCGCGAAGCATCGCGATCACGGTGCGAATATGTCCGGAGAATGTCGAGAGACTTTGCGCGATGCTCTGCTCATCCCCGATGTCGATAAAGACCGCGTGGAAGACCGAAATGACCGAACCCGGATCGGCAGGGATGAAGAGCCCGGTCTGCGCCATCATCGAGAGCAGACCGATCGTTTTCAGCGCAACCGTCTTGCCCCCCGTGTTGGGCCCCGTAATCAGGAGGATACGGAAATCGGCGCCGAGTTCGACGTTGATCGGCACCACCGTCGCCGGGTCGAGCAACGGGTGGCGGGCGGCGCGCAATGCAATGCGATGGGCGGGATGTCCGTTCGGCGCACTGTCACCACCATCCCAGATCTCCGGCCGGTGGGCCCGCATTCCGTAGGCAAGCCGTGCCTTGGCCATCGCCAGGTCGATCGCCGCCACGGCTTCGATCGCGGCGGAGATGGTCTCGGCTCGGGAACCCGTTTTCTGGCTCAGCGCATCGAGAATGCGTTCGATCTCGTGTTCTTCCGCAAGTTGCTTCTCTCGCCATTTGTTGTTCAGGTCAACGATTTCAAATGGTTCGACAAAGAGCGTCTGCCCACTCGCCGACGTGTCGTGAACGACCCCGGGCAATTGCCCCCGCGCATCGGCACGCACTGGGACCACGTAGCGGCCATCACGCGTCGTAATGATCGTGTCCTGCAACGCCGCAGCATGCTTTCCGCCACTGACGAAGGCGTTCAGACGATCCATAAGCCGGCTGTGCGCGACCCGTACCTCCCGCCGAATGCGAGCGAGTTCCGGACTGGCGGTATCGAGCACATCGCCGCGCGGGCCAATGGCGCGGCCAATTTCGGCTTCCAGATCGGGATGCTCGATCAGATGCTCCACGAAATCGAGCAGGCGGAGATACCGTTCGTCGCCATCCGGCAGGCGGAGAAAGGCGCGCCGCAGGTTGCGGGCCGCGACCAGCATGTCGAGCACGTTGAGCAGATCGCCTGGCTGGAGCCGGGAACCCTTCGCGGCGCGGTCGACCACCTCACGCACATCGCGTGCGCCACCGATGGTGACGTCCGGAAAATCACGGATCAACGCATCCGCTTCCGCGGTCACGTCGAGGAGGTACCGGACGGTCGCCGCGTCGGCGCTCGGTCCGAGTTCACGCGCCCGCTCCGCGGCGACACTGAACCGGCATTGCGCGGCCAATCGTTCGAGAATGCCGGGAAATTCGAGTTTGGCCAGAACCTGTTCGTGCACGCGATTTCCACTCCGGCGGCTTCAGCGACAGGGCCATGATGTGCCGGACCAGAGTGTACCGTCCGTCCCGATCGTGACGAAAACACGCGCGAAATCTGAAATCGATATTGACACGAACATGTGTTCGCTCCTATGCTGTAGGCGTTACCCGGCTTGTTCACTTCGGGATGTGTGGACAAGTGCGCGCGGCGACCCCGGCCCGCCAGCCGCCGCCGATACCTAGAGGAGCGGACCATGAAAGATCTGTCCCGCCGGCAGCAGGCGATTCTCCAGTTCATTGAGCGCTTTCTCGAAGAGAACGACTATCCGCCAACCATCAGGGATATTCAGGCCGATCTCGGCATTTCTTCGACCAGCGTGGTCGATTACAACCTCAAGGCGCTCGAAGCCCGCGGGCTGATCCGCCGCAACAGCAAGATTTCCCGCGGCATCGAACTCGTCAATCGGCCTTACTCCCGCCGCAACGTGGTGTCGATCCCGGTTATCGGACAGATTGCCGCCGGTCTTCCGATTCCGGTTCCTGGCGACCTCGAGGGAACCGAATTCGCGGATCTCGTCGAATTGGGCGCGGACCTGGTACCGAACAGTGGCCGCGATCTCTTCGCGCTGCGGGTCAAGGGTCACTCCATGGTCGATGCGTTGATCAACGATGGAGATGTCGTCGTTCTCCGCAAGCAGGCGACGTGCGAGAACGGCGAAACGGTCGCGGTCTGGCTGAAGGACCAGCGCGAGACGACGTTGAAGCGCTTTTATCTCGAAGGCACATCCGTGCGGCTGCAGCCAGCAAACGTCACCATGGCACCGATCTTTACCCCAGCGGAAAACGTGGAGATTCAGGGACGTCTCGTTACGGTGGTCCGCGCCGTCGATTGACTCTGAGCGTCAAGACAGACTGCGACGGTTCAATGGTATGATCCAGTCGCCGGGGCGGGATCCGGCGGGTTGGTCTGCGATTTGGTTTGGCTTCTGAGGAGTCTCTGTGGAATCGGCGATTCTGACCGCGATCGGGTTAGCCGCTCCCGCGGGTCTGAACGCTTACATTCCCCTGCTCGTGCTTGCCCTGGCGGACCGGGCGACCACCGCGGTGACGCTCCAGGCTCCGTATAGTGTCCTTTCCTCCAATCTTGGCATCGCCGTTCTGGTCGTCCTCTTGACCATCGAAGTTGCTGTCGACAAAGTCCCCGGAATCGACCACGCGAACGATATCCTGCAATCCTTCGTTCGCCCGGCGGCAGGAGCGCTTGTTGCGCTCGCTTCCACAAGTGGCATCGTCTCGATCAGTCCGGCAGTGATGGTGCTGATCGGCCTGGTCTTTGCCGGGTCGGTCAACGCCGTCAAGGTGACGACCAGACCGGCGGTTACCGTCGGCACCGCCGGTCTCTTCAATCCAATAGTCAGTCTCGGTGAGGATCTCGTCGCAACGCTTGCCTCGCTGACAGCCATCTTCGTGCCGGCGTTGGTGATCGTATTCCTCGCAATCTTTGTCGTTTCATCTATCCTTTTGCTTCGCCGATTTCGCCGATGGCGCGCGACGGGAGTCGCCACGTCCGAGTAGGTTGGTCCGTTCGCCGGTCAATGTGAACCGGTGCGGTCTGCCGAGAGAGAATCATGCCGAGCGTACAGTTCAAGGACTACTACGAGACACTCGGCGTGCCCCGCAGCGCGGACGAAAAGGCCATCCGGACGGCCTATCGCAAACTCGCGCGAAAATATCATCCTGATCTCAACCCCAATAACAGTGAGGCCGAGGAGCGCTTCAAGGAGATCAACGAAGCGCACGAAGTTCTCACCGACGCCGACAAGCGCAAGCTGTACGACAAATTCGGCGAAGACTGGCAGCGCTATCGCGATGCCGGATTCACAGGGGACGAGCAGTTCACCCCCGGCGGAGCGCGACCGTCTGCTCAACGCGGCGGTTCCGCCTTCGATCCCAATGACTTCAGCCGCTGGTACTCCTCGCAGGATGGTGGACAAGGCTACACCTTCTACACCACCGACGAGGAGGACACCAGCCACTCCGATTTCTTCGAGACGCTGTTTGGATCGCGCAGTTCCCCGTTCGACCGCTTCGGCGGCGGCTTCAGTTCGACGCGACCGCGGGCACGCCCGCCCAGGCCCCAACGTGGCGAGGATGCGGAAGTACCGGTGGAAATTTCGTTCGACGAAGCGTTCCGTGGCGCCAAGCGGCAAATCCAGCTCCAGGTGTCAGAACCGTGTCCAACGTGTAATGGAACCGGGGAAGTCCGCGGACAGGAGTGTCCGACCTGCGATGGTACCGGGTTTGTCCGCCGCGCAAAAACGCTCGAAGTCAACATTCCGGCCGGCATCGATAGTGGAAAACGAGTCCGCATGGCGGGCCAGGGAGGTCCGGGGCTTAATGGTGGCCAAGCAGGCGATGTTAATCTGGTGATCACCGTTCGCCCGGACCAGCGTTTCAGCCGCGATGGGGATAACCTCACGTCTGAAGTCGATATTCCGGTCACCACCGCGGTTCTTGGCGGCGAGGTGGAAGTGCCGACGCCCACCGGGCGCGTTGCGCTGACCGTTCCTCCCGGAACCCAGAGCGGCCGCAGTTTTCGCCTCCGGGGTCAGGGCATGCCCAAACTCCGCGGTCCCAAGGGCGAGCGGGGCGACCTGATGGCGAAAGCGAGAATCGTGGTGCCAACGTCACTTTCGGATCAGGAACGCGCGCTCTACGAGGAGTTGCGCACATTACGGGCGGGACGATCATCGTGATGCCCCCCGATTCTCGCGGCGCGATCCGCATCTCCCGCACTGAATGGGTGATCGAGGACTCGCTGTCCGACGAACCGCAGTACAACATCTCTGTTGTCGCGCAGCGTTGCGGCGTGCGGGCGACGACCCTTCGCCTCTACGAGGACTGGGGGCTGCTCGAGCCGTCCCGGGTTGGTCATCGGCGCCTCTACTCGGAATCAGACATCGATCGGGTGCTGCGCGTCCGCCGTCTCGTGGAGGACCTCGGCCTCAATCTAGCCGGCGTGGCGGCGGTGCTCCACCTCCGCCAGCAAGTGATCGCGCTGCAGCGCGAGATGGACGCGCTCCGCGACCAGATTTCCCGCTGATCCGGTTTCTCGCTCCACAGGAAAGGACACCGACGTGCCCGCGACAATTGTGCTCGGCGGCCAGTGGGGAGACGAGGGCAAAGGCAAACTGACCGATACGCTTGCCGCCCGGGCCGATGCGGTCATCCGCGCCAACGGCGGCGCCAACGCCGGTCATACCGTCAAGATCGGCGATGAAGTATTCGCCCTTCATCTGGTCCCGTCCGGGATCCTCAATCCCGAGTGCCTGAGCGTCATCGGCGCTGGAGTAGCGGTCGATCCCCGCCTGATTCTGCAGGAAATGGACGAACTCGCTTCCCGTGGCGTTTCGCTCGAGCGGCTGGTCATTTCGGATCGCGCCCACGCCGTGCTCCCCTACCATCCGCTCGCGGATCGCCTCAACGAGCAACAGCGCGCTGGCGGCTCGATCGGCACCACGCTGCGGGGGATTGGCCCAGCCTACGGCGACAAGGTCGAGCGGCGCGGCATCCGCATGGCGGAACTTGTCGATCCGGTGGCGCTCCGGGTCCGCCTCGAGCAGGAGTTGCCACGCTGGCATCGCCTCCTGCGCGAACTCCCCGGCACCGCTCCTTTGGAGATCGAGTCCTTGTATGCGGAGGTCTCCGAGTATGGCAAGCGGCTCAGACCGTACGTCCGTCCGGTTGAGCCGGAGATCGGATCACTGCTCGCCAGTGACCGCCGCATCATTGTGGAATGCGCGCAGGGCGCCATGCTCGATGTCGACTACGGTACCTACCCATACGTGACATCGTCAGCGACTACTGCCGCTGGCGCCTGCCAGGGTGCGGGTGTCCCGCCCATGGCGGTCGATCGCGTGCTCGGTGTGTTCAAGGCTTATTCCACGCGCGTCGGCGCCGGGCCGTTGCCAACCGAACTGCACGACGAAGCTGGCAATCTCATCCGCGAGCGAGGGCACGAATACGGCACCACCACGGGCCGCCCACGCCGCACCGGCTGGTTCGATGCGGTCGCCGCCCGTTACGTCGTCCAGTTGAATGGAGTGTCCGAGATCGCTCTCACCCTGCTCGACGTCCTCGACGCGTTCGATGTGATCCGGGTGTGCGTGGCCTATGACCTCGATGGCGAAATGATGCGCACGGTGCCCGCTCGTGCCGATCGGCTCGCCATGGCCACACCGGTCTACGTTGACTTACCAGGTTGGCGCGCGGAGACCTCCGGAGCGCGGACTGCTGGCGCCTTGCCCGTAGCCGCGCGCGACTATTTGCGCTTCATCGAGGAGCAGGTCCAGGCTCCGATCAAACTGGTTGGCGTTGGCCCCGGGCGGGACCAGATTGTCGCTCTCGACGGCGCCAGCCCCCGGCTCGCTGGCATCGGATCCTGATCGTGGTAGACAACGCGGAGTCCAGCATGATTGAGCCTGATTTGACGCTTCCCATCGAGTCCGAGACGATCCAGCGCATTCTGCCCCACCGTTACCCGTTCCTCCTGGTCGACCGCATCATCGAAATCGCTCCCCCCGATCGCGCGGTGGGCATCAAGCAGGTCACCGTCAATGAACCGTTCTTCCAGGGACATTTCCCCGCGTATCCGGTCATGCCCGGTGTTCTGATTGTCGAAGCCATGGCTCAGGTCGGCGGCGTCGCGGTGCTCGCGGCCGAGGCGTATCGCGACAAGATGGTGCTCTTTGCCGGCATCGAGCATGTGCGATTCAAGCGGCAGGTCAAACCTGGCGACACCCTTCGCATCGAAACGACGCTGACACAGATCCGGCGCGGCATTGGCATGGGTTCCGGTGTCGCCACGGTCGACGGCGAACTGGCTTGCCGGGGGGAAATCATGTTTGCCCTCGTCGACAAACCCGCCGCCCTCGGCGGGTAACCACTCCGACCGGGACCTCTGGCGTAGACTAGCTAGCAGCGACCGAAGATCCTCGTGGAGTCCGCCAGGCAATGTCCTCGTCCGGCCGATTGATCGGCATCATTCTCATCATTGCCGGCATCAGTGTCGGCCTTCTCGCCGCGCTCTGGCTGAGCGCCGGAATGCGCGAAAACACCCTGCAGGGGTCGGGCGCCCTGTTTGGCCTGTTTTTTCTGTTTCTCGTCGTCATCGCTCCGCTCGTTGCTGCCGGTATCTTCTTTCTGACCCGAGGTAAAGCCGAGGAGCGGGCCTACTCCGAGGTTCGCGGTCAGCGGCGACTCCTTGACATGCTCACCACCCGCGGCCAGCTCACGATCGCCGACGTTGCCCTCGAACTTGGCATGAGCCGGGACCAGATCGAGGAGGATCTCTACGACCTCGTTGGGAAGGGCCTGTTTACCGGGTTCGTCGATTGGCGGAAAGGCGTCCTGCATTCGATGGAGGCGGCCCAACTCGAAGCGGAGCAAACCTGCCCCAACTGTGGCGGCAAACTCGAACTGGCGGGCAAGGGGCTCGTCAAATGCCCGTATTGCGGCGCCGAGATCTTTCTCGGTCCGGGCGGCGTCCGAGCTGCTCTTGCCAGCAATTCACCCGCGCTGAGCCAGAAGGGAGGCAAAGGTTGAGCGAGCAGCCGGTTGAGCTGTGGGAGCAGAAGGCACGCGAACTCCTCGACCGCATCCCTGGATACCGCGGGTACCGATTGAAAGAGGATCGGCGCGACGCCGATCGACGCGTCCGGGAAGCGGTTGCGGACGCGTTCGCGGTCGAATTGCAGCGAGTCGAACGAATCGCGCGAACCCTCGCCACGGCGCGCCGGCTCGGGGAGATTTCGACCGTCGAACGCGCGAGCCAGGCAATCCGCCGCTACATCGATCGCGTGCGCGCCTCGCCGTCCGGATACGGCGGGCTCTACGGCGATCGCGATATCGACGGCGTCGTGCTGGATCAACTGCGCCTATTCGACGAGAGTCTGGTTCTGGGGGCGGATGAGTTGCGGCCGGCAATCGATAGACTCGAAGCCGCGGCGCAGACGGGAGAACCGTTAGGCGTTCCCGCCGGGGCGATCGTGGCCACGGTGGAGACCCTCCTCTCGCGTCTCGATACCCGCCAGGAAGTGATCGAATCGGGGCAGGCCGCGTCCCGCGGCAGCGTCCTCGCCGCGCTCCAACCGGCCGTGGCGGCTGTCCCACCAGACGCCTATTTCGCCGCGCCGGGTGACGCCGTGGCGATCCTCGGCGACAACTATCTGGTCGATGCGCGCATCGATGTCGATGGACAACCGCGGTCGTTCCGCTTGCTGCGCATCGGCAAAGATCCCGAAGAATGGCTCCTGGTCGAAAAATCGCGCTCCGGCTTGCTGGCACGGCTATCGCCAGCGGCGCGCGAATCCGGCGGGTCCGACGCGCCAGCACCAGCGCTTCACCAGATCGGCGCCGGAACCGGCGACGGCGAGGTTATCGGCCAGGAGCAGACGAGCGGGTTGCGCCCAGTGCGGTACGCTCTTCTTGGCAACGAGCAGGATGCCGATCAAGTCGGCGTCGTCTTGCACTGGGACGGCGAGAGCCAGACCTTCACGGGAAAGCGGGTGGATCCCCTGGATGTCGAAGTGTTTCGCCGTTCATCAAAGGGATGATCGCTACCGTAGCGTGATTGATTACGTACCACAGAAGGAGGAACGACGTGGCTGGAATCATGGACCGACTGTCGCGATTGATCCGGGCGAACGTGAATGATCTGATCGATCGTGCCGAAGACCCGGAGAAAATGATCGACCAGATTCTTCGCGAAATGCACGACAGCATCATCATGGCTCGCGCCCAGGTCGCCGCCATGATCGCCCAGGAAAAGGAACTCGAACTCGACGTCAGCGAAACGAAGAAACTGGGCGAGGAATGGGGCCGCAAGGCGGAGCGCGCGGTGACCGCCGGCAAGGACGATCTGGCTCGCGAAGCCCTCCGCCGCAAGCGGGACAATGAGGAAAACTCCCGCATCTACGCCGAGCAACTCGCGGTCCAGACCCAGGCGGTCGCCAAACTGAAGGATCAGCTGCGCCAGTTGGAGGCCAAATACCAGACGACGCTCGGCGCGCGGGACACGCTCGTTGCCCGGCAACGCCGTGCCCAGGCGCAGCGGCAGGTGGCGGAGGCCATCGTCGTCGTCTCGCCGCTCGATCCCTCGTCCGAACTCGAGCGGATGGAACGCAAGATTCGCGGAGAAGAAGCGCGGGCGATGGCGGCGCTGGAGGTCAACGACGAAAGCTTCGAGAGCCAGTTCCAGGCCCTCGAGGCGGAATCGGATGTCGAGGACGAACTCGCCGCGTTGAAGGCATCCCTCGGCTCCGGTAATCCGCAGAGCCTGCCTTCGGGCAAGTAGTCACAATCCTCCGGGGGGCCCGCGGCCGGAAATCCGCGACCGGTTCGCTGGCCCTCCACCAGGTTCGCATCGCGCACTGTTTTCCACGCGGCCGGTGGAAACAGGACCTGAGATCGATCTGGCGAACGGCCGCGCCCCGCGGTAAGAGAAACGAGAGTCCATGGCGATCATCGACGTCATCCAGCATCCTGACGAGCGATCCGATGAGATCGTCTATCGCGTGCCGCAGCAAGGAGCGGGTGAATTCACCTTTGGCTCGCAATTGATCGTGCGGGAGAGCCAGGCCGCCGTCTTTTTCCGCGATGGCAAGGCGCTCGATACGTTCGGGCCCGGGCGGCATACCCTCAACACGGAAAACCTCCCGATCCTGTCCGGTCTGCTTCGCTTGCCCTTTGGCGGCCGATCGCCCTTTACCGCCGAGGTCTACTTTGTTTCCACCCGTGAGTTCACCGATCTGAAATGGGGCACGGCGCAGCCGGTGGCCTTCCGTGATACGGAACTCGGCATCGTCCGCCTCCGCGCCTTTGGTTCCTACAGCATTCGTGTGGCGGAACCTCAGATGTTCGTCCAGCAAGTCGTCGGTTCCCGCGGCGCGTATACCACCGGGTTGATCGAAGATTTTCTGCGCGGCATCATTGTCAACGAGTTCACCGATCTTCTCGGCTCGACCCACACCAGCCTGCTCGATCTCCCTGGGCAAACGGTCGAACTCGCCGCGGCGATGCGCAACTCGCTCGCCGAGAGTTTTCAGCGCCTGGGCCTCGATCTTGTCAGCTTCCAGGTCATCGCCATCACCCCGCCCGATGAGGTCCAGAAGCGGATCGACGAGCGGACTGGGATGGCGATCCTGGGCGACCCGTCCCGCTACCTCCAATTCGAAACCGCCAAGGCCATAGGCGGCGAAACTCCAAACGCCGCGCTGGGTCCGGCCCAGAGCGGGCTCGAGTTGGGCGCTGGGCTCGGGATCGGTCAGGCGATGGCAGAGTCGCTGCGCGAAACCGTCAAGCAGCCGGCGCGTCTAGAACAAGCAGACACGATCGCGTGTCCGTATTGTCAGGCAACGATCCCCGCTGGCTCGCGCTTCTGTCCCAACTGCGGAAAGCAGTTGCGGCAGGACTGATGGCGCGGCCCGGGGGTTGGGCGACCGCCGCGAGCAGCGGCTACGCTAGGCCGTAGCGATTTCCGGGAACGGGAAGGGGACGCAGTACGATGAACATACGGATTACGAGA
Organism: Thermomicrobiales bacterium; assembly: GCA_046328335.1. Taxonomy (GTDB): domain Bacteria; phylum Chloroflexota; class Chloroflexia; order Thermomicrobiales; family UBA6265; genus JACCXM01. The sequence continues at coordinate 32,950 of JAXLWU010000034.1, forward strand.
GCTGGTCTGGCGCTGGGGATGGCGGCAGGAGTGCTCCTGGGAGCGTCATCTGGCACGCTCGCGCAGGAGACTCAGGGATCGACGGTAACCATCGGCGGTGGATCGATGAACGTCGGCGGCGGGGGCAGCCAGATTATCGCCCCGGGCGTGACCATCAACGGTGGTGATGTTGTCAACGCCACGGGAATCGGGGTCGACTCGGCCGGTGGTTCCTCGATCGGCGCCTCGACCGGCGGCGATGATTCTCTGGCGGCCAATCAGTAAATGACACCGAAGACTCTTGATCGGCGGGCGTTGATCGCTGGCGCCGCGGCAACGATTCCCGTGGCAATTGTCCTGGCCGCGATGGACGCCGGCCAACCAGTTCCCGCGGCGGAAGCACAGACGGCTCCTTCGCCATCGGCGGCTCCGGATCAGACCGGCGGACTCGAGACTTCCGCGGCGCTGCTTGCGGCAACGCCTGCCGCCCCTCCGCCGCCGCCACCGGTTGACCCCACCGGGTCCATGACGACCAGCCTTGGCGGTTCGGACATCGCCGTCTCCAGCGTCGGCGGCTCGTACGAGGTCGATGGTCCGGCGCGCAAGGCGCGCAAGGCCAGCAAGAAAAGTAGTAACGATTGAGGCGAACCTCCGGCCCGCGCTGCCTGGCCGGAGGTCCTCTCCTTTCCCTCCTGCGCTAAGCCCTGAGTTGATATCCTCAACTGATTTCTCGCGTACGTACGCGGTTCTCGTTCGACGGCACCGTCTGTATGTGCTAAACTTATGTTCTTCGTAATGTCGTGTTGCGGTTCGTGCGCCAAGGATATGTGATCGTGGAAATAGGGAACGTCCGCATCGCCAGTATCGACACCGAAATGCGGCAGTCGTATCTCGACTACGCGATGAGCGTGATTGTGCAGCGCGCTCTGCCGGACGCCCGCGACGGTCTCAAACCGGTACACCGCCGCGTGCTTTATGCCATGTCCGAAATGGGACTCCGCTCGACGACGCGCTATCGCAAGAGCGCAGGTATTGTGGGGGAAGTCCTCAAGAGTTATCACCCTCACGGCGAATCGGCTGTCTATGACACCCTCGTGCGAATGGCGCAGGACTTCAACCTTCGCTATCCCCTCGTCGACGGGCAGGGCAACTTTGGCTCCGTCGACGGGGACAGCGCCGCCGCCATGCGCTACACCGAGGCGCGTCTCACGGCGATCTCGGATGAAATTCTCGCCGATATCGACAAGAACACGGTCGATTTCCAACCCAACTACGACGGCTCTACCGAGGAACCAAAAGTCCTTCCGGGACGCCTCCCGAATCTGCTGGTCAACGGGAGCGCTGGCATCGCCGTCGGTATGGCGACCAATATCCCGCCGCACAACCTCAACGAAATCTGCGACGCCATTGCCCTTCTGATCGACAATCCCGAGGCCACGGTTGAAGATCTCATGGAGATCGTCACCGGCCCCGACTTCCCCACCGGCGGCACCATTCTCGGGCGGGAAGGGATCAAGGCAGCGTACGCCACCGGGCGCGGCCGCATCGTCGTGCGCGCCAAGGCCTTTGTCGAGGAGTCGCCACGCGGCGGGCGGTATCAGATCGTGGTCACGGAATTGCCCTACCAGGTGAACAAGGCAAATCTCCTGGAGCGGATCGCCGAGATGGTCCGCGAGGGCAAACTGGACGGGATCAGCGACCTGCGGGACGAGTCGGACCGCACTGGCATGCGCGCCATCATCGAACTCAAACGCGATGCGCAGCCGATGAAGGTCCTCAACAATCTCTTCAAGCACACGCAACTGCAGAACAGTTTCGGCGTCAACATGCTCGCCTTGGTCGAGCGTGGCACGCAGCCGCGCACGCTGACCCTCAAGCGCGCGCTGCAGGAGTACATCGCGCATCGGCAGGAAGTCGTTACCCGCCGCACCGAGTTCGAACTGGAGCGGGCCAAGCGTCGCGCTCACATCCTCGAAGGTCTCAAGATCGCCCTCGATCATATCGATGAGGTGATCGCCACCATTCGGGCATCTCGCACGACGGAAACCGCGCGCACCAACCTGCAGAAGAAGTTCTCTCTGACCGAGGTACAAGCGACCGCGATCCTCGACATGCGACTGGCGCGCCTCGCTGGACTCGAGCGAAAGAAGATCGAGGACGAACTGAAGGAGGTCCTTGCCGAGATCAAACGTCTGGAAACGCTCCTGGCCGACCCCAAACTCATCCTCGGCGTCATCCGCGAGGACATGGCCAGCCTCAAGGAGAAGTACGGCGACGAGCGGCGCACCCGCATCCAGGACATCTCCGGCGCCCTCTCCGAAGAGGATCTGATTCCCGAAGTCGATGTTCTGGTGACGCTCACCTCTCGGGGTTACGTCAAGCGGAGTGCCGATGGGCATTTCCGCACCCAGCACCGCGGCGGCCGCGGCGTGACCGGTGTCACCATGCGCGACGAAGACGCCATCCAGCACATTCTTGCCGCCAACACGATGGACTCGCTCCTTGTCTTCACCAACCGAGGCAAGGTCTACCAACTCAAAGTGCACGAACTCCCCGATTCGGGACGTACGGCCAAGGGGCTTCCCATCATCAACGTCGTCAACATGCAACCTGATGAAACGGTGACGACCCTGCTCAAGGTGCGCGATTACGGTGCAGGCGGGTATCTCTTCTTCACGACCCGTCTCGGCCGGGTCAAGCGCACCGCGCTCGATCAGTTCCGCGCCGTCCGTTCCAGCGGACTCATCGCCATTGGACTGGAAGAAAACGACGAACTGGCTTGGGTTCGGCGCACCAGTGGCGATGACGATCTGATGCTGGTCAGCGAGCAGGGCCAGGCGGTCCGATTCCGTGAGGAAGCGGTCCGGGCGATGGGACGTCCCGCCGCCGGAGTGATCGGCATTCGGCTCGAAACCGGTGATCGTGTCATCGCATCGGAAGCGGTCATTCCCGGAAAGGATCTGCTCGTTGTTGCCGAAAAGGGACTCGGCAAACGGACCAAGGCCGATCACTTCATTACCAAGGGACGCGGCGGCAAGGGCGTCGCCGCGATGAAACTGACCCCGCGCACCGGCAAGATCGTCGGCGCGGGGATGGTCGATGACAGCCATCTGCTGATCCTGATGAGCACCGCCGGCAAGGTCATTCGCCTACCGGTCTCGCAAGTTCCCTCGATCGGCCGTCAGACTCAGGGCGTGACCTTGATGAAACTCGACGGTGACGAATCGGTGGCGACCATGACCGTGGCGGAACGGAAAGAGGACGAAACCGATCCGTCCCTTCCCCCGCTCAACGGTCACGGCGACCTGACGAAAACCAAAGCCTGAGTCTGGGTCAGGAGCACGTCAACGCTCGGCGCGGCGTGCTCCTCGCTCGGGGGCAGATAGCCGGTAACCGACGGTTTCATCAGCAACCGTTTGGAGGAACCGGCGGCTGATGAGCGATGCGAGCGGGGTGAGCACCGTGAGCAGCGCAGTCAGCGCCAGCAGCAATCCGGCACAGACCGGGACGATGGTGCCCCCATGCGGTCCGAGAACTGGACCGCGGCCGAGTGTCCAGAGAAGAACGAATTGCACGCCTAGCGCGATCGCGCCCGCGATCGGACGCCAGTGCTGCGGTGCCAGAGCGCCGATAAACATCGCTACTCCCGCAACCAGGAACGCCTCGCTCAAGACAATCAAGGCCGATGTTTCATCGAGAGAACCGGGGGCCCCGACGACAGCCGGCACCAGCAACGCCGCGGGTAGAAAGTGCAAGGCGCTGTCCTGCGGCGACCGGTCGGATTGGCGCGCCGCCAGGAGCCAGAGTCCTGTCAGTGCAAACCCGGCAGCAAAGGTGAGCCAGATCAATGGCCCCGCCGATCCCCGCCCTAGCGCGACAAACGGAACGCGTGATGCCGCCGCCTGGAGCGCCAGGATCGGCAGCAGCACCACGGTCGCCGCAAAAGCGGACTGCCAGTTGGGTCGACTGTACGATCGATCGAGGACAACGGACAGGGCCAGTCCAAGCGCGAGATACGCCACGACGATTGCCAGGCGAATTGGCAGACTCCCCGTCGGCAAGGACAGCATATCGAGCGCCCCGAGGAACGCCAGAGCTGCGGCGCCCAGCGCCGGTATCGCCGGGACGATGGCCCGTACGGTCATAGACCGTACCCCGCCGCTACCCCCCGGCGAAGATGCCACCGGGCGCGTTCGCGATGGCGGCGTTCGCCGCTGCCCGCTACCCCGTCGTGAGCGCTCCGTGTCAGTCTTCCTTGCGGCGCAGATTGGCGATGGGCACCAGGGTCGGTGTCCGCTTGCGAAACGACGCGACGTGATCGATTCCGTTCAATTCGAGCATGTCAAGGGTTCGCGACAGACCCGATCCAATCGTCTGCGCTGCGTGAGAGTCGGTGCCGGTCGTTATCAGATTCCCCCCACGATCAGCATACCAACGCACCACGGAGGGACCGGGCATGCTCGTTTTCGGCGCTTGGCGCAGCCCGGAGGTGTTGATCTCGAAACCGATTCCCTTGTCGATCATAGCGTCGAAGATCGGCGCCAATCGCTCGCGATAGCGGAGTGGATCGTAGACCCGGTGCGACTTTGGCGCGTATCGCTTCGGAATATCCAGGTGGCCAATGACATCGAACCAGCCGGTATTGACGGCACCTTCGACCTGGTCGAAATATGGCAGAAAGACATCGTCCAGAGATCGGCTCGAAAAATACTCCGGGAAGATGATTTCTCCCCCATGACCGTAATGGACGGACCCGATGATGAAATCGTAGTCCTGTCCAAACGCTGTCACAAACCGCTCGACCTGATCGGTGATGCGTTCGTTGAAATCGATTTCGACTCCCCGCAGAACGGTCAACTCACCCGCGAACCGCTCCCGATTTTCGTCGAGTTCCCGAAGATACTCCTCACGGCGATAGTATCCCGCGCCAGGATCGGCAGGCTCGTGGTCGAGATGGTCGGTGAAGGCGATCTCCGTTACGCCCGCGGCGATCGCGGCCCGACACGATGCTTCCATGGGGATGTTGCAATCAACCGAATACGTACTGTGGACGTGATAATCGAACACGGAAAATCGGTCCTCCTCCTCGAGCGCTGCCTGGGTCTGCACTATAGCAAGCGATGCAGGGAATCGGTTGATCCTGTCGGATCGTCCGAAGTCCATCCTTGCTAGAATCGCGCCCCAACTGTGACATTCTTTGCCTCGACCGGACTGAAATGGACGCCACGTTCTGGGACCAACTGAAGGTCGCCCTTGGCCTCGATGAACCTGGCGCGGTGCAGTCTGCGGCGCGTTTCATTCAGATTCTGGTTGTCGCGTTCATCACTGTCCTGGTTTCTCACTGGATCAGGCGTCGCATCGAGCGGCTGGCGCGGTCCAACACCAGTTATGCCGACGCCGGCGTCCTTGCCAGCCGCGGCGTTGCGCTCCTGATCTACATCCTCGGGTTCACGGCAGTCCTGGCCATTGCCGGCGCGAACTGGACCGTATTGGCGACGGTGCTCGGCGCTGCCGCGTTCGGATTGAGCCTTGCGTTTCAGGATGTTGCCAAGAACTTTGTGGATGGCACCTATCTCCTCATCGAACGCCCGTTCCGGCATGGAGACCGCATCCGCGTCGGCGATGTCCAGGGACGTGTCGAGAGATTCGGCGTCCGGCACACCACGGTTCGCACCGACAGCGGTTCCCGCATCGCCGTGCCCAACACGATCGTCTTCACCAGTTCTGTGGAGAATGCGACGCTTGGCGTGCGCGACTATCAGGAGTTGATGATCTCGGGTGTCAACAGCGACATGTCCCAGACGGAGGTTGCATCTCTCGCATCACTGGCGCGCCGCTCCGGCACGAGTCAGCGTGAAGTGGCCTGGAGAATCACGGCGATTGGCCCGGAAGGCATGGATATCGCACTTGGCATCGATACCGCAGCCGGGGGAGAAGAGGTGAATCGTTTGATGCGCGAACTCCATGGGCTGTTTCCTGACGCGACGATCCGCATCAACGAGGTGAAAAGCGACCAGTGAGCCGATGCCAGCCAACCCGACGCATCGGCGTTTTTGGGGGCACCTTCGATCCGGTTCACAATGGGCATTTGGCGATCGCGGAGGCCATCCGCAACCACCTCGATCTCGACACCGTGCTCTGGGTTCCCGCGGGACGACCGCCACACAAGGAAGGGCAGATCATCAGCGACGACGAAGATCGCCTGGCAATGCTCGAACTGGCGCTTGCCGAAACTGGCGGCAATGTGATCAGCCGTGCCGATCTCGATCGCGGCGGCCCGTCGTACACGGCCGATCTGCTGGAGATCCTGAACCGGGAGAATGCGCCGTCCTCGCTGATCTTCATCATGGGCGAGGATTCGCTGCGCGACCTACCGAACTGGCATGATCCGGAACGGATCCTCCGTCAGGCGGAACTGGCCGTTGCGGCCCGGCCCAATGTCGATACCGATCTGGATGCTCTGGAACAGCGGCTTCCCGCCCTGCGCGGGCGGGTCCATCTGATCGAGGCACCGGAGGTGCCAATCTCATCGTCCGACATCAGGTCACGCGTTCAGGAGAGGCAATCGATCTCTAGTCTCGTCCCACCCTCCGTGGCGAAATACATCGCCGATCACGGTCTCTACCGAGATGCGCCCGCGCGCTAGATCAAATGTCGTTCTCGCGCAACCTCGTCGATCGCGAGGGCGGCCACACGAATCGTCTCGTCGAGATCGGACTTCGTGCTGATCAACGGCGGGGCGATCTCGAACGACGTTCCGATCGGACTGGCGATCACCCCGTGATCGTACATCCGCTTGACCACGGCTCGCACCGTATCGTCCGCGAACGGCGCCCGCGTTGCCTTGTCGGCAGCGAAATCGACCGCGAGCCACATGCCGATCCCTCGCACGTCGCCGATGATTGGATGATGATCGAGGTATTCGTGAAGCCCATCGAGCACGTACTCACCATGTTCCCTGGCCGCGGTGATCAGGCCCTCACGCTCCTTGATCCCGATGACCGTATTGGCCGCGGCCGCGGCTGTAGCGTGGCCACTGAACGTGTGAACGTGCCGGAAAACGGGCAGCGCATCGACGATCTCTGGCTTGGTAGCTACGGCCCCCATCGGCAGGTAGCCCGCGGTCAGCGCCTTGGCCATCGTCATGATGTCCGGTTTGATCCCGTAGTGGTTGCTGGCGAACCAGGCTCCAGTCCGACCAAAGCCGGTGATCACCTCATCAATGATCAAGAGGACGCCGTAGCGATCGCAGATCTCGCGGACGCGCTGGAAATAGGCGCCGGATGAGGTCTGGACCCCATGCGCCTGCATGACCGGCTCGGCAATGAACGCCGCGACATAGTCCGGGCCTTCGTGTTCGATTTGCCGCTCCAGGTAGTCCGCACAGAACTCGAAATATGCTTCCTCTTCCATGTTGAACGGATTGCGGTAGCGGCTCGGCCCCGGAATATGAGAGTAACCCGGAACGCCCGGTTCGGAAATGTGGCGGGTGCCAAGCCAGTCGGTGGCGGCGAGCGCCCCCATGGTCGCCCCGTGATAGGCGTTCCAGCGGGAGATGATCTTGTTGGCGCGTGGCTTTCCGGTGTGCGCGTGATACTGCTTTGCCAGCTTGATGGCCGCTTCGACCGCCTCCGAGCCGTCGTTGACAAACACCACTTTCGACAAGCCTTCGGGGGTCAACTCGGCGATCTTCTTCGCGAGCCTGATCGTCGCCGGAGCCATATTGTTGACCGTCCCGACGTAGTGGAGTTCTTCCATCTGCCGCGCCACCGCTTGGGCAATCTCCTTGTTGCCGTAGCCAAGTGAATTCGCCCGCGTATGGGAACTCATCATGTCCAGGTATTCGCGGCCGTTGGCGTCGGTCAGCCGGACACCCTCGCCGTGTACGTAAATGAGCGGACCTTCCCGCCGGAGATCATCGGCGGGCGCGAGGGGAAAGATGCAATGTGCCATGGCATCGGCGGCAAGTTGCGCGGCATCGATTTCGGGTGTCGGATCGCCCACGGTACGTGTTCCTCTCGCTATTCGGTGCGAAGTGCCGGTTCAAGGCAGATGGTCGCCGGTAGCGGTCCCGGCGTCAACGGACCTCACGCATGGTTCGTCCGGCGGTGGTGGCCGAGCCGCGGATCCAAGTCAGGCAAGTGACGTACCCTTTGGCATCCAATGCCGGTCGTCGCGATCAGTAGCCGGGGACTCACCAAATGCCTATACTCCGGCGCGGCGCGATCCGGTCTATTGGTTATGTTCCCCTTCGGATCGCAGCCCTGTAACTGCTGATTGACGACTCGAGGTCCCGGACTTGCGAAATCGCACTTCCCTTACGCTGTTCCTCATCCTCGCCCTCGCGGCGGTTGCGACCTGGATCGCCCTCCCCGGTGACGCCCTCGATGTTCGCGGTTTTCGCGCCGATCACCCCGTTCGCCGCGGTCTCGATCTCCAGGGCGGGCTCCAGGTCGTCCTGCAAGCGGAACCCGTGGAAGGTCAAGTCCTTGACAGCCAGACGCTGGAAGGAACACGCCAGACGATCGAGCGGCGCGTCAACGGACTCGGCGTGAGCGAACCACTGATCCAGACCCGCGGAAACGATCAAATCATCGTCGAACTCCCCGGCGTCTCCGATCCCCAGGAGGCCGTCAACATCCTCCAGAAGACGGCTCTGCTCGAGATCATCGATCCCATGGGACAGGACCTGCCGCCGGGGACGGTCGTCAACACCACCCTTGGCCCCGCTGAAGGCAACCAGCAGAGCGCCGCGGGACCAGGTACGGCGACGCCCGTCGCCTCACCAGAAGCGACGCCGGTGGCGGGAGCCATCACTCCGGAAGGACCCGTCTACCAGACCATCATCAGCGGCGCCGACCTGGAAGACGCCTTTGTCTCTCGCGGCAAGACCGGAGTCGATCAAGTTGTCGCCTTCCGCCTTCGAGACGAGGCAGGCGGACGCTTCTTCGAGTACACCAGCACGCACCTCGGTCAACCGATGGCGATCGTGCTCGACAAGCAAGTCATTTCGTCCCCCACCATTCGCGGCGCAATCCGCAACGAAGGCGTCATCGAAAACATCCCTCCGAAGGAAGTCAACGATCTCGTCATTCAACTCAAGGCCGGATCACTCGCTGTCCCCCTCGACGTGGTGCAGAGCCGGACCGTCGGCCCGACACTCGGCCAGGATTCGATCGAGCGGAGCATTCTGGCGGGCGTCATCGGCCTCGGCACGGTCGCGCTGTTCATGATCCTTTTCTACCGCGTACCTGGGGTGATCTCGGTTATCGCGCTGTTGATCTACACCGCGATCGTGTTCGCCATCTTCAAACTCATCCCGGTAACGCTCACCCTCGCAGGTATCGCGGGCTTCATCCTGTCGATTGGTATGGCCGTCGATGCCAATGTGTTGATCTTCGCGCGCATCAAGGAAGAGTTGCATCAAGGACGCTCACTGCCGATGGCCATCGAATTGGGGTTCAACCACGCCTGGCCGTCGATTCGTGATTCGAACATCACGACCTTGATTACCACATTCATTCTCTACCTGTTCGGCAACTACACGGGAACGTCCATCATCACCGGATTCGCGCTGACGCTGTTCATCGGAGTCTCGGTCAGCATGTTTACCGCAATCACCGTGACCAGGACGTTGCTCCGAGCAGTCGTCCGATCGCCACTCGCCAATCCCGCTTGGTGGTTCGGGCCGGTCGAGCGGCCCGAGGCGGGAACGGCACCGGGTGTTCCGCTGGCAGGTGCGAAATGAGCCGTGATTTCCTCAGCCATCTTGCGAGCCGACGCAGGCTCTGGTTCACCATCTCGTTGATCGTCATCATTCCCGGTCTCGTCGCGCTGGTCTTTTCCGGGCTCAAACTGGGGATCGATTTCACGGGGGGCACGCTCTGGGAAGTCAAGTTCAATGAGCCGACCACTCCCACCGCGATCGAAGATATCCTCCGCGCCAATGGCATCGAAACCGTCATCGTGCAGCGTTCGGGTCCCGCCGAAGACGAGACCTATCTGATCCGCATCCCTGAGGTTCGCGAAGGCTCGCCCGAAAAACAGAAACTCGCGGCCGCGTTCGAGTCATCGATCGGGCCATACACGGAACTCGAATTCTCGACCGTCGGCGGCTCGGTCTCCACGCAAATTCGGAACCGCGCCATCCTCGCCGTTGGCCTGGCCTCGATCGGCATTCTTCTCTACATCGCCTACGCCTTTCGCAACACCCAGAATCCGCTGCTCTACGGCAGCGCGGCACTCATCGCCATGCTGCATGACGTCCTGGTCGTGCTCGGCATCTTTGCAATCCTCGGCTGGTTGTTCAACGTCCAGATCGACGCGCTATTTGTCACCGCGCTCCTCACCGTGATCGGTTTCAGTGTCCACGATACGATCGTGGTTTTCGACCGAATCCGTGAAAACCTCGCGCACAACCCGGGCGAACCATTCGAGTCCGTCGTGAACTATTCACTGGCCCAGACGTTCGTCCGGTCGCTGAACACCTCCCTGACCGTCGTCTTTACATTGCTCGCGCTGTTCCTTTTCGGAGGCGAATCGACGCGCAATTTCGTCCTCGCCCTGCTCATCGGCATCATCAGCGGCACCTACTCATCGATCTTCAATGCGAGCCAGTTGCTCGTCGCTTGGGAGAATGGCGAAATTCAGTCGTTCTTCCGACGCATCACGCGGCAGGCGCCGGCACCGGTGGCGCCCCAGGCCTGAATTTCCCGATACCCCAGGGACCAGATCAGGGAGCGTGGTAAACTCGCCCCTCGCGTGTACTTCTTCGCCGCGGCAGCCGCATACCCGACTGGTTGGGACGTCATCAGAGCGCTCCAGCCGCTGGCGCCGCGCGGGCGTGCCTGGGGAGCGCGCCCGGCTATGGCGGCCGGCTTGCCGACCGATGCTTCCCGTGTCTCCCTGAGCCGGGAGAATTTGAGGAGGGGGTCTTGGAACCTCGGGAACTCTATTCGTTGCCCGTCGTCATCGGCGGTGTGGTAGCGATTCTGTTCGCGTTGTGGCTGGCGCGAGACGTCCTCTCTCGCGACAGTGGCACACCCGCGATGCAGGATATCGCCAGCAGGATCTACATCGGGGCGGTGGCGTTCCTGCGGCGCCAATACACGACCATTGCCATGCTGGCGATCGTGGTCGCGATCGTGATCGGCGCGGTGGTCGGATTCTTCGAGAAGGACCATCAACTCACGCGCGGCGTGATTACCTCGCTGGCGTTCCTGTTCGGCGCGCTCCTTTCCGGTTTATCCGGATTTATCGGCATGTACGTCGCGGTGCGCTCCAACAGCCGAGTGGCCTCTGCCGCGCGACGGAGTCTCGGTGAGGCGCTGACGGTCGCCCTTCGCGGCGGCGCCGTCTCCGGCTTCCTCGTCGTTGCCCTCGGCCTCCTGGGCGTGCTGATCGTTTACTGGGTTGTCTACCCGCTGGTGGAGGGCGCGCTGCCGCCTGCCGCGGAGACGCCGTTCTGGATCGTCGGCTTTGCTTTCGGCGCCTCGTTCGTGGCGCTTTTCGCCCAGCTCGGCGGCGGCATCTACACCAAGGCCGCGGATGTCGGCGCTGACCTCGTTGGCAAAGTCGAGGCGGGCATCCCAGAAGACGATCCGCGCAATCCAGCAGTGATCGCCGACCTGGTCGGCGACAACGTTGGCGACTGCGCTGGCCGCGGCGCCGACCTGTTCGAGTCTTCGGTTGGCGAAGTCATCGGCGCGATGATTCTCGGCGCGACGCTCTTCACCGCGGCGCAGGGACTTCAGAATGCGCAGTCACTCGGCTACGTCTTCTTCCCGCTGGTCCTCGGCGGCCTAGGCCTGATTGCCTCGCTGATCGGCATCCTCTCGGTTCGGCCTTCCGCCAACCCGGCGGACCCGATGGACGAACTGAACAAGGGCTACTACGTCACCGCCGCCCTGGCTGTGGTCGGTCTGATCATCGCCTCGATGTGGATGATCCCCATCGGCAAGATCAACTACCTGATCTGCGGCATCATCGGCATCGCCACCTCGTTCGTCTTCGTCTGGATCACCCAGTACTACACCAGCGGCCGCTACCGACCCGTCAAGAGCATCATGGAGGCGTCCCGCACCGGCTCGGCTACCAATATCATCTCGGGCATCTCGGTCGGCTTCGAGACCACCGGAGCCGCGGCTATCGCCATTGCCGCCGCGCTTCTGGCGTCGTATTTCGTTGGCGATCAGGTCTACGGGCTCTTCCCGGTTGAAACCGGCTTCATCCGCTCCGCCGGTATCTACGGCACGGCCGTCGCCACCATGGGCATGCTCATGTCGGCCGCCTACATCCTCGCCATGGATACCTTTGGGCCGATTACCGACAACGCCGGCGGAATCGTCGAGATGAGCAATCAGCCGGAGTCGGTTCGTGACAACACGGATGCCCTCGACTCGGCCGGCAACACGACCAAGGCGCTGACCAAGGGCTACGCGATCGGGTCTGCCGCGTTGGCCGCGTTCCTCCTCTTTTCCGCCTACCTTCAGGAAGTCGCGCGCTTCGGCGGTGAATCGATCCAGGCCCAGGTCGTCGACCTCGCCAACCCGCGCGTCTTTGTCGGCGGTCTCATCGGGGCGGCGCTCGTCTTTGTCTTCGCCTCCCTGGCAATGCGCGCTGTTGGCCGCGCAGCGGGCGACATGATCGAAGAAGTCCGGCGCCAGTTCCGCGAAGACCCGGGGATCATGGCCGGAACCTCGACGCCGAATTACACCTCCTGCGTCGATATCGCCGTTCGCGCCTCGCTACGAGAGATGGTCGCGCCTGGGTTGCTAGCCGTGGCAGTGCCCATCCTGGTCGGTCTCGTCTTGCGCTGGGAAGGCGCCGCCGGCATGCTCATGATCGGCACAATCGCCGGCATTCTGGTCGCCAACGTTCTCAACAACGGCGGCGGCGCCTGGGACAATGCCAAGAAGATGATCGAGGCCGGCCTGCTCAAGGACGCCGCCGGGAATGTGCTCGGCAAGGGCACGGCGGAGCACGCCGCATCGGTCGTTGGTGATACGGTTGGCGATCCCTGGAAGGACACCGCCGGCCCCTCGATTCACGTCCTCATCAAACTGATGGCCACCATCACGCTGGTGATGGCGTCGCTCTTCATCTAGAGGGTGTCTGAAAAGGGGGTAGACTGGGTGTGAGATCCCACGATAACCGATTGCGCTCGGAGTCTGCCATGCCCCGCCGTCGTTACCCATCCGACCTGACCGATGCTCAGTGGGCACGCCTGGAGCCGCTCCTGCCGGTGGTCCGTCCCGGCGGTCGCCCGCGGGCCCATCCCTTGCGCGAGATCATCGACGCGCTGCGCTACGTGCTGCGTGGCGGCATCGCGTGGCGCGCCTTGCCCCATGACTACCCGCCCTGGCAGACGGTCTATCACTACTTCCGCGCCTGGCGGCTGGATGGGACCTGGGAACGGCTCAACGACGAGCTGCGCGCGTTGGTGCGCGAGCGGGCCGGGCGCCACGCGCAACCGAGTGCGGCGATTCTCGACAGCCAATCCGCCAAGACCACGGAAAAAGGGGGCCTCGCGGCTACGACGGGGCCAAGAAACTGAACGGCCGCAAGCGCCACCTGCTGGTCGATACCATCGGCTTACTGCTGAACGTGGTCGTCCACCCCGCCGACATTTCGGATCGCGACGGGGCGGTCCAGGTGCTGACGGGCATCACCGCACGCTATCCCCGTCTGGCCCGTCTCTGGGTCGATGCCGGGTACGCGGGCAAGGTGGTGACATGGATCGAGCAGACGCTGGGGCTGTCCGTCACCGTGGTGCGCAAGCCGCGCCGCTGGGTGTGGTGGCCGGCCGACCAGGAGCCACCCCCCATGCCGACCGGCTTCCAGGTCTTGCCCCGGCGCTGGGTGGTGGAGCGCACCTTCGCCTGGCTGGGGCGCTACCGGCGCTTGAGCAAGGATTATGAGGCGTTGCCGGAGACGGAGGAGGCCTGGATTCATCTCGCCATGAGCAGCCTCATGCTCGCCCGCTTAGCCCGATGACCTCTTTTCAGACACCCTCTAGACCCTGCCGGAGGCCGCATCTGACGGCGGCCTCCGCCCAGGACCGCTCCCGACCAACATTTCATTCAATGGGGGAGCGTCAAACTCCAATGATCAAAGCTGACAATCCGCAACGAGTGGCGGTAATCGGCGGTGGCATTACCGGTCTCACCGCCGCCTATCGCCTTGCCCAACGCGGCTTCGCCGTCACGCTCTGGGAGCGCGGCAATCAACTTGGTGGACAGGCCAACGCATTTCCCGTGGCTGGCGCCGCGCTGGAGCGTTTCTATCACCATCTCTTCCAGAGCGACCGTGAGATCGTGCAATTGATGGAGGAACTGGGCATCGGCGACCTATTGCTCTGGCTCCCCTCGAACGTCGGCTATTTCGCGGACGGCCGAATCTGGCCGTTGAATGGCGCGGCGGATCTTCTCCGGCTCGGATTTCTCTCGTATCCGGACCGGGTTCGAGTCGGTCTCGTCACGGCGTATCTCCAGAGGGTCAAAGACTGGAAGCGCTTCGAGGGCGTGACCGCGGCCGCATGGCTGCGGCGCGCGCTCGGGCAGCGCGCCTATGACCGCACGTTTGGTGCGCAACTGCGAGCCAAATTCGGCCGCTATCACGATCAGGTCGCGATGGTCTGGTTCTGGGGCAAGATCTGGCTGCGAACCACGTCCCGCCGCTCTCCGCTGGAGAAAGAACGTCTCGGCTATATCGACGGCAGCTTCAATGTGCTCGTGCAGGCGCTCGCCGCTGCCGCCCGCGCCGCCGGGGCTACCCTGGTCACCGAGGATGGCCCATCGTCGTTGCAACCACGTCCAGGTGGCGGCTGGACCGTCGTTCTCGCCTCAGAGACCGTACCGGCCGAGGCCGTTATCGTCACGACCCCTTCACCGATCCTGAGCCGCCTCGTCCCGGACCTCCCGGCCGCCTATCGGAAGAAACTCGGTGGTCTCGAGTACGAAGCCGCAGTCGTGGCGCTCTTGCAGATCTCGCAACCGCTCACCAACATCTACTGGTTGAATATCGCCGATCCGGAGTTGCCGTTCACTGGCGTGATCGAGCACACCAACTTCATGAGCCCTGAGGCGTACGGTGGTAAACGCTTCGTCTATCTTTCCAAGTATCTCGAACCGGACCACCCGTACTTTGCGTTGCCCGATGATGAGCTGATCGCGGAATATGTGCCGTTTCTCCGCCGCATCAATCCCCAGTTCGAACCGTCCTGGATCGAGCAGGCATGGGTCTTTCGCGAGCGCGCCGCGCAACCAATCATCCCGCTGCATTACAGCGAGCGCATTCCCGATCATCGCACCGGATTGCCTGGGCTCTATCTGGCCAACACGACCCAGATTTATCCCGAGGACCGCGGCACCAACTACAGCGTCCGGCTCGGCAACCAGATTGCCGATCTGGTCACGTCCGATCTCGAGCCCGTGTGGCCCCGGTCCTGACGCCGTGACACTTGACAATGACCGAATCTCACCGCCCTGCAGCACGCGGCCGCTCCCTTCGACGCGGACCATGCGCCCCATCCAGAGTCGGTCCATTCACACCTTTCGTTCCAGCTTCACGAGTTGATGACGACGCCCCGGCTTGAAGTCGCGGATATTGTTTCGACATATCAGGAAGGCGGTCGCCAGCTTACCGCGCTAGATGGACTCTCCCTGACTGTAGGAGTCGGAGAGTTTGTGGCGATTGTCGGTCCTTCAGGTTCTGGCAAGAGCACCCTGCTGGACATCATCGCCGGTCTTATCTCCCCGGATCGCGGCATCGTGGCGCTCGATGGTATCCCGACCACCATGGAGCAACGCCTCGGCCGCTCCGCTTACATGCAGCAGCGCGATCTGCTCCTCCCCTGGCGCAGCACGATCGGCAATGCGGCGCTCGCGCTCGAAGCCTCGGGGATCGACCGCAAGGTGGCGCGGGATCAGGCCTTCGCCGAACTCGATCGCTTCGGACTAAATGGATTCGAGAACTCTTATCCTGCCCAACTTTCGGGAGGAATGCGGCAACGCACGGCGTTTCTTCGCACCCTGCTCCCACGTAAGAAACTTCTCTTGCTCGACGAGCCCTTCGGAGCATTGGACGCTCTGACGCGCGCCGAATTGCAGGGTTGGTTGGCAAACCTCTGGGAACAGGACCGCTCCTCGGTGGTGCTCGTCACGCATGACGTCGAAGAGGCGATCTTTCTCGCTGACCGGGTGGTCGCGCTCACGCCGCGCCCCGGCAGAGTCGCGCTCGAACTGCGCGTCGGGTTGGCTCGGCCCCGCACGCGCGATATGCTTGCCTCCCCGCCATTCCTCGCCGATCGGAGCGAATTGCTCGCCGCGCTGGGGATCATCCACGGTGACCCGTCATGAGGGCGTCCTCGCGCAGGAACGGGTTCCGCTCCTGGCTCCCGCCCGCGATGCTCACCATCGGGCTTCTTGCATGCTGGGAGGTCGCTGTCAGAGCAATGGATGTTCCCTCCTGGCTGCTGCCGCCACCCAGCGCCGTCGGCCGGTCCCTTGTCGCCGACCGGTCGATCCTGCTACCGAACGCCGCGGTGACGCTGTCCGAGGTCCTGATCGGGTTTGCGCTGGCTCTGATCAGCGGCGTTGGCATCGGTATCGCAATCTATCGGTCGCCAACGCTCGAGCGCGTGCTGTATCCCATCGTGATCGCGACGCAGACCGTTCCCGTTCCCGCATTGGCGCCGCTGTTGCTCGTCTGGTTCGGTCCGGGGCTGTTGTCCAAGGTGCTGGTAACAGCCCTCGTCGGATTCTTTCCCATCGCGGTCAACACCGTCGAGGGTCTCCGCTCCACAGATGTGGATGTCGTCAATCTACTGCGCTCGTTCGGCGCCGGACCGTCACGCGTATTCCGTCTGGCCGAGTTTCCGTCGGCGCTGCCGGCCATTTTCGCCGGGGCGAGGATCGCGGTCGCGGTCTGTGTCATTGGCGCGGTCTTCGGCGAATTTGTCGGTGCGCGGGCCGGACTCGGCTACCTGATGACCCGCGCCATGGCGCAGTTTGAGACGGCTCGCCTCGTGGCTGCGATCGTCCTTCTCTCCCTGATGGGGGTTGGGCTCTTCGCCCTGATCGGTCTGGCCGAGCGCCTGGTCTTGCCGTGGCGGCGCTACGTCACCGCGGCATCCGAGTAGTCGGGTCCCCGCTCGGTATCTCAACCGGCCTGAGGTTTGCGCGCGACATGGAGTGCTACTGTTCCGGCTCCGAGTCGCAAGAAGCGCACGTCGCGCAGACCGGCATCCTGCATCATCCTCCCCAGCGCCACGGCGTCCGGAAAAACCGCAGCCGATGCTGGCAGATAGGAGTACGCGTCTTCGTCCCCGCTGATGAGCGCCGCTACCCGCGGCAGCAGGTTGGCGAAACCCCAGGTGAATACCTCGCGCAGCATCGGCTTGGTAAGCGGCGTGGTCTCCAGGCAGACAAGCGTGCCGCCGGTGCAGAGCACGCGGGCCATCTCGCGGATACCCTCCGCATAGTTCGGGAGATTGCGCAGCCCGAATGCGATGGTGACCACGTCGAACGACTCGTCCGGAAACGGCAAGGCCATGGCATCACCTTCGATCCAGGCAATGCTCGTCCGCGTCCCATCGTCCGCGGTCTTTCTCGCGGCCGCGGCGAGCATCTGGGAGGAGAAATCGAGCCCCGTCACCTCGCCCGCGCCCGCGTCGCGCAGCGCAATGGCGAGATCGCCCGTTCCGGTGGCGAGGTCGAGCACCCGCGTTGCCTTCGGGACCCGGTCTCGCAGCGCCTCCCGCACTGCCAGCCGCCGCCAGGCCACATCCCGTCCGCCGGTCATGATCCGGTTCATCAGGTCATAGCGAGGAACGATGCGGTCGAACATCGCCCGAATCTCCGAGCCAGGGCGCAGCGCTCCTTCGACCACGTCGCGATGTTCACTCACAGCACGATTCCGATACCAAACGTGATCGCGAACAGGAGGCAGAGTCGTGCCGTGCCTCCCAGGACAGGGTTCAGTGCCCTTCCGGTGACACTCCAGACGTTTTTCACCAGCGCCAGTGCCAGCGGAAGCGTGACCCAGGCCAGCAGGGACCAGACCGCCGTCACCCCACTGACCCACGTTGCCAGGGGAACGAAATAGGCGATGGCGAGCAAGAACGCATATTCCCGCCTCGTTCCTTCCGATCCCAGGCGTACCGCGAGCGTCCGCTTTCCTGCCGCGCGGTCGGTGTCGATGTCGCGCAGGTTGTTCACGACAAGGATCGCGGTTATCAGGCTGCCAATGGGGACCGACGCTGCAATCGAGAGCGGCGTAGCGGCGCCGGTCATAACGAACGCGGTACCGATGACCGCCACCGGACCAAAAAAGAGAAACACAAAGAGTTCCCCCAGTCCGATGTAGCCATATGGCTTCGGCCCGGCGGTGTAGGCCACGGCCGCGACGACCGCCAGCACGCCGAGCGCAGCCAGTACCAGGCCGCCGCGCCAGACGAGATACAGCCCCGGAACCACGGCGAGAGCGAGGACCAAGGCAGTCGCAAACGTCACCTGCCGCGGCGAAAGCAGCCCGCTCTGCGTGACGCGGACCGGGCCAAGGCGCTGGTGCGTGTCGGCGCCGCGGTGAAAATCGGCGACATCGTTGGCGAGGTTCGCCCCGATCTGCAACAGGATGGCGACGAGGAATGCGGCGATCGCCGGCAATACGGGAAAACTGCCTTCGTTCACGGCCACCGCGCAACCGACGATAACCGGAGATACGGCCGCGGGCAGCGTCTTCGGCCTGGCCGCGAGCAGCCACGCCGAAACCCGGGAGGACGTCCGCGAATTGTCGAATGGCAAGGTTGTCATCGACACGATGGTACTCGCCGCATGCTCCGGGGACTCTCTGGCGGACGACGGTCCACTACCGTCGGATATCACTCTTGCGACTTATCGATCATTATGGTATGATCCTTGCGCTTGGGGATGTTTGGTTTCGACAGGGTTGTAGGTTAGGTAGATGCGTGTCGAGGCGCCCGAGGCCTCGTAAAAACGGGCAACCAAGAGCTGCGGAAGCACCTCTCGCTTACGCTGCCTAAGTCACTGACCTCTAGGTAGCGCGTCCGTCCGGTCCTCCCCCTTCCGGGGCCGGGTACGGGCGTCACCAAGGAAGGGTGCGGCGATCTAGTCCGCCGGGGCGCGATCGTCAAAGGCAGTCCGGCTCACCGCCTCGGGATCCCGTCGG
>JAXLWU010000035.1:0-51933 GCA_046328335.1 Thermomicrobiales bacterium
ATGATCGTGTTGCAGTGGCGGAAGGTGCCGATGCCGGGAATCTCCAGATCGGGTTCGAGGGAAAACGCCATTCCCGGCGCGAGGACGACATCCGCATATCGGCGGAGGTCCATCTTCAGTTCCCGCGCGGCGGCTATGCCCTTGCCCGTGAAGGTCTCCAATTGCGCGCGTTCATCGGCGGTCAACACCACCTTATCCTGCTTCGGCCTCGTCATCGAGGGACTCCTTCCAGGGACATGCGTCAGCACCGACCCCGGACGCATAACCCCACGATTCACCATGGTCACGTACAAGATTGGACTTGCGCGCAGTGCGAGCCGCCATGTCCCGATCCGTCCACCGCAACACGAGGCAATTGTGTTCAGAAACTCTCCTCGCTCCGCCGCGCCTCGGGCAACTTGCTGGAGACCGATGTCGATCAGTTCGGCCAGCGCGCGCTCTTCTACGACGGCATCCCGCTGGTGATCGATGAATTCGTCTCCGATACCCAGACGAAAGGCACCAGCGGCGCGGTCTGCTCCTCGGTCTATTGCGTCAAGTTCGGCCAGGGCGTCGGGGTGATGGGGCTGGAGCACGATGGCATCCAGGTCGAGCGCGTCGGCGAACTGGAGACGAAAGACGCGACTCGCACCCGAGTGAAGTGGTACGCCGCGATCGCGCTGTTCCGGGATCAGGGCGTGGCGCGGCTGGAGGGGATATTGCCGTAAGGGGGTGTCGGCCTGCGGCCTCAGGGGGTGGCAGCCGCTACGCGGCTTCAGGGGGTGGAGGGGGTGAAGAAGGACGACGGCAGTCGAAACCGGTCTCCGTTCCTTCACCCCCTTCACCCCCTTCACCCCCTTTCCCAACTGGCATTTGTCAACTCGATCGCGCACAATTCGTCGCGACATAATCGTGATGAGGAGCGGCGAATGACGTGGTTGCGGGTCAGAACCGGGATCGCGCCCGTGGTTGTGGTGATGGCGCTGGTGATGCTGCCGGTGATGTCGCTGGTGGCGACTCCGGGCGAGGTAGCCGGCAAGGAGGGGCGGCTGCGGGTGGGGCAGGTGGATCTGCGCCGCTGCGAGGAGTTTCCCAAACTCTGGTGCGGCTCGCTGGCGGTGCCGCTCGATCGCGACGACCCGCAGGCGGCGACACTCGATGTCGGATTCGGCTGGCGTCCGGCGGGAGGGAAATCGCGCGGCACGCTGGTCGCCATCGAGGGCGGTCCCGGCTACCCGACCATCGATAGCATCTGGTACTGGGAAACCACCTTTGGGCCGCTGCTCAAGGACCACGATCTGCTGATGGTCGATGCGCGCGGCACCGGGCTTTCCTTTCCTTTGAATTGCCGCACCTTGCAGCGCCTCGACGGTTCGCAGAGCGACGCGGCGTTTCAGGAGGCCATCGCCGCGTGCGGCCGGCAACTCGATCGCACCTTCAAGGATCGCAATGGTGCGTACATCCACGCCAGCGATCTCTTCGGCACGGCGGATGCCGTCGATGACATCGCCGCGGTGATCGCGGCGCTGAAGGTGGGGAAGGTCGATCTCTACGGCGTCTCCTACGGCAGTTTTTCCGCGCAGGCGTTCGCGGCACGGCATCCGGAGATGCTGCGCTCGCTGACGCTCGACGGCACCTGGCCGCTCATCGGCGCCGATCCCTGGTATCCGGAAACGCCGAAGACGCTGCGCTTCGCCTTTGACGCCGTCTGCGAGCGGAGCGCGGCGTGCGCGGACGCCGCGCCGGGGTCGGCGACAGCGCGGCTGGGAGACCTGGCGCGGGCGCTGCGAGACGAACCGCTCAGCGGCCGTGTCCCGGGAAGCGGTGATACCGTGACGGTGCGCGCGACCGATCTGGCCGCGCTCGCCTGGTCCGCCGGCAGTGATCCCCGCATCTACCGCGATCTCGATGCTGCCGGGCGCGCAGCGCTGGCGGGCGATCCCCTGCCGCTGCTGCGGTTGTGGTCGCGGTCCGGACTCAACGGCAGCCTCGCCGGGGGCGAGGCGGTCGATGACTACTCGGTCGCGCACGCGGTGGCGGTGCCGTGCGTCAGTTATCCCCAGCCCTACGACATGGCCGCCTCGCCGGACGAGCGGCAACAGCAATACGACGCGGCGGTCTCCGGCTTGCCGGCCGATCTCTTCGCGCCGTTCACCCTCGCCGACTGGCTGAAGAGCCCCATTCAGGATTACGACCAGTGTGTGCCCTGGCCATCGCCAACGCACGAGCGAGACCTCGCGCCGAACGGGCTGCCCCTCGTGCCGCGCACCCTGCCGGTGCTGATCCTGGCGGGCGACCTCGATTCGACCACCGCGCTCGATGGCAACCGAGCGGCACAGGCCCAACTCGGTCCCTCGGCGCGGTTGATGGTGGTGCCGTCCGCCACGCACGCCGTATCGCAGGGGGACACCCTCGGCTGTGCCGCCTCGCTCGTGCGCGGTTTCGTGCGCGCGCCGGAGCGGTTGAACCACCTCGATGATTCGTGCGTGCGGCGCTATCCGGAGATCCACGCGACCGGGGTCTATCCTCTCCTCCTGGCGGACCAACCGCTGCCGCGCGCGGCGCCGGGAAATAAGGCGTCAGTGGCGGCGCAGCGGTTGGCGGCGCTGGCGGTGGCGACGGCCGGGGATGTGGTCGCCTATCCGGTGCGACGCGGGAAGCAGGCGCCTGGCCTGCGTGGCGGCATCATCGCGGGCGGGCAGTCGCACTCCCCTCGAGTGCTGACCCTGCGCAATGTGCGATTCGCGGACGATGCGCGGGTCAGCGGCCGGGTGATCGTGCATGGCGATGGGGACAAGCCGATCGTGGCCGAGCTGGAGGCGGTTGCCGACGACGGAACGCGGGTGACGCTGACCGCGCGCTGGTCTCGCTACGAGCCGCATGCCGAGGCGACGATCACGGGGCGCGTCACCGGCGCGCCGGTCGGGAAAGACCGATTACGGGCGACGATGCCCGCGCCGTGATCGCGGCGGTGCGCGTCGGTGGTGCCGGTGGTGACAAGGTCATGAACATCTGGCATCATGCGGCGAGTTGCACCTTCCCTCGACAGTACCTGTTGGCGGCGCGTGGCAAGGAGTCAGGGTGGACCGTGAGCGATTCGACGCATTGACCCGGATGTTGGCGGCGCCGGCGTCCCGCCGGAAGGCGGTGGCGGCGTTGTTCGGGATCGGTATCACTGGGAGCGCCGACCTGGGCGCGGCGAAGCAGAAGCGGCGCAAGACCCAGGGCGGGAAGGTCTCCGCCCAGGCGAGTACGTGCGATTCCCCGGGGCCAGGGAAGAACCTGTCCGGCTGTGACTACCGCGGCGATGACTTCAGCGGGCAGTCGCTGGCCGGGGCCAATCTCAATGCGGCCATCTTCGTCGACGCGACCATGGTGAGTGCCAACCTCTCCGGGGCCAGCGCCAAGGGGACCCGTTTCGCCGACGCGGACCTGTGCGGCGCGACATTGCGCTCGGCCGTGCTGAAGCAGGCTGATTTCCGGGGGGCCGACCTGACCCGGGCCGATCTGCGCGCCGCGGTCTGCGCCGGGGCGGAGTTCACCGCCGCCACGTTCTGCCAGACGGTGACGTGCGAGGGGACGGTGCGCAACGACGGCTGCCCGAGTGGAGTGGACCCGAAGGACGTCTGCTGCACGACCGCCGATTGTTCCGGTGGGCGCGAGTGCCGCGATGGGCTCTGCGTCTGTGACGTGTGCGCCAGCGGTTGCCCCTACACCTCGCTCGCGGCGGCGGTCGCAGGTACCGCGGCGGGCGGCACGATCCGCATCTGTGCGGGAACGTACGGCACGTTCGATGTCACGATCGCCAAGAACCTGACCATCATTGGCGCTGGATCTGGATCTGACCCTGGCAAGAACACCATCCTCGAATCAAATCGGCTGCAGCAGGTGCTCATCATCGAAAGCGGCACGGTCGGCGTGCGCGACCTGCGGATTACGAAGGGGCACTCCGATCTCAACGGCGGCGGTATCGGCAACTCCGGGTCGTTGACCTTGCGCAACGTGACGGTGATCGACAACACTGCCGACGATCACGGGGGCGGAATCGAGAACAATGGGACGCTGACGCTGGCAAACGGGACGGTTGTGACGGGGAACCGAGCGTCCTTCGATGGTGGAGGTCTGGTGAACAACGCTGGCACCGCCCGATTGGAGGCGGGAAGTCAGGTCACGGGCAACACCGCCGGGGATCGGGGCGGGGGCGTCTTCGAGGAAGGCGGCGTGGTCGATGTGGCGAATACCTCGATCGTGACCGGGAATACGCCGAACAACTGCCGACCCGAGGGAGCCGTTCCCAACTGCATCGGATGATCGGGGCAGTCTGCCCTCGCACCAAAATATGCGCTCACCCTAACCCTTCGCCCATCGCAATGGCTGACAAGGGGAGATAGCGTTGTCTCGCCGCGCGCACTTCACCCCAACCCCTCTCCCTGTGCGCAGGGCGAGGGGCTCGGTTAGGCGCCTATACGATGCCCGGTCCGGCGGTCGTTAGCCCTTGAGACCGCTGGAAGTGACGCCGCGCACGAAGTAGCGCTGCGCGAAGATGAACAAAACCAGGACCGGAATCACGCTGATCAGGGCGCCAGCCATCAGCAGGTTCCAGGATGTCGAGTACTGCGAACGGAGCGCGGCGAGTCCCACCGTCAGCGGCAACTTCTCGGGGGTCGAGAGAAAGATGAGCGGCCGCAGCAGTTCGTTCCATTGCAGCAACACGGTGAAGATCGCCACCGTGGCCAGGGCCGGTTTGCAGAGGGGCAGGTAGATGCTCCAGTAGATGCGCCAGGGACCGGCGCCATCGATCTTCGCCGCATCCTCCAGGTCACGCGGGATGGCGAGGAAGAACTGTCGCAACAGAAACGTGCCGAACGCCCCACCCAGCCAGAAGGGGAGAATCAGCGGGTAGTAGGTATCGATCCAGCCGACCTTGTTCATCATGATGAAGAGCGGCACCAGCGTCACCTGCGGCGGAATGATCAGAGCCGCCATCAGCGTCATGAACAGGATGCCACTCCCGGCAAAGGGAATCCGCGCCCAGGCAAACGCGGCCATCGAGCAACTCAGCAACTGCCCGATCACGGAGAGGACCGTGATCAGGGTGCTATTGCCGAAATAGCGGCCGAACGGCACGATGTCGAGAATCTCGCGGAAGTTTCCCCAGCGCGCTTCGGCGGGGAAGAGCGAGGGCGGGTAGGCGAAGATCGCGCCCTGGTCCTTCAGCGCCGATGAGAGCATCCAGACGAACGGCATGAGCATGAAGGCGCCGCCCACGAGCAGCAAGGCATAGAGGAAGATCCGGCCGATGAGCGTTCCGGGACGCATCCGCCCGCTTCGTGCTGGCGCGTACTGACGATCCATCATCACCCTCGCGCTATTGGTACTGCACCCAGCGCCGCTGTAGTCCGAATTGCAGCAGCGTCAGGCCGAAGACGATGGCGAAGAGGAGATAGGACAGGGACGATGCCTGACCCATACGGAAATACTGGAACCCGATCTGATAGATGTAATAGGAGATGGTCAACGTCTCGTAGGCGGGGTTGCCCTGCGTCATCACGTAGATGTAGTCGAACACCTGGAACGAGGTGATCAGGGAGATCACGATTACGAAGAACGTGGTTGGCGAGAGCAGCGGCAGAACGATCTGGATCGTCTCCCGCCAGCCGTTGGCGCCATCGATCCGCGCCGCCTCGCGCACTTCCTGGGGGATATCCTGGAGACCGGCGAGAAAGATGACCATGTTGTAGCCGACCGTTTTCCAGACGGTGACGAGGATCAGCGCCGGCATGGCCCAGGTCAGGCTCTGGGTCCAGCCGGGACCCGGGATGCCGATCAACCCCAGCAGGTAGTTGACCAGCCCGAAGTTCGGTTCGAGCAACAGCCCCCAGACCAGGGAGACGGCGGCGGTGGAGGCCACGACCGGGAGGAAATAGACGCTGCGGAACAACCGCGTTCCCTTGAGGTGCTGATGGAGGGCGAGGGCCAGGAGCAGTCCGAGCACGACGCTGAGTCCGACGCTGACGGCGGTGTAATAGAACGTATTCCGCATCGCCTTCCAGAAGAGGGGGTCCTCGAAGAGGAAGACGCGGTAGTTCGTGAGGCCGATCCAGTGCGTCTCGGCGGTGAAACTGTAGTCGGTAAACCCGAGGGCGAAGGCGGCGAGCAAGGGGATGACGTTGAAGACCAGCAGGCCGATGATGGTCGGCAGGATGAAGGGCAGCGCGACGCGCCAGCCGCTGAAGCCGGCGCTCGCACCGTGCCGGGATCGGCCCCGTCGCGCGGAGGATGCGCCGGTGTTCGTCACGTCACCTCCAGGGTTGGCGATCGTCAACAGGAGTGGATTCCCGGCTCCGTCTGACTTGGAGCCTGCGAGGGAAGTAGGGCAATTTCGCCGTGCGAACCCTCGCCTCAACGAGACCCCTCACCCCAACCCCTCTCCCGTGCGCGGGGAGAGGGGCTCCTGGCACGTCGTAGCAAGCCGGTGCCAGGACCTCCCCTGGTAAGCGTGGGCGGGAGGATCCCAAAATTGCAGACTACGGCTTCGCCAGGATGGCGTCGATGTTGGCGGTCGCGGTCTTGACGGCGTCTTCGACGCTGGAGGCGCCGAGGAAGGCCGGGGTGAGGTCGCTGTTCATCGCCGTGATGCGCCACTCCGTCCAGTTGTTACTGATGAACTCGGCGCCCATCATGTATGGCTCGGTATCGAGGATTACCTTCATGTTCGCTGGCGCCTGCCCGGCCGCCAGCCAGGCCTCCGAGTTGGCCGTCGCCTTGTAGATCGGCACCACCCCGGCGCCAAACGACTCGACGGTGCGAGCCGGACCGACGGCGTACTTGAGGAATTCCCACGCTTCGTCGACATGCGGCGTGGTCGACGAAATGGAGAGACTGTCCGGACCGCCGTAGATCACCCGGCTTTTCTTGCCAGAGGGGACCATGGCGATGTCCCAGTTGAAGTTCACGCCGCGCGTCGATGAAATCTGCCACGAGCCGTCGATGACCATCGCCACCCGGCCGGACTGGAACGGGCTGTTGGCCGTGCCGAGCCCGATGTCGCGGCTCTGGTTCGCATCCGGGGCGACCTTGTGGACAGCAATGAGATCGACGAACCACTGGATGGTTTCGATCGCTTCCGGGCTGCTCGCGAGGGCGCAGGACTTGTAGTCGTCGTTGAGAACCTTGCCGCCGTTGGCGTAGATCGCGGCATCGAGTTGGGTGTGGGCGCTGTTCGAACTGAAGCCGAACTGGCCGTCACCGGTCAGTTCCTTGGCGGCGTCGAGGAGAGTGTCGTAGGTCCAGGTCTCGTCCGGATAGGCGACTCCCGCCTTATCGAACAGATCCTTGTTGTAATAGAGGACGGAGCAGACCCACTGGAAGGGGAAGGCGAAGAGCCGCCCACTGGGGTCCGGATAGCGGAGCATCGGCAGCGGACTCTGGAAATAGTCGGCCTCAGGCATCTCCGCCTTGATCCGGTCATCGAGGTCGATGATCTTGCCCTCGTTGGCGAAGTCCCACTCGTAGCCGACGCTCATGGCGTAGACGTCCGGGGCCTGATTGGTCGCGTAGAGGGTCTGGATCTTCTGCCAGTAGGCATCGTAGCCAGCGACCGCGCTGTTCTGGACCTTGATGTTGGGAAACTGCTGCTGGAACGGCTCGATGAGCGTCTTCAGTTCGTTCTGCGCCTGCTGGGGGTAGAGTTCCCAGGAGGTGTAATTGAGCGTGACCTGGTCCTGGCGACGGAGCGCCGATCGAGGGGCGCCCATGACTGGCGCGATGCCTGCGCGCGACATGAACGATGCGGTCAGACCGGCAACTCCAGCCTGAGCGAGAAATCGACGCCGGTTGAGTTGATGTACACGTGGCACAGTCGTTCCTCCATCGATGCGGGCGACGCGACGCGCAATCTGCGAACGCGATCCGGACCTGGGCACCTCCTACTCTGACGCCGTGGCGATTTCGACGGGACGACCAGACGCGATCGATTCGCCAATCGCCGCGATGATCCGGGTGACCGCCAGACCATCGTTGCCGGTCGGAATTGGCGCGCGATTCTCGACGAGGCAATCGACGAAGTGGCGAAGCCCTTCCAGATAGAAACCCTCTCGCATGCCGTGGCTGTCGTAGAGACCATAGGGAGCGCCGGTGCTGAACTGGTCCGCCGCAAGATTGATTCCCTGATCGTTCTGGTCGATCTCCATCCGCCCTGACGTGCCGAAGAGGGTCATGGTCGAATCGACGACCGAGGGCCAGGAGTTGGGGATGATCCAGCATGTCTCGAAGGTCACGAATGCGTCGCCGAAGCGGATGATCGCCTGAATAGCGTCGTAGGCGTCGATGCCGAGACCGGTGAGGGCGCCCTTGCGGCCGACGGCGTAGACCCCGGTTGCTTCCTTGCCGATGATCCAGCGGACGATATCGATCGTGTGGGGGAAGAGGAACCACTCCGGACCGGAGCCTGTGGCCCACGCGAGCATGCTGGTCGGCACGCTGATCGTGTTGCTCAGCCGGCTGTAGCCCATCACGAACTCCCCCATCCGGCCGGAAGCGACCGCCTCGCGCGCGGCGAGGAATTTCGGGTTCCAGCGGTTGGAGAAGTTGACCATCAGCATGACGCCCCGCGCCTCCGCCGCGGCGACCAGACGCTCGCCCTCCGCGACATCGGTCGTCAGCGGCTTTTCCAGCAGCACGTGCTTGCCGGCCGCGATCGCCTGCAAGGTGGGCGTCAAGTGGGCGAAGTCCGGGGTGGCGATACTCACGCCATCGACCATCGTCAGCAGTTCACCGATATCGGTGGTCCAGGCGCAGCCGTACTTCTCCGCCATCTGGCGGGCCCGGTCGCCATTGAGATCGCAGACGCAGGTCAAATCACAACGGGGGTGATCGTGGAACGCGATGAGATGCATTTCACCATGGAGTCCGACGCCGACAACTCCAACCCGCGCCCGTTGCTCCACCATGCCCTCCCTGTCGTGACTAACCCTGGTCCTCCGATTCTAACAGGGAGATGTCAACTGGTCTTACCAGATTTGGGCAAAGGTGCATTGATGCTGTTCGTCTCGTAGCAGCCATCGAGCGCGGGGAGGGGTGCGGCGGCCTCGTTGGAGGGGCGACGCCTGCGTCGCCTGTGACCGAACCAACCACCCTGGTGGTGGGGGGCGCGGTCCGTCGGCCTGCGGCCGACCGGGCGACGCGGGCGTCGCCCCTACCACTACGTGGGGAGAGATCACGTTCTGGAGGTCGGTCGTGGGGAGGGAGCGCGGGCGACGTAGGCGTCGCCCGGACCCCTGACCACCGAAGCTCCGGCATCCAACGACCACCTCCCTGGCGGTGTCTGGCCGGCAACGTCCATGTGACCACGAAGATCGCGGCTGGTGCGAATCCTGCGTGTGGCTTGCGGATCGGCCGCAGATTCCGCGTACGGTCGCCTGCTTTTTGGCTTGCTGCGGCGCAAGCTGTGATAACAGTTCGTGCCGTCAGTTGCTGTTTCAGGGTATAGTGCGCGGGGGCATGTCGTGCCCGCTGACATCGAGTCCAAGACGTGCAGGCGCTTCCAGCCGCGGGCTATCAGGGAGCGTCGCGTGCGGCAGGAAGCCGAGCCGCGGCGTGGCGGTGGCATCCGACGCAACGCAGTACGACCTTTTGAGGGAGGGGTCGCGTGCGAGCGGAGGTGAAGGAGCTGTCGTCGGCCGCTCCGGCCGAGGGTGCTGCCCGTTCCCTCTTCTTTGTCGAATATGGCATGGGGCACAAGACGCACCTCCGCTTCCTGGAGGAGCATCTCTCCAGCGACCCCCGATTTGATTCGACCATCATCCGGCTCTACTGGATGGACGAGTTGGCCGACTGGCTCGGCCGTCTCCACCTGTTGCCGCTGCACGCCAGCAATCTCGATTTCTGGACCTGGTGGATCTTCCAGTTCAAGCGCCAGCAGGTGCGCTATCTGTTGCGCCGCTACGATCCGAAGCAACTCGATCTGGTTTACATCCACACTCAGACCGCGGCCACCAGCATTCTCGATCTCCCCCGCTCCGTACCCGCGGTGGTCTCGATCGATCTGACCTGGAAGCTGGCCTTCCAGGAATCGCGCTTTGTCTCGACGCCGCTGCTGCGCGCCACGCTCGAACTGGAGCGGCGCATCTTCGAGCGCTGCGATCTGGTCATCTCATTCTCCGATTGGGCGGCGACCTCGGTCATCGACGACTACGGTATCCCCGCCGCCAAGGTCAAGGTGGTGCGCAACGGCGTGACCTTGCCACCGCCATTGACCGGTCTTCGCAATGGGCACGCCAATGGCGCCCATCCGAATGGCAATGGGTATGTCGCCAACGGGCACGTCAATGGCAACGGTCACCACGCCAACGGGCATTTCGGCAAGAATGGGAATGGCAACGGCGCTCTCCACGGCGAAGACTTGCTCAAACTCGGCTTCATCGGCAACGGCTTCATCCGCAAGGGCGGCGATCTGCTGCTGAAGGTGCATCAGGAGCATTTCGCGGACTTGGCGCATCTGACCCTTGTCACCCATGATGCGCCGAGAGGCCTGAACGGGCTGCGCAACGTCGAAATCCGGACGGAAGTGCCCTGGCACGAACTGATGACCGCGGTGCTGCCGGGCTTCGATCTTTTTGTGTTTCCGACGCGCTTCGATTACTCGCCCTATGCGGTGATCGAGGCGATGAGCGCCGGGGTGCCGGTGATCTCGACCCGGGTGGGCGCGATTCCAGAGATGATCGAGGATGGCGTCGGCGGCTTCCTGATCGAGGCCGACCGCGAGGGGCCGCTCGCCGATCGCGTCGGTTGGGCGATCGACAACCGCGCCGAATTGCCGGCCATGGGCGCCCGCGCCCGTGAGCGCGCGACCGATCTCTACGCCGCGGCGAGCAACTATCCCCGGTTGCTCGATACGCTGGCAGAGGTCGCGGGAGTCCGCGCCATCCGCTGAGGCGCGATCATCAGTATGCAGAACATGATGTGATCTGAGCGCCGCGGACGAGCCCTCACCCCAACCCCTCTCCCTGTGCGCAGGGAGAGGGACTTTTGGCGACCTCGTCGCTGACTCGATGCCCCGCGAACGACCGCGCATTCCTCTGTCGTCCCGACGGAGGAGGAACCTCGTCGGTCATTCCCGTGACGAAGACGACCGATGGGCGGCGCTCGATCCGGGGCCGAGACGCCCCGGTTGGGAGCGCGGGCGACGCAAGCGTCGCGCCCTACGGAAATCTCGCCCATCGGGACAACACCTGTGTCCAATTCCTGATCCACGAGGCGCGATGCATGAAAGGAGTCGTCATGATTCCCCAAACGACCGCGGATGCGATCCCCGCCTGGCCATCCGGCATCCTCACTGCCGCCGACCGGGCGCGGTTCGCCCGTTATGCCGAGGCCATCGCCTTTGTCGATGGCGCGCAGTGGCTGGGGCGGCAGCGCCGCGGCGAGACCCGGCTGACGTTCAACTACGCGCGAGTCATGGTCCGCAAGACCGCGGCGTATGTCTTTCCCGCGCCGGTCACCTTTACCATTCCGGCCGCTGGCGACGAGACCGTGGCCAATGCCGCCGAGCGCATCCTCGCCGAATGCGGCGCGGTCCTCGATCTGGGCCGGCTCGATGTCGATCTCTGCATCGAGGCGGCGACCCTGGGTGACGCTGCGGTCAAGGTAACGTGGGACGCCGCGCGGGGACGGCCGGAAGTTGCCCCGGTCGATCCCGCCACCCTCGCCGTGATGACCGCGCCGGACAACCCACGGCGGATGCGGCGCCTGACCCAGGTCTACGCCCTCGCCGAGCGGGACGCGGTTGCCCTGTTCAGTCTGCATGGCTCGCGGACCGCGACCGAGCGGCCGGTGACGGTGGCCGAGACCTGGAGTGAGGAACGCTGGCGGGTCGAGGTCGCGGGTCAGGTCGTCCGTGACGACATCAATCCCTACGGCTGGATTCCCTACGTCATGCTCGCCAACGGAGCGCGGCCAGGGGAGTTCTGGGGCGAGAGCGATCTGACCGATCTCTACGATCCCTGTCGGGAACTGAATGCCCGGTTGAGCACGCTCAGCCGGGTCCTCGATGTCTCCGGTGCCCCGATCGCCGTACTCGAGAATGTCGATGGCAGCGAGGGGATCAGCGTCGGACCGGGCGCGAAGTGGGAACTGCCGGAGGGCGCCCGCGCCTATCTCCTCGATCTTCTCTCCGGCGGCGGGGTCGGCCTCCATGTCCAGTACATCGACCTCCTCTTTCGCGTCCTGCACGATCTGAGCGAAACGCCGCGCACCGCGTTTGGTGATTCCGGGCGCGATCTTTCCGGCGCGGCACTCGAAGTCGAAGTGCAGCCGCTGGTGCAGAAGGTCGCCCGCAAACGGCGCGACCTCGATGCCTTCTACCGCGAGCGCAATGCCCGCTTGCTCGACCTGCTGGAGCGCTTCGGCGGCGAGGCGCTGGGTGGGCTGCGGCGGACGGTCACGGTCTGGCCGAGTCCACTCCCGAGCGATCTCGATGCCGCGGTGCGGAACGCGGCGCGGCTCGTTGCGGGTGGCATCCATTCCCGCCGTACCGCGGTTGCCACGCTCGGCGGGGACGATCCGGAAGGGGAATGGCGCCGCGTGCTGGAGGAGGCGCGGGAGTTGGAGGGGGCGCCGGCTTCGCCTCGGGGGGTGAAGGGGGAAAGGGGGAACGGGGGGATAGGGGGAAGGGACGAAAGGAGGAGCGAGGGAGCAATGAGTGACGGGCAACTTCCGACACCCGACTGCTGACACCTGACACCTGACGCCTGACCGCCGATGAACATGTTCGTGCCGGGGTTGCAACTGAGTGAGGCGCTCTACCGGGAGGCGGTGGCGCCGCTGCTGGCGCGCGAGTTTCCAGGGATCGCGTATGCGGCGGCGCGGATCGGTGGCGGATCGGAGGTGCTCGGCTTCGATACCGCCCGCTCCATGGATCACGAGTGGGGGCCACGCTTCCACCTTTTTTTGGATGAGGAGGATGTGGCTCGCTATGGCGGTGCCATCACCGAGCGCTTGCGTCACGCCCTGCCGCGCGAGATCGCGGGGGTGCCGGTCAACTTCGGTCCGACGCACGAGGCCGGGACCGATGCGCTGCGGCCGATCGTGGCGGGTCCGGTGTCGCACAAAATCGAGATCAGCACGCTGGCCGCGTTTCTCGATGACCATCTCGGCATCACCACCGTTGACGATCTCGATCTGCTCGACTGGCTCACCTTCTCCGAGCAGGCGCTGCTGGAAATCACGGCGGGTGCGGTCTGGCACGACGATTCCGGCGCGCTGACCGGGATGCGAGAGCGGTTGACCTACTACCCGCGCGATCTCTGGCTCTATTTGCTCGCCGCGCAATGGATGCGCATCTCGCAACAGGAACCGTTCGTCGGCCGCAGCGGAGAGGTGGGTGACGAGATCGGTTCGGCGACGATCGCCGCGGCGCTGGTGCGCGATGTGATGCGGCTGGTCTTTCTCATGGAGCGTCGCTACGCGCCCTACAGCAAGTGGTTTGGCACCGCGTTCGCCCGCTTACCTGCCGCGCCGCACTTCGCACCGCATC
This sequence comes from Thermomicrobiales bacterium, assembly GCA_046328335.1. Classification (GTDB taxonomy): domain Bacteria; phylum Chloroflexota; class Chloroflexia; order Thermomicrobiales; family UBA6265; genus JACCXM01. Next base: position 13,514 of record JAXLWU010000035.1, read on the forward strand.
TCGCCGGTGCGCTTGCCGCGGGCTCGTGGCAGGAACGGGAATTGCACCTCGTCCGCGCCTACGAAGCCGCGGCGGCGATGCACAACACCCTGGCTATCACCCCGACGCTCCCGGCCACGGCCAGCCGGTTCCACAGCCGGCCGTTTCTCGTCATTCACGCCGAACAATTTGCCGAGACGATCACCGCCCAGATCGCAGAGCCGCGCATCCGGGCGTTGCCGCTCGGCGTAGGGTCGGTGGACCAGTTCGTCGATGCCACCGATGTCCTGGCGCACCCATCACGTCGCCGGGCGCTCCGTTCGGTTTACAGACACCATGCCGCAAGCGCCTGATTCCGATTCGATAACACCGAACTACAGGTGGACTGGCACAGAAAGCGCGACGCCTCATTCGCTTCTCTTCCCCCTATCCCCCCGTTCCCCCTGCCCCTCTTTCCCTCTTTCCCCCGTTCCCCCTTCACCCCCTGAGCGCAGCGACACCCCCTCTCATGTCGAACCGGTACGCCTCCCCATGCTTCAGATAGACCACTCGCTTCTCCAGCCCGGCATCGCGCACTTCCGCCTGGAACTCCTCCAGCGATGAGGTGAAGACATCGTAGTCGTTGTAGTGGATGGGAATCGCCAGCGCCGGATCGACGATTCGCATCGCCGCGACCCCCTGCTTGGCGTCCATGCTGACCAGGATGCCCATCACTCGCGTTCCGCCCAGATGGAGCAGCGCGATATCGATATCGGGAAAGCGCCGGGGAATCTCGGCCAGTTCGTCGATGACCAGCGTATCGCCGGTGATATACAGCCGGCTGCGCCCACCGTCCGCCGCCTCGATATCGACGATGCTGCCCATCACGTCTGGCAGGGCAAAATCGACCATCGGCGGGCCATGCCGGGCCGGGGTGGCGGTGATCCGCAGCCGCGCGTTCCCTTTCTCCACCACCAGCGTCTGCCAGACGGCAAGTGGATAGAGGCTCGTGAACCCGCGCTCCCGCAACGCCGCAGCCGATTGCGGAGGGGTGACGATTGGCAGCGCCTTGTCGAGATCGCGCTCCGCGACCTGGTCGAAGTGGTCACCGTGGAAATGCGAGAGAAGCACGAAATCGAGCGGTGGCAAGTCCGCCAGTTCCACCGCCGGATCGGTGAGGCGCGTCGTGTGTAACCCATAGCCGAGCCACGTCTGCTCGTGACGGTGAATGAAGGTCGGGTCGGTGAGAAAGGTGAACCCCGCGGCGCGCACCAGCACGGTGGCATTGCCGATGAACAGGATCGAACCTTCACTCGACCCGGGGACTTGCTCTTGGTGCGAGATCGACAGGTTGGTGGTAGCGGTCATGGCGTCCTCCTTCACGGAGGACGCAACGCACCGGACATGCCACCACGAAGGTCCTCACCTCGACCCGGATTGACGCATAAGTGGGTAGACATCGCGTTCTGGAGGTCTGTGGTGGGGAGGGAGCGCAGGCGACGCTTGCCTCGCCCGAACCCCTGACCACCACATCTCCAGAATCCAACGACCACCTACCTATGATTCAGGACGCTCGCGTTTCGTGAGGACGACGAGGTCCCTCCTCTGTCGGGACGACACACGGACGTCACGCTGGCACGCGAAGCCCCTCTCCTGCCCGGCGGCTGACAAGGGGAGGTAAGGCGGTCTCGCCGCGCGAACCCTCACCCCAACCCCTCTCCCGTCGAGCCGGGAGAGGGGCTTCGGGTCACGTCGTGGCGATCCCGTACTCGGGCGGACGCCCCAATCCAGCCATACCTACCCCTGTGAACCGCCCGATGGGAGCCAGGGTTGGGGTGAGGGACATCTCTAGAACATCGAGCGGAAAAGCGCCCCCATCGCCCCGAACAACGCCGAACTGATGCCGAAGACGATGCCCAGGATGATATCGACAATCAGAATCCCGATCAGCGCTACGATCCCGGTCGCGATCGCCCGCCCCGTATCGAATTCGAACGCCTCGCGCAACGCCACGATCGCCGCTGCGATGAACCAGACGAAGACGACCAGTCCGACGATCCAGCCCAGAATCGGGATGATGCCGAGCAGCGCGAAGAACTTCGGGGCCTGCGCGAAGCCGATCGTGCGCAGCACCTGCCCGGGCGTGACCGAGGTCCGCTCGTGCGAGAAGAGCGACGCCCCAACGAAATAGGCGACGATCGAGAAGACGATCCATTGCAGGACGGAGGAGATGACCACGCCGACGACGTTGGGCAGCCAGCCTTGTCCCACGATGGCGCCGATTCCGCTCGCCAGCGCGGCCAGGGCCACCGTCAGGGCCGCTTGCCCGGTGGCGTTGGTGTCCTGCTCGACTTCCCGGTAGGTCCGGGCATCGAGCATGAGCGCGCCGCGAATCCGGTCCGCGTATGACGACGAAGGAGAGGAGGGAAAGGACCGCATCACGAACCTCCACGATGACGCATTGGCTGCGTCGCTCACGCGCCGAACAGTGTCGCCAGAAGCACCACGATGATCGCGATCACAATCGCCAGCACGACGAGCGCGAGCGCGGTGACGATTTCGATCAGGATGGCGCGGCCGATGCTGACCCCGAACGCCACCCGCACCACCATCACTCCCGTGACGAGCGCCCAGATCGAGCCGATCACGGCAAGGAACGGGCCAACCAGCGGAATCGGGGTCAGGAACGTCGCCAGTGACGGGGAATAGCCCCAGGCCACCAGCCGCCGCATCTCCTCGGAGTTGAGGTCACTCCGCGAAGCGGTTGACATCCACGTCCCGATCAGGCGCAGGAGCCAGGAGGTCAGGTACCAACTGATGATGGCGGCGAGGATGCCGAGGCCGAAGGCCAGGATGCGGCGCTCCGTGGTGTCGAACATAATGACCATCGATTCGGTTTCCGCGGCGATGTCGCCCGACACGCCGGGAAACGGATCGGTCAACGTCGTCGTGATCAGGGCAATCCCGTTCGCCAGTCCGAGCAGTATGACGATCAGCCAGGCTTGCCCCGTCGCCTCCGAATCACGGGCGATGGCGTCGTAGACCGGGCGTTGCAGGGTAGCGACCCCCACGATGCGGTCCCAGAACGATTGTTGCAGCGCGGCCCGCATCACGCCGTCCCCTCGGTCGCGCGCGTGAAGGCCTGGTCCATGATCTGGATGGCGTCGTCGACGTCACGCTCGGTGACAATCAGCGGTGGGCAGATGCGGATCACATTGGCGTGCAGTCCGCCCCGCCCGATGATCAACCCCTGCCGTTTGGCCTCGTTCTGCACCCGGCCCAGGATATCCGGCGCCGGTTCCTTTGTCTGCCGGTCCCGCACCAGTTCGACAGCGACCATGAGGCCCATCCCGCGCACGTCGCCGATGACGTGGTGCCGTTCCGCCAGTTCCCAGAGCCGGGCGATCAGGTATGCCCCAACCCGCCGCGCGTTCTCGCGCAGATTGTGGGTGACGATGAAGTTGAGGTTCGCGAGCGCCGCCGTCGTCGCCACCGGATTGCCGCCGAAGGTCGAGAGCGAGAGGGAACGAATCGCCCCGGCCAGATCGTCGGTGGCGATGATCCCGCCGATGGGGATGCCGTTGGCGAGGCCCTTGGCGAAGACGACGACATCCGGTTCGACGCCGTACGCCTGGAAGCCCCAGTCGGCGACGCCGATCCGGCCCCAGGCCGTTTGCACTTCGTCGCTGATGAACGGGATGCCGTACCGGTCGAGGATCTCTTTCACCTGCACGAAGTACTCGGGTGGGGGCGTGATAAACCCGCCGACGCCCTGGATCGGCTCGGCGACAAAGGCCGCTGGTTGACCGCTGGTAGTGGTGCGTATGACCGCGGCCACGTCGCGCGCGCAGAGCAGATCGCAGGATGGGTAGGTCTTCTCCCAGGGGCAACGGTAGCAATAGGGATTGCCGACGTAATGAACGTGGAGCGGGGAAAGGGTGCTCGACCGCCATGGGGTCTGCCCGGAGGCGTTGATCGTCGCGAAGGAGCGGCCGTGATAGGAATGCCGGAGCGCGATCAACTCGTTCGATTGGCGGCTGAGGGTCGTGATGAGGAATGCCGCCTCGTTCGCCTCGGTGCCGCTGTTGGTGAAGAAGACCTTGTTGAGCCGTGGCGGCGTCATCGCCCGCAGCCGCTCCGCCAGTTCGATCTGGGAACGGATCAGGAAGAGGGTGCTGCTATGGGTGATGCGATCGAGTTGGGCCTTGATCGGCTCGTTGATCTCGGCTATAGCATGACCGGATGAAACCGTGGCGATCCCGCCGAAGAAGTCGAGATATTGCCGGCCGGCGCCGTCGTAGACGAACTGTCCCTCGCCGCGACGCAGTTCGATCGGTTCCTCGTAAAAGAGACCGACACTGGGAAAGAGGCTTTCGCGGTGACGTCGCTGGAGGTCGGCGGCGTCATCCGGCCAGGCATCGTCGAGCGGCGATGTCGCGGGGGTACGCAGATCGGTCACACGTGAACTCCGGAGCGCTATCGGCTCGGTTCTGAGAATGAGACGCTGACATTGATACTAGCATCGCCTTCCGCCCTTCGTGCCGCTTGGGGCATGAGGAGGGGTAGGGGCACGGCATGCGGTGTTCAGGGATCAGGATAACGCTTGCGCTTCCGTCCACGCGGTTGCATCGCACATCGGCACGGCATGCCGTGCTCCTACGTGTTGTTCGCGGGAGGGCGACGCGCCGTACCTGCAGTCCCCGCTCGTTTTCGCATGAAGGCGATCTCCAGGGCCGCGTTTTCAGCGTCACCGTGTGGTTTCAACGACATGCGACGCGGCCAAATGACCCAGCCAAGATCACATAAGAGCAACAATTGGCACGGTTCTTGCGCAGGTACCGCCGCACCCGCCCCGTTCGACATGCCCGGAGGCGAAGAGGTTCGGACCTGTCACGATGAGCGGTTTCCGGTAATGCAGCAGACGATGAGTCCCCGGTCTCAGGGAACGTACCCGTCACGGCACGATCCTCCCCCCAACTCACCCATCTTTACGGAGGGCGGTACTCCATGCGCCAGGATGACTCGTGGCTGACGTTGGACCGCGATGCCCCGGTTGGACTGGTCGAATTGGATGGGCGTGGGATCGTCAACCGGGTCAACCAGCGCTGGCTCGCGCTCTGCGGCGTATCCGCCTTGGAGGTGATTGGCAGCAGCTGGCTGGTCGCGGTCCATCCAGATGACCGTCAACGGGTCCACGTTCGGTGGAACGAAGCCCTTCGGGCCGGAACCGGCTTTGGGGAAGAGTTTCGCCTGCCGCATCGTGATGGCGCCGTTGTCTGGGTCCTCGGCCAGACTCAGCCCCGCCGGGACCAGTCAGGAACCATCATCGGCCATACGGGATCGCTGACCGATATCACTTCGTGGCGGCAGGAAGATGACGCCCTGCGCGAAAGCGAGGCGAGGTTTCGCGCGCTCGCCTCGGCCACCGCGGCAGCGATCTGGACCATCGACGCTTCGGGGGATCTGCTCGATTCGCCCCGTCAGCGCTGGCCACACTTGACCGATCTGCCGCCGGACGAACTGGCCAGCGAGTGGCTTGCCGCCGTCCACCCGGACGACCGCGAGCCTGGCGACAGGCGGTGGTGGGAAGGGATTGCTGCCGGGCAACCGTTCCGGTTTACGCAGCGGGTGCGGCAACGGGACGGATCGTACCGCCATTTCGAGGTCCGCGCGGCTCCGGTTCATGCCGCGGATGGCACGGTTCGGGAATGGGTCGGCGCGGATATCGAGATCACCACCCAGAAGCGGGCGGAATTGGCGCTGGTGGCAAGCGAAGGACGCTTCCGCTCCCTGGCGGATGCCATGCCACAAGTCGTCTGGATCGCCGATCCCGAGGGAAACGTCACCTACTACAACAGCCGGGTGATCCAGTTCCACGACAGCGTGAGCACCGGGCAGGACGCCTGGGACTGGCGTCCTGCCATTCACCCCGACGATGTCGATGCCACCGAGGCGGCGTGGCAAGACGCCGTCGCGAGCCGCGCGCCTTACGCCCATGAACACCGCATCCAGATGGCGGACGGCACGTATCGCTGGCATCTCAGCCGGGCGCACCCGGTACTCGATCTGTCGGGCGAGATCGAAACCTGGTACGGCACCGCCACCGACATCGATGATCTCAAGCAGGCAGAGATCGCCCTCAAGGAGCATCGGACCCGGCTTCAAACCGGTATCGATGTCGCCGGTTTCGGTCTCGCCGAATTCGATACCGTAACAGGCGTCGGTCACTTCAGCCGGGAGGCGGCCGCACTGTTCGCATTGGGGAGCGATGCCGTCTCGGTTTCGCTGGTCCGCGTTCTGGCCGTGATCCATCCGGACGATCGTGACGCGTTTGCGCACCTGATCCAGGGGGCTTCCCCGGAGGACGATCAACCCCTGGAGTGCCGCGTCGTGCTCGCCACGGGTGAAGTGCGATGGCTGAACGTCCGGGCCCGCCTCATCGGCGAGGCGATTGAGCAGCGGAATGGTTCCACCCTCGTTATGGCGGCGCTCGATGTCACCGAGCGCCGGCGTGCCGATTCCGACCGGCAAGCGCTTCTCGATGCGATCGCTCACGATCTACGCAATCCGTTGACGACCTGGAAGTTCCGGCTGCAACTCTTGCAGCGTCAGCTGGCGCGTGGCGTTGTTGCGCCTGACATGCTTGTCAACCGGTTGATCGGATTCGAGCGGCTGGCCGATCAGATGACCGACTTGCTCGAGGAATTGGAAGAACTAGCCGAGGTTACGACTCGGCCGATCGATCTCGCGTCGCGGGATACGATCGATCTCGTCGCACTCATGCGCGATGGCATCGCCGGCATCGAGCCCGGGGAAGCAACACCCCCAGTCGCACTCGTGACCGAATTGCCCGAGATACCCTGTGCCTGGGAGCGGACGCAGGTCCAACGCGTGGTGGCCAATCTGCTGCGCTACGCGCTGAACCGCGCTCGGGCTGGCAGCGCGATATCGGTGCGACTCGCCCGCTCCGGCCAAGTCGCTACGATCGAGGTCCGCGAGGAGCCGGCGTCAGGGGAGATCGATCGGCAGTCCGAATTGACGATGCCGGTGGCAGAGGCAAGCGCTGGCGGATCGGCGGAGCGCGGCGGCGGGCTGGTAACGGTGAGAACGATCGTCGAGCGCCACGGCGGGTCGCTGGTCGTCGCGAACGGTCAGACTCCCGGAGTCCTGGTCCGCGCCTTTCTGCCGCTCGGCGGCCCGGAGTTTGCCGCGGCCGCGGAATGACGCCGGTCATGGTTGCTGGCCGGGGACTCCTATCTCATGCCGCGTCCTGCTTGCCGCATCACCGCGACAACACCGACGACCGCGGCCAGGCCGAGAAGTTGCTTGCCGATCCCATGCCCGTTGCCCAGATAGGGCAGCGTCATCGATCCGAAATCGCCGTGGACCCGGTTCAGGCCTGGCGCTGGCGCAAAGAGGTTGTCGCTGTCGTCGTTGGGCCGGTTGCTCTCCTGGAGTTTGACCCCCGCGTCGGCAAACGACATTCCCTTTTCCACCAGGGCCGGGCTCAGTTTCGCCAGTTGCACCATCCCCTTGCCCGCGCCGCCGACCACGATCTCCCGGGTCGGATGCGCCGCGGCCCAGACAATCGCCTCGGCGACCAACTCGGGCGGGTACACCGGGGGAATCGGTTGTGGTTCGACCGGCAAGTAGGAGCGGGCATGAGAGAAAAACGGGGTGTTGATCGAGGACGGTAGGATGGTCGTCGCCGTCACCCCGGTCTTCTCGTGATCGAGTTCCAGACGAAGGGCATCGGTGAAGCCGATGACGCCATGCTTCGCGGCGGTGTACGGCGCCTGGAGCGGCACCGCCATCTTGCCGAGCACGGAGGAGATGTTGATCAGCGTTCCCTGGGTCTCCTTCAAATACGGGAGCGCGATCTTGGCGCCGTATATCGTTCCAAGGAGATTGACCTCGATCACCCGGCGCAGATCCTCGATCGTGACATCGGACACCAGACCGTAGACGGAAACCGAGGCGCCATTGACCCAGGTGTCGATGCGGCCGAAGGCGGCGATCGCTTCGTTCGCCAAGTGTTGGACCTGCGCCGCTTCCGAAACATCGGTGGGGACGACAACCGCGCGCCCGCCGAGTTCCGCCACTTCACGCGCCGCCGCTTCCAGTCCTTGCCTATCGCGCGCGGCAAGCACCATGGAGGCGCCGTTCCAGGCAAAGAGGTGGGCGGTCGCGCGCCCGATGCCCGACGATGCGCCGGTCAACACGACAACCTGTTCCACAAGAGGGCGAGGCATCGATGTGATTCCTGTCATGACGAGCGGCTGGCCATGCCGGCAGGAACGCGCTCTTCCCGTTCGCCGACGATCAGGCGAACCTCGCCAAGTGCGGCATCGGCGGGCTGGTTGCCAAGTGATGTCGGCGCATTGAGGTTTGCGCCGTAATCGACACCGACCCCCAGCCGATCGACCAGTTCTCCGCCGAGCCAACCCGTCACCGCGGCCAGCGTGATCCCTGCCAGCGAGAGACCGAGTGTCAACGGCTGGGCCTCCCGCGGCTTGCCGCGCCGCAACCACCAGTTGGCGGTGAAGAGTCCGAGCACGACGGCGTTGCCGAGGCCATGCGCCCTACCGATCTCTTTGGCGCGGGTGCCGGGCGGAATGGCGAACCAGTCCGCGGCGCCAAACGGCGCCGCGATCAGCCCACCGACAATACCCGCCCCCATCGTGGCGGTCGCGGCCGCGCCCCAGGCATCATCGCCGGTCGCATGGTGAAGGACGTCGAAGGCGACCGCCCCGCTGAGCAAGCCGAGTGGCAACGGAATGAGCATGGTGTGGAGCGGATGGCCGAGGAACTTCGTCTGGCTTTCCATGGTGGTCCTCTGATCTGAAAGGGTGAAATGCGCCACCATCAGGGCAGCACGTTGTAGCGAGGTGATCGCAACCACCGTGCCATCGGTTAAGGCGGCAGGATCAGGACGGATGCATCTCATACGGAATCCGGGTGATCAGTGGTGCGGTGCCGACGTGGCCCCCTCACCCCAACCCCTCTCCCTGTGCGCGGAGAGAGGGGCTTTGTGCGCCTTTGGCTGAATTCAATGCGAAAGTGTTCATCCGGAATCGGTATCAGTGCGTGGGGAGCACCTGGCAGAGGGAACCGGTGCGGCCGCTGATCGTCATCCCGTCATGGCGAAAGAAGAGCGCATAGTGCTCGACGGCATGGATCGCATGCCCCTCGATCTGTTCGGCAGCGTCGGGGTCGTACCAGAACATCTCGACCGTGGCGCGGTAGGCGGCGTGGGAAAGCGGAAAGCCGACCAACCATCCCTGACCATTGAAGTAACTCGCGAGTTGGTCGGTCGCGGTGGTGCGGATCGTGACTCCCTGCCGAACCGTCTGCCAGATCCCCGTGCGCTCGTTCAACACCAGGATGTTCGCCCGCCAGCCCACGGGCTGTTCGTCCACCCCCGGCGTGCGATCCCGCGCGAAGATGACGGGTGGGCTGACCCGAATCCAGGTTTCGCCGAGAGAGTTGCGGCCGGGCAGCACGATATCGCAGGCCGCTCCGGGCGAGTCATACATGTCCGCGAGGCGATGCCGGCCGGTCAGTCCGGTATGGCCGAGTTCGATATCGGCGAGCGCGGCGGGGGTGCAGAACAGGATGACGGCGCAGGCAACGACGACGAGCGAAACGCGCTGTGACGCCTGCTGACCGGAGCGGTCGTTGGCCCGGAACGCCGTACACTTGCGCCAGAGCATATCCGCATGCCAACCGGGGAAAGCTCAAGAATCGATCTGGGCGAAACGGTACCATGCTGGCGTGAGCGCGTTGGATCGGCATGATGTCACGGCGTTGAAGTTCCGCCCACCGATGCCTCGTGCCTCCGGCGATGCGGCGAGGACCGGCAAGGATTGACGGAAGACAGTTGACGGCCCTGACGCCATAGGTCAGGGCCTGGCGTTGGCATCATGAGTCTACGGACAGGACGGGTAACCATGGTTGAGCGTGGCGCCGCGGCGATTCTCGACAGCGCGCATGGGGAGTTCCAGATCGGCGACGCCCCGGTGCCAGATCCCGTTCCCGACGGCATCCTAGTCCGGCAGGAGTTGTGCGGCATCTGCGCCACTGATGCTTACATCTACCACGGCGGGCTGCCCGGCGTGACCTTTCCGCTGGTTCTCGGTCATGAGACGGTCGGCGTGATCGAGCGACTGGGCGCCAACGTCCGCGAGGACATGACCGGGCGTTCGCTGGCGGCTGGGGATCGGGTCTACATCCAGCCCGGCATCTCCTGCCGGCAGTGTCTTTTCTGCGTCGTCCACCGCCAACCGACGCTCTGTCTCAAGCGGCGTGGGTATGGCTTCCGACCGGTCAAGGATGAAGAGCCGCACTTCCAGGGTGGCTTCAGCCAATACCTCAACCTCATTCCCGGTTCGACCTGGCTCAAGATGGAGCATGTCGATGCGGAAACCGCGGTCGTCCTCGAACCGCTGACGATCGGGCTGCACCAGATCGACCGTATCCGGATGCCCGCTGGCGCCACCGCCGTTATCCAGGGCGCTGGCGCGATCGGGATTCTGACCCTGGTGGCGGCGCGTGAGGCGGGCGCGCTGCGGACCATCGTCGTCGGGGCGCCCAGCACCCGGCTCGAACTCGCGAAGGAGTTCGGCGCCGATGCGGTACTGAGTATCGACGAGGTGCGCGATCCCGCCGAGCGCGTCCGCCTGGTGCGCGAGATGACCCCAGGTGGCTACGGCGCCGATGTCGTTTTCGAATGCACCGGCGTGCCCCAGTCGATTCCGGAAGGCATCGACATGCTCCGGCGCGGCGGCACCTATGTCGAAGCCGGTCACTACACGGACCATGGCGACGTGCCGCTCAATCCCTTCCGCCATATGGTGCACAAGCAGATTTCACTCGTCGCGGTCTGGGGCGCGGACACGCCGCATTTCGTCGCCGGGCGGGCCCTCATCGAGTCGGGCAAATACCCATTCGCCGACCTGGTTTCGCATCGCCTGCCGCTCTCCCGGGTGGGCGAGGGAATCGCGGCCATCGGCGGCACCTACAGCATCGATGGGCGGGAGATTCGCAAGGTCGCGGTCGCCGCGCACGATTGAACGGAGCCGCGCGCTGCAATCCATCCAGACTCACATCGTGCGCAATCCAGGAGGGCGGCCATGAGCGATGTCGATGGCACGACAGCAGCAGTGATCGCGGCGTTCAATGCCGCGTTCAACCGCCACGATGTCGATGCGGTCATGGCGCTGATGACCGACGATGTCGTCTTCGAGAACACCTCGCCGCCACCCGACGGGGAGCGCTGCGTGGGGCAGGAGGCGGTGCGCGGCTTCTGGCAGCGGTTCTTTGCCGCTTCGCCAAACGCCTGGTTCGATGTCGAAGACCAGTTCACCGTGGGTGATCGTTGCCTCGTCCGCTGGCGCTACTCCTGGGGCGATGGCCACATCCGCGGTGTCGATGTCTTCCGCGTCCGCGAGGGCAAGATCGCGGAGAAACTCTCCTACGTCAAAGGGTAGGCATCGCGTTCAGGCGCGCGATCAGGCTGGTTACGCGTCGTCCCATCGCGTAGCACCGGTGTCATGCTGACGGGTCAGCCCACTGTGCCGTGTCATTCTGATACGGCTTTCAGGCGATCACCACCGTCTTCTCGCCGCGCGAGCCCTCACTCCAAACCCCTCTCCCGTGCGCGGGAGAGGGGCTTTTGTCGCAATTCGTGCCGTCCCAACCGGGTGAAAACGCTCGATTTCAGCCACACCTTCCCCAATCCGTGTGCGCAGGGCGAGGGGCGCTTGGCCGGCAGGTCGCGGCCCGATCTCGGAGGGGACGACCTAACCCTGACTGTGCCTCCCCGCATCTGCCATCAGCATGTGACTACAGCGTCGTGCCGAAGGTGTGTCGAGCGGGGAATAGGGAGCATGGTGTCGTCCCGACCGCAGGAGGGGCCTCGGCGTTGATGCGGATCACCACGAACGACGAGATTCCTCACGGCGGATCGGAACGACACCACGTGTGCATGGCGCCATAGCGGAGGAAAGAGGCTTACGGCGGGCGAAAGACGTGTCATGCCGAGCCGCCGCGAGGAACCTTGGTAGGGGCCACCATCACCGCCACCGCCGAGGTCCCTCCTGCGTCGGGACGACACCATGGACCTCGTCTCCATGAGACCGCGTCTGCACGTCGCTGTAGGGTGACGGCTCGACCGCCGACGCCGAACCGCCCGCGCCGGGAGGGGCCGGTCACGGGCGGTTCGATGATCGCGGCCGGAGGGAGCCGGGCGCGGAATCAGATTCAGCGTGGATCACGAGGCCAGGCGCTGCTCTCGCACCAGCACGTCTTCGCCACTTGGCGCCTGCACCCGCCAACCGCTCAGGTCGCGCGCCAATGTGCGGCGGTGCTCGACTTCATCGCGGGGGACCTGTGGCCGGCCGGCCTCATCGGGAATACTGGTGATGCTGCCGTCGGCGATCCAGGCGCGAACGTCCTCGGGATCGACATCGAGTCGGGCAGCGGCCTCCGGCACCGAAATCAGCCCGTCGTTCGCATAGGTGCCACGTGAGGCCCGGGCCACGATCCGGCCGATGGCCGAGGTCCAGAACCAGGCCGGAATGACCATGCCTTCCGCCGCCAGCGGGCGCAGCAGGAGGTCGGTGACGCGGGCGGCTGATTCCCGGACCAGATCCTTGTCGAGATCACCCGATGCGGCCATGGCCAGCACCCGCAGATCGAGACCAAGCGGACTCTGCCGCAATTCAGCCTGGCTGGGGGAGAAGGAGCGCCGGCCGATGGCCGCGCCAACTTCCCGGTGGTGATCGGCGACGAGACGCAGCACGCCATCGATGACATCGTCATCATCCCAGGCGTCCAGGGGACCGTGAACGACCGGCGCCTCGTTCACGGGGATCTCTTCACTTGCAATAATCGACGCGAACTCGCGCATGACGGAACTCCTCAACGGACCGTTCCTCCCGGGGTAAGCGGCGGGGCTCTCCGGATGGAGCAAGCACTGTGCCATTCTGGCACATACTCGCATCTATTGTACGTACAGCATGGATGTTCGGTTTCACCGATGGTGCCGGAATGAGGGTCCGATCGGAGAAAGTTCAGACATTTCGCGATGGCGAGAGCAGGCGCGAAGGATTATTGACGAAGGCTGACCGGGAAGAATGGTTAACCACGGACCCCGTGAACGAGCGAACGCAATCCTCTTTCAATGCAACCGGGCCTGAGGATGGGCTTACTCGTACTGGGTTTCGTGGCGGCTGTTCGATGGAATGAATCGTCTCCCATCGGAATCTTGTAGGCCAAGGACGGTGGAAATCGGCCCTTTGCCCTTGCTCCGAGAGGTGCGGAAGTCCTTCAACGCCCCTCTCCCATCGCAACCTGGCAGGGGGAGGTAGCGCGGTCTCGCCGTGCCTGCCCTCATCCCCAACCCTGGCTCCCTCCCGAGCCTCCCTCCACGGGAGGGAGGAGTCCCCCGTCGAGCCGGGAGAGGGGGAGGTATCGTGGTCTTGCCGCGTGAACCCTCACCCCAACCCCTCTCCCGTCGAGCCGGGAGAGGGGCTTTTGGTCGTGGTGTCGCCGTTCCGCGCCAGGGCGAACGCCTCCATGCGGCCATACTTCCCCTGCCAGCCATTGCAATGGGAGAGGGGTTCGGGGTGAGGGTGCCTTCCCTTACGATTTGTTCGTATCGAGCGCGCGCAGGCGCGGCAGGACTTCCTTGGCGTAGAGCCGGAGGAAGCGCTCCTGATCCGGCCCGGGCGCATGGAAGACGAGGTGCGTGAAGCCGAGATCGAGATACGGCTTGATCCGCGCCACCTGCTCCTCAGGATCGGAGGAGACGATCCAGCGGCTGGCGGCCCGCTCCAGTGGCAGCGCGTCGGCGAGTTTCTCCATTTCAAGCGGGTCTTCGACGCCGACCTTTTCTTCCTGGGAGAGCGCCAGCGCGCCCCAGTAGTGGGTGTCGGAGCGCGCGCGATCGCGGTCGCTGTCGAACGAGACCTTCATCTCGATCATCAATTCGACCTCGCTCGGGTTGCGCCCCGCTTTCTCGATCCCCTCCGCCACTGCCGGCAACAGCGTCTCCGAGTAGAGTTCCGGCTTCTTGCCACTGGTGCAGATGAAACCGTCGGCGATGCGGCCGGCGTAGCGCGCCGCGACCGCGCCCGAGCCGGCGACGTAGAGCGGCACCGGCTGCTCCGGCTTGTCGTAGATCGTGGCGTTCTCGGTCCGGTAGTACTCGCCGTGGAAGGTGACCCGGTCTTCGCTCCAGAGTTTTTCCATGAGATCGATCGATTCCCGGAGCCGGGCGAAGCGCTCCTTGAACTCTGGCCACGCGACGCCGGTCGATGGCGTCTCGTTCAACGATTCACCGGTGCCGACGCCGAGGAAGACCCGCCCCGGCGCAAGGCAACCAAGGGTGCCCATCGCCTGGGCGACGATCGACGGGTGGTAGCGGAAGGTCGGGGTGACGACGCTGGTGCCGATGCGGACCCGCGAGGTGCGCTCGGCGAGGGCGCCCAACCAGGCGAAGGAGTAGGGGGAATGCCCGCCGGTGTGGCGCCACGGCTGGAAGTGGTCGCTGATGACCACCGAGTCGAACCCGACCTCCTCGGCGATCACCGAGTACTCGAGCAATTCGCGCGGACCGAACTGCTCGGCGGACGCCTTGTAACCTAACGTCAACATCCTGTTCCTCTTTCCTCCCGATCCGGACCACATCCGGAATCAACGATCGCGATTTTCCGAACGATACCCGTCCCGCGTAGCTAACGCGCTGGCGCTGGCTTCACTGCTGGCGAGCGGCGCCGGGTGATCGCCAATCCGATGAGCAGCAACAGCAGCCCGATGGCATTGAGCGTCGCCGAGACCGCCATCACCGTCGGATCGCTGACGCCGTAGAGCGCATCGAGCATCGCTTTCGGAATGGTGCCCGCGCTGATGCCCCCGAGAAAGATCGGCATCACCACGTCGTCAAACGAGGTGATGAACGCCAGCACAGCGCCGCCCGCGATCCCCGGCGCCAGCAACGGCAGCACCACGTACCAGAACGCCTTGACCGGCGAGGCGCCGAGCGTGCGCGCCGCCTGTTCCAGATTGGCGTCCTTGCGCCGGATCGAGGCGGTCACGGCGATGACGACGTAGGGAATCGCCACGACCGCCTGGGCGATTGCCACCCCGGCGCGGGTGCCGATCAGGTGGAGATCGGCGTAGAGCGGATAGAGCGACATCGCCAGCGCCATATAGGGAATGACCAGCGGCACCAGGAACAGGACGAACAGGGCATCACGCAGAACGGGGCGCTTGATGCGGCTGATGCCGTAGGCGGTGAGCGTGCCGACGACAGTGGCCATCAGGCAGCAACTCAACCCGACGATGACGGTGTTGAGCATCGCTTCGCGCCAGATGGGGTTGTTGATGAACTTGGCGTACCACTGGAGCGAAAACCCCTCGGGTGGGAACTGGATGTATGGCTCGGTGGTGAACGAGATACTCGCCGCGACCAGAATCGGCGTCACGAGGTAGATGACGATCGCGCCGAGAAAGAGCGCCGCGATCACCTTGCCGAATGTGCCCATCCCGATCGCCCTCGCCGCCCGCGCTCAGTCGCGTGAGTAGACGTTCGTCAATCCGGTGACCCGGACGTAGATCGCCGAACCGATGATCGCGAAAATGACGAGGATGCCTGACAACGCCGCGCCGAGGCCCCAGCGGCCGATCTCCAGCACCAGGCTCTGGATCTGCATCACGATGGTCGTCTGGGTCGAGCCACCGAGCACCGCCGGAATGACGTAGAACCCGAGCGAGTAAATGAAGATCAGCATCGCTCCGGCGATCACCCCCGGCCGCGTCTGCGGCACGAACACCGAGAAGAAGGCCCGCAGCGGCGAGGCGCCGAGCGTCCGCGCCGCCGGAACCAGATTCGGATTCACCCGCGCCATGGCGCCCAGCAGCATCAGGGTCATGAACGGCAACATGATGTGCACCATGCCGATCAGCACCCCGCTCTGGTTGTAGAGGAGCGGGATCGGCTTCGCGCCGGAGGCCGTGGTCCAGACCTGATTGACCAGACCGCGGTCCCCGAGTACGACCAGCCAGGCGAAGGTGCGGGGCACGGTGCCGACCGCGTAGGCGAAGAGCACCGAGCCAAGCAACACGAAGCGCGGCCAACCGCGCAGGCGAAAGATGGCGTACGCCAGGGGGTAGCCAATCAGGAGACAGAGCACCGTGGTCCAGAAGGCGGAGACTACCGTGTTCCGCAGCACCTTGGCGTAAAGCGGATTGTGGATGATGGCCTCGTAATTCTGTAGCCCCGGCGCCGGTTCGGTGAGGCTCGTCCAGTAGACGAGCGCAAATGGCACGATGAACAGCGCGAAGATGACGATCAACCCGGGCACCAGCCAGAGCAGACCGAGGGGAATTTGCCACCGCTGGCGCGGGGACTGCACCTCGGCGCTCTCGATGGGAAGGGCGGCCCCGGTCATGCGCGCGCCTTCCGATGTTTCCGTGATCCAGGGAACGGCAGGTCACGTGCTCTTTCGGTCCGAATGCGTAGCCGCGTCGCCATCGTCGTGCGCTCAGGAACTGACCGCGACGGACCGGCTGACCAGGAGACCAACCGGGACGGTGTCGCCGGGTTGCGGACCATGGTCCGCGTGCACTTCGTTGCGAGCGGTGAGATCGATCCCGGTGTCGGTCGTGCGCAAGGCGTAGAGCGTCGTCGAGCCGTTGTAGAGCGCCTGGGTGATCTCACAGGTGACGCTTACGCCGGCATCCTCCACCCGGCGCGCGGGCGTGACGATGACCGCCTCCGGCCGGATGACGATGGTCACCGTCTGGCCTACCGCCGGCGCGGCGCCCGTCTGCACGCGGTCGAGCGGCAGACGCCATTCGCCTAGGGTACAGGCCACGCCCGCGGTGCGTTCGCTCACCTCGGTGATCGTGCCCTCCAGCAGGTTTGCCTCACCGATGAAACTGGCGATGTATCGCGATGACGGCGTGTTGTAGAGGTCCTGGGGGGTGTCGATGCCTTCGATGCGTCCCTCGTGCATGACCACGATGCGGTCGGAAAGCGCCAGCGCTTCCGACTGGTCATGGGTTACGTAGATCACGGTGATCCCGACCCGCTGGTGGAGCGATTTGAGTTCGGCCTTCATGTACTCGCGCAAATTCTTGTCCAGCGCGGAGAGCGGTTCGTCGAGCAGGAGCAATTTCGGATCGAAGGCGAGCGCCCGCGCCAGCGCCACGCGCTGCTGCTGCCCGCCGCTCAACTGCGATGGCTTGCGCTGCTCCAACCCGCGCAGGTTGACCAGATCGATCGTGCGCGCGACCCGCGCCGCGATCGCCTCGCGCTTCCAACCGCGCATGCGGAGGGGAAACCCCACATTGTCGCGGACCGTCATGTGCGGGAACAGGGCGTAGTCCTGGAACACCATGCCGATATCGCGATGCTCCGGGGGGAGATCGGTGGCGTTCTTGCCGTCGATCAGCAGTTCACCGCCGGTGGGCAGTTCCAACCCGGCGATCATGCGCAGCACCGTGCTCTTGCCACTGCCGGACTGGCCGAGCACCGACAGGAACTCGCCTGCCGTGACATCGAGATTGAAATCGCTGACGGCGACGACCTCGCCGAACGATTTGCTCAGATGCCGAATGGTGATCGATGCCCCTGCCATCTCGTCGCCTGAATCCCGGTCCCAGGTCCACCACGCGTGGACCGGCCCTCCCTCGTTACGGCCAGCGTGATCCCCGCGGGGAGCGGACGCACCGCCCTGGGTGATCCCAAATTGCCGCGTCTGCAATGCGCGGGCAACGGATCACGCTGGCCGTGGTATCTCGTTCGGCGCAATCGTCGCACACAATGCCGCGACCGCGTTCAGATTGACGCGCCGTGCGTGGCGCCGCACGGCGTCAGCCCACGGCCGGGAGCCTCGGCAGCACCTCGTCGATGAACGCGGTGATCTGCGCTCCGACCTCCGCCGTGGTGTTTCCGGTGAAGATCAGCGTCATGTGATTGACGCCGACATCTTCATATTCACCGATGGTCCGCACGATCGTCTCCGCCGTGCCGACCAGGTTCTTCTTCGCCAGTTCTTCCGGCGGCTGGTTGCGGCCGCGCTTGAGATGGGCGCAGAACTGGGCGTTCGACCAGTACTCCAGCGCCGCCTCGTCGGTCTCCCCGATCGCCACGGCGATCATCGGGGCGACTACCGGGCGCTCCCGATTCGCCGCCTTGGCCTCCTCGTCGAGCGTTCCCAGCAAGGCGGCGATCCGCTCCGTGCCTGGCACGAAGGTGATCCACCCTTCCGCGGATTGGGCGGCGCGCCGGCAGGCATCCTCGCTGTCCCCGGTGAGGTAGATCGGCAACGGCTGCTGGACGGCCTTCGGAAAGAGTTCGACCTCGTTGAATTCCACGGACTTGCCACTGTAGGACGAGATGCGCTCGGAGAGCAGCACCCGCAGCGCCTCGATCGATTCGCTCAGATAGCGGCCACGGTCCATACCGCTGCGGCGAGGATGGATCGATTCGAACTCGTCGCGGTTGGCGCCGAGGCCGAGACCACAAATCAACCGGCCGTTGCTCACCTGATCGAGGGTGGTCAATTCCTTCGCCAGGAGGACCGGCTCGCGCAAGGGCATCACCAATACGTTGGTGAGCAGATGGATGCGGGAGGTCTGCCCGGCCAGCCAGGCCAGCATGGTGATCGGCTCCAGGTACTGGGGGGGAGGAAGCGCGTCGTTGCGGTTGCGGCGGCCGGTGGACACGTAGTCAGATACCGACAGTTCGTAGAAGCCGGCGTCCTCGACCTGACGCGAGGTCTCCGCGATCCACCCAAGGTCGACAAATCCGCGGGGATAGAATGTGCCCTCGGCACAGGTCGGCAGATAGTATCCAAACCGCATCCGCAGCTCCCAGTCCTGATGCTGACCGCCCTCCGGTCAACGGTCTCCGTTCCGGCGCGGCGCACCGGTGTTGAGGTTCGTTCGGCAAGCACCCACGGCGGCCGTTGCGGCCACCGTGGGTCCCGCTGCCGTCCTATCCGACGCGCCAGGCGTCGTAGAGTTCCTGGATTCGCTCCAGATTGTCCGCGTAGTACTTCGGATCGAGGGCGACCATCTTGTCGACGTTGCCTGCGACGACCGAGGCGCGCTGCTCGTCCGAGAGGGCGTCCGCGGCCTCGACGTTCGAGGGCGAGGTCAGCCAGGCCTTGACGAAGCGGCGCTGCGCGTCGGCGTCGAGCAGCATGTTCATGTACCCGTGCGCCAGTTCCAGGTATTCCGTGCCCTTGGCGATGCCGACCGCCGGGCTGAAATAGAAGCCCTGGTTGTAGATGACATTGACCGGCTCGCCGGCAAGATGCATGCGGATGAAGTCCGTGGCCCAGGTCAGCACCATGCTGATTTCGCCCTGGGTCAGCATCTGCTGCACCTGCTCGCTCGACTGAGTGTCGTGGAAGACGCGGATGTTCGGCTTCAGTTCGTCCAGCTTGGAGAACGCGCGCTCCTCATCGAGGGGATAGAGTTTGTCCGGTTCGACGCCATCGGCGAGCAACGCCGCTTCGAGCACGCCGCCGACCCAGGTGCCGAGGGAACGGGAGCCGGGGAACTTCTCGACATCCCAGAAATCGGCCCATGATCCGGGCGGGTTGTCGCCGTAGTCCTCCGTGCGGTACGCCGCCTGGTAGGCGGTGACGTATGGCGAGACCGCATACGGCTGCGTCACCGAGTCGATCGCCTGCTTCGCGTTGGGAATGAGATCGTAATTCAATTCTTCGAGGAAGCCCGCCTCGCCAGCGCGGAACGGCTCGGAGTCGTCGTCGAACCAGATCAGGTCGTACCCCTCGGGGTTCCCGTTCTGCATGGCGGTGAGGAACTTGCCGAAGTTGAAGGGGGTGACGTCCTGAATGGTCGCCCCGGTTTCCGCCGTAAATGGGTCGGAGAAGGCGGTGCGCACCCCGGCGCCGAAATCGCCGCCCCAGGTGAGAAAGATCAGATTCTCGCCCTCGCGCGCGAGACCGGAGCGGCCCGGCCCCGGCAGGAAGAACGCGGCCCCCGCGGCGGCGGCGCTCATCAGCAGCGAGCGCCGATTCGGCGTGAATCGAGATGGCGAACCTTCGTGTTCCATGGGAATCCTCCTCAGCAGCAGCAAACGTCCCGCGAATCAACCCGAACGGCAATCTGCCGCGGTTGCCGAATTACGCCCCCTGCGGCGGCAAGTGCGAGATGTAGGCGATGCGGGCATCGTCCGTCCCGGTCATGGTCAGGTCGATGCCGTCGCGCATGAAGATGAAGTCGCCCGGTTCAAGGGTGTAGACCTCCTCACCGTAGGTGATAGTGATGGTGCCGGAGATCACCCAGATGAACTCGTCCCCTTTTTCAGTCCAGACCAGGGTGCCCCCGTTGGCATCGAGGAACCCGGCGTGATAGGGACCGATCGCGGGATCGATCGGATTGCAGAAGGTCATCTTGCGATCGACCCCGACCGGAACGTAGTCGAGATCCCCCGCCTTCCAGACTCGAATTGCGTCCTGAACCACACCATGATCCTTTCCACCGGCGACCGGCGAAACTCCCCAACCGCATCCATGAGTTCCAGACTGTCATTATCCATCCGTACCGCGCGGTGTCAAATGGTGGACAACGGACAAGGGGACGTTCACGTTGCGAACAGAGACGATCGGTCCTCTGCTCATGTGTTGCCCGGCAGGGAGACTGGTCAGGGCCAGGAATCACCAGCCTGAGTCCGTAGGAGCTGCTATCGAATCGTTTGTGCGAGCGAACCAGCCGCGGAACCACGTAAAACTACCGATGTTTCTCTCCCGGCCCCTTGCTAGGGTGACGGTGACGGAACCGCCCCTGTGGTTCCCCGCCGCCTGTCGTGCTGTCCTCGTTCGATCCGCGATGCGATCGTCGCCGGGAGTTGCCCATGGATGGCCACCGTTTCGATCAGTTGACCCGCGCCATGACCACGTTCCTCACCCGCCGCCGTCTTACCGGTGTGTTGACGTCAATCAGTGCCGCTGTCGTCGCTCAGCCGGAGATCGAGACGGTGGCAAAAAAGAAAAAGAAAAAGTGCAAACCCGGCACGGTCAAGTGCGGCAAGGTTTGCGTGAACAAGCAGACCAACCCGAAGCACTGCGGCGGCTGCAACCGGCCCTGTCCACCAGGAGCGGGGTGTGCGAACGGCCAATGCCAGGCCTCGTGCCAGAGTCCCAACACCCAGTGCGGCGCCGATTGCGTCGATACCGATACGGACGAAAAGAACTGTGGCGCGTGCGGCGTGAAATGCGGCGCCGGCCAGACGTGTCAGGATGGAGGGTGCGTGTCGGTCTGCGACCCACCCTGCCCCGATGGCCGGCTCTGCCATCTGGGCCGCTGTGCGTGTCGTGGCAACTTCGATTGCGCCCCACCGGTGAAAGATCCGAACGGCGAATGGTGCGTCGTGCCGGCCCCGGACAATCCCCTGATTACGTTTTGCGGTTGCACGGGGAACTCCCAGGTCTGCGCGCTCGGTGAATCGTGCTCGGCGTGCTGCACGACCGAGTTCTGCATGCTATCCACAGGAATCGAGGGCATCATCTGCCCGTCGCTGCCGCCGAATACCTATCGCGGGCGGAATTGCTGCATCAGCAATGACGCGCCGTGCAGCAGCAGCAGTCTCTGTTGCAGTAACAATTGCGAGATCCTCCAGGGAGCGAGCGGCACCTGCAAATGCAGATCAACCGGCAGTTCCTGTGTCTACAACAACGCCTGTTGCAGCGGCACCTGTAGCGCCGTGACCGGGAAGTGCGTCTGAAGCATCAGGCACTGGAGGGGCACATGGATGCAAGACGATTCGACGATCTGGTGCTTCAAATCGACCGCGCCATGAACAGACGCAACGTTGGTCGTTTGCTCGCGCTGATCGGCCTCGGCGGTTCCCTGACCCGGTCCGAACTGGTCCGCGCCAAGAAGAAAAAGAAAAAGTGCAAGGCAGGCACGATCAAGTGCGGCACGTCGTGCGTCGATCCCAAGACGAATGCGCTCAACTGCGGCGGCTGCGGTAAGCGCTGTGGAAACGGTCGCGCGTGCGTCAACGGCAAGTGCCAGACAGGCTGCCCTCAGGATCAGATCCTGTGCGGGGCGCTCTGCGTCGATCCCAAGACTGACGATGCTCATTGCGGGAATTGCGCCACCGCCTGCGCGGGTGAACTGACGTGCATCAATGGCGATTGCGGCTGTGAGACCGGAGCAAAATGCGGGACCGGGTGCTGTCGCGGCAATGAAACATGCCAGGGAAACACCTGTGTTCCTGTCGGATGCGGCGCGAATCAGCGCAGTTGTGGCGGTGGTGTCTGCATCCCGGATGACATCGACCACTGCTGCAACAACGCCGACTGCGGCGACCCGAACGCGTTCAACCAGATCACCTGCGACACGAACACGCACCGCTGCGTCTGCAAGACCGCGGGCTACGGCATCTGTCAGCGTTTCCCGAATCTGGCCGGCACCTGTAGTCCCTGTTGCCCCGGCGCAACGATCGATCCTCCCTGTTCCGGGAATGCCGTGTGCATTGGCGAGACGTGTGGGTGTCCCCCGCATGCGCCCAACATCTGCCCCGGCACTGGTCGGTGTTACTCACCATCACAACCCAGTGACTGTTGCTTCAACGGGGACAACGGAAACTGGACACCGTGCGCCGAGGGCCGCAAATGTTGCAACGGCGTCTGCATCGGCGGTTGCGCTCCGGGAGCGAGCGGCTGTGTCGGCACGCTATGTCCCGGAAACAACTGCGACCCGTGTCCCGCGGGTTCACAGTGCTGCCGCACCGCCGGCCAGAACCCGACGACGTATTGCTCGCCAACGCAGGTCTGTCCGACGTAGCCATGGTGCGTGCCAGAGCACCGCTGAAACGGAGGAGTCCTTGAACGCTGACATGGTGGAAGCGTCTCTACGCGCGTTCACGACGAGCCCGGTCCCGCGCGACCGGCTGCGCGCCTTCGGCGTGCTGGTCACCGGACTGCTCGCGGCCTCGGGATTGCATGGTGGAGCTGAAGCCGCCGCCCGAAAGAAAAACGCGCATCACCGCAACAATCGCCATGGGCGTCGTGATCGCGACAAACGAAAGGGAGTATCGCGCTCCGCGGCAAAACCCATCGTGCCCGATTCCGCCTCGGAAGAGGGAAGCACGACCGCGGAAACCGCCGCTGCCCAGACCTCCGCTGAAGGCAAAAAGGGCAAACCGGGACAGCCAGGGCGGACAGGACCAACGGGTCCCACGGGGCCAACGGGGCCAGGCGGTCAAAACGAAATCGGGCCAACCGGCCCGCAAGGTCTGACGGGACCGACTGGCCAGCGGGGCCAGGATGGAACGCCAGGATCTGCCGGCGCCGCGGGCCCCACGGGGCCGACGGGCGTGGCAGGGCTGGCCGGCACCACGATTCAGACCGCGCAGGACACGCTCGATACCACGCTCAACCAGACCCGCACCATCGAGGCGCGCTGTCCGAACCTGAGCAGTCGATTGCTGGGCGGAGGATTCGATGCCGGCGTTTCCGGAGCGACGAGCAGCGATGTCGAGGTCAATCTCGCGCTACCCTTCGCGGCCACCGCGAGTTCCTCCGCCGGCTACCGGGTTCGCGTCACCCGGCGCGGTGTCTCGAGTGGCGGTCTCGTCCAGGTTACGGCGTACGCCATTTGCTCGACGTAGAGCACGAGCAAGTTTGACTATCTGGGGTTTCCAGGTGGACCGGTTGGCATTATCCTCCGAGCGCTGGACAATCTCCCCAGGTTTTCGGAGGTCCCGTTGCGGCTAGCGGAATGGTCAAGGTACGGCCGATCTTAGTTGTGGTTGGTGACCGGATGAGACGGGTGATTTTTCTCGGTCTCGCGGCGTTAGCCATCAGTCTGCACGTCCAGGGATCCGCGGCGAAGCCAGCGACTCCGGCGCCATTGCCGGTCGCGCCGTCGCCGAAGGAATGTGTCGTTGCCCCCCGCCCGATCGAGCGGGTTGCGGCAATATTGGCGACCCCAGTCGCCTCGCCAGCGGGCGCCACGCCCGTTCCGTCAGCGACCGCATCCGGTGAGCCCGCGGATGAACAGACGTCACTAGCGGTGACCGACACGCTGCGCCAGGTTTTCGCCTGCACCAATGCGGGCGACTATCTGGGCGTGTACAGCCTTTTCAGCGACCGCTTTCTCCGCGAGTTCTTCGCCGGCACGCCTCTCACTGCTGAGGTCGCCGCGTTCCTCTCCGCCCCGCCACAACCGCTTCCCGCCGAGCAACAGCGCATCATCCGCGCCCTCGGCCCCGTGTACCTGCTCCCTGACGGCCGGGCCCAGATTCGCATCATCCTCGACGAGCCAGACGACCCCCGTACCGAAGAACCGGACGACGTCTTCCTGATCGAGCAGGAGGGCCGCTGGCTCGTGGACGAGATTCACGAGCACTGACCGAGTCGAGAAGGCGAGGAGGCGAGGCGTCGAGAAGAAAAGACGGCGAGACGGCAAGAACGGTTCGAAGGTTCTGAAGGGGACGGGGCAGAGAACCACTGCCGGCGCCAGGTCGGGCATTCCTCCACGTGTGGCGTCCTCCGGTGAGACGGGGCGTCGCGTTGCAGTGCCCGTCGGGCCTGGGACCGGCGTCTATCATATGGTGAGACAAAGAACCGCGGGCGAACCAGGGAGTGTGCAGGGATGACCAGGCGGCGCATCGACGCCTCACATGTGATTGCCTATCAGAACGGCGGGCATCGCTACCTGCGCGATGGAGTCATCGTCAGCGATGGCAACGAGATCATTCATGTCGGTCCGCGAGGGAGTTGGCAGGGGAGCGTCGACGAGACGATCGACGCCACCAACATGGTCGTCACCCCCGGTTTCATCAACACCCACGCCCATCTCTATGAATCCCCGTTGGACAAGAGTTTTGTCGAGGACAAGGGGCGGCGTCAGTTCTATTACTCCGGTCTGTTCGAATACCTTCCCACCCGCTCGATGGCGATGGACGAGGACGCGGCGCACGCCTGCCTCGCCTATTCGATGACCGAACTCCTCCGCACCGGCACCACCACCGTGATGGAGATCGGCTCCTACGCCGCGGAAGCGGTGCGGCAAGCCGGGAAGGTCGGCATGCGCCTCTACATGGGGCTCGGCTACCGCTCCGGACGGTGGTACACCGAGGACGGCAAGGAAGTGAAATACGCCTGGGACGAGGATGCGGGCCGCCGCGGGATGGACCGCGCCGTCCGCTTCATCGAGGAGAACGACGGCGCCCAGAACGGCCGCATCAAGGGCTTTCTCTCCCCCTCCCAGGTCGATACCTGCACCGAGGAACTGCTGCGCGCCTCCCGAGATGCCGCCACCAGCATGGGCGTGCCGATGGCATTGCACACCTCGCAATCGGTCAACGAGTTCCTGGAAATGACCCGCCGCCACGGAATGACCCCGATCGAATGGTTGCGCGAGATCGGGTTCCTCGGGCCGGATGTCATTCTCGGCCACGCGATCATCCTCGCCCCCGGTTCGTGGACGAACTGGGTGGGGGACGATATCGGCATCCTCGCCGACACCGGCACGAACGTCGCCCACTGCGTCTGGGTCTTTGCCCGCCGCGGCATCGCGATGGAGAGTTTCGCCCGCTATCTGGCGCGCGGGGTGAACATGACGCTCGGCACCGATACCTGCCCCCAGAGCATGATCGAGGGGTTGCGTTACACCGCGGTGGTCAGCAAGATCGTCGACCGGAATACCGAGGTGGCGACCGCCGGGGATGTCTTCAACGCCGCCACGCTCGGTGGCGCGAAGGCGCTTGGCCGCGACGATCTCGGCCGCATCGCTCCCGGCGCCAAGGCCGATCTTCTCCTCTGGCGCGGCGATTCCATTTTCATGACCCCCCTGCGCGATCCACTGCGCAATCTGGTCTATTCTGCCGCCGCCGAGGACCTCGATACCGTCGTGATCGATGGCGAGGTGCGGATGCGCGGCCGGGACGTGCTCGGAGTCGATGTGGCCGCGCTGACGCGGGATCTGCAGGCCGCCGGGGAGCGGATGTGGGCGAATGTCCACAAGGGCGACTGGGCGGATCGATCCATCGACGAACTTGCGCCGCAGACGTTGCCCGCGTGGATCGACTGAATCAGAGCCGCGTGAAGCAGGAACGGATCGGCAGCTCCCGAACCAGTGAAACCAGCGGGAAGCGGTGCGGCGTTTACCAGACGAAAGTCATTGCTTTCACACTCGTGGCCGCTGTTGATCTGGTCTAGCATTGCGTAACCGGATCATCCTGGACCACGCGGAATGCGACACGTGACGTGGTCCTGTCCGAGGTGAGCGAGACGACCGATCGAAGCTGGAAGGACACGAGGAGGAAGGCGCGATGCCCCGCTGGTTGGACAAGATGGTCGAGAGCGGCGACGAGGCGATGCTCGGGCAGTTCAAGGATGCCTTCGGGGGCGAAGTCCCGGACCTGGACCGTCTCGCCGACATCCTGGAAACCGCGCCTGAAGAGAAGGTGCAGGATGCCACGCGCCACGCGCTCAGTCAGTTGTCGGCAAACGAGCGCGCCGATATCGGTGGTCTCCTCGATGGCTACCTCATCAATAGCGGCACTGCCCTTGCCGTGCCCGCGGATGCCATGGCCAAGGTCGCTCGCGGCGATAATGCGGCGATCGGCGATCTCCTCGGCAGTCTCCTCAAGGGGCAGGGGCTCGGCGCGTTGAACGATCTCTTCGCCGACGCCCCGGATTCGGACCCAACCGGGATCTTCGGTTTCATCACCGGGTTGATGGGCGGCGATGACAGCGATTTTGGCGTGGACGACATGGCCGCCATCCTGAAAAACCCGCTCGCCCTCGCGCTCGTCGGCAAACTCGTCCCGGCCCTGCTCAATCTCGGGTAGCCACTCGGCGGTCGATTGCGGAAGCTTACCTCGGGCGCGAACGCTTCTTCACGGTGGTGTTCCGTGCAGGCGGAACGAGACGGACCGATTTCAGACGGTGGCCAGAGGTAAAAGCCTCTGGCCGCCTTTTTTCATGTCTCTTCCAGGCCTGTGAGCACCAAGTGCTGCGACCGTCAATCTCGTAGTTTGACGTCAGTCCATGATCTCCTCGCCGATCGAAATGGGACGAGAGGAAGAGTAGTGGCGGGGACTTATCACCGCGTCCACATGGCAACCAGCATTCGGATCGAGCATGAGAGGATGCCGCACGCATCATGTCGTTCGATCCCGTTGCTCCGGGGGAGGCGGCAGGCATCGGGCGAGGAGGATCGATGAGCGCGCAGGATGAAAACCTCAAGGATGAAAGCACCGGCGCACCCGCTGACAATCGTCCCAACATCCTCATTCTCTGGGGCGACGATATCGGCTGGTGGAACCTGAGTTGCTACAACGACGGCATGATGGGCTACCAGACACCCAACATCGACCGCATCGCCGCCGAGGGGGCGCGGTTTCAGGGGTGGTACGGCGAAAACTCCTGCACCGCAGGCCGTGCCGCGTTCATTACCGGTCAGGCCCCGGTCCGCACCGGGTTGACCAAGGTTGGCTTGCCCGGCGCCAAACAGGGTCTCTCGCCAGAGGATCCAACGATCGCCGAATTGCTGAAACCGCTCGGTTACGCCACTGGCCAATTCGGCAAGAATCACCTCGGTGACCGCAACGAGTTCCTCCCGACTGTCCATGGATTCGATGAGTTCTTCGGCAATCTCTACCACCTCAACGCCGAGGAGGAACCGGAGAACCCTGACTGGCCCAGTGATCCCAGATTCAATGCGCTCTTCCGCCCCCGCGGCGTACTGCACACCTTCGCCACCGACGTGGATGACACGACGGATGATGGCCGCTTCGGCCCGGTTGGCAAGCAGACCATCGAGGATACCGGGCCACTGACCAGGAAACGGATGGAGACCATCGATGAGGAGGTTTGCGACCACGCCGAAGCCTTCATTCGGCGCGCGGCGAACCTTGGGCAACCGTTCTTCTGCTGGTGGAACTCGACCCGCATGCACGCCAACACCCGACTCCGGCCGGAATCGGCCGGCGTCACGGGACTCGGATTCTACGCTGACGGAATGGTCGAAACCGATGGGCATGTGGGCCGGATGCTCGATTTGCTCGATGAGTTGGGTGTCGCTGACAACACCATCGTCATGTATTCAACGGATAACGGCGCCCAACTCTGGCGCTGGCCCGATGGGGCGATGACGCCCTTCCACGGGCAGAAGAGCACGGTTTGGGAAGGGGGATTCCGCGTGCCATGCGTGATCCGCTGGCCCAGAGTCATCGAACCCGCGACAGTCAGCAACGATCCGTACTCCCATTGCGACATGCTCCCGACGCTGCTCGCCGCAGCGGGCCAACCCTACGTCAAGGAGCGTCTGCTCGAGGGATGGGAAGCCGGAGACAAATCCTTCAAGGTCCATCTCGACGGCTACAACATGCTGCCGTACTGGACCGGCGCGGCGGACGACGATCCGCGCCGGGAGTTCCTCTACTGGACGGACGATGGTGATCTGGGCGCATTGCGCTACGATCGCTGGAAGGCCGTCTTCATCGACCAGCGCGGCCTGAAACGCGCCGTCTGGGGCGAGCCGCCGATTCGTCTGCGCGGCCCGATGCTCTTCGACCTCCTGGCCGATCCGTTCGAGCGGGCACAACAAGACTCCAGCCTTTACGACGCCTGGGCTTCCGATCGCAATTTCCTGGTCAGCGGTGCACAGGCCTATGTATCCAAATGGATAAGCAGTTTCCAGGAATTTCCACCCCGGCAGAAGCCGGCCAGTTTTTCCATCGATCAGGTCATGGAAGAGTTGCAACGTACGGACAGCCAGTAGTAATCTGATGACTCGCCCCACATCAGTGCACATCCTGTCTCGCCGCGTCTGGCGCGGGCCGATGGGGTGCGGGAAGAGGAAGGGAAGGGCCAGGGATGGACGGTGAACAGTTCGATGACCTGTCGCGGTCGGTCGGGGAAGAGACCAGCCGGCGCGGGATGATCCGCGCCGCCGCGGGCGGGGCGCTCGGACTCCTGGGCATTGGGGTGGTCGCCGAAGAAGCCCTCGCAAAGAAGGGCTACGACGGCGACAAGTGCAAGAAGAACAAGGACTGCCTCAAAGGCCTGAAGTGCAAGGGCGACAAGAACAACAACAAGAACAAGAAGGGGCGGTGCCGCTACAAGGACGGGTGCGGCAAGAAGGACGACGCCTGCAAGAAGAACGACGATTGCTGCGGCAGCCGCAAGTGTCGCAACCGGAAGTGCCGCGCCAAGAACTGATCGAGGGCCGGAAACGAGAGCGGAGCCATCCATTGGTCCCGCTCTCGGTATGTCTCATCTGGACGGCCGCTGGTCCTTGGCTACCTCCGCCTCGCCCGCAGGATTCCCTTGCCTCTCAGGTGATGGGAGTGGGATGAGCGAGCATACGGTGAATCCGTGGCGCGGCCATTCAACGGCCGAACGCGCGGCCGGAGGGGACCGTCGTAACTCCGGATTTAGGGTCACATCCACTTCTGCGGGCGCCCTGGCCACTCAATTCACTGACAGACACAACCACCCCGGAAACGAATTTCCGGGGTGGTTGATCGATGTTGGTTAGACGCAGGTACCCGGGTTCTGCCCACCGTTGAAGAACGCGCACCGCGTCGAGCAGCAGTCGCAGGCGTTGGAGCAGGCCTGGCCAAGCCCGCGGCAGCAGTATTGCGGACCCCAGCAGCCGGGTGCGAACGTCTGGCAGGTGAGCCCTTCGCAGCAGGCAGGTCCGCCAGAGGTGCAGGCCTGGAAGTCCTCGATGCAGATCGGCGCGGTGCACGATCCGCTTTCACAGGTGCTCCCGTTCTGGCAGGCGTGCCCGCATGACCCGCAGTTCGCGGCATCGGTCTGGGTATTGATGCACGTCCCACTACAGCAGGTCGTGCCGCCCCCGCATTCGTGCCCGCAGGCGCCGCAGTTGTTGTTATCGGTCTGGGTATCGATACAGGTTCCACCGCAGCAGACTTGACCCTCGGCGCAGCAGTCCCCGCCACAGCACTGGCGCGGCGATGGACAGTTGGCGCCCGGTTGTCCATTCGTTTGATTCTCGTAGGCGCAGCGGCTTCCCGTGCAGCTCGCGGTCTTGCACGTCTTCTCGGCGCAGTCGCCGGTGCCACAGCAAACGCTGTCAGCGGGCGTGCCGGGACAGCCGTCGTTGCGGATCTTGCCATTGCACATCTTCGTCTGACAGAAGGTCGTGCCGGCGTTGGTCAGGAGTCCATTGCATCCTGAGGAATGCAAATCGGCTCGGGTCAGATTGGCGCCGCGCATGTCCGCATTGGTGAGCGTTGACGAGGAGAGATTGGTCCCGCAGAGGCTGGCGTTCTTGAAATTGGTGCTTTTCATCGACGAGCTGGAGAGATCGTACTCATCGAGATCCATCCCGGAGAAATTGCACCCGTTCATGTTCGAACTGGGACCAGGACTGGAACATGCCGCCGCCTGAGCGCTGACCTGGGCGGACGCCCCGGGGGCCGGCTTGTCCTTCCCCGTCTTTCCCTTGTCCCGCGTGTGGCCGCGGTCCTTCCCCCCTGATTTCCGGTGGGACTGGTTGCCGCCCTTCCCCTTTTCTTTGGCGTCGATACCGGTCGCGGCGCCTCCCAGGGCGCCGGCGACCAACGCAACGACGGCGCTCCGGCGGGAACCGGACGCGCTCAACAGGCGGACGATGTGATCGAATGATTCGTGGTCCACGGTCTTCTCCTTCGCTCCTCCGATCGGGCGCTTCGGGTTCCCGGTCCCCACTTGACGAAAGCGGGAACCACCGCAACGGAGCGGCGAGCGCATCCCGTCCTCCGTGCTCGCGTACCGTTGCCGTTCCTACGGCCACTATGCTCTTGGCGCCCGATGAGCGCGTCCGCCGAAAGTGATATTTCTCTCAGTGCTGGTCAACGTGGTGGTCTATGACTAAAGTCGTAGCGAAATCTCAGCCGAGCGCGGGAATCACGATGGGCGCGAGCGTGGGGACCCGCAAGAGCGGATGACACGGTTCGCAACCCGAGGTGATCAACCAAGGGCGGCGTGCGAAGCATGTGTCATCCCGACGAAAGAGGAATCTCGTTCGTCGACGTCCATACGCTGCCAAACGACGAGGTCCCTCGTTCCTCGGGACGACACCATTGCGGCACGCCGCGCTCGTTTAGCGCAGCGTGCGAAAGACGTGTCGTTTCGAGCCGCAGCGAGGAACCGCGGCGTCGGTTATACGCATGGCCAACGCCGAGGTCCCTCCTTCGTCGGGACGACACCGTATGGCCTCGTCCTGACGACACAACTCTTGCATCGCGCTCTAACGCGTTCGCGCAGCCGGTGCATCAGCCACGAGCGACGACGACACGGTGCCAAGAAAAGCCCCTCGCCCATTGTGCTGGGCGAGGGGTTTGGGGTCAGGGCGTTCGGTTTGGGGTGAAGGCTGTTCGATGAACTGAGAACTCCCTACATCTCCTCTGGCGCTACGATCCCCAGCAGCGTCAGCCCATTGGCCAGGGTTCGCCGCGTCGCCGCGGTCAGCGCCAGCCGCGCCGTGCGGGTCGGTTCCGGTGAATTCAGCACCGGGCAGGCGTGATAGAAGTCGTTGAAGCGCTTCGCCAGCTCGTAGACATAGGACGCGATCTGCAGCGGGCGGAACTCTGCCGCGGCGCGCTGAATCTCTTCCGGGTACGCCGCGATCGTCTGCAACAACCCCAGTTCTTCCGGCTGCGCCGCGCCGAAATCGAGACCATCGAGCCGCGCCAGCAGCGACTCGTCCGTCTCCCCGGCGTGCTCCAGGATGCGGCTGGCGCGGGCGTGCGCGTACTGGATGTACGGCGCGGCGTGACCGTCGAAGGAGAGGGCCTCGTCCAAGTCGAAGGTCACCACCTTGTTGTTGTCGCGCGCCAGCATCGTGTACTTCAGTGAGCCGAGCGCCACGTCCCGCGCCACTGCTGCCTGCCGCTCCGGGGCGAGATCGGGGTTCTTCTCGGCCACGATCTCCCGTGCCCGCTGCATCACCGCGTCCCGCACGTCGTCGTAGATCGGCGCGTTCCCCTTGCGCGAGGAGATCACCCCCTCGGGCAGGCGGACGAATTCGTAGTCGAGATGATGCGCTTGCTTCGCCTGCGCGAAACCCCACAGTTCGAGAATCTTGAAGATCTGCTGGAAATAGAGCGACTGCCGTACGTCGACCACCCAGATGGCGCGGTCAACCCCATACTCCTCGAACTTGCGCTTGGTCAGCGCCAGGTCTTTGGTCGAATAGAGGGAGGTGCCGTCGGAGCGCAGGATCGGCAGGGTGCGGTAGGTCGGCTCGGTCAGACCGAGTTTTTCGTCGATCTTGACGACCGGCAACCCCTCGGAGATTTCGGCAATCCCCTCCTGCAACAGGTCCTGAACGATCTGCTTTCCCTCGTCGTCGACCTGGCTCTCGTAGAACCAGACATCGAACTCGGCCCCGAGTTCGGCGAAGATGCGGCGGAAATCGGCCATGCTCCATTCCCGGGTCGCCTCCCACAGGGCGACGAACGCGGGTTCGCGCGCTTCCCAGCGGGCAAAGGTGGCGCGCACCTCTTCCCGCCAGCGCGGCACGTGCGGCCACCAGTCCTCCATGTGGACCGCCAGCCGTTCCCAGCGTTGGAGCCGCTCTTCCGGGGTAGTCGTTGGTTCCGGCTCGTCCTCGGCGGGCGTGTGCGGCGTCGGCGCGGCGACCCCGGCCCGCAACTGCTCCCCGACGATCGGCCAGAACATCGGGATGACCTCGTGCTGGCGGAGTTGCTCTTCCTTGATCGGTTGGGCGTGCGCCAGCCTCCCGAGGAGATAGGCCACGTCCTCGCCTGGCGCGCCCTTGCGCACCAGTTGCTTCAGCATACGGTCGATCGCGCCGATGAACTGGTGGTCTTCCTGGGAAAGGAGCAGCAAGAGATCGAGCGCGTCCTTCCGGAAATTGAGCCGCCGGTCCGATTCCGTGTAGAGCTCGCCGAGCCAGCGCCCACGCTCCTCCGGGCTCTCCGGTTCCTCGCCCAGATGGAACTGCTCGTAGCACCAGAGGCACTTGATGACGTGCATCCCGATATCGCCGATGTAATTGGCGTCCCGGACGTCGTAGCCGGCGGCGCGCAGAATGTTGCTCACCGCGACGCCGAGCACCGAGTTGCGCAGGTGTCCGACGTGGAACTCCTTGTGCGTGTTCGGCTGGGAGTGCTCGACCATCACCACTTCGGCAATCGGCGCGCCCTTTCCGTACTCTGATCCCCGGGAGAGCACTTCCCCGATCAGGGCGGCGGCCACGGCGTTGCTATCGAAGGCGATGTTGACGTAGCCGTTGACCGCTTCGACCGAGGCAAAGAGCGGATTGCCGCTGGCCCTGACTCTGGCCGCGATCTCTTCCGCCAGTTTGGGCACGCGTTCCCGCACCGCGCCGGAGGCCAGCGCCTTCGCTTCTTTCTTGGAGAGGCCTTCCAGTTGCCCGCTCGCCTCCAGATCGCGCATCACCGCCTCGTTGGCGAGAGCGTAGGCCGCGGAGGTCGCCAGACCCCAGGTTCCCTCGAACGGCAGGGGGCGGAGGTCGATAGGCCGGGGGCTCAGATCCAGTTCGGTGATCGCCGCGGCAATCGCGGCTGCTGCCTGCTGCTCACCACGCGCGACGATACCGCCTTGCCCACGTCCATTCATGGTTTCGGATGGACTCTTGGCGACCTGGGTGGCCGCGGGTTCGGCAATGGCAGTGGTCGGGGCGTCTGGCATGGATTCCCTCATGCTGGCGCTGATGCAGCGTCCAGATAACGACATGCGAAGAACGAAGAGAAATCGCGCCAACCGGCGCGCATGGTGCGGGGACGACCCCGTGTCGTCAATGATAGGAAGTCAGGGGGAACTATCGCCAACTACGGCTTCGGGCCGCGGGTTCGGCTGGCTCTCTGAGGTTCATCCTGAAAGACGAACGGGGAGCGGGCGCGTGGTGGAGTTGCGCCCGCTCCCATTGGTCAAGGTTCGGTCTCTGGCGATCCTTACCAGGATGCCGCAATCGACTCTGCCGCGTAGGGGAACGATCCGCCACTGCCGAGAGCGCCGGAGAAACTCGGATCGTCGAAATCGATGACGCCTGCAACCCCCCAAGCCGGGGCGCCGTAAGCGCCGCCAAACCCACCGGCGATCGTCAGCGCGGGATCATTGACATCAATGGTTCCCGCGACCGCCACTCCGGCGTCGCCGCTCACGGTGCAGCCGATCGCCATCGTGCCGCCGTTGTCCGGATTGCCGCCGCCGGCACAGTTGATAATGCCGTGGTTCGCCGCGGCAGACAGCGAACCTCCGGTCAGCGTTGCGAGCGCGAGGCCGAACGCGGCCACCGCGGCGAGCACACGTGGCGAGCGTCGACGGGAAACACTGTCGAACACATGGGACACGGGGAGACTCCTCTTCGCAGGGCCGTCTCGGCTCCCAGTTCATCCGGGATTTGTGGCCGATGCCCTGATGTCTCCATCGTGCGCGATCCGCGCCCGATCGCCATCAGTACGTTTCACGGGGATCTGTACGGGGATTGAAGCAAGGAGATCGCCGGTCATTCCCGCTCTGCGATAGCGGTGGGTCGATCAGAGCCGCGGCATTCGACGGCGCATCATCATGCCGGTGCCGGCGTTCATCCCGAATTGCTGGTAGAACCCGACGAGCTCGGGATCGCAGAGGAGATCGACGTTCGGGAGGTGGGCGAGACGGGTCAGCATCTGGCGCACCAGGGTCGAACCGATGCCGCGATGCTCCCAGCCGGGGAGGACCTCCAGCAGCGGGATGAATCCGGTCAGCACACCGTCATCGATGGCGGTGATGAACGCGACGACCCGATCGGCCGCGTCGTCGATCGCAAGGATGACGTGATCGCTCCCAGCCAGGAGCCGCAAGTGCGCTTCCGGAGACGGTGGACTCGGCCAACCGACGAAGAATCCCTCCAGGTGGCGCGGCGTGATTCCATTCAGGTTCTCCTGAATTCGGATTCCCTCTGGCTCGTTTGATGGCACGGTCACGTTATGGCTCGCGACGGCGCAAGACCATTCCGCCCGTTCGCTTCATCCCGAAACGCTCGTAGAACGGGACCAGCGCGTCATCGCACATCAACTCGATCGTCTGGATGTCCGCGAGTTGATCGAACATGTGGTTCATCAGACCCTGGCCGATGCCCCGTTGCTGCCACTCGGGCAGGACTTCCAGCAGCGTGATGAAGGCCCCCTGCACGCCGTCCGTCAGCGCGCCGACGAACCCGACCACGCGCTCCGTATTCGGATCGATCGCCAGCACCGCCAGATCGCTGCCGGCGAGCATTCGCAGGTGCTCTTCCGGCGGAAAGGGATGCTGCCAGCCGACGAAGAATCCCTGGATCTGCGCCGGCGCGATGCCGTCCAGCGAAGTGACGTAGCGAATCTCACTCATGCCCGCCCCCTTGACCGCGGATCGCGTCGGGCACGATAGCAAATCTGGGCGCCGAGTGGGCGGGGAACAACAATGTCGGGTCCCTGTCCCGGCTCCAACGGACAGTGGGAGGTACGACAGAAATTGAACGCTCGCTTGGTGTTAGATGAAGGACGACACGGCGAAAAGCCCCTCGCCCTGCGCACAGGGAGAGGGGATGGGGTGAGGGTCCGTACGTTGCTATCCGAGGCGCTCCAGCACCACGACCGGAATCTGGCGGGTGGTGTTGCGCTGATACTCGGCGAAGTTCGGCATCTGGGCCGCCATCTGGTCGTAGAGACGCTGCCGCTCCGGATCTTCGGGAATCGAGGCCTTCGCCGCGAACGTGTCCGTCCCCAATTCAACGGTAACATCGGGGTTGGCGCGGATGTTGTGGAACCAGTCAGGATGGGTCGGCGCGCCCGCTTTCGAGGCGATGATCACGATCCGCCCGTTGTCCGTGGTGTAGGCGAGGGGGGCGACTCGGGGCTGGCCGGACTTGGCGCCGGTGGTGGTGAGGAGCAGCAGCGGCGCGCCTGCGAACATGCCGCCGACCTTGCCACCATTGGCGCGGAACTCCTCGATCAACTGGCGATTGAACTCCTGGTAATCGTCCATCGACTTCCTCCTTCTGGTGTCGAAACTGGTTTCCTGTGTTTGTGGCCGGATGCGACCGGAGTTACTGCCGCGGCGGCAGGTGGCGCGGATCGATCATCATTTCATCGACATAACACCACATCCAGTCTTCGCCTGGCTCGAAGGACTGGATGATCGGGTGACCCGTCGCGTGGAAATGCTTCGTGGCGTGCCGGTTGGGCGAGGAGTCGCAGCAGCCAACATGCCCGCAGATGAGGCACTCGCGGAGGTGAACCCAGCGGCTGCCGATCTTCAGACACTCTTCGCACCCTTGCGCGCTCGGCGTCACGTCCCGGATGTCCCCGAGATGGGTACACGTTGCCATCGTCTATCGTCCTTTCGTATCCCATCCGGGACATGATTGCGCTGCGCCTTCGCTTGTGGCCGCCAGGCGCTGACAAACCGCCGCGAGCCCTTGCCGTTCCTCCAAGGTGAGGTGATCCAGCATCCGCGTCCGGATGCTGGCCGCCAGGGTGGCGCCAGCGGCCGCGATCAGCGCCTGTCCCTCGCCGGTGAGGGTCGCCAGCATCCCCCTGCGGTCCTCGCGGCAGCGCTCGCGGCGCACCAGTCCGCGCGCTTCCAGCCGCTCGACGGCGCGGGAGACGCCGCTCGGGCTGAGCAGGGCGGAGGCGGCGAGGGCCGCCATCCGCATCTGCTGACAGGGACGCCGCGCCAGCCACAGCAACACCTCGAACTCGGAGAGCGGGAGGCCGTGCGCGGCGCGCAGATCGGCGTCGAGGCCGCGCGCCACTGCGGTATGGGCCTGCAGCAACCCATCCCAGGCGGCGAACTCGTCCTCGTACCGATCACACGTTGCGGCATCGTCTCGATCGCCGGAGTGGTGCATGTTCAGAGCGTAACACTCATTGCTTGCGCAAGCAAGTAGTTTCGATCACCGATCCGCCAGGGTGCGGCAAAAGGGGTGCTGGGCACGTGCCACGTCGATCGGCCCGTAGGTATCGTCTGTAGCCTGAGCATCCAACCGGTGCCAATTGCGTCAGGACCTTGGAGAGCGCGGCTCCACGCGCTCTCGCAACCAGGCTTCAAACGCGTCAATCATCGACGCGCGGTCCTGGAACGGATCCGCGATCTGCTCCAGTTGCTGAGCGAGTGCCAATGGCTCAGCGACGTATGCCCAACCATTGACCCAGAGAAACGCGTCGAGGGTCTGGAACGCGGTCCGCTTGTTTCCGTCGATAAACGCTTGCGCCTGGGAGATGCCGGCGGCAAGCAGCGCGGCTTGGCGAATGAGGTCAGCTCCTTCGTACCAGGCGGCCATTTGTGGGCGCATGATGGCCGATTCCAGCGCCCCTTCATCGCGTAGTCCTTGGGGTGTACTCCCCAACCGCCGGAGTATTTCGTCGTGAATGGCGACAACCTCGGCGAGACTTGGATAGCGAATGCCTTTCACGGATTAACGGTCCGCGAGATAGCGCAGCGCCTCCTCGTTTCGTTCCCAGCGTTCTTCGAGCGCCTGCTGCAAATCCGCACCCAATACGGGCTGGAGGCTGAGTTGAGTAACCTGGATGGACAGGAACTCACCCTCTCGCCAGCCATGCCGCTCCACCTCGTCCTTTGGGATGGTCACGACGTAGCTATTCCCTGATTTGCGGAGTTGCTGTTGAGTGATCATACATTCCTCGCTTCACAATGCCTGTGTATACCGTATGTATCGTAATTACAGTACGACGGGAACTGGAATGCAAGGCGAGGACGTAACAGCGTCGATTGGGGTGCCCGACGCCTTCCGCGAGGTTGTGCTCACTACGAGTGCTGTGCATGATGTGTGTCACGGCGCGTCGCCCCGGGGAATTTCGCCCCTGGCGGCGGGCCATGACGACGAGGTCCCTCGTTCCTCGGGACGACACGACGTTGGCACGCTGCGCTAGGCAGCGGCGTTGACCAGTTCGATCACCTTGGCGAATTGCTCGATGCTGCGGGGGGTGCAGGGATCCAGTCCGCAGACGAAGTGACGGATTCCCAGTTCGCCGAAACGGACGATGACCTCGGCCATTTCTTCCGGCTCACCGGTCATCGGGTCGGGACGGATGCCCAGATAGCCTGGCATGGCGATGTTCCCGCCCGCGGTGCGCACCAGCGTGGCGGGATCGCGGCCGATCTCGCGGCATGCCGCATCGACGGCCGCCATGTCCGGCAGGATCGATGCGGGGCCCTTCTTCCAGACGATATTCCAGGCGTCCGCGTGCCGCGCCAGAATGCGCAGCATCCGCGTCCCGGTGCTGCCGACGAGGATGGGAGGACCTTGCGGCCGCGGCCCGCGCGGGGTGTTGGCCGCGTTGCGGGCCTGATAGAACTCGCCCTCGAAGTCGGCGCGTCCCTCCCGCACCAGGGACTGGATGATGGTGATCGCTTCCTCGAAGCGGCTGACCCGATGGTCGTAGGGGAGACCGAACATGTCGTATTCGGGTTTGTGCCAGC
>JAXLWU010000036.1:0-49600 GCA_046328335.1 Thermomicrobiales bacterium
GGGAGCGACGATCCGGAAATGACCTCGGAGCGGCTTGTTGCCACCCGAGAAGCGGAGCAACGTGCGGCCGCCCGCGTCCTCGGCGTCAAGGACGTCATCTTCCTCAAATATCCCGATGCGTACCTCGAACCAAATCTCGAGATGCGACGGGAATTGACCCGCATCATCCGCCGACTCAAGCCGGATGTTGTGGTTTGCCAGGATCCAACCGTGCGCTGGGTCGACACCCAGTACATCAACCATCCGGACCACCGCGCCGCGGGCGAAGCGACCTTGGCCGCGCTCTTCCCCGCGGCGCGAGACCGGCTGACCTTTCCGGAACTCCTGGCGGAAGGGTTCGAACCACATAAGGTGCAAGAGGTCTATCTCGCCGGAGCACAGAGTCCGGATATCGCCATCGATATCACCAACTATATCGACCGCAAGCTCGATTCCCTGCGCGCTCACGCCTCGCAACTCGGCGACTGGGATTTCGAACCGATGATCCGGCAGTGGGCGAGGGAGACCGCCGAGCAGCACCCCGGCAACGGCGAGTACGTGGAGAGTTTCAAATATTTCAAACTCGATTGACGGAGTGCGATACTTGCGGGCAGCAGATTGCTCGTCGCGTCAAGGAGATATCGTCCATGGCTGGCCCGAGTCCGATGCTTGAGTACGCCTTTTTCGAGGGAAACATCGTGCCGTTTGCCGACGCCAAGATCAGTGTCGGTACGCATGCCGTCCAGTACGGCACGGGGGCCTTTGCGGGGATCCGCGGGTATCTCGATCAGGACAGTGAGACGATCAACATCTTTCGCCTGCCCGAGCACTCGGCGCGGCTTCTGAACTCCGCAAAACTGCTGAGGGCGAACCTGCCGTTCGATCGGGAATCGCTGGCACAGACCATCACCGATCTCGTGGAAAAGAACGCGCCGACGGGCGATGTCTACATCCGGCCGTTCGTCTACAAGTCCTCGGTGCAACTCGTGCCGCGCCTGACCGATCTCGACGATCAGCTCGCCATCTACATGCTGAAACTCGGCGACTATCTCGATACCTCGACCGGGATCAAGGCGGCGGTCTCTTCCTGGCATCGCTTGCCTGACAATGCGCTGCCAGGGCGCGGCAAGATTTCGGGAGGGTATATCAACTCTGCGCTCGCCAAGGACGAGGCCGTCGAGAAGGGCGCCGACGAGGCGATCCTGCTCGACCAGCAGGGTCACGTCGCGGAAGGGAGTGGTTCGAACCTCTTCCTCGTCCGCGACGGGACGCTCGTGACGGCGCCGATCACTGGCGACATCCTGGAAGGCATCACCCGGCGGACGATCTTGCAGTTCGCGAAGGATGAGGGAATCCCGGTGCAGGAGCGCGACATCGACCGCTCCGAACTCTACATCGTCGATGAGGCGTTCTTCTGCGGCACCGGCGTCCAGATTTCACCGATCGCCAACATCGATGGCCGGCCCATCGGGAACGGCAAGCCAGGTCCGCTCACGATGCACATTCGTGAGATCTTCTTCGATACCGTGCGTGGACGAAACCCGAAGTACGGTCACTTCCTGACAAAGGTTCGCTCGAAGGTCGCTTCGCCCGCGGACTGAACAAAGGTCGTGCAGTAGAAAAAGGCCGTGGCGAATCTCGCCACGGCCCATTTCCATGACTGCTCGGGCCGCCCCCGTTATGCTGATTCCGGAGGATGACTGCCGTTTACGCGTGAGGCCCGCCCTCACCCCAACCCCTCTCCCTGTGCACAGGGAGAGGGGCTTTGAGCGGTCACTTCGCATTCCGAAACCAGGGTGAACGGTCGCATCCGGCCTGTCTCTCATCAATTTCGGTCAAGCCTTGGCGAGCGATGTGGTCGCAACCGGGAAGTTTCATGCATCTGGAACGAGCGCAAGGGGCGCCAAAGATCCTCGCCCATCGCAATGGGAGACTCCTCCCTCCGGGGAGGGAGGCTTGGGAGGGAGCCCGGGTTGGGGTGAGGGCCGGCACCCCAAGAAAGCGGGAGTCTTCCCCTCAACCTCCAGCCGCGGAGCAATGAGCTGCCGTCCCATCAAACCGTCGCCGCGTCTGCTGCCGGCTCGAAGCCGTGGAATCGATCGAACTCGGCGTGGTGATGGGCCTGATCGACCGGCGCGACGACGACAAAGGGCCGTCCTTCCGCATTGGTGCGCTTTGCCGTCGCGAGCGCCTCGGTCAACCCTTCCGGCGACTGGACACGAATTGCCTCGATCCCAGCTGCCTTCGCCGCAAGCACGAGATCGGTGCCGGGGGCAAACTGAGTGGCGACGATCGGGCCTTCAGTGCGCTTCTGGATCCACTGCACCCAGCCAAACGCGCTGTCGTCGAGGACGACCCAGGTTACGGCCAACCCCTCCTGGACCGCGGTCCCCAATTCGTGCAACTGCATCTGGAAGGCGCCGTCACCACTCGTGCAGACCACCTGCCGCTCAGGATGGGCCAGTTTGACCGCCATCGCGCCGACCACGCCGTAGCCCATCGCCGTTTGCTCCGCGGGTGGCACGCAGCACCCGGGATTGAGCACCTGGTAGTACGGCCAGAAGTAAACCCAGAGGTCCTGGCCGCCATTCTCCTTGACCAGGATCGTGTTCGCGCCAAACACCTGGTTGATGGCGTGCACGACCGACTTGCCCTTGAGCGGCATGCCGAATCGCGCGAGTGCGTCCTCCGCATCCGCCGCCGCGGCCGCGATCGCGGCATCGCGGCTCTTCGTGATTTCGTCGATGTAGGCGGCGTTCGGCGCTACTCCCCGCGCGGCGAGCGCCTGCGCCAATGACTCGATCGCCAGGCGGGCATCGGCCTGGATCGCGACGTCTGGCTCCCAGTTCCGCCCGAACTCGAACGGCTCGATATCGATCTGGATCAGTTTGGCGCGGCCGGGAAAGGGCAGGAATCCGCCCTGGAATTCTTCCATCCGCGACCCGACCGTCACGATCAAGTCGGCGCTGTCGTAGACCTGGCGCGGAACCGTGGTGCGGTAGAGGCCAGTCAGTCCGCAAAAGAGCGGGTGCGTTTCGGCGACCGAGCCACGTCCCGCCGGGGTGGTCTGAATCGGAATTCCGAAGCGAGTGGAAAGAGCCGCGACCGCTTCTCCCGCGCCGGACAGAATCGTTCCACCGCCGGTGATCAGGAGCGGTCGCCTCGCCGCCGCAATCAGCGCTACGGCGTCGTCGATCGCGGCAGGGTCCGCCGCCGGACGCGGGGCAGGCAGCGATCGGGTGTAGGCGGGGATGTCCCACTCACCCAAACCAATGTCTCCAGGGAGTTCAACGTAGACCGGGCCAGGCTGCCCGCTCGTCGCGATCTGCACCGCACGCCGGATCGTCCACGGAATACGCTCCGGAATCTCCACCGTGGTCGCCCACTTGGTGATCGGGGTAAGCATTCCGATATGGTCGGTTTCCTGGAACGCGCCCTTGCCGTTGGTCTGGCGCGGAGCACGCACGCCGAGCACGAGCATCGGGGTGCAGCCGGAGTACGCCTCGAGAATGCCGGGAACGAGGTTCGCGATGCCCGGGCCAGGACAACCGAAGCACGCCGCGATCTGGTTGGTGACCCGGGTGTAGGCCATCGCCATGAAGGCGCCGGACGTTTCGAAGCGGACGCCGATGGCGCGCGGACCGCCGTCAGGTTCCACCGCCGCCAGTGCCTCATAGAGGTGACGCGGGTCTCCTGGCAAGCCGAATACGTATGGCACGCCTTCGGCCTTCAAACCGATGACGACCGCTTCCCAACCGGTCATTCTTGGCATACGGAACTCTCCCGCTTGAATCCGGACACTCCTGTCCCGCTACGATCGATAGTCGTCAGACTACGAACATTCCCGGCAGGAGTCAAACCACGATTCGGGGCCGTGCGCGAGCACGGATTGTTCGAAGGTCATAACCCGGAACGCTTCCACTCTGCGGGACCCGGGCCCGACTGCCGGAAGGCTGCGGCGGCTGAGATCAGCGTCTGTTCACTACGGCGGGACGCACAAGCGGGGCATCGATCAACAGTGGGCGGGGCGTCTCCGGTGTGCCAGCGACATGGGGAACCATGAGCGCGAGCGCCGCCGCGGCGATGGACGCGATCCCCGCAATCAGGAAGGCCATATCGTAGCTTCCCAGTGCGACTCGCGAGAGTCCCACCACGTACGCCGAGGTCGCAGCGCCGATCTGATGGCCGACGAAGACCCAGCCGACGACCGCGGGTCCCTTTTCCCGGCCATACAGGGATGTGGCGAGCGCCGCCGTTGGCGGCAAGGTGGCGACCCAGTCGAAGCCGTGAATTGCAATGGCCAGGGCGAGTTTCCACTCGACCCCAAACGAAAATGGGAGCACCCACAGGGCAAGTGAACGCGAAAGATAGTAACCGGCGAGCAACATTCTCGGATCGAAGCGGTCGGTCAGCCAGCCGGATATGAAGGTGGCAACGAGTCCGATAACGCCCACGATGCCGAGCAGGTTCGCCGCCTGCACCTGGGTAAGGCCATGATCGACTCCGGTTGGGATCAGGTGGGCCCCGAGAATTCCGGTGCTGGTTGCGCCGCAAAGGGTGAAACTGAGCACGAGCACCTGGAACCCTCGCTCGCCAGCAACGCTTTTCAACGTGCTGATCGCGGCGACAAACGGGTTGCGACGCTGGCCCACTGTCGGCGGTAGCGGAGCGCTCGCGCCATATGGCAACAGGCCCAGGTCCTCGGGCCGATTGCGGAGAAGCACGGCTCCCAGTGGCGCGGTCGCCGCGGCGACGATGGCGATGCCGACACACAACCCGCGCCAGCCCACGGTCGCCGATGTTGCCGCCAGCAGTGGTACCGCCAACAACTGTCCCGAACCGGACGCCGCGGAGCAGATCCCCATCACCAGGCCTCGCCGCTGCACGAACCAGCGAGCGGCGATCGTCGCGGCGAGCACGGTCGAGAGCGACCCTACGCCGAGACCGGAAACCACGCCCCAGAGGAGATCGAGTTGCCACGGTTGCCGCATGAACACCGAGAGCAACGCGGCGCTCGCGATGACGAGCATGGCCCCAGGCACGACAACGCGCATGCCCCATCGATCCATGAGCGCCGCGGCAAACGGCCCCGCCAGTCCGAACAGGAGCAGGTTGATCGACATGGCTACCGCGACGGTCGCAACGTCCCAGCCAAACTCTTCCTTCAGGGGCAGCATCAGAACCGCCGGCGCTGAGCGGACACCGGACGCGACGAGCAGCGTGACAAATGCCACGCCGACGACGATCCAGCCATAGAACACATTTCGCGAACGGGCGGCGGCGATCATGTGTTGATCGGGCTCGAGGTCGCGGGAATCAACCGATCGCTCGCATCCTGACATCTGTTGCTTTCGGTTGGGTCACGTGGCATCGGGAACTCTCTCTGCA
This sequence comes from Thermomicrobiales bacterium, assembly GCA_046328335.1. GTDB lineage: Bacteria > Chloroflexota > Chloroflexia > Thermomicrobiales > UBA6265 > JACCXM01. Next base: position 5,368 of record JAXLWU010000036.1, read on the forward strand.
ATCATCGGAACGTCGACCGCCCTACCAATACCGCATCGCGCCGAGAAACAACTGGCGCAGGTCATCCGCGCCGGCCGGACGTGGCGAAAGCTTCGTCACCCGATGCTGTGGCAGCGTCCCCGTCACCAACGCATCGACGTCGTCGGGACCGTAGCCAATCTCCGCCAACCCGCTCGGCATGCCAACTCGCTGCATGATCGAGATGATCGCGTTCGCCAGTATCTCGCCCGCGTCCGCTGGAGCGGTGTCCCGAGTCTCCGCCCCTAGCAGTCTGGCCGCCTCCAGATGGCGTTCCGGATTTGCCGGCGCGGTCCAGCGAAAGACCGCGGGCGCATTGAGGATGACTGACATGCCATGCGGCACGATAGCGTGGTCAACTGCATAGCCGGGGGGAACGTAGTCGCGCACCATGCCCGACACGGGATAACTCATGCCATGCGGCAAGTGAACGCCGGCATTACCAAATCCGATCCCCGCGTATGCGGCGGCGAGGAGCATCTCGCCCCGCGCTTCATCGTCGCCGGGGTCGTCGACGGCGCGGGCGATGTTACGTGCCATGGTCGTCATCGCCTCGCGGGACCAGATGTCGGATATGGGGTTGGCGCCCTGGTAGGCCGGCCGCAATCCGGGATGCTCCGGCGCGGGCCGCTGGTGATACGGCATGGCCGTGAACGACTCGACCGCATGCGACAGCACGTCCAGCGCCGAGCAGGCCGCCACCATCGGCGGCATGGTGCGGGTGTTGTCAGGATCGATGATCCCCATCACCGGACGCAAGGCGCGGTGGGCAATTCCGGTCTTGGCATGGAGATCTTCGTAATCGAAGATCGCGACCCCGGTCGTTTCTGATCCCGTACCGGCGGTGGTTGGGATGGCGATGTGCGGTTTGATCGGACCCGGAACCGGTTTGCCCTCCCCGATTGGCGGATTGACGTAGGTCAGGAGCGGCGCCGGATACGTCGCGTAGAGGTTCGCCGCCTTGGCGGTGTCCATGACACTGCCGCCACCAGCCGCGATGAAACCATCGAAACCGCCCGCCGTGGCGAAATCGGCCGCCTCCTGAAACGAGCCACCAGTCGGCTCCACCCGCACCCGATCGTAGAGCACCGCTTCGATGCCCTCATGTCGCAGGGAGGACAAGACCGTGGCGACGGTCTCGCTATCGGCAAGGTTGCGGTCGGTGACGACCATCACTCGCCTGGCGCCGAAGCGGGCCATGTCCGCGCCGACTTCTCGCGTGGCGCCGGCGCCGAATTTGATGGATGAGGTATCGAGCGTAAAGCGGGTCTCGTTCGCGGGCGCTGTCACCCGTTCTCCTTTCGGTTGTTGATCGCGCGAATCGATCTCATTTTCCGCAACAACGCGGCGCGGTGCCGCAGTCGCGATTGGCGATAGTTCCATCGGGGAGAATGGTGCGACAGAGGTAGGCGGTCGCGATGAACGGCCCCGCCCAGGTGACGTTCGTGAAATCGGTGTCGAAGGCGCAGGCGAAGTCCATGCCTGCTCCACTGACATCGGCGTCGCGGAACGATGCGCCGTTGAGGTTGGCGTTCAGAAACTTGGCGCCACTGACATCGGCGCCCGCGAAGTTGGCGCCACGCAGGTCCGCGCGACGGAAACTGCCGCCCGATCCCACGCCATTCTTGAAGACCTGCGAATCCGAGAAATTGCAATTGTCGTAATCGTGTCCACCGCCCTCATAGGCGCAGGTGGCAGAACCGAAACACGCGCGGGGCCGGCGCTTTCTCCGCTTTTTCTCCGCCGCTGCCTGATCCTTATCCGAACTGGCAATCGCCCCCAGGAGGAGCGCTCCGACGGCGGTGCGGCGCGGCAATTGACGCTTGCTTGCCACGGTTCTGGCTAGTTGGTCGATTCGCGAATCGATCATCGAACTCTCCCCCTCTGACAGACGGCAACGGCCGTGGCGACGCCTCGAGATCATTTGCCCCAGATGCAATTGTGCACTGGGACGAGGCAGGAACGCAGTCAGATGTTCAATGTGGTCATCCCGTCCGTGGGTCCGTCAGGAACCTGGAGCAAATCACGGCCCTGAACAGACGAGCCGGGAGCGATTCGCCGCCCCCGGCCCGTTGCGTCACCGTTTGACGATAAGGTGATCGGCTCTTATGAACCCCCTCCGGTGCAGACGCCATCGACACAGGTCAGGTCGATCGGGCATTGATCGTTGTTGCAGCATTCCTGGCAGGTGCCGTCGCAGCAATGGCCGGTGCCACACTCGCCGCTGAAGTCGTTGCAGCATTCCTGGCAGCTGCCATTCGAGCAACAGATCAAACCGGAATTGCAATTGTCACTGTTGATGCACTCGACGCACTGCCCTTGCGAGCAGAGCCCTTGCGGGCACTGGCTGCCATCGCAGCATTCAGGTCCGCACTGATTCTCGCAGCAGAACTCGTCCTCAGGGCAATCGGAGTCCTTGAGGCATTCGTAGCTGCACTGGCCGTTGATGCAGGTGGTGCCGCCACAGCATTCACCGAAAATGTCGCCGCCACAGGCGGCGCCGATCAGCAAGCAGGGCTGACAACACTCGTTCACCTTGTCGCAGCCACTGTCATCGACCGATCCGTCCGGCATCAGGGTCGCGCAGCGGATCGAGCCACGGAAACTGGCGCCGTCGATATTCGCGCCGGTGAAGTCCGCATCGACGAGACAGGCGTCGCGGAAACTCACACCGGATACGTCGGCGTTGGCGAAATCGGCACCGCGGAGATTGGATTCCCGGAAACTGGTCCCCTGGAATGACCCGGATTCGAAATCCGCATTGGCAAGGTTTGCGTTACGGAAACTGCATCCGTTGCACTTGCGGATGTCGGTTCCCGAGAGGTTGCAGCCGTCGAACTTCTTGCCGTCGTCAGGGAATTCGCAGACCTTGACGCCAAAGCACTGCTTCGGTTTGTGTTTCTTTTTCTTGGCTTCAGCCTTCAGGCCCGCGCCAAAGAATGCTCCGCCCAGGAGCGCCGCGATCGTGCCGCGCCGCGAACCACTGGTGCCAAGCACCCGGGTCAGGGCATCAAATCGTTCCCGGTCCACGCCATGCCTCCTTCCACCACGGAGGGACTGTCGCCATTTTGCGGCGTGCCACGCCGCCCACGTTGCGATCATTGCAGGTTGCGGCTGAAATCGCAATCCCATCGCGGCGAATATGGGGAAACGGTGGCAAGACACCCGGGAAGCCAGGACTTTGCGGCAACTGACGTCGCTATTGATCCGATTGAACCTTGCAATGGGCTGGGTCCTCGACGCAAACGCGCACCGTCTCGGTTCGTCCCCCCCGCGTGAGCCGGCGACCAGCCGCCATCCAGCCCCGCTACTTGCCGTGACGCTTCTTCTTTCGCCGGCCGCCGCTACTGGAGGTCGATGTGGCTTGCCCACCCGAGCCGCCAGCGGATCCGGAGCCACCGGACGAACTGCCGGTTGATCCCCCCGCTCCGCCTGCGCCGCCCTCGCCAACCGCGGCGAACGCGACCCGCGTCATACCGGTCGCGGCAGCAAGAGCCGCCGCCGCGGCCCCAATTACGACACTTCTTCGTTGATAGGTACCGTGCGCCGTGGCAGCAATCATCGTTCACCTATCGATTCTCATGACGCATGGATCGTTATGGTGGGCAACGATTGCCCGACCGATCGCCAGCACCGGCGATCATCGCATGGCAGTGAAGCAAGCCGCAACCCGGCAGAAATGGAGGGGCCGGGCGCAATAAGCGCGCCCAGCCCCTCCATTTGACTATGAATCCGGATCGAAATCGAAGATCTTCGTGCTGGAGGCGGTGGCGAAGGTGAACGAATCGATGTTCTCGGTGTAGCCATTGGCGTACGGCTCACCGACGCGGAGCCCGAGCCAGGAATCGGTTACGCGAATGCGAATCCCGGGATACTCGCTGAGGATCTGGCTCCAGGTCTTGAGGGTGGTGCCAGGAACCGCCCCGCCGGGCCAGGTGGCGCCGGAATAACTCCACTTCGCCCCACCGCCGTTGATGGCATCCCATTCTTTCCACGTGTCCGGCGTGACAACGCCGTTCTGATTCGGAACGAAGGCGAGCCGGCGCTGCCAGGTATCGGAACCGTTGAAGTCGACGTTGAAATTCAGATAGGCCGAGCGGTTCGAAGACCCGCCATTGCCAGCCGACGGGTTGTAGGTGCGGAACTTCAACTGGGTAATGTTGGCCAGTTTCACTCCGGAGAACTGGTAGGTGGCGAGATTTCGGCGCTGCGTTCCCGTGACGCTGATCCGCGCGCTGCCGTCGCCGAACTTCGGCGAGCCAGGACCCGACACGTAGGAGCCAAGCGAGTTGTCAATCTGGTCGGTTTCGTCGTTGTAGAAGAACCATCCATTCAAATTCGCCGGCGTCACCCGGATGACGCACGCGCCGCTCTCGCAGACGGTCCCACCGGTACAGGCTGGTCCAGACCCACACTTGCAGACCCCATTCGTGTTGCAGTTGTCGGCCTCGTCGCTGCAATCGCCGTCCGCACAGCAGGCGCGGCACTTTCCATTGCAGCAGTTGGGCGTGTCCCCGCCGCAATCGGTCTCGTCGCAGCATTCGCGGCAGGCGCCATCGCAATTCTTCGGCTTGTTGGCCGGACAGGTGCAAACGTTGTTGATACAGACCGCGCCGTCACAGCAAGCCCCACCGAGCGGGTCGCCGCACGCCCCGCCGATCTCCTGGCACGTCGGACAGCAGGAGGTGGCCGTGCCGCAGCCGCTGTTGTTGATCGAGCCGTTCGGCATGATGGTGCGGCAGAAGATCGCCCCGCTCGTGTTTGCCCCGGTCAGGTTCGCGCCACTGAGATCCGCCTCGACGAGACAGGCCCCGTCCAGGTTGGCCTTCGCGAAATTCGCGCCGGAGGCGTCGGCGTTTGCCAGATTTGCGCCCTTGAGGTTCGAGCCCGACAGATTCAGATTCTCGATGGTCTGACCGCCGAAATCGCATTTCTTGAGATTCGCCCCTGGGGCGGGGCTGCAGTTGGTACCAGTGAAACAACTGGCTGGCACCGCCTCGGCGGTTGCCGGCTTGCGCGAATCCTTGTCGCGCCCATGCGCCCGACCTCGCCGCCCCGCGCGACGTTCGGGGATTTCTTCATTGCGCCGGGAATGCGGCTTGGTCCACGACGCCGCTGCTGGCGACATGGAACCGCTGGAGAACCACCCGAGCAACTCCACGGCGGACTTCGTCGTCCTGATCAGGCGCGCAAGAGCGTCGAATCTTCCTCGATCCACTGCCGGTCCTCCTGTTCTCTTCTCGCGCTCCACCACCAGAAATACTCCAAAAGGAGTAGTCCGCGCGGTTGATAAGGATTGCATAGGGCTTTATCAATATGCAATGGAATCAATGACAATCAGGCTTATTGTTGATGTCTTTTATCTTAGATGCATATGGAATTGGCTATTGGTAATCTAGAAGCGCGTATATTAATCCTCAGTATCGATTCGCAACGTGACTATGGAGGGTCTGCAACCGTTCGTCAGACCATGATTGCCTGATGTTCGCCGTGCATATGGCCCGCAGATTCTGTGCTTTCATGTGCGAATCAAATCACGCGCCGTGGTCACGATCAGGTTCAGCAATCGAACAGTTTCGGCAGGATTCTTACCGTGGACTCGGTGGCACGGGAGTCCAAGCCGAGGACCATTTCGGTCGATGTGTCGAAAGAGAACCAGCGATCGGCGGCGCTCCATCTGCTCAAAGCGGCGGCTTTCGATGTTGTTGTCGAATTGCTACCCCAGATAATTCCCCAGGAGTCTCAACTCTCGGATGCACGACCCCCCTCCAGGAGATTCGGCTCTCGTGGTCATCAGAAAACGGCGGCGGGATTGCCCCGCCGCCGTTTCCTTCATCATCTTTCTTCGCCCTCGCTGTGGGCGACAATCGCAATCGCATCTCAGCCGTTCCTCCATGCCGGCCCGCGCGATCCGGGCTCGTCCGCGTAGATTTCTCAAGCATCGGCTATTCTCACGATTTCGATGCGCTGCCAGCAGCACAGTGCCACCCTGATCTAATGTTTGGGCCGACAGCACTTGTCGAGATCCGGGCAGTACTTGGGATCACCGACACAGACCCAATCATCATCGCCGAAGTAGTCGCGGCAATTGTTTGCCGTCTGGTACCTAAGCTGGCATGTATTGGCCGGCAGTCCCTGTCCGACTCCGCCGGGGTGCAAGTCAGGCCGTTGCAACATGAAACCAGGGTCGCATCCTTCGTCCAGTTCGCAGCACACGCCGCTCACGCACGTCCCGCCGCAGCACGCGTCTTCCATCGCCACATCGGGCGGGTTGCTCGCAGTTTGCCTTGCAGGTGCCGTTGACAACTCTGGCCGCTGGCGCAACAGACCCTGCTGCAGTACTGCCGCGGAGACGGGCAGTTCGCCTGGCTGCCTGTTCGTTTGCGGCGTGTTCACGCACTGGTTGCTCGCGCACGCCGTGGAGTTGCACGTCACCGTCGGACACGCCGGACACACCGTTCCACCACACCCATCCGAGATCGTCCCGCAGGCATTCGCGGGGCAGATCGAGATTGGCGTGCAGCAACTATTGTTCGAGCAGACCTGGCCGCTGGCAGCAGGCGCCGTTGCAGCAGACTTTCGATGTTCATACCCGCCGGGCTGTCCGTTCGTAACGTTCGTGTACTGGCAGATGTTCTGGGCGGTACAGGTTCCAGTCTTGCAGGTCTGGGCAGGGCACTCACTGCAATTGACTTCTCTTGGCCACAGTTGTTGTTGACGGTGCCGACCAGCTCCCTGACACGTGGTTTCCTTGCTGTTTGGCGTGCAGCACCCGGCACCGGTACAGACTTGACCGTTTGTGCAGCATCCTCCATTTGGGTGAAGTTCGGGCTCGCGCAATTTGGCCCGGGTTGCCCGTTGATAACCGGGGTGTAGTCACAGGTGTGTTGCCCGTTGCAAGTTCCAGTCTTGCACGTTTGTTCGGGGCAGGCGCCGCAGTTGACTTTTGCCCGCAGCCGTTCAGGACCGCGCCGCACTTCTGCTGTGCGCAGGTCTGCTCCTTGCTCACTGGCGTACAGCAGACAGCGCTCGCGCAAACCTGACCGCTGGTGCAGCAGACGCCCTCGCAGCATTGCCGCGGCTGACGCGCATTTCGTGCCAGGCCCACCGTTCGGCTGTTGGGTATTGACACACTGATTATCGGTGCATGTGGTGCTATTGCACGTTACTTCCGGGCACGCCGGGCACTGACTGTTCTGCCGCACCCATCGGAGATCGTCCCGCAGGCGTTCGTTGGGCAGGTCGAAATTGGCTTGCAGCATTCGTCCTTGAAGCAGACCTGTCCAGTTTCGCAGCACTCGCCGTCGCAGCACTGCCGCGGTGAAGCGCAATTGTTGCCGGGCTGACCGTTTGGCTGATCGCTGTACTTGCACTGGCTGCTCTGCGCGTCGCAAACACCGGTCTGGCAGGTCCGGATCGGGCACTCGCCGCAATTGACTTCCCCTTGACCGCAGTTGTTGATGACGTTCCCACACTTGCCCTGGCATGTCTTTCTTTGCCGTCTGGAGAGTGCAACAGCCATTGCCGGTGCAGATCTGACCGCCGGTGCAGCAGCCACCGTTGCAGCAGAAATTCGGGCTGTCGCAATTGGGCCCGCCGCTCATTAGTGACGGGGGTGTAATTGCACGTGTTTCTGCCCATTTCGCAGTTGCCGGTTCTGGCAGGTGACCTTCGGGCAATCGCCGCCAGTTGTACGTTCCGCCGCAGCCGTCGCTCACAGTACCGCATTTGTCGGCGCAGGCCTGCTGCTTCGTAAGAGAGCGCAGCAGTTGTCACTGAAGCAGACCTGACCGCTGGTGCAGCAGTCTCAACAGCATGAAGTCTGGCAGTTGGTCCCCGGCTGCCCGTTTGGCTGCGTTTCGTGTACTGGCACCGATTGCCCGTGCATGCTTTGGTTCGGCAGACCTGATCACTACAATCGCCGGCCGCGCAGCAGTTGCCGTTGACGCATTGGTTGTTGCAGCAGACCTGTCCACTCGTACATTGACTGCTGCTCGTGCATCCCGACTGGCATGTCCCGTTGATACATTGCTGACCGCTGGCGCAACAGACGCCATTACAGCAAACCCCATTGGGACACTGGCTGTTCTGGGTGCATGGGTTGCAGATGTTGTTCCGACAGATCGGCTTGGACGGATCCTTGCAGTCGGCCTTCGTGCAGCAATCCTCGGCCACACACCGACCGTCACAGCACACTTTGCCAGAAGGACAAGGATGTGCCGCGTCACAGGTTGGGCAGCAGGCGGTTCCCTTGTCGCAGCCACTATTGTTGACGCTGCTGTCCTTCATCTTGTGCGGCAGAGGATGGCGTCGGTGAAGTTGGTGGTTGTGTCGTAGGAGGCGCCGGTCAAATCGGCATCACAAAGGCAGGTGCCATTGAAGTTGGCCGCGCCAGCCCCTTTGCCGACTTGAAAGGTCGCGCCAGACAAGCAGGCATGCCCGAAGTTGACCTGGTTCCAGCCATCTCCGGCTTCGTCACCGTCGAGAAGATGGGTGCCGCGGCCATTGACTTTCTCGAGATTCGACCCGTCCGCGGTGATTCCCGCCAGGTTCTGGCCGGCGAAGTTGCAGTCGCCGCGGTCGCTGCTCTTGGTTGGCGGGTTGCAAGACTTCGTGCCACAGCAACTCGTTACAACCGCTCGGCCTGAAGCGTCGGATCTCGTCTGCTTGCCTTTGCTGACGCTCGGCCTTTTGGTTGTTCGCCTGGCGCTTTTTACCTTTACATTCGATTTGCCCTGCTTGGTCGACGCCGAGACGCGCTCGTCTGATGCGGCTGCTTCCGATCCAGAGCCGTTGTCACCAGCAGAATCCTTGTCTGCCGCGTGATGCTCATGTCCCTTGTCGTCGCGCTGGTGCTTGTTACGATTCTTGCCGTGACCTGCTGCTGCTCTTGCCGGACTTCGCCAGGCATCAGGTTGTTGCCTCAGGAACCTGACCGACTAACGCACCGATCGCGGCGCGGCGCGACTTCGTCGTCGCGAAGAGTTTGGCGAGCGCGTCAAATCGCTCCCGGTCCACATGCGCCTCCACCCAATTAGCGGACGCTGTGCATGTCGGCACCTGTTCCACAAGCGCAGCGATTTCCACCTGTTTTGCAGACAGGCGCAAGCCCAGCGAGAACATCTGGGCGCCCAAAGTGCCGTTTCACAGGTTATGGCGATGGAGACGCGCTGCCATCGAGCAAACGGAGCAATTCGTACCACCGCAATTGAGCGAATTATTCTGATCCATTTGGCTCATTTGTTTAGAGATGATGAGGAACAAAGAACCTGCCGTAGCGCAGTTCTCAGGTTACTGCGCCAGCATTTATCTGGGAGAGCGACAAATATCTCATGAACGATCTTCGTAGTTACCGTCGGATCATTTTTGACATCATGGCCGTGATCGTCGCGAATCTAAGCAGTGAAGAATAAAGGCCGGTTGACCCTTCTGCGGTCAGCCGTTGCACATTCCAATCACGTCCGAGGTTGTTGTCGGAATCAGGGGCTTCGATCCCATGCCGAATGGCGAAGATGGCGCGGCCTTGATACGCTGACTCCTCGACATTCAATTTGGCCAGCAGTTTGACCACGTGCGTGCGCGCAGTTTCCGGACTGATGTACGCCGGTCCGCGATTGCTTTGTTATCGAGCCCCAGGCACCAGCGCCTCGAGCACCTGGCGCTCCTGCGGCGCCAGTTCTACAGGGCCCAGTTGCCAGATCACGATCGCGTTTCTCGCTGGCGAGGCGTACCAGTTCCATGACTTCGTTGCTCGACTGCACGGACTCTCCGGCGCTGGCGCGTCGAATCGCCGTGAAACGCCCTCCGGCAGTTGAGTCGATTTCACGAGTACGCCGACCGCCCCCGCCTCGACGGCGCGGGCATGATGCAAGCTTGTCGGTATCCGCGGTAAGCACCAGGGCTTGACCCGGGGAATTAGAGGCGCGCATTTCTCGAATGATGTCGGTTCCGTCACCGTCGGGCAATTGCAGGTCGACGATCGCGACATCCACCTGCGATCTGATCTCGTCCGGCAATCGACGTGCTTCCGTGAGCGAATTCGCCTGCGCGATGACGGTGAAGTCCGGTTCTCGCTCCAGCATGAACGCCAGCGGTTGGCGGAAGGCGGCATGGTCGTCCACGAGAAGCAGGCGGATTGGCGTGTGCGTCATGACGCGACCTTCAAGGAAAAGCGGAAGGTTGCGCCCGCGCCTGGCTTCGATTCCACGGCAAGATCTCCACCGTGTGCTCGCGCTATCCTCCGCGAGACGTACAGCCCCAATCCAGTCCCGGGTGTGCGACGCTCGCTGGTGACGCGTCCCCGCCCGAACTTCTCGAAGATAATGGCCTGATCTTCTGCGGTGAGACCAGGGCCCGTATCCGCGATTTCGATCATGGCACGCTCACCCGCGACCCATGAACGCAGCACCACGGAGGTGTCGGGAGGCGTGTGCCTGGCGATGTTGGCGATCAGATTGCTGATCACCTGCTGACATCGCTCAGGGTCGCACCAGACATGAACATCCGGAATCGGCTCCATCGCAAACGGCCGTCCCGCCAGCATGGCCAACGCGGTGGCTGCCGCGTTTTCGAGCAGAACGGTAAGCGAAACCGGATGGAATTGTACCGAGAAGTCTTCGCGCTCCGCCTCGCCGGCCCTGGCGACGTCAGCAACTAGCCGTTCCAGTTGACCGATCTGTTCCTGCATCGCCGTGACGGTTCGAACTTCGTCCGCTGCAGAGAGTTCTCGCGTGGCCAGCATCGAGGTCATCATGCGGAGGGCGGAAATGGGCGCATTCAATTCATGGCTGACCATCGAGGTCAATTCGGAGCGCATGTCCGTCAGTGCTCGCAGTTGCCGCGTGTATTCGCGTTCGCTGGCGAGGAGCACGGCGCGCTCCATTTCCAGATGTCGCCGCCCGGTGATGTCTTCGACCTGGGCGATCGCGTAACTTGCATCGTCGCCGGTATCTTGCACGGGCGAGGCCGTCAGTTGCACCCAGATCGGCTGCCCATCCTTGCGCACGTATCGTTCTTCCACCTGGTAGCCGTTGATCTCGCCGGCCCACATCCTCTCGGTCAGGGTTCGGCTTTCTCCCAGGTCATCGGGATGCAGGATGTCCGCGAACGACATGTTGAGGAGTTCAGCACTTTCATATCCAACGAGCTCGCAGAGCGATGCGTTGACCTGGCGAAAATGTCCATCCTGATCGAACAGCGCGATGCCGATCGGCGCCCGGTCAAAAGCGGTACGGAATCGTTCTTCACTGTCGCGCAATGCCACTTCCGCCGACATGCGTGCGGTGATGTCCTGAATTTGACCGAGCGCGGCCACCACGGTTCCTGAATCGTCGCGGATGCCCGAACTGCTGAGCAGCCCCCAAATGATCTCGCCATCACTGCGCCGGTAGCGCTTCTCCAGTTGATATCCGGGCAAGTCGCCATCCCAGAGTTGACGACGCAGATCGCCCTGGCGAGCCTCGTCGTCTGGATGGCTGATCGCTTCGATTCGCATCCCCAGCAGTTGATCGACCGGATATCCAAGAAATTCACCGAGGGCCGCGTTTGCAATGAGGATGACGCCGTTGCGGTCAACCAGGGCCGAGGCAATACGGGCGCCCTCGAACAGCGACCGAAACCGGGCTTCACTTGCGCGCAGGGCAAGTTCGGCTTCCCTCCGCAATGTGACATCGCGAGAATTGAAGACGATACCGCTGAGAATCGGGTTATCGAGTTGATTGGTGCCAATGACCTCGAAATGCCGCCAGGTTCCGTTGCGATGTCGGAAGCGGAGTGGCAGGACCGCGGTTTGCTCGGCGCCGGCCGCGCAGGCGGCCAATGCATGTTGCAGCAGTCCGATGTCCTCGGGATGGACGAGCGCCAGAACGTCGCCGCCCTCCAGATCCTCCGCGCGGTACCCGAGCACACGCTCGATCGATGGGCTGACGTAGGTTCGTCGGCCATCGGCAGCCACGACCGTGATCACGTCATAACTGTTCTGGACCAGCGCCCGGAATCGGGCTTCGCCGTGCCGAAGTGCGGCTTCCAGCCTCCGCCGTTGCGAGATATCGAAAAACGCGACAACCGCACCTACCGGCTCGTGAAGACCCTCCCGGTAGAGCGGCCGGCTGTTCACCGAGAGCCACAGGGTTTCCCTGTCCGGGACCTCGATCCCCATGACCGTTTCTTCGCAGTCGCGTCCCGTGCGTAATGAAATCATCGCCGGGAACTCGTCGATGGGCAGAGGTGTGCCGTCCTCGCGGAGCGCTCGCCAGTCCGAGTCGCCGATCTGGCGTCCACGAAGGTTGTCACTCGATGTTCCTGCCAGCGCGGCCGCGGCCGGATTGGCAAGCACGATTGCGCCTTGCCGGTCGATAACGATGACTCCGGCCGGGGTGGCGTTGAGGACGGTCCGAAACCGGTTTTCGCTTTCCTTGAGGGCACTCTCAGTCGCGCGAACGTCGGTAATATCGAGGAGAACACCCTGCCAGTGCGAGGCGCGGCCCTCGCTATCCCGGATCAGGATCGCATCATCCAGAACCCAGACCCAGCGCCCGTCGGCGGCGCGAACGCGGAACTCACCGAGGAATGGCTTACCCTCCCGGATTGCCTCCTCCGTCGCGGCGGCGACCTGCTCCAGGTCGTCGGGATGAACCCGCGATGTCAGGAACCGGGGACGACCGATGAAATCTTCCGGTGGAAACCCCAGGACCGTGGTGATCTGGGGGCTGATGTACGAATACGTATCCGTCCCGTCGGCAGTCACGGTGTAGAAGACGACCGGGATTTGCTCGTCGAACGGCCGCGCGTATCCTGCGTCGAGGTGTGACTCCTGGTCTTCCTGCGTTCGGAAATCGCTTAGTTGCAAGTACGTCAGGGACACGCTCGGACGGGGCAGCACTTCGGCCGGAACCGGAGCGCTCCTGTCTAAACCGCCCGCGCTCATCGCATACCCCTTATCAACCACGGCGCACCGATAGCCCTCGACGCGACCACCAGGATGCAGCTACCCAGTTACGCCTTTCATTAAATGACGGCAACCGGCTTTTGTTGTAGCACGGACAACAAGAAACACGCGGGCGCGCGAAGCCTGTTCCCGGCTTGGGACATAGCCGCTGGGCACGATTGACGAGAACTGGTCGCAACGGCCACCGCTTTCAGATCTCCGCGAACGGCACGTCGCCTGCCGCGGCACTTGACTCCGTATTGCGTCATTTCGTCGTCCCGGTCGAAACAATCGATGACCCGAAGCACGACGTGTCAGCCAGATTCCGGCGACGTGGGCGTTCATGACCAACGCTACTGATCACTCCAACGTCAACGAATCACCACATCGGGAGCCGAAAACAAACGGCTCCTTCCGTCTGTGGACAGACCGAAGGAGCCGTGAACGAAAGATCATGAAGTGGCGAAGATCAGGATCCTACGGTCGTCGTGCCACCGCTGTCGGATGTCGACTCGGAACCGCCGTCCTTTTTGCGCGGCCGATCGTGGGTCTTCCCACCATCAGTCGATCCGCTCCCGTCGGCGGACATCGTCGTCGTGGAGCCGCCCGCGGGGGCGGACCCATTCCCGGGCGCCGTAGAAATGTCAGAAGACGAATTCTGTCCGCCGGTGTTGACGTCCGGTGGAGCAGCCGCTGCCGATTCGTCCGGCGCCGGCAGCAATTCGACCGGGATATCCATGTCGGACAACACGTCGAGACCGTAGATCGTCACGTCATCGAGAATGCCGAGCGCACTCAGAACATCGGCGTTTGCAGGCAGTGGCGCCGCGGTGTCTTCCGGAGTGCTTTCCGTCCCCGCCGTGCCCGCGCTGCCGGCAGAGGCACTTCCGCCATTGCCATTCTTGTCACGCTTGGAATTGCCACTGCTCATGCTGCCCGAGGCCGCACCTGCGCCGGACGTACCATCCTCGCCGGAGCGCGCCTGGGCGAAGGCGATCTGCGATGAAGCGTTACTGAACAGCGCCGCGGTTGGCATCGCTGTCCCGACGAGCGCGAACGCGGCGGCGATCGCCGTGGTGCGCGCCCAGGTGGATCTACTCGTCATGGTGTGTTCTGTCCTTCCCCGCTACTGCCAGTGGGTGCGGGTAGCCGCTCAGGATGGCGGCCGCTGGCAACCGTATGAACGTACCTGCCGGTACCCGCACACGTCAACGTATGGCGCCACCAGTCGGTTTCTTTTCCACATCCCCGAAGTTGGGGCATCGCTGGCGCACACGGTTGAACCTCAGCCATAGGCTGTACACTATGACAAGTCATGGTGTAGTGTGTTTGGTGCGGTGTACGGCTCGAACGCGGGGAGCGGCAATGGACCCGAAACAATTCGACATCCTGTCACGGCAGATTGCTCACGCTTCCTCCCGCCGAAAGGTCCTGGGGGGCGTTCTCGCCCTTCCGCTCGCCGCGATCTTCGGTAACGGAATCAACGCGGAAGCCAAAACGGGTCGCTCGAAGCATCCTCGGCAATCAAGGAAACGCCAAGAGAGCCGTCCCAGCTGCGACGCGGCATGCCGCAAGTGCGATCCTAGCCAAATCGGCCCCAGCGCGGATTTGCGCGGCTGCGACTTGCAGGGGATGAACTTGTTTGGGCAGAACCTCTCGGGCTCCGATCTTCGCGGCGCCTGCCTAAGCGGCGCGAACCTGGGTGAGGCGATACTCGATGGCGCATCGCTACGGGACGCCTGTCTGAGCAACGCTGCACTTGTCGATGCGTCTCTTGCCGGCGCCGATCTGCGCGGCACGAACATCGACGGTGTCGATCTTCTGAACGCCGATCTTTCCGGCGCCCGCGTATCGCCAGATCAACTCGATTTGGCACTCCTCTGTGAGACTCGTCTTCCTGATGGCTCGAAATCTGACTGCGGAACCTGCGACAAGACCTGTCCGTCCGGCGAAACGTGCTGCCGTGGCGGTTGCACCGACGTTCAGACGGACGTCAAGAATTGCACTCGCTGCGGCAATTTCTGCCCGGCTGCTCCTGATCATGCCTTCGTCCGCTGCGATCTTGCTGTCGATCGGTACGGCAACGTCGCGCGCGGCTGCGCCTACTTCTGTGAAATCGGCTGGGATGATTGCGACGGCGAATTCAAGAACGGGTGCGAGACTCATGTCGCTGCCAACGTCGAGAGTTGCGGCGCCTGCGGTCATCGGTGCGCGGAAGGCGAGGTCTGCTGCGGTTGCACCTGCGTTCTCCCCGAGGAACCGTGCGGCGAATGCCCAACCATTCGTAGCGGCAAACTGATCAGGCCCCGCTGAAACGGAAAACTTCGAAACTTGCACTCCGTTGAGCGGCTATCGGCGTCCCTGAGCGTTCAGGTTGGCATCAACCCTGCGAGTTCTCCTGTCAGTAGTTGACGGCCGTTAGGCTGTGGCGCGAATCACCACGTTGAGGTCATTCGTCATGTCACACTTTCTTCGCCCCGCCTTGGGCATGCGTCGACTACACGAACAGGGGAGGGTTTCCATGCCAGGCCGGCTCGCTTCCATCGTCACCGCGACGGCGCTCACGAGTGCCACGCTGGTCGGGTTCCTTGCGGCGCCCGCGTTCGCCCAGGACGCGACCCCGGTCGCTTCACCAACCGTCGAAGCCGTGGTGCCTCGACCGGCACACATCCATTCCGGTTCCTGCACCGAACTGGGAGACGTCGTTGCCCCGCTCAACGATCTCACCGCCCCGGTCGGCGCGCCGGTTGGGCAGGCTGACCTGGCGGCGATCGCCGAGACATCGTTCACCACGGCGCCGCTGACGCTCGATCAGATGCTCGGCGCGAACCACGCGATCAACATCCATCTCTCCGCCGATCAGATCCAGACCTACATCGCTTGCGGCGAGATCGGCGGCATCATTTCGCCGGATGGCTCACTCGTCATCGGCCTGCGCGAGCAACAGGGTTCCGGCTACACCGGGATCGCATTCCTGGCCCCGGGAGCGGACGGAGCCTCGACCAACGTTTCAGTCCTCATCGCCCCCAACTTCGGCGCCGCCGGGTAAGTCGTTCTCGGGAGAGCCGGGTCCTCGCCCGCCTCTCTCGCGTCGTCGTTGTGACCGCCTCCACATCATTCCACCACACTGTCAACATTCACCTCTCCTTCCTCGCGTACTCTGCCTCGAACTTCACCTTCGCGACCGCGGCGTAGACTTGCACCCGGTTGACCGCGGCGCGGTCCGGTCGGAGCGGCACGGGTGCGGCCTTCGCCGGCAGCGGGCCGGCCGCCGTAACGCGTCCGAATGAGTTAGAGGAAGCAGGATGGCGACTGTTCTCGCTCCCATCGATGGATCCGATCTGGCCCTGCGCGCATTGCCGTGGGCGGCAGAGCTGGCGGGACCCAGGGGCAGGATCATCCTCCTCCGGGCCGTAGACGCGACAGGAGACACGCGCGCGGAGAGCGCGGCCAACGCCGAACTCGACCGAGCGGCCGCGGCCCTCGGCACGAGCGGGGTCGACGTTGACCGACTGATTGTCGCGGGCGATCCTGCCGAGGAAATCGCCAAGGCTGGCGCAGACCGCGGTGTCGAAGCGATCGTCATTGCGAGTCATGGCCGTGGCGCCGTCGGCCGCGCCCTGTTCGGATCGGTGGCAGACCGCGTGTCGCGCGTTTCGCGCGTTCCCGTCGTCATCCTCCGCGTCGCCGATCAGGAAGGAGTGAAGCCGGAGGTTCGGCGCATCGTCACGCCACTGGATGGATCTGACCTGGCGATGCGGGCGATCCCGATCGCGATATCGCTGGCACGCCAGTTCAACGCTCCAATCCACGTAGTGCGCGCGATCGATTCGTCCGCCCTCCTGCCCGTCGCGCCTGGAGTCTTCGGCGCGTCTCCGGTCATTTCCGCGGAAGTCGCCGATCAGATTTGGGCGGAGGCGGAAGCGGACGCGAAATCGACGGTGAACGAGGCGACGTCGCAGATGGAAAAGGCCGGGGTTACGGCGACCGGCGCCATACTCAACGGCTCGCCGTTTTTCGCGATCAGCGATGTTCTCGAGCCGGGCGATCTGATTGTGCTGACCTCGCATGGCCGGGGCGGAGTTCGCCGCTGGTTGCTTGGTAGCGTGGCCGAGAAACTGGTGCGGGAAGCGCCGGCGCCGGTCATGCTCGTCCCCGCCCCCGAGCGGGCCGATCTCCTTTAGACCATCCACTCTCGGCGTGATGTCGAGCCCGCCGCTGCCGGATCAACCGGCCGTCAAGGCGTGCGACTATCACGCTACCATGTCAATCTCTTGAACATGGCGATGCACGTCAGCGCGGAGTGAAGCAGGGTGACCGCAACAATGCCGACAGCCGGAGATGCCGTGGCAGAGGCTCGCACTCGTGGTGAGAGTCCGCTCGACTACCTTCGCGCACGCGGTTACGTTCAGGACGTCTCGGACGAGGCCGGGCTCCGCCGTGCCTTCGCGGACGGCCCCGTTGCCGCCTATGTGGGATTCGACCCGACCGCACCGTCGCTTCACGTCGGGCACCTGCTGGGCATGATGATGCTCGCGGTGATCCAGCGCTTCGGTCACCGCCCGATTGCGCTCGGCGGCGGGGGCACCGCGCTCGTTGGCGATCCATCCGGGAAGACATCGACGCGGCCCATCGTCTCCGAACAGGAGATTCGCGACAACCTGCAGCGGATGCTTCCCCAGTTCGGACGCTACCTCGATTTCGACGGGGGACGCTGGGGCGACAACCCACCGGCGCTCCTGGTCAACAACGCTGACTGGCTCCTGGAATTGCGATACATCCCGTTCCTGCGCGATGTTGCCCGGTACTTTTCGGTCAACGAGATGCTTACGGCAGAGACGTACCGCACTCGATTGGAAACGACCGGGCTGAACTTCGTCGAGTTCAATTACCGCCTGGTGCAGGCCTACGACTTCCTTCACCTCCATCGCAGCGAAGGCTGCACGCTGCAGATGGGCGGCTCGGACCAGTGGGGCAACATTGTCGCGGGCGTCGACCTCATCCGGAAAGCGGAAGGCGCGTCCGCCTTCGCGCTTGTCTGCCCGCTGCTGACCACGGCCTCCGGCCAGAAGATGGGCAAGAGCGAGGGGAACTCGGTCTGGCTGGCCGCGGATCTGACGTCACCGTTCGACTTCTATCAGTACTGGATCAACGTCGATGATGCGGACGTTGCCCGGCTGATGCAGCTCTACACCTTCCTGCCCGAAGAAAAGATCGCCGCCCTGACGGCGGCTGGCGGCGAGTCGCTGCGGGAGGCAAAGCGAGTCCTCGCCTTCGAAGTCACGCGCGTCACGCACGGTGAAGAGGCGGCAGCGACGGCAGAACGGGCGGCGCGTGCCCTGTTCGCGGGGGAACCTGACCGCGATGACCCAACCATTCCGACGATCGCCATCGCCGCGTCTGAACTGGAGGGGATGTCCCTGGCCGATCTCTTCATCAGGGCTGAACTCCTTTCCTCACGCGGCGAAGCGCGGCGCAAGTCGGCCGAAGGGGCGCTTTGGGTAAACGGTGTCCGCGTCGAGTCTGTCGACGATCCGGTGGCCGCCGCGGACGATACCCTCCTCCTGCGCTTCGGCAAGAAGCGATATCGCCGTGTCAGGATCGTGCGCTAGGCGGGTTACCATAGAACATCCTGGTGCTGGTCTCTTGGCGGATCCCCAGTCTTCGGCAGAATGACCAGGTGGGGGGTGGTACCGACCGATGTCTGAATCGATCAGCGACAATGACCTCGCTCTGACACAATCTATCGGGCTTGCCGACCTCCATTCCGACCTCCCGCTCGGCCTGTTGAAACGGCGATTCGACGGCGAACCGGGTTCACTGGCGACCGAGTGGTTGCCGAAACTCCAGGCCGGAGGCGTCAAGATCGTCGTTTGCGCGGTCTACATCGATTCGGTCTTCCTGCCTGAGGGCGCGCTGCGCCGCGCCGTGCAACTGGTTGACGCGCTGACCGAAGAAATCGCTGATTGTCGGGACGAGATCGAACTGGCAACGTCCGGTCCGGATATCGACCGGATCAATGGAGCCGGCAAGATCGCGGCCCTGCTCGCATTCGAGGGAGCGGAGCCGCTCGGTCAGGATCTCTCGGCGTTGCGTCTGTTCCATCGCCTCGGGCTGCGAATGCTCTCGTTCGCCTGGATGCGCCGCACCGCGTTTGGCGATGGCGCCTGGGAGAACGATTCCCGCGGTGGACTGACGCGGCTGGGTCGTCAGGCCGTCGCCGAAATGAACCGGCTTGGCATCATCGTCGATGTTTCGCACGCCTCGGATCAAACCACCTGGGATGTTCTCGGCGCGTCGGCGAAACCGGTGATTGCCAGCCATTCAAACGCCCGGCTGCTCGCGGATCATCCGCGCAACCTGACCAACGACATGATCCGCGCGATCGCGGAATCGGGCGGGCTCATCGGCGCCGTCGCCGTCGCCGGCTACATCGACCTGGTACAGGCTTCAGTCACTCGCTGGGCGGACCACATCGACCACCTCGTCAACACGGCAGGCATCGATCACGTCGGCATCGGCTGTGATTTCTACGAGGACATCGAGGCGATGGGTGCATCACTCGACATCGCTGCCTGGAGCCCCTACCAGGGCCTTGGTCCGCTAGCGGTGCCGGGAATGACCTCTTGGGAGCATCTCCCCGATCTCACGGGCGAGTTGCTACGCCGCGGCTATGGAGAATCGGCTCTCCGCAAGATCTACCGGGACAACTTCCGCCGGGTGGTGACAGCGGTGATCGACTCGCCAGGATCAACCCAGCCGTGATTCGGCTCGCCAACGATGATCGAAGCGCCGCGAATCAGGGTATCAGGTCGACAATTGCGTTCTGAATGACCTGGCGGTCCGGCAATACGTTGAGCAATCCGGTGAGCAGGAGGATGTCCCCTGCAATCAAAAGCACGAGCAACGCGAGCGGCCCGGCGATCCCGCCTTGCCGGAGCATCCGGCCCATGCCCAGGAAATTCACGCTCGCCCCGACAAAGATGATCCAGATCAGCCCGACGAGCAACCCACCGAGAACCTGCGCTTGCGTATGTGGGAAACCGCGCCAGAGGAGCACCGCGACGTTGAGAATGCCGAGGACAATGCCAGGTAGCAGCAGGAAGGCAACAACACTCCAGGCCCCTTGCGCCGAACGCGCTTGCGGAGCGATGCGAGACGGCCGTCGTTGGTGCGGCCAGGCGCCCTCGGTCGCGGTCTCGACGGACTGGATCGTGAATACCAGTGCAACACACAGCCCGATCAACAGCCAGATTCGGCTGTCATCGAGCCGCAACACACGGCGCAGTTCGTCGACCGACACCAACTCTCCCCAGTCGCCGCCGCGAAACCCGCGCGAGAGTATCACACCGCCGTCTCCGATCACGGTGCAACGCCTATGATGGACGTCCCGGCTGCGACTCGCGGCGGGCCGGTCTTCGCATGCTCACCATACTGAGTATGGGACTCCGCATCGGTCTGGGGTAATGGACAGGCTACGAGAAGAGCAAGACCTCGCTGCACCCTTCGTTTTTCCCGCCGGACCGCGCCAGGCGCTGCTGATCCATGGCTTCCTCGGTACGCCTCGGGAAATGCGCCCCCTGGCCTCGGCGCTCGCGGAGCAGAATGTGACCGCCAGCGGTCTGCTCCTACCTGGCTTTGGTTCCGATCTCCCACGTCTCCGGCATATTCGGGCGGAGGACTGGCTGGAAGCGACGCGGCGAGAATGGAAGCGAGTCCGTCAGTCATCCGACTACGCCGCGCTGATCGGCTTTTCGATGGGCGGAGCGGTCGCCCTGGCGGTCGCGGCCGATCCAGCATTGGCGCCCGATCACCTCATCCTGATCGCCCCGCACTGGCGCTTTGCGGACGCGAGAGCGCGACTACTTCCTGTCGCAAAACATGTCATGCGCGAGTTTCGGCCATTCTCGGCACGGGATTTCGAGAAGCCCGAAGTGCGAAAAATGTTTGGCGCGCTTGCCCCCGACGCCGATCTCGATGATCCGGCGGTGCGGCAGGAACTGATCAGACAGGCAACGATTCCGACCGGCGCTCTCGATCAGTTGCGACGTATTGGCAACTTCGCGGCCGGATCGGCGACGAGCCTCCATATGCCAACCACCATCGTGCAGGGTCTGCAAGATGCGACCTCCCTACCCGATTACTCTCGCGACCTCGCCCGCCGCACCGGGGCTGAACTCGTGGAGGTCACCGGGGGGCACATGATTGTCGATCCCGACCAACCCACTTGGCCATTGGTGCGGGACGTCATTCTTTCCCGGGTCGTCCAGTGACAACGGGAGGTATGGCGAATTCGTCGCGCCGGCCCTCACCCCAACCCCTCTCCCGCCGGAACGGGAGAGGGGCTTTACGCCACATCGGGGCCCGCCTGACCCCAAGAGAACGCGTGATTTCGGCCGTACCTCCCCTTGTCAGGGGCCGCCCGGTGAGCGGGACGCCCGAGGTTAGCGTGCTTTCGGGCCTCGCGCTGGCGACGCTCCAGGTAGTTCTCGCCGCGCGGGTCACACGCCGCCTGATCAGAACCGGCCGAGGAACGAAGATCGCTCCCAGCCCCGGCACCAGCACGGTGCCGTGCGTTGGGGTCATCGTCCCGGTGTTGAACGAGGCTAACCGGCTTACGCCCTGCCTGGAGGGTCTCATCCAGCAGGGCCCGATCGTCGGTCAGATCGTCGTCGCCGATGGCGGTTCGCATGATGGCACGCAACAGATCGTCGCACGATATGCCAGTGTCGATCCGAGAATCCGCCTCGTCCACAGTTCCGCCTGCGAGCCGGGCCGCAACGGGAAGGCGAACAACCTGCAATTTGGCTTGGCCGCGATCGACCCAGCGCTACCGTGGGTCCTGACGATCGACGCCGATGTGCGGCCAGGGCCAGATCTGGCAAGTTCGCTCATCGCTCACGCCGACCAGGAGCGGCTGACTGCGCTGAGCGTGGCGACACGTCAGTGCGTCTCCGGTTGGGCCGAGGCGCTCCTGCATCCCGCGATGCTGGCGACCCTTGTCTACCGGTTCGGTATCCCCGGCCACGCCACCAGTGACCGCACCGCGGTTCAGGCGAACGGACAGTGCTTCCTCATCCGGCGCGATGTTCTCGCCACGGCCGGCGGATTTGCCACGGTGCTCGATTCGGTTTGCGAGGACGTCACACTTGCCCGGCTCGTGGCGGAATCAGGAAAACGCGTCGGGTTCTACGAGACCGCGACAGACGATCTCGTGCAGGTTGCAATGTACGAGAGTGCGCCCGATGCGTGGCGGAACTGGTTGCGGTCGCTCCCGATGCGGGACCGGTTCTGGGGTATGTCGGGGCTCATCGGTATTGGTGAAGTGCTATTGGTCCAGGCCGGTCCGCTACCCATCTCCCTGCTGTTCGCCAAACGAACGGGGCCGGCAACGTTGCTGCGTTGGCTCAATCTGGTGCTCCTCGCCATCCGCATTGGCGTCCTCTTCGGCACGGCCCGTGCCTACTTGCGCCGTCCCTGGACATACTGGTTGTCGCCCGTGTGCGACGTTCCCGTTGCAATTGGGTTACTGTTGAACGCACTGCGCCGCGTCCACCACTGGCGCGGTCACCTGATCGTTCGCGGAGAACCCCAGTGAAGATCGCACGGATCCTATTGATAGCCCACATCGGCGCGCTGGCATTCGGGCTGATCGGCCTGCTCTACGTGATACCGAATGTCGCCCAGTTCGCGACCGATCCTCGCGCCATGCAGGTCTACACCCTTGGTCTCCAGTACGCGGGCTCGACGCACATCGTGCTGGGCGCGGCGGCGATGCTCGCGTATGGCGTTTCGGCGCTAGGCTGGCGCCGCAGCGGACTCTTTTTCGCGTTCGCGGTTCCCTACTCACTCCTCTCGGAACTCATCGGCACCGGGACCGGCTGGCCCTTCGGCAACTACGCGTATACCTCATATCTTGGATACAAGGTGCTCGATCACGTTCCCTTTTCGATTCCGCTCTCCTGGTTCTACGTCGGGTTTGCGTCGTACATCCTCGGCAGCGTCCTCGTCGAAAAGGCGGGGTGGCAGCCGCGCGCGTTGGTCTCGATCCTGGCCGGCGTCTGGTTGTTGACTGTCTGGGATCTGGTTCTCGATCCGGCAATGGCCCATCACTCGATGGGCATTCGCTTCTGGGAATGGGGCGAAACGGGTCCGTATTTCGGAATGCCGATCAAGAACTTCGTCGGCTGGTCGCTGACCGGCGCCGTGTTCATGGCGCTGTCGCGCTGGGCCTGGAATGCCGATCTCGACGCCGACGCGCCGGATCTGAACCTCTGGTTCCCCTATGCCGTGTATGTCGCGAACACGGTCTTCGCAATGGCGCTGGCGGGCCGCGCTGAACTCTGGCCGGCGCTGCTGCTCGCGCTCTTGCTCGGCATCGTGCCGGCAACGTTGGCCTTGCGCCGCTCGCGGTCCTTGCGACCAACGCCCGCCAAAGAGCAGGTGTGGCAGCCCGCCGCCAGCCCGTAGCGGGGCGAATCGGCCGCCACTTGATCGGCGCGTTCTGTGCCCGAGAGGTTGGCAGGAAGGTCGATCTCGTCGTCGAGGGCCGCGACAACGTGCCCACGACCGGACCCGTCATCCTGGCCGCGCGGCATGTCCATCACCTACTCGACGGCTGCATTCTGACCGGAATCATCGACCGGCCGGTGCACATTCTCGTCGCCGTGGACTGGGTGCCTCCTGGCCCAGCGCGACAGCTGTTGGATCGCGCCACCACGCTTCTCCAATGGCCGACCGTTGTCCGCGACGAGTCGGGACATGCCGAAAACCCAGATGAAGTCGGGCGTCGCTTGCGTTCATCGACGCGATCGGTCATCGATCTGCTCAAATGTGGATCTGTCGTTCTGATCTTCCCGGAGGGTTATCCCAACGTCGACCCTCATCCCAATCGCAAGACCAGTCTCGCCGACTTCTTGCCATTCCGTCCCGGCTTTGCCCGTCTGGCCGCGCTTGCGGACCGATCCGTTCCGGGCGGCGTACCGATCGTCCCGGTTGGGTTCTGGTATCAGCCATTGCCTGGCGAGCGCTGGCACGTGGTCGTCCGCATCGGTATGCCGCAAAAAGGAACGGCCGCCGAGCGAGCCATGACGGTGCGGCAGGTGGAGCAGACCGTGCGGGAACTCTCAGTCGCTCCCGGACCCACCCCGCGCTAGGAGCGCGACGATCGTGACGCCACCGATCCTGGCAGATAGAGTGAGGCGAAAGCTGCGGCGATGCCGGGGAGTTCACGAAGTTTGCGGTGGTACGGGACATAGGCACGCCGCGAAAAGACGTTGAAATCCTCTTCTTCGATGCGCCGCAGGATGCCCGAATAGAGCGTGCTGGCCACCAGCGTCGTGAGTTGCCCTGGAGGAGACAGGGCGGGGATTCCTCGCTGACCGCTTGCGTAGAGTGCGCGGGCGCGGGCGATCTCGAATTGCATCAGTTCATCGAAACGCCCACTCGGCCGACCGGCCATGACCGCCGCCGGATCGCAGCCGAACCGGGCCAGGTCTTCGAGCGGAAGATAGAGTCGGCCGGCAACGGCATCTTCGCCAACATCCCGCAGAATATTGGTCAATTGCATGGCGATGCCGAGTTCCACGGCGTGATCGAGCGCGGCATGGTCGCGGCAGCCAAAGATGGGCGCCACCATCAAACCAACCGTTCCCGCCACCCGGTAGCAATACAGCTCGAGATCGGCCCAGGTTGAGTATCGATCTGGCTGGAGATCCATGCGCACGCCGGCAATCAGGTCGCGGGCGGGGTCGGCGGGGATGTGATATCGCGACCGGACCGCCGCGAAGGCCACCGCGACCGGATGGGTCGGATCGTCGATCTCCGCTTCCCAGCGAGCGAGGGACGCGGCAGCGGCATGAAGCCCGGCCTTGGGGGCGCGGTCGACAATGTCGTCCGCGATCCGGCAGTACGCATAGACCGCGAACACGGCGTTGCGTTGCCGCGGCGTCAGGAAGTGACTCGCGAAGAAAAACGTTCTCCCGTGAATCCGCACGACGCTGCGGCAGACATCCCAGTCCGGAGTCCGGTCTCTCGAAGCACCATCGAGGCTGTCAGGATCACGCACGATCGCCCTGATCCTTGCCGCTGCACGAGGCACGCCAACCGGCCACCGCCTGTCAGTGGCTCAGATGCTCGACATCCTACGAGTTGCCAGAGCGATGAACAACCGGCGCCTGAAGCGCACGCGACACTCAACCCTTTGGAGAGGACTTGGTAAATCCGGCTGCGCGAAGCGCCGCCAGTTCCGATTTCCCGCGCTCTCGCAGTGCATCGAGCCAGCCATCGCGATAGGGGCGCAGCAGGTCGACAAGTGCCTGGGCGACGGCGAGATCGCGCAGCCACTTCCTGTCCGCCGGAACGATGTACCACGGCGCGGCCACTGTCGCGGTGGCATTGATGGCGGTCTGATAGGCCTCCTGGTAGGCGTCCCAGCGCTCCCGCTCCTGCCAGTCGCCGAGCGACAGCTTCCACCATTTCTCCGTTTCTTCCTGTCGCGCCAGAAGGCGCTCGAGTTGCACCTCCTTGGTGATGTGGAGGAAGAATTTGGCCAGGATGGTGTTCGACTGTGCCAATAGAAGTTCGAAGTCATTGATATGCGGGTAACGGCTCACAATGACTTCCGGGGGAGTGATCTCCTTGACTTTCTCGACGACCACGGCCTCGTAGTAGGAGCGATTGAACACGCCGACAATGGACAAGGCCGGAGTTCGCAAATGATGACGCCAGAGAAAATCGTGCGACCGCTCTTCCTCGGTTGGAACCTTGAAAGACCAAACCTGAACCCCGGGGGGATCCATATCGTCCAATACCACCCGAATAGTTCCGTCCTTGCCGGATGTATCCATTCCCTGGAGCACAATCAATAGGGCATGGGTCCGTGCCGCGAACAGCAACTCCTGGAGATCGCCGAGTTCATTGACCAGCGCCTTGAGCCGGCGTTCGCCCTCGTCCTTCTCGATCGAGTCGGCACCGCGCGGATCAATCGTCGCCAAATCCACGGGAATGCTCCCGTCGCAACGAACTGCGTAGGGCATTGCCTTACTCCACTATTGATAGATTGCCGTGGGCTGAATCACGAACAAGACCGTCTGGGGCAAGTATTTCCGAGAATCGGGTCGATGCCAATAGCCGGTGATCACGAGTCGTATAAGAAACCACTGTCAGGCCAGGGTCACGCCCTCGAGCGAAAGGAGACGCTCCTTGATCTGCAATCCGCCGGTATAACCACCAAGAGATGCGTCGGAGCGGACAATACGGTGGCAGGGAACGATCACGGGAATCGGGTTGCGCCCGAGGGCGTTTCCAACAGCGCGCGTGGCTCGCGGCTTACCGATCTTGCGCGCGATTCCAGCGTAGGTGTCGAGTGCGCCGAACGGTACCGCCGCGGTCGCTTCGAGGACCGCGCGTTGAAAAGGGCCCATTGCGCCCCAATCGAGCGGCACATCGAACAGGGCCCGCTCACCACCAAAATATTCGCGAAGTTGAGAGGCAGCACGCTCCAGAATCGGTCGCACGGTATCAGGGGCATCCGCGATCTTCGCGAGCGGCGCCGGCTGGCTGCCGTGTTCGCGAAGTCTCGTGGCGAACTCGCCTTCCGGATGATGTGATGCGAATTCGATCTCGCGCAGGCCCTCGGGTGTCGCCGCCAGGATCAACGTGCCGATCGGACTGCCAATCGTGACATACCAGACGCGATCTCGCTTCGGCAGGGCAACTGCTGGCGGGGCAGGCCGCGGTGGCACCAGTGAACCGGCGGTAGCCAACGCCTCGGCCAATCGATCGTAACAACGCAACTCGTTAGCGCACCAGCCACATTCCTCGGTGTGGTCGTGCAACCAGCGCTCATCCGGCAACGTCAGGTCTCCCACAACGTGAGCCGGCATTGCCTCGACGGCAAGATCACATCGATCGACATCCGGATCACGCGATGCCATTTGAAGGGTGCCGACCTCGGTAGGAGCTGCCTGATTCGCTGCATCCATCGCTAAATTCCTTGTTTCTCGCCTGAATTCCGCATGTCCGTCAAATCCTGTCGCCGAAGCGCTTGCGCAGTTTCGTGAGCGCTTCGTGCACGCTGCGGCGCGCCGCCTCTTCGGAGCAGTCAAGCGTGGCCGCGATCTCGGAATACCCGAGTTCGAGGTACTTGCGCTGCACCAACGCAATTCGTTGTTTGGGGGGAAGCCCCTCGATGAAGGATTCGACTTCTCGCAGCAATTGTCCCGCGTCGAGTCGTCCGTCATCATCCCGACTGGTGGCCGGTATCGTCTCCGCGGCGCCATCGGCGTCGAGCGAGCGCAGCCGCGCCGCCTTCCGCTTGTCGCTCAGGAAGGTATTGCTTGCGATGCGGTAGAGCCAGGCACGATGGTTGGCATCGCAGGGCAAGCGATCCCATGCCCGGAACGCTTTGATCACCGTTTCCTGGTAGAGATCATCGGCGTCCGGCTGGTTACGAGTCAGATACAGCGCGAACCGATAGACTTCCGGACCAAAGCGGTCCAGCGCGTCATCGAAGCTGAAGTCCTCGATCGGTTTCAGCACCGTCGACTTCGTCCGTTTCACGGCAGTCCAGGGCGCGCTCGCCACTGCCGCCTCAGCTGCCATCATTCCTCCTGATCGGTGATCTTACTCGCTTCAGGTGACACCGTCGGACGTTCCATCCATTGAACGCGGGCAGTAAGAATCTGTGAGATGACGCTGACATCGTTGCGTCAGCGAGGGCAACGGACACGAGAGCGCGTGGTAGCATCGGCCAGGGAAACCAGCGTGTTATGGTCGCGAGGCAACCAGACGGCGCAATCGGACGTATGAACCAACACGCGCTTTCTGCCGTCGACGCGAGAGGATGTCATGGTCAATCGATACGCCGGGAGTGGCATGCAACGCCCGACCCGCCGCTCACGCTCGCCCCGGCACAGACGATCGGGGCGCGGCCAGCACCGGGGTTCGCTGCCACCACATCTGCTCCCCGGTGTATCGCGGCGGCGCAGCACCGGCGGCCGAATTGTCGGGATCGTTGCCGGGCTCGCGGTCGCTGCCCTGCTCTTCGTTGGCGCGACCGTAGTCATCGGCGCGCTGTCGACCGCGGCCGCGGTCGCCGCGACGGTAAAGCAATACGAAGAAATCAACGCCAATTTGCCGGACGCCTCCAAGATCTCGGCTGATCTCTTCCAGACCACCAAGATTTTCGACCGGAACGGCGTGCTCCTGAAGGAGTACGCCGATCAGGACTACGGCTGGCGCACGTTTGTCGACTTTGACGAAATCTCCCCGTACGTTGTCGACGCCACGGTCGCGGCGGAGGATGCCACGTTTTGGGGGCACCAGGGCGTCGAGCCGTTCGCCATCTTCCGCGGCGCGATGATCATCGCTGGCGGCTCTGGTTCTTCCGGCGGCTCGACGATCACCCAGCAACTGGTCCGCGCCGTCCACCCCGAAGCCATCGGCCAGGAGTTTTCCATCCAGCGCAAGTGGCGGGAAGCCCTCGCCGCGATCGCGCTGGAGCGGCAGTTCTCCAAGCACGACATCATCACCATGTATCTGAATATGATCTTCTATGGGAACCGTTCGTACGGCATCGAGGCGGCGGCGCAGACGTACTTTCACAAGAGCGCCAAGGATCTCACCCTTGCCGAGGCTTCGCTCCTGGCGGGCATACCGCAACAACCGACGAACTACAACCCATCTCTCTATCCCGAAAACGCCTTCAAGCGCCAGGAATACGTCCTCAACCAAATGGTCAAACTGGGCTACATCACGCGCGAACAGGCGGGAGACGCGAAAGCCAACCCGCCCACGGTTTACGACTCACGGGACGGTGATGGCGCCGTTCTCGACCACCCGCACTTCGTGCAGTACGTCTATGAGTATCTGGCGGAAAAGTATCCCGACCGCGACTTCACGAAGGGCGGCTTCAATATCTACACCACGATCGACACGGCGCTGCAAAATCGCGCCGAGGAGATCGTGGCGCAGAATGTGACCAATTCACTTCAGTACTACAACGCCCGCAACGCGGCGCTTGTCGTGGTCGTTCCGTGGAGCGGCGAGATCCTGGCCATGGTCGGGTCCGCCGACTTCAACAATGCGGCGATCGAGGGACAGGTCAATATCACCACCTCGGAGCAGCAACCCGGGTCGTCGATCAAACCGATCGTCTACGCCGCCGCGTTCGAGCACGGCTGGCAGCCCGGAACGGTGGTGCTCGACGCTCCGATCCGCATCGACACCCCCGGCGCGACCGATCCGGCGACCGGGGAACCGATGCCGTATTACGAACCGCAGAACTACCTGCGCACCTTCAACGGCGCGGTGACGGTGCGCACAGCACTGGCCAACTCGTTGAATATCCCGGCGATCAAGGCGGTGGAGTTCTCCGGTGGTGCGGAATCCATTGTCGAAATCGCGCGGCGGATGGGGATCAAGCACGCATTATCCCAGCCGCCATCCGACTATGGCTTGTCCATTGGTCTTGGTTCAGGAGACGTCTGGCCGCTGGAATTGACGAACGCCTATGCTACGATCGCCAATCTCGGCAAATACGTCCCGGTCAATCCGATTCTGAAGATTACCGATAGTGAAGGCCATGTCCTGTACGACCTCAACCGGTCGAACACGATCGACTCCGCGGAGCAAGCCATCTCACCAGGAATTGCCTACCAACTGATCTCGATCCTGACCGACAACGACGCCCGCGCCATGATCTTCACCCGGCAGAATCTCTTCGGCCAGACGCAGCAGACGCTGGGGCGGCCGACAGCGGCAAAATCGGGCACCACCAACGACTTCCGCGACATCTGGACGCAGGGATTCACCACGGATGTCGCCATCGGGGTCTGGGTGGGGAATACGCGCAACGATCCGCTGGCGGAAATCGACGGCATCCAGGGCGCGGGACCGATCTGGTCGCAACTCATGATCGAGATGCACACGAACCCGGCATTCTCCCAACTACTGCTCGGTCCGGACGGGCAGCCGATGCCGATCCAGTTTCCGCGCCCGGCCGGGATCGTCGACGGTGTGGTGTGCGAGGCCACTGGCGGGCGGCCGATTGATGACTGGTCGAATCGTGGCGAGTTGCTCGTCGCCGGGGGAGCCCCGGCGCAGCGCTGCGATCAACTCACGCCCTGGGGGTACAAGGATCTGGCGCGAACGCTCGATCAGCTCAAAAAGCATCCTGGGAGCTTCACCGGCAACGGGATCGACAGCATCTATCGGTATGCGAAATCGGTCCGTTTCAACGAACCGGGAGGGGTGCTGCCGACATTCCCGAACCCCGATCCACCGCCATCGCCATAGCGGGGTACCACTCGCGCCGGTGGTCCAATGACGCCCGGCGCGACATGTGACTATTCGCTTTCGTCGGCCTCCGTGCGAGCGGCTTTTTCCGTTGCTTCCGCCGCGGCCCGCGCCGCCTTGCGGCCGCGAGGGCGTCCCGGCCGCTTGGGCGTCTCGCCGTCCCCGGCGCCGTCCGCGCTGGCGCGCCGGCGGCGGCGCGTCAGTCGCGACCGCTGCACGGTCGTCCCCTCGGGTGGCGTAATGGCCCGGTAGGGCACTGGTGAAGAGAGCACGATCGTCGTTTCACAGTGCGCGCCCGATCCGGTCAGCTCATCGACCAGCGCCTGCAACATCGCCATGCCGGCGACGTGAACGCGGACGAGGTGCGTGGCGCCGCCCGTGATCCGCAGCACCTCGGCCACCGCGGAATGCGCGCCAACGCGCGCCATGAATTCGTCGCGGTCGTTCGGTCCCACTGTGGCGGCGATAATGGCGGTGATCGGCCGACCCAGCGCCTCCGGTGAAACGACGGCGCGATAGCCGGCGATGACCCCGCGCTCCTCGAGCCGGCGCACGCGCTCGATCATCGCGGGACTGGACAACCCAACCTGCTCGGCGAGCGACTTCATGGTCAATCGCCCGTTCTCCTGGAGGGCCGCCAGGATCTGCTCATCGAGAGAATCGACCGGATTGGCCATCAATTCCTTCCCCTGCTTAACCTACGGAAGTTTGGCGCGCCGGTGCACACTCTTTCCTCCGCGGGCGTAATATCACGTTCCACTACCTTCCCGGAAGTTTCCGGGGCAGTCTATGCGCATTGATCTCGCGACGCAAGTGGAATGAACTGAAGACGGGCACAGGGCTTGCCATTTTCAATGAGGATCGCGTCCCCACCTGAAGGAAGTCAGGCAAACTCACTCCGGACCACGCCCTCCGGATCGATCTCCCGCAGGGTGGCCAGTTCCGTGTCGGTGGGTGGAGGGGTGCGCGGTGTCTCCGGCCCAACTGTGACCGGGAACCCCGTCGCGGCCGCGAAGTTGTCAGGGCTGACGCCGGGATGCAAACTCTCGACTTCCAGGTAACCGTTGACTCGCCTGAAGATGCCGAGAGGGGTTACTACCCGGTCGACATTGCCCGCCGCCGTCACGAAATCGAGGTGCTCGACAAACGTTCGAGAATCGTGCCGGGTTCGCCAGAGGATGACGCGGTGCGCCGTCGGCATGAGGAGGGCGCTTCCCGCGCCACCAGGCAATCGGACCTTGGGGTGCTCGTACGGACCGATCGCGCTGAGATTGATCCTCCCCGCGCGATCGATTTGCACCCCGCTGAGAAACGCCACATCGAGCCGTCCCCGCGCCGACAGGTCGAACAGATCGGCCAAGGTCACGAGAGCGTGGGTGCCGTGGAGAAGCAATGGATCGGTTGTCGACACCGGAAGGTGCCTGGGATCGCCGTTCACGGCGCCGGTGATGTTGAGCGCCACCAGGTCGGGAGCATGCAGGCTCCTGGCCAGCAGGGTGGCAATCATCGGCAGCGGCGAGGCTACGCCATGGAAAACGGTCTCGCCGGGGTGGAGCAGTCTCGCCAGGGAGACGGCCATCATGTCCCAGGGTGCGGGCGTCACGTCGCTCACGCCTCAGCGCTCCTGGCGCCGAGAATGCGCGTCGCGATGAATGCTCGCGCGCGGTCGGCGTCGCGCGCGGCATCGATCCACGCCGCCAGAAACTCGTCATCGTAGCCGTAATAGAGAGTGCAGGAGCATGGCCAGGCCCCTCCGGGAAGCGGCACGACCGCATTGACGAGAAACCCCGGAATCGCCACGGTTTCCGGCGTCGCAACGAACGTCTCACCGTCGACGATTCGCTCCGTGGTGACGATCACCGATCTGGCGGCCTGGGCCATCAAAACGTCTTCGAAGCGGGTGCCGATGATCCGCGCGTTCCCCTCCCGATCCGCCTCCTGAACGTGAATGATCGCCACATCTGGCCGGATCGCCGGCACCACATAGACTTCGGCCGCGCTGAACGGGTCTGCGATCAACGGGAATCCCCGTTGTTCGGGCAATTGCGATCCGAAGAGCCCGGCCACTGGCATGAATGGCACACCCTGGATGGCGGCGCGGAACCCGGCAATCACGGTGGCGCAGGCGTGCTCGCGGGCGACGACAGATCCCTGTTCCACGCCGCGGCGGTAGGCCGGCGCCATGCCGAACGGGGTTTCATAGCCGATGTACCCGGCCGAAACCGCGGCGGCGCAGCCGGCGGCGCAAAGCAAATCGACATCGTAGGCGCCCGCGGTCTTGACGATCTCCAAGTCACGCTTGTGCTGGCGGACGATCTCGTGGACTGCCGCGGATGGCGAGCGATGAAGCGTATTGCCGCCCAGCGCCAGGACCGCGCCATCGCTAATAGTTGCGATCACGTCGGCGAGTTCCATTCGCTTGTCCTGCATCGGCGCTCCCTCCAGCGACACACAACAGCCGGAACGAATCATAATGGTCCAGCATCGATCATGATTCATTGAGCCTGGAATTGGCGCCATGCGGTTGGCGCCCATCGAGACTACGGCGGAGGTAGGCGCCGCAATGCCAATGTTCCCGTCCGAGGTTTACCACTCCCATCTCACGCCGCTGCGTTTCCTGCAACGGAGCGCGAGCGTCTTTCGTCAGAAACCGGCGATCGTCTACGGCGATCGTGCCTGGACGTATCCTGAAGTGCAATCGCGGGTCAACCGGCTGGCCTCGGCATTGATCGCGGCCGGGGTCGAGCCGGGCGATCGGGTCGCCTACCTCCTGCCGAACATCCCGCCCATGCTGGAAGGGCACTTCGGCGTGCCGCTCGCCGGCGCCGTGCTCGTCGCGATCAACACCAGGTTGTCGGCCGCCGAGGTGGAATACATCCTCGATCATTCCGGCGCCAAAGTGCTCGTGGTCGATACCGAACTCGCCCACCTGGTGGAACCCGGGATGGAACGCCTCCCCAGTCTCGAAGTCGTGGTCAGCGTCGAGGATGTTCCCGGCGGGACGCGGCTGCCCGGTCCCGACTACGAATCCTTCCTTGCGACAGGAAGTCCCGAGACACGTGACTGGCCGATCGATGACGAAAATGACGTCATCGCGATCGATTACACCTCGGGGACTACCGGCCGTCCCAAGGGGGTGATGTACACCCACCGCGGCGCCTACCTCAACAGTCTCGGCGAATTGATCGAAACGAAAATGACCTCGGACAGTGTCTACCTCTGGACGCTTCCGATGTTTCATTGCAACGGTTGGTGTTATCCGTGGGCCGTCACCGCCATCGGCGGGACCCACGTCTGTCTCCGCAAGCTCGACCCGGAAGTCGTCTGGCATCTTGTCGCCAGGAATGGGATCACGCATTTCTGCGCCGCGCCGACGGTGCTGATTGCGCTCATCAATCACGCGTCGGCGCCGCGCCAGCCGCTCTCGCGGCCCCTCATCATCTCCACCGCCGCCGCTCCACCATCGCCAACGATCATCGCCCAGGTCGAGGCCCTCGGCGCGGAAATCATCCACGTGTACGGGCTGACTGAGGTCTACGGTCCCTATACGATCTGTGAATGGCAACCGCACTGGAACGAACTCTCCGCGGAGGACCGGGCGCGGGTCAAAGCGAGACAGGGCGTCGGTTACATCATTGCCGATGATGTGCGCGTCGTTGACGAGGCGATGAACGACGTACCGGCCGATGCCCAGACGTTCGGCGAAGTGATCATGCGGGGCAACAACACCATGAAGGGGTACTACCGCGATCCCGAGGCGACCGAGCGGGCCTTCGTAGGGGGGTGGTTCCATACCGGCGATATCGCGGTCATGCATCCCGACGGGTATATCGAACTTCGCGACCGCAAGAAGGACATCATCATCTCCGGCGGCGAAAACATCTCCACCATCGAAGTAGAACAGGTCATCTGTGCCCATCCTGCGGTGCTGGAAGCGGCGGTGATCGGTGTTCCCGATGACTTCTGGGGTGAGTCGCCGAAGGCATTCGTTACCTTGCGGGAAGGAGAATCACTCACTGCCGAAGAACTCCAGGCGTTCGTCCGCTCCCGCCTGGCGGGGTTCAAGACGCCACGTCACGTCGAGTTCGGACCACTGCCGAAGACCTCCACCGGGAAAGTGCAGAAATACGTCCTGCGCGAGCGGGAATGGGCCGGAACGGACAAGCGGATCAATTGACGAGGCAAAGCGGGTGGAACGTCACGCCCGACGAGCGGGGTTGGTGCGAAGCCGCGTGATCTCCTCGGTCGTCATCGCGGTGGCGTGGCGCATGAAATCGAGGACGATCCGCAGGTCGTGATCGGAGTAGCGGCAAAACAGATCTGCGGTTGCCGTTTTCATCCCGGCGTAGGCTGGCTCGAGATCACGATCGATCGCGGCGAAGTCCGGCTGCACGATGACGCTACGGCGATCGGCCGGATGCCGCTCTCGCCGCGCGTAGCCGCGCCGTTCGAGCCGGTCGATGAGTCCTGTCACCGCTCCGGTCGTCAACCCGGTCATCTCGGCCAGTCTCCCCGCGGTCATGGCGCCATGTCTGACCAGCACGTCCAGCGTCTCGAGATCGGTGGGATTCAAGCCGACGCTATCCGCGACCGCCTGACTGAAGAGCACGGCGAGACCGCTTGATTCCCTGAGCGTGGTCTCCAGCGCGGCAAGAAGTACCGCTCGCTCGTCCCCACTGCTTGACATGGATCCCGATGTCCCTTAGAATCAAAATATCTTAGTTACGAAGATA
Organism: Thermomicrobiales bacterium; assembly: GCA_046328335.1. Taxonomy (GTDB): domain Bacteria; phylum Chloroflexota; class Chloroflexia; order Thermomicrobiales; family UBA6265; genus JACCXM01. The sequence continues at coordinate 40,342 of JAXLWU010000036.1, forward strand.
CCATCTTCGTCAGCGATATCGTACCACGCTCGGTTCCGCCGCCAGCGCATCTAGCGCCCTGAGCTAGCGGATATCGACTTCGATCATCCCGACAGGAGGGATCATGAATCGTTCCATGGCAATACAACGCAACGAGACGCCTATTGACGAGGTTGCGCCTGTTCTCATCATCGGCGGGGGTCTCAGCGGGCTCGCCACGGCGCTCTTCCTTGCGGCCCAGGGCGTGCAGCCCATGTTGGTCGAAAAGCACCCCGCGCTGCTGACACACCCTCGCGCCCGTGGCTTCACGCAGCGAAGCGTCGAGATCTTCCGACAAATCGGACTCGAACCCGCCATCCGCGAGGCGAGCTTTGCTGGCGGGGATGCCTTCCGCTGGGTCGCGGTGACCGCCGAGACTCTGGCGGGTGAGCACCACCCTGTCGTCGAGGCGGAAGACACCATGGAAACCCTAACCGCGCTCAGTCCCGCGCCGTTCGCCCCGATCGACCAGGATCGACTGGAAATCATCCTCCGCACGCGGGCGGCCGACCTCGGCGCAGATATTCGCTTTGCGACAGAACTGGTTTCGTTCTCGAATCAGGACGATGCCGTCACGGCACGGCTGCGTGATCGGCAATCTGGCCGCGAATACACCGTGCGCGCTCGCTATCTCGTGGCGGCTGACGGCTGGGATAGTCCGATTCGGGCACGCCTGGGTATCCCCGTCGATGGCCCCGGGCCGTTCTTTCACATCCTGACCGCGATGATCGACGCGGACCTCAACCCGGCACTGGCGGGCCGGGAGATCAGCATCGCGTACTTGAACCAGCCGCGGCGGGGCACCGTGCTCATGGCGCACGATCAGATCGGCAAGCGCTGGGTCTTCGCTACCGGCTATGCGCCCGACCATGGCGAATCCGCCACCGACGTTGACGATGCGCGCATTGGCGACATGGTTCGGGACGCGGCAGGGCTGTCCGATACTCCCGTCACCCTGCGCCCCCAAATTCCTGGGACCGACCTGAAGGTGCTCGGTTTCGCCATCGGCGCCCAGGTCGCCCGCGATTACCGATCCGGCAACGTCTTTCTCGTCGGCGACGCCGCGCACATCGTGCCGCCCACCGGCGGATTGGGCGCCAACACCGGCATCCAGGATGCCCACCATCTTGCCTGGAAGCTGGCGCTCGTTCTCGATGGCCGGGCCAATCCCGCGCTTCTCGACACCTACCACGCCGAACGTCATCCCGTCGGCGCGTTCACCATGGGCCAGTCGCTGGCCCGCTGGGCCTCACGGGTCGGCGCCGGACCTGACGAATCCACGCCTGAGATCATGAGCTACGCGGCGGTGACCTTCGGCTATCGCTACCGCTCCACGGCGGTGGACGGCGCTTCTGCCGATGCACTGGCGCTGTCCCCGTCAGGTCTGAACGGGCAACCGGGAACGCGCGCTCCCCACCTCTGGCTCTGCAAGGGCCGGGAACCGGTCTCGACGATCGATCTCTTCGGCCATGACTTCGTTCTACTCGCAGGGCGTGCCGGCCACGCCTGGACCAATGCTGTTGCCACGAACACGCTTGGTGCGGTCACCGCCTACCGCATCGGCGACGACTCGGAAGTATCCGATCCGTCAGGCGCATGGGAAGCCGCCTACGGCATCTCCCCGGCCGGGGCGGTGCTCGTCCGCCCCGACGGATTCGTCGCCTGGCGGGAGCATGGCTACGTCGATGATCCCGTTTCGACATTGCGGGGCGCGTTGCAGCGCATCCTTGGCTTCGCGGCCGCGAAACCCTGAGACGGGTTGGGAGCGTGATCCTGTTGTCAATCTGGTGGTGATCGATGGGCGGATTTTCAGCGGGACGCGGTAACTGGGAGACCATCTCCGCGCCCCACCCCCTCATCTCCTGCCGGGCATGACCATCTATCGGGAAACGTGACTCGCCCTGACCGCATTGCCGGTTAGGATGGCATCAAGAAGAGAACATCCGTTCTTTTCCTGATGTCCCGACGGAGCCGCTTCCCGCGGCGTTCGCCCGCGTCACTCCACCAGTTGAGGAAGGAGGGAGCCAGAGAGCTGTACCGGAGTCTACCCGTCCCCCGGGCGTACCGGTCGAAGGCCGCGAACGATCGCGGCCCGTCGGGAACGAATTCGGGGTCCGCACCGAACAACAGCGCACGGCATCGCCGACTGCAAAAAGAGGAACATCTCATGAACGACGCACAAGTCGGAATCCAAACCAGCGGTACGCCAGCACATCCGAATCGTCGCCGGCTCTTGGCCGGGCTCGCCGCGGCCACCTTCGGTGGCTTCGCGCTTCTGTCTCTCGCCGACCCCGCCGCGGCTGACAAACAACGGCGCTGTATCGAACGCTGCAACGATCATCGCGGCAACGGCGATACCGATCGCGAGCGCCGCAAGCGCTGTCGCCGCCGCTGCACTGACCGCTAACCGTCACCGACTGCTTGCTCGAAAGGAGGGACGGGGATGGCAGTGCCATCCCCGTCCCTCCTTTCGTCTCATTGCACGTCGATCCGCGGGACCGGCCAAAAAGGCGAAAACGACTCCTCCTACGATGCGCGGGGGATGTCGCCGCAGGCGATGATGTTCGAGTAGTCGTCGGCGGTGTGATGAATCGCGATCGAGTGCTTGCCGTCAACCAGATCACTCACCGGCGCCGATATCGTGGTTTCGCTCCGGCCATTGGCATCGAAATCCTTCAGCAGAAACGCCGGCAACGTCGCGTCCTCGGCACAGGTGCCCTCGTGAATGACGAGCACTTCATCTTGGGACGGTTCGATGGCGGTCACCGTCACCGTCGTCTGTTCGCCGCCGGGCGTCAGAACCGCAAATGCATCCAGACCCGAATCGACCCGCTCATTCAGGCGCAGCGCGACCGGTTCTCCACTCACCGCGGTTGCAGCAATTGGCGTCGCCTGAGCCTGCACGTCGGGTGAACTTTCCGCCGGAAGCGCCCAGACGGTATACCCGCGGAATTGCGTAACCCGTCCCTCTTCGGCGCCAGCCCGGTGGAATCCACTCCCGATCCAGACATCGGACCCACCCCGCAAGTCAGAGACATCAATATCCGAGACGTAATTGCCATTTACCGCGAACGCGCCTGCATCTGGGCCAACGACCAGTTCCAGCGTGTTGGTCGCTCCCGTTTCGAAACTCAGGGACGGTACGCGACCGCCGGTCAACGGCGCCTGAAGACCAATCTGAAACTCCCAGGTTCCATCGGAAGAGACCGTCAGCCGATAATGATCGCCCCCCTCCTGCGCGCGAAATGCCATGCCAAAATCCCACGGCCGGTCAGCCGCGTCACTCGGCACGACGAACGTCGCCTCGGCCACGAACTCCTCCAGATCCACGCCGGCGGGTTCGATTACCGCCGCGCCGATGGCTTCATTCAACTGGCCGTCAGCGGGTCCCACCAAAGCCGGGGTTTGTGTGGCGTCCTGGGCGAACCGGGCGAACGTCTCCTGGCTCATCTCGGTGATCGGCGCCAACGCCGTGGACGCGTCAACTCCCTCGAGCGACCAGACCTGGAATTGCGAAACCTTGATCGAACCGGCGGCCGCTGCATCCTCGCCGAAGAACCCGGTTCCCGCGAAGACATCGCCGGCATCCGATCGTGCCGAAAGGTCCAGCGTGTCGACGAGCCGTTCGTTGAACGCGAAATACCCGGTGTCGCCGACCGCGACGATCTCGATGATGTTGGAACCGCCGTTGGAACGGTTGAAATCGACCACCGACCCGCTGGCGATCACCGGACCGAGGCCGCTCTTGAAGTACCAGGTCCCCTCGGAATCGACGATCAACCGGTACTGCTCGTCGTTGCTCTTGTCCCGAAACCCGACACCGATGTCCCAGGAGTTACCGGGCGGTGTTGGGTTGGAGAATTCCGCGCGCGCGTAGAAATCGGCAACATCGACGCCTGCCGCCGCCAGCCCCAGTTCCCCGGGACCGAAGTTCACCGCGGTCTCCAGTGGACCAGCGATGCTTGGCCTGGTCTGTGCCGCGGCGATCCAACCGCCATACGCGGCCAGCGGATCGAGCGGAAGCGCCTCTCCGAGGACGATCGTATCGGTTACCTGTTGCACAGACTGCAGTTCGCTCTTGAAGATGTCCGGCTCGGTGACCAGAGTGATGATCAGCACCGCCTCGCCGGGAGTCAGCGTCCGACACTCCACATAGTCCACCAATTGGACCTTTGTATCCCCCACGGACAACGTCAGGGTAAACGCCGCCGCCGAGGCGTTGGGGCCATCGGCGACCAGTTCCGATCCGTCATCGTCGCGATACGGAAGCACGTCCGTCACGCCAGATTCCTGCGAAATCAGGTTCGCCTCTTCGGCGACGCAGGAGGTCAGCCTCCCTTCGTACCTTGTAGCGCCCTCGAAGTAGAGTGAACTCGAACCGTTCACGAGGTGCAGACGGTCAAGCCGCTCCGGCCCGACCGCGACCAACTCTCCATCCGGTTCCGGCTGCCAGTCTGTCCCGGCCCAGGAGAGCGTGAAGCCGTACGTCGGCGAGGTCCAGGTGTCTCCTTCGATCTGCGCGTTGAGTCCTGGTGCAAGACCGATCAGCATGAACAGGGCGAGAACGGGGGCCAATCCGCGACGAGCCTTCGGCATCATGCACTCCTGACCGGTACGCCGGACCACCCGCCGGCGCCAACCGAACGGGGCTGTGCTTGCGAGTCTATTGTTTCACTCGGCTCCTGTCACCCACGCCCGCGTCGTAGTCCGAATGGCATCGTCGGGCCGCGTCGCGGGTGATAATCACTTCCAGGAAATTTGAGCGGGGGAGATATCGTCTCCGTGGCGAGGCAGGCACGACCCAAACTGGCAGGAAGCGATCTGGCTGCCTCGGCGCTCGACGGTGCCGAAGTCCAGGTGGATGATGTGATCGATCCGCCCCTGCTGATCGCCCTGGAGGCACTCGAAGGTCAATCCACGCTCTTGCCAGGCATGGCCCGCTACCACCTCGGCTACGCGGACGAAACGTTCGCGCCAGTGCCCCCTGGCACGCTCGACCGGGGAAAGCGGTTTCGCCCGGCAATCGCTCTACTCGCCGCGGGAGCTTGTGGGGGAGATTCACGCCGCGCCGCGCCGCTCGCGGCGGCCATCGAGCTGCTCCACAATTTCACGCTGATTCACGACGATATCCAGGACCACAGCGAAACGAGGCGCCACCGCACAACGGTCTGGAAGCACTGGGGTGTCGCCCAGGCCATCAACGCCGGAGATGCCCTCTTCGCCGCGTCGCACTTGCCGATTTACGCCTTGGCGCGGGACCTGGAGGACCCGCTTCTGGCCCTGCGCATCGCCGACGACTTCGACCAGATGGCGATTGCGATCGTCGAAGGTCAAACCCTCGATCTCGGCTTCGAATCCCGCATCGATGTGACGTCCGAGGACTACCTGGCGATGATCGCGGGCAAGACGGCGGCCATCGTGCAGTTCGCGGCGTGGGCAGGGGCGCTCGTAGGCGGCGCGAACGACGCCTCCGCAGCGGCATGGCGAACCTTCGGACTCGACCTCGGGCTTGGTTTTCAGATTCGCGACGACCTCCTTGGCATCTGGGGCACCGCGGCGGAAACCGGCAAAGCCCCGGCCGACGATATCCGGCGGCGGAAGAAGAGTTTCCCTCTGGTGCTGCTCCAGGAGCGGCTCGCGACCGCGGAGCGCCAGGAATTGGCTCATCGCCTTGCCGAGCCTGTGGTTGAGGCGGAGACCGTCGATCACGTGCTGCAGCTGCTCGATCGGACCAACGTTCGGGCCGCCGTCGAAGCTGAAATCGCGCTTCATCACGATCGCGCCCGCGCGGCGCTCTTCATTGCCTCGCCAACACCGAATCCCTACCGGGATCGCCTGCTCGATCTGGTCGAGACGCTCTCCCGCCGCAGAAAGTAACCACGGTCGGGTCACAGGTGCGTGTTATCCTGCGCACATTGGCGCGGACCTGATGCGCAGAGCCACTGGAGGCGGGTGTGTCGACCGTAGATCCTCGCATCATTGCCGATCTGAGACGGGAACACCTGATCCAGGAAGGTCACTGGACATTCCAGCATGGGCGTCATAGCGGCGGCCTGATCGACCGCGACCACCTGCTGAGCGATCCGGTCGCGGCGACGCATATGGCCTACGCCATGGCCAAGCGATACTTCGTCGACCACATTGAAACGGTGGCCACGCCATCGATCTGGGGCGCGGGACTGGCGCTCCTGGTCGCCAATTTTCTGGACCCAAAGGCGAAGGTCGCCTATGCGACGCCGAGCGACACCGGGCCGACCATCGCGCCGCAGATCGAGGACCTCGTCCGCGGCAAGCGGATTCTGCTCGTTGACAATATCATCCGGTCCGGCGAGACCATGACCCACTTTGATCAACTCGTTGAACGGCTCGACGGCGAGATCATCGGCATCGCCGCGCTTTGGAATCTTTCCGAGCCCGAGATCGCCGGACACTTGGTGTTCGGTCTCCTCAACACGGAGTACCCGGCCTTCATCGAGGCCGACTGCCCGCTGTGCGCCGCCGGTTCCCTTCCCGAGGTCGCTCCCTACTAGCAACGATGATGTGTCCGCGGTCCGCAAGATGACGTTCAAATCGCACGAGCCCGATAACGATCGGGATTCCACAGAATCCGAACCGAGCGTTTTGCCCGGAACCATCACCCGCCTCACCGAGCAACGGCGAAGCAAGGGCCGCGTTTGGGTGGAACTCGACGGCCGCAGCGGGCTGAGCGTCACCGCGGACGTGGTGGCGAGCGCCGGTCTCGCCGTCGGCGACTATCTGGATGACCAGGCGATCGCTCGGCTCAGGGGCGCGGACGAACTCGAGCGAGCGACGCAGGCAGCACTCGCATTCCTGGCATATCGCCCCCGTTCGGAACGGGAAGTCCGCGATCGTCTGCGTCGCGGTCAATACGACGACGACGTGATCGCCGCGGTTCTCGAGCGCCTCTATGACTGGCGGTATCTCGATGATGAGGATTTCGCCCGGCGCTGGGTTGCAAACCGGACCACTGACCACCCTCGCGGCCGGCGGCTACTGCAACAGGAGCTATGGCGGAAGGGGATCGATCGGGACGTCGCCCGCGATGCGATCGAAGATGCCGAAATCGATGAAGATGCCGCCGCCGAGACGCTCGCAAAAGCGCGCCTCGCCGCCTATGCGGGAGAGGAGCCAGCGGTGGTGCGGCGCCGGCTCGGCGCCTACCTGGCGCGGCGCGGATACGGTTACGACGTGGTCAAGAGGGCACTCGATCGCGTGATGGACGAGACTGAGGAAAGCATCGCCAATTTGGACGACTAGCGCCAATCATCGGCCAGAACTCGCGTTCGGAATGTGCTATACTGGCATCCCGTGGGAAAAGGTACGTGGTTTCCTGACCGCACGGACACCCGTTGTTTCCAGCAAATCCCACATCGAACTCAGCGCCGCTTGGCGTGGCGCCAATTGGCAATGCCCGGTTTGCACCGTGACGAATCGCGGCTGTCCGTGTGTTACCCCGCTCGTATGGCAAGGAAAGATGTCGCGTCATGGCCGAATTTCGCTGGTATGGGCATAACTGTTTCCGAATCAAAGGGAAAGATGCCGTCGTGCTGACCGATCCGGTCGGCAAGGGCACGGGCTACTCCCTGTCGCGCCAAACGGCGGATCTGGTCACGATCTCTTCCGATCAACCCGAACACGCCAACCTGGGGGCGATCAAGCCGGAATACGCCACTATCTCGGGACCGGGCGAGTACGAAATTCACGACGTCTTTGTGACCGGAATTCGCACACACCAGGACGAAACCAAAGGCGCCGACCGCGGCCACAACACGGCGTACCTGATCGAGGTCGACGACATGATTGTCTGTCACCTCGGCGATCTCGGCCATGCGCTGTCCAGCGAGCAAGCGGAAGCGATGAGCGATGTCGATATCCTGCTCGTTCCAGCGGGTAGCAAGAACCTCGACCCCGCTCGCGCCGCCGAGATCGTCAGCCAACTCTCGCCAAAGATCGTCGTTCCGATGCAGTACGCCACCGAGTCCGGGGATCGGGATCTCCAGGCCCTGGACGTCTTCTGCCGCAATCTCGGGGTCGAAGTTCCTGCCCCGGAAGACAAGTTGACGGTGCGCCCCGCGGACCTCGGCGAGACGATGCGTCTGGCGGTGCTGACGGTAAGCAAGAACTAGGGGTCGCGCTCGCGAGCCCGCCGGCCATTCTGGGTTCAATTGGCAGCGAAGGAAGGGATGGTTCGATGCCGAAGTATGTGTTTGTGACCGGCGGTGTGGTCTCGTCGGTGGGCAAGGGCATCACCACCGCCTCCATCGGCCGGGTCATCAAGAGTCGCGGCGCCACGGTGTCGATCATGAAACTCGACCCGTACCTCAACGTCGATCCCGGCACGATGTCGCCATATCAGCATGGCGAAGTCTTCGTCACCGACGATGGTGGCGAAACCGATCTCGATCTCGGTCACTACGAGCGCTTTACCGATTTCAACCTCTCGCGCGCCTCGAACGTCACCACGGGACAGGTCTATTCGGCGGTCATCGCCAAGGAGCGCCGCGGCGATTATCTCGGCGGCACGATCCAGGTGATCCCGCATATCACCAACGAGATCAAGGAACGCATCCGCCTCGCATCCCGTCAGCATGATGCCGATGTCGTCATCGTCGAAGTCGGGGGCACCGTCGGCGATATCGAGGGCCAGGCGTTTATCGAAGCCATTCGCCAACTACGCCGCGAAGTCGGCCGGGAGAACGCGCTGTATATCCACGTCACGCTCGTACCGGAAATTGGCGGCGGAGAACTGAAGACCAAGCCAACGCAGCAGAGCGTGCGGGAACTTCGCTCGCTCGGCATCCAGCCGGACGTCATCGTGGCCCGCGCGGACCGCCCCATCCCGGACGATGTGAAGGAAAAGATTGCCCTCTTCTGCGACGTTGACCGCGAAGGCGTCATCTCGATGCCGACCGCCAACTCGATTTACGAAGTACCGCTCATTCTCGAAGAATCAGGACTGGGCGCGTTCATCGCCCGAGAACTCGGCATTTCCGGGAAACCTGACCTGCGGGAGTGGGAAGGTCTGGTCGATCGGTTGCGCAGTCCGCGCCGGCCGTTGCGGATCGCGATCGTTGGCAAATACGTCGAATTGTCGGATGCCTACATGAGCGTGCTCGAATCGCTCACTCACGCCGGACTCTGGCACAGCGTCGATCCGGAAATCGTCTGGGTCAACTCGGAGACAGTGACCCCGGATGAACTCGAGCGGACGCTGCGCACC
>JAXLWU010000037.1:0-48951 GCA_046328335.1 Thermomicrobiales bacterium
CAGATCGACGCCCGCCGCGAGGCGCCAAAGGACGACCTCATCTCTGCCCTGATTGCCGCGCGAGATCAGGACGACGCGCTGACCGAGGATGAACTGATCGGCCAATGCATCATCCTGCTTGTCGGTGGCCATGAAACGACCACGTTCGCCATTGGCAATGCGGTCTTCCGCCTCCTTGTCGCGCGTGAACGCTGGGCATCTCTGCCGGAGCGGGACATCGAACGCGTGGTGGACGAGCTGCTCCGGTACGACGCTCCCTTCCAGGCGCTCGCCCGCCGCGCTCGGGTGGCCATCGCGCGCGATGACCACCAGTTCGCGGCGGGGGATACCATCTGGCTCTGGATCGCCGCCGCCAACCACGATCCCCAGCAGTTCGACCATCCGGACACCCTCGACATCGACCGGATAGAAAACCGTCACCTCTCCTTCGGGCTGGGTCCCCACTTCTGCCTCGGCGCGGCGCTGGCTCGGCTGGAACTCGATGTGGCGATTTCCTCGTTGCGCTCCCGCTTCCCGGGCTTGCGGCTAGCGTCGCCCGAACCGGAGTGGAAGCGGGACGGCGCCATCCGGGGTCCCCAATCGCTTATCGTGCACGTGAGTTGAGTTGCATTTCTTGCCGGTGTCGATCTCGCGATTGTCCGCTCGATACCGGGTCATAGCGGCAACGACGGCTCGGATCTGACGGAGGTTTTCGTTCCATCGGGAGAAGCGCGATGAAGGCCCAACCAAGTCTGAGTGATGTTGCTCGGCAGTTCGCGGTCGTATTCACGGCGATTTTTCAGGTCTATGCCGCGTATTCGGTGGGTCGCGACACTGGGGTGATCGCGCAAGAATTTCGCTCCGTCATTCTCCCCGCCACCTTTGCGTTCGCGATCTGGGGCCCGATCTACATTCTCTGTGGCCTCTACGCCCTTTACCAGGCGCTGCCGGCGGAACGGGAAAACCCTGCGCTGCGCGCCGCTGGCTGGTGGAGCGCCGGCGTGTTTCTGGCGAACGGCGTCTGGCTGTATGTCTATGTCAACCGCCAGTTCTGGCTCGCGCAGGCCATCATCCTGCTCGGTCTGATCTGTGCCGGCATGGCCTATTTTCGCTTCGTGCAGCATGTCCCTGCCCCTCGCGCGACCGCGGTCGAGAAAAGCCTGGTCGGGCCCGCACTTGGCCTCCTCTTTGGCTGGATCACCGCCGCGAATGTGGTTGGGCTTGCCAACACGCTTGTTTCGCAGGGACTGGACGCGACCGGTCAGGGCGCGGAACTGGGCGGGGCGGCGCTGCTGCTTTTCGGCGGCGCGGTGGCCTTTTTCGTGATCCTCTTTTCCCGGAGTGGGACTCCCGGCGCGTGGGTTGCCTAGGGCGGCGCGGTGCTTTGGGCGCTCGCGGCCGTGGCGATCGAGCACCGCGCCGAGTCCCTCCTCACTACCACCGCCGCGGTCGTGGCCATGGTGCTGGTGCTGGCCGCGATGTTTGGCCCGTGGCAGCGTGAGACCCGCCGGGCGGGAATGGCCACGGCCTGATCTGGCTCACGATACAGGCAGCCTGGCTTTCCAGATCTCGCCGCTGGCAATCCAGTACACCGATCCACTCAACTCGTCGATGGCCACATCATCAGCGTGCGCGAGGGATTGCGCCGCCGCCTGCGCGAGCAGATCATTCGCCGCCGGGGACGGAGGGACCAGTTGCTCCGCGTCACCCGTGGCGCCGACCCGAATGATCCGGCCCGCATTGAGACCGACCTTTCCCTCGTGGTCGACAAGATAGAGATCGTTGGCGAATGGAGCGTCGGCGAGAAACGCCGCGTCGGTCAGCAATGGCATGACAAATGGGTTCGCCTCACCGATCTGCTCGCCACGCGAGAAGACAAGGGTGCGGCCGCCCTCGACCAGGACCAGGATTCGCCCGTCAATAAACAGATCGCGCGCGGTGGTGAGATCGGGCAAGGAATCGGCATCGGCCCAGATCGACGCCTGTGGACCCGCGCTCCCTTGTTCGAAGCGGACGATATCACCTTCCCAGGAGATCGAATACGAGGCATCTCCCCAGGTCACGATCGGGGCGCCATCCTTCAGACCGCCCACGTCGTCGATCGCCAGCGGCAGACTCTGCCAGGTGCCGAGATCGTCGCGGCGGAAGATGGCGCGGCCGTCAGACGCGACGACGCGCCCCCCATCTACCGACACGTGACGCAGATCGCCGACCGCGCCCCCGGGTACCTCATCGCCGCGCGCTAGCAGGAGTGTCAGCCGGTTCTCGTCCGGCGCGAGTTCGTAAAGATCACCCGCGGCGATGTAGAGCGTCTTGCCCGAAATCGCGAGGTGAACCCCTCCACTAACGTCGGTCGGCAGCGCACCAACGCGCTCCACATCCACCAGCCGTTCGACGTGCCAGACGCGGTCGCGCACCTGACCGAGGAGACGTTCGCGATCGGCAACGGTGTCCTTATCGGCACCGAAGGCTGCCGCCTCCTGCAGCGCCGCTTCCGCATCGGCGATCGCCGACATCGCCATTCCGGGATTCTCGGCCGCATCGCGCAGCGAAGCGTCGACCTGGGCCAGTTCTGCCGCGGCGTGGACCTCCCTGTCACGCTGGCGGCCAACGGCGATGCCCGTTCCCCCGATCGAAAGCAGAATGATGAACGAGATCGCCAGCATCCGCGTTGAAAACGGCAGACCGGGGCCGCGCGGGAGGTTGGCCCGCAGTTCGGCCGGCAACCCGCCCGGTTCGCGGTAGCGCTGGACGCTCGTGGCGCCCGGCGCCGCGAGCGCACGCCGGCGCGCCTCATGGGAAGGCGCGGCCGGCACCCGGCGCGGCATCGTCGCAAACTCCCCGAGCGCGATCGCAACGTCACGCACACCCTCGAATCGCGGCCGCGAGTCCGTCGCAAGCGGATCGGCGTGCGTGGGCGGGCGGCGAGGATGGACGTTGTCGACCGGACGCGGTACGGCGGGTTCGAGCGGCGACGCACTGCGGGCCTGCCGCGCCGGCGGCGCGGGTAGGCGCGCGGCGCGACGCCCCAGGCGCTCGATGATGGCGACGACGGCAAAGGCATCCCCAACGTGGTTTTCCCCGAGCAGCCGCTCCAGCCGGTCGACCGATCCTTCCAGGTCTCCTGTGACAAGCGATCCCCCGTAGAGGGCCGCGATCGCGTCATCGTTCTTCGCCAAGGCGCGGCCGATCGTCGTGGCGCAGAGCGCGATCACATCCCCCGGCGCGGCCTGGGACTGGAACAACCGCGGCGGATTCTGTTCCGTGAAACCGAGGGGGAAGGCTTCCGCCTCTGGCTCCGCCGGCGCGTAGTCGCCTCGCCAGGACGCGGCGTCCGGGAAGGCGTAGGCCTGTCCATCCTGCACCAGCAGGGCCTGCGTCGGCGGTGATTGCGCCACGACAATGTCGCGGCCGGAGATGGCAATACCGGTGGCCCCGACACACAGCCGCCGCGGCTGAACTTCCGCCAGCGCGTGGTTCTCCTCCAGAATCGCGGCGTTCGCGGCCGCGAACGCCGCGAGGAGCGCGGCTCCACCAGCGCCGGGTGTCGCCGCGAATGTCTCCCGCATCACGCGGAGGGCGATTCCGGCCAGCTCGCGGGCGTGTGGCGTGGCATCCAGCGGTTCGACCGCGGCCAGGAGCAGGCGCCCGAACTGATCGGGCAGCCGGGAGACAAAGATCAGATCGGCGGCGTCTGCAGCAACACCACCGGCAACGGCGAAACCCGCGGCGGACACGAGCGCGCGGCTCATGCGTGATCACCCACCCGGCCAGAATGCCAGGTCACGGATGCGTGCGGAGAAGATGACCGGATTCGGGCCGTCCGGCATTTCCGCGCGCGGGGTCAGATCGTGGGTACGGGTGCGGTGCAGTGTAACACGGCAGCGAGAGGGAAGCGCGCGTGCCCCGGTGTGGCCCGATCCGCGCTCCCGATCGCGCTCCGTCAGCCTGGCCAGGACATGCCGGTCCAGACGGTCGTGTCCGATCGACGTCGCGAGGAATGGTCCGTCCAGACCGGCCGGCAGGATCACAGCGAGGATCAACTGCTTGACGAAATTTCCTTGATCCAGCCGATGTGGTCCTGAAGATGCTCGTCGCAGATGTGGTAAACCCAGCCGGCGATTGAGTCAGTATCGCCGTCCAGCTCCTCCGGCTGATACTCGGCCGCGAGGCGCTCCAGATCGGCGTCCGGCAGCGCCGCGACGACGGCGAGGAGTCGCTGGCGGGTCTGTCGCAAATTGCCCATCACCTGGGCGAGGGATTGCGCCCTGGTCGGCCCGACGAGCAATTCGTTGAGGGTGTCGTCGTCGGTCGAGCGAAGGGTGCCCAGGTCGATGCCGATCGCTCCCGACGGCGACTGTCGGGCGAGGACCGCGAGCAGAAACCGCTCCCACCCCTCGATATGGGCGAGGTGGTCCTTGACCGACCAACCGTCGCGACCGACGGTCGTCGACATCTCCTCGCTCGTGGCGGCGAGCGCCGCCTCCAAGGTCGCCCACGTCTGGTCGATTCCCGCGATCAACTCGGCCTTCTTTTTGGTGGCGACAGTCTCAGTGGATTCTGCAGCCATGAGAGCACCTCCTTGCGCTCACGCAGTCATCCGCGCTTCGGTCAGGACTCGCAATCGGTGAGGATTTCGCTGATCGGTCCCGGGGGCGGCGTATTCAAGTCGGCACCGGTCATCTCCCGCATGCGCTGCTTGAACCAGCGATCGAATTCAGTTTGAGAGGCGGCGACCAGCGCGAACGCGCGCGCGATGTCTTTGCCGGCCATGTAGGCCACGAAGAAGTCGCCCTGGGGCATCTGCTGGATTGCCCACGTCTCCTAGACGATGCCCACGCTCTGGCCGCACGTGGCCAGGTCCTGTTTGCGGGAGCCTTCCATCTCCTCGAGAAAGGCGCGGGCCGACGCGGTCTGGCCGGGGAGAATCGGTAACGCGAACAGTGCCTGCTCCATCTTCTGTCCTCCGTCGCTTCCGCCGCGGGTCCGGATGTCCTTCTCTCGGTGCCGCGACATGACTCAACCCTAGAGCCCCCGCTCGCGCCCGAACACGACCATTCCACATCTCGACCCACATCTATGCCGATTGCGTGGGTTGTAATGTGCCTCTAGAATCGGCACACTCCACTCGCGCGGCGATCGAACAGGCAAAGTAGCCATGTCGGAGGGTGGTTTCGGCGATTTGCTGCGGCGGCACCGCATTGCTGCCGGGTTGACGCAAGAGGCGCTGGCGGAGCGAGCCGGGATGAGCGCGCGAGGCGTCAGCGACCTCGAGCGCGGCGTCCACGAGCTTCCACGCAAGGACACGCTACACCTTCTGCTCGACGCGCTCACCTTGTCTCTGGTCGATCGCGCCGCGTTGGCAGCGGCGGCACGCCGTCCCAAGCCGGTCCGCGCTCGCCACGCGCCGAACAATGGCCGACTCGGTCTGCCTGCGCCCCTCACCTCGCTCATCGGCCGCGAACGCGACATCTCCGCGGCCGCCGCGCTCCTGACCGCGCCTTTGATCAGGCTTCTCACCCTGACCGGACCGGGTGGCACCGGCAAGACGCGGCTCGCGCTTGCCGTAGCCGAACACGTCGCGCCGCGGTTTGCCGACGGGGTGGTCTTCGTCTCCCTCGCGCAGCTGACCGATCCAACTATGGTTGCTCCCATCATCGCCGAGCGGCTGGGTGTCCGTGAGCGGAGCGGTCAGCCCATCACGGACACGCTTATCACCCACCTGGCGGGCAAGCGCCTCCTCTTGATCCTCGACAACTGCGAGCATCTGCGTTCGGCGGCGCCGTGGATCGCCGAGGTCCTCACGGCGTGTCCGGCGCTGCGAGTCTTGACCACCAGCCGCGCCGCGTTGCGCCTCTCGGGCGAGCAGCTCTACCCGGTCTCGCCGTTGGCGCTCCCGCCGGTCGACCCGCTGCCTTCGCTCGAGGAACTAATCCAGACAGCCGCGATTAGTCTCTTTGTGGAGCGGGTGCAAGCGGTCAGACCCGAATTCGCCTTGAATGAGCGCAATGCCGTGGCTGTGGTAGAGATCGTCCGCCGTCTGGACGGGTTGCCGTTGGCGCTAGAACTCGCTGCGGCCCGGGCGCGAACCTTGTCGCCGACCGCCCTTCTTGCTCGCCTCGACCATCGCTTGCCGCTCCTGACCAGCGGTACCCAAGACCTACCGGAGCGGCAACGGACCCTGCGCAAGACGATCGCATGGTCCTACGAACTGCTGTCACCAACCGAGCAGGCCCTCTTTCGCCGCCTCGCCGTCTTTGTTGGCAGTTGCACCTTGGAAGCTGCTGGGGCCGTGACCGAACTGGACGAACCCTTCAAAACCCTCGATGGACTCGCCGCGCTTATTGATGCCAGCCTCGTGCACGTTGACGAGGGAGACGCCGAGCCGCGTTACGCCATGTTGGAGACGATCCGGGAGTTCGCCCTGGAGCGACTGCGCGACCTTGGCGAGGAGCTTGTCACTCGCGATCGCCACGCCCGTTACTTCCGCGATCTGGCCGAGCGCGCTGCTCCCAAACTCTGGGAAGGTAACGTTGCCGTCGCGTTACTTGATTCGATCGAACAGGAGCACGGTGATCTGCGGGCGGCGCTCACGTGGACGCGGGACTCGATCGACCACGAGACACTCCTCCGGCTGGTCGGAGCGTTGGGCATGTTTTGGTACTACCGCGGCAACCTGAATGAAGGCAAGCGCTGGCTCGACCTGGCGTTGCAGACATCCTCAACTGTCGCGGGACCCCGGCCTTGGGCCTGGGCCCTGACGACCAGTGGGTTGCTCGCCAACATGTGCGGCGAAGCAGACCGAGCGGTCGCGCTGTTGACGGAGAGCGGCTTATGGTGGGACCGAAGCGACGACCTCCTGGGTCGGGCGTTCGCGCAATCGCTGCTCGGCGGGGTCTACGTCAGTCAAGGGAGGTACGACGAGGCCAAGCCGCTGTTCGAGATCAATCAGTCGTATTTTCGGGAGATCGATCACGCGGACCTCATCGCCAACGCCAACTTCCACCTCGGGTTGATCGCCTGGGTGAAAGGGGACGATGCGCGCGCCCGCTCTCTGTTGCGCGATGCCTTAGAGCGGCTCGACCGCTACGGTACGCCGATCGACGCCATCGATCCGCTGCGATATCTGGGTTTGATCGCCTGCTCCCGCGGGGATCCAGGCGAAGCCGCCTTCTGGTTTCGTGAGGAGTGGGCGCGCTTGGGGCAGCGCGGCAGTCGCGCCGCCATCGCGGTGGGTCTGGCGGATGTGGCAACCCTCGCCGCCGCGCGCGGGGTGTGGCAATCAGCGGTGCGGCTCTTCGTCAAAGCGGAGGCGCTGGCGCGGGACGAGGCGGCAGCATTCTCCCTGCCCGCCCGGGACTCCTACGAGCGCGCCCACGCTCGCGCCAAGGAAGTGCTTGGCGACGCTGCGGCGGCCGAGGCTGCTGGTCGGGCGCTGACGCGGGAGCAGGCACTCGTGGAGGCGGAGGGGATACTGACGCTGGACAGTGTCACGAGTGCCCCAGACCACTGAGCCCGCTCGCTGAATCGCGCTCGATTCAACTGGACGCGTAAACCTCGCCTCCGATCGCGACGAGGCGATCGGTCAAGACGCTCCGGCGCTGCTCTCGCGAACCGGCACACGTCAGATCGCGGTGGTCCACCAACGAGGCACCATGGAGGACCGGAACGAGGATGCACCGCACGTGGGCTGCCGAGAGCCGACGACGCCATGCCTCGTTCTCATACCGTCGGGACGACACCAGATTTCGTCGCCACGTTGTCTGCTTGCCGCCTCGCGGCGTCGTCGCCCCGTCGGTTTACGCGGGTGGCAGCGTGGTTTCGCGGAAGACCGCATCGCGCGATTCTCGCGGCGGCACATCGCTCGCGCCCGTGTCCGGCGGGGAAACGTCGACCGCGCGTTCCTTGCGCGGTTCCGCCTCGGCTGCTGCTTCACGTCGCCGCGCAGGTCGCTCGCTCATCGGCGTGAAATCGACCGGGCCGACATTGGTCAGCAAATCTTCGGCGCGGCGGGCCAGGCTGTTGCCGCGGGCGCCACCCATCCGCCGCGCTGCCGCTGCCGCCTGTTGCAGCATCTGGCTGCCTTCGACCCGCGCTCCCTGATTGACGAGGAGTTGACCGAGTCCGATCGCCGCCGTCGCCTCCCCACCGGGATCGTCCGCTGCTCTCGCCTGCGCCAGTGCCCGCCGATAGGTCGCCAGTGCCGCCGGATCGGAAATCGCCACCTGCGCCGCGGCCATTGCCGCCAGCGCCTGGGCATGGATCGCCGGGTGGCCGAGCGATTCCGACAGAGCCACCCCCTGGGCAAAGTGATCGAGCGCGCCCGCCGTATCGCCCCGGCTCATGCCGAGACGGCCCAGCCGGATCCGCAGCCGCGCTTCGGTCAGTCGGTCATTGCCGAGTGACGCCATCTGCAGGGCTTGCTCGCCAAACTCGATCGCCTGTGGAAGCTGGCCCGTCTCCGCCGCCAGCACGGAGAGGAGGCTGAGCAGATCGATCTGCTCGACCGTTTGGCCGAGCCGGCGGTTGAGGGTGTACGCCTGGGCATAGCACTCTTTCGCCCGCGCGCTCTGCCCGCCTGCCGCATACATCCGGCCCAACTGGGTCAACAGACTCGCCTGGAGCGAGAGATCGTCGATGCGCTGGGCCACCGCGATGGCGTCGGACACCGCGCGCATCGCCTCCTGCGGCTGATCGAAGCGCCAAAGCGCCTGGCCGAGGGAGGCGAGCCACTGCGCCTCATGCCGCCGGTCGTGCGCGGCCCGGGCCAGATCGAGTGCCCGCATCAGGTGTTCGAGACTTTCCGAGCGCCGCCCGGCGCGGGCGAACGACATGCCGATCCCGCCCAGCGCCCGCTGCTCGATAGCGACATCACCCGCCGCCGCGCCGAGTTCCAGCGCCCGATTGAACGCCTCGACCGCCGCCGGGACATCATCAAGATCGAGCAGCGACGTGCCGAGCGCGATCGCCCACTCGCCCGCGGCGCCCCGGTTGGCGCGCCGCTCTTCAAGCGAAACCAGATCCCGCTCGTGGCCCGCGGCGGCGGCGATGCGGCCACGAGAATGCTCGATCTCCGCCAGCGCGGCCAGGCAGCGTGACTCCATCGCCAGGTCGCCAATCTGGCGGCTGACCGCCAGGCCCTCCTCCAACTGACCGACCGCTTCCGGAATCTTGCCGTTGCGCCGCAGGGTCTCGGCCAAACTGATGACGATCCGGCTCTGCAGACCGAGATCCGCGGTCCGCCGCGCCGCCTCGGAGGCCTGGCGCTGCAACGCGGCGAGGGTTTCCAGATCGGTATTGCGCGGCAGCATCTCGATCTGCCGCACCAGCGCCTCGGCGATGCCGTGCTGAAAATCGAGGCGCTGCGCGCCGCGGCCAGCCCGCCGGTAGAGCGCCTGCGCCTCCGCCCGTTCTCCTTCCTTGCGGAGGAGATCGCCGAGCGCGAGGGCGGCATTCACCTCGGCAATGTCGTCATCCTCTTCGTCGCCGAGATCGAGTTGCTGGCGCAGGAGGGCGCGGGCCCGCTCGGTCTCACCGGCGTCGAGGGCGCGCAGTCCGAGCCGGCTCAAGGCGGCCCGGCCGCCTTCGACATATCCGGAGCGCTGGGCGACTGCATACGCCTCGCGCAGCAACCGGTCCCGCTCGTGGCTTGGGTCATCGCCCGGCAGCAGCGTATCGAGCCGGAGCGCGGCATCGACAATCTGATCGTCAAAGCCCTTGGCTCGCGCCGCGGCGTAGACCAGCCGGCCGAGCACAATCGCGTATTCGCGATCCTCGCTCGCCTGCTCCTCGATCACGATGTCGAGACCCTCGAAATCGTCGGCCGTCAGGCGGTCGAGAATCTGGGGATCCCGAATCTCCGCCAGTCCCCCCTGGACCGAGCGCTGACGATCGGTAACCTCCCGCGCGATAAGCAGGACGGTGTCACCGGCGCTCTCCCGCCGTCGAAACCCGAGCCAATCTCGCAATGACGTCACCAGGGCCGCTCCCTCTCCATCGTCTCCGCCAGGCTCTCGAGCGTCAGATTGCCGCCCGAAACCACGATCCCGACCTTCTTGCCTGCAAGTTCCTCGCGCATGCTATGTGCCGCGGCCAGCGAGGCCGCGCCCGCGCCCTCGGCCAGGACGCGCGCGTTCTCCAGCAAGGTCAGAATGGCCCGCCGCATCTCGGCGTCCGTCACCAGCCGGAAATCATCCAGCCGTCGCCACAGAATCTGCGCGGGGAGACTGAAGGCAACCCGGGTCGCCAGGCCCTCGGCAAAGGTATCGGCACGATCGGTCGTCTCCAGTTTGCCGCTGCGCCAGGTTTCGTAGACAACCGGCGCTCCCGCCGCCTGCACGCCGATGACGCGCAGCCGCGGCGAGAGTTCCTTCCCCGCGAAGCACGCGCCGGACAGACCAGAACCGCCGCCGGCGGGGACGATCAGTACATCGAGGTCTGGCACATCCTCGAGCATCTCTACGGTATACGTCGCGACCCCGGCAATCAGACGCCAATCGTTGGCCGGGACGACAAATTCCGCCCCCTGCGCCTGCGCATCCTCCAGCGCACGCTGCCGGCTCTCATCGAAATCACGGCCGAAGAAGCGGACATCGGCGCCCAGCCGCTGCATCGAGGCGACCTTGAGCGGATTCGCCTCCTCCGGCATCCAGACCGTCGCCTTGACGCCGAA
This sequence comes from Thermomicrobiales bacterium, assembly GCA_046328335.1. GTDB lineage: Bacteria > Chloroflexota > Chloroflexia > Thermomicrobiales > UBA6265 > JACCXM01. Next base: position 10,652 of record JAXLWU010000037.1, read on the forward strand.
CTCTCGCGCCGCATACGCGATCGACTGCCCGTGATTCCCGGTCGAGGCGGTGACAACCCCGCGCGCACGCGCCTCCTCGGACAACTCGTTGAGCAGGAACAGCCCCCCGCGCACCTTGAAGGCGCCGATTGGTTGCAGATTTTCGCATTTCAGATAGGCGGAAAAGCCGAGTTTGGCATCGAGCGCGGGCGAGGTCAGCAACGGTGTCGGCCGCAGATAACGCGCGATCACCGCTCGCGCCCGGGCAACATCCGCCATCGTCGGCAGGCGCACGCCGGAAATGGGATCGATCTCTGGCAATGGTGCGGCCGCCGCGACGGATGTCACGCTCGATTCCGCCGCGGTCGGCCTCACCCTAGTTCCCCCTCGCGGCGGTTCGTTCGACCGCCGCCTTGCCGCGCCCTGGCGCGGACTGCCCTCGCAACCATCCTATCATCCTGATCAATGGCGGCTCAGTCACAGAAACCGGCACTGTACGTACACTTCCTGGCGCTGATCCCCCGTTCTGGTGACCCGCTGGCACGTCCGAAACTGCCATACTCCGCTGCGGCTCGGGACTTCTGGCGCCCTAGGGGCTGACCGTTCAGGACCGGCGAAACCAGGTTGAATTTCCGTGTCCAGGAAGATTGTTTGAAGCGCAGACGGAGGTTGGGCGCCGATGGCCGCAGTGACAGAAATAGCGACGTTCACGGATCGACTGAACAGCGCGGTCGAGGAAAACCATAGCCTTCTCTGTGTCGGCCTCGATCCCGATCTGGACCTCTTGCCAGCCGCGTACTCCTACGTTCGTGAGGACCCGCGCGCGATTGCCGAGTTCAACGCCGAGGTGATCGCCGCCACCGTCGATCTGGTTTGCGCCTACAAACCGAACCTCGGCTTCTACCTCGCGAATGGAGCGGCGGGCGTCGAGGCGTTGGAGGCCACCCGCCGCATGATTCCCCGCCATATTCCGGTGATTCTCGATGCAAAGGTCGGCGATATCGGCAGCACCGCCACCGCGTACGCCGCCGGCTACTTCGATACTTGGGATTTCGATGCCGTCACGGTCAATCCCTACCTCGGCGAAGACTCCCTGGCGCCGTTTCTCCGCCGGCCCGATCGCGGCGTGATCGTGGTCTGCAAGACGAGCAACCCTGGTTCGGGTGATCTCCAGGATCTCGCGGTCGCAACCGCGAGCGGACCCCAATCGCTCGCGATGACCGTCGCCGATCGCGTCCGCGATTGGTCCGATCGCTACCCCGCCTCGCTGGCGCTGGTTGTTGGCGCAACCTACCCGGACGAACTTGCCGCGGTGCGCGGGCGTTGCCCGGACCTGCCGATTCTCTTGCCGGGAGTCGGCGCCCAGGCCGGGGATCTCGCGGCCTCGCTCGCCGCCGGACTCGATGCTCGCGGCCGCGGCCTGATCGTCAACGCCTCCCGCGGCGTCACCTATGCCGGCACCGGGCAGGAAGGCCGTTGGAGCGATCATGTCCGCAGCGCCGCCCTCGCATTGCGCCACGCGATCAACGCGGCGCGGCCGTCGTAGCCATGGTGGCGATCGGTGCGACGCGCGCCCCGTGGGATACGGCGGCCCTGCCAGTCCGATGAATCGCGTCGAAACGAACGACGAGGTCCCTCATCTATCGGGACGACACCTGTGTCCGGTGGCAGCGAGGTAGCGCGGGCGAGACTTGCCTCGTCCCTCCAACGGCATTCCGCAGGGTGCGACGCGTGCGTTGCCCGCACGCCTAACCAAGAGTGGCAATCGAGATGCTTGACCGCCCTGAGACTGGTTTGTGCCGTCACGCCCTCACCCGGCAATACCCCGGGAGTACCATCACCATGCGGATGAGCAACCCGATCGACGACCACCGGGTTGCAATTCCATTACTGGCGGCGCAGTTCGAGGAGCAACGCAGATGGCGGTCGCGGAACAACATCACGTGGATGTTAGCCCCAACGGCGGCAGCGCTATCGGACGCCGATTCGACCTGAACCCGGTGTTTCGCTCAGCCATCCTCGCCGCAACCGGCAACCCGGCGGTCTCGCGCCTCGTGCGCGAGCATGGCATGCGCCTCGGCGCGGCTCGCTTTGTCGCCGGGGAGTCGTTCGACGAGGCAGTTCCGGTATTGCGCGGTCTCAACGCCAAGGGCCTGCGCACCAACACCACGCTGCTCGGCGAAGGAGTCAAGGATCCCGCCACCACGCGTCTGGTCGTCGATGAGTACAAGCGCGACCTCGACCGGATCGCCACAGAGCGATTGCAGACCAACATCGCGCTGAAACTGACCCATCTCGGACTCGATCTGGATCCGCAACTCGCCTATCAGAATGTCGCGGAGATCGTTGCCCACGCCGCCTCCCACGGCAATTTCATCCGCATCGATATGGAAGAATCGGCCCGGGTCGACGACACCATTCGCGTCTACCAGCGGTTGCGATCGGACGGACATGACAACGTCGGGACCGTGCTTCAGTCCTATCTCTATCGCACGCCGGACGACCTGATGAGTTTACTTCCGCTCTCCCCCAACCTGAGACTCGTCAAGGGCGCCTACCTCGAACCACCCGATATCGCCTATCCCCGCAAGTCGGATGTGGACCGGGCCTACATCGCCCTCGCGGAGCGGATGCTGCAACACGGGGGGTTCACCGCGATTGCCACCCACGACGAGCGGATCATCGATCACCTCATGCTGTTCACCAGTCGCCATGGCATCGGCTCGGACCGCTTCGAGTTCCAGATGCTGTACGGGGTGCGCCCGCAATACCAGGTCGACCTCGTCAACGCCAGCCAGCGCGTCCTGATCGCCACCCCCTACGGCCCCCACTGGTATCACTATCTGATGCGGCGCCTCGCCGAGCGCCCCGCCAATCTCGGCTGGTTCGCCACGAATATGTTGAGACGGTAAGTCGGCGAGTCGGCGAGTCGGCGAGAAAAAAGAGACGACGAGAAGCAAGAGACGACGAGACAGGCAGGCGCCAAGACGGCCAGACGGCAAGTCAGGAAGCCAGCTGACTCGCTGATGACCATTTCGTCACTGGCCGTCTATGCGCCTTGTCGCCTTGCCGACTTGCCGTCTTGCCGTCTTTCCGTCTTTCCGACTGGCCGACTTCTCGTCTTGCCGTCTCGCCGACTCCCCGTCTGCTACCATCGCATGCGAGGAGTGAGCACCCTGCGAGCGACGCGCGAATGGCGAGTGTGACGGCGGCAAGTCCGGTGCGGGCGGCCCTATCCGGGCCGGAACCGGAGAGCGCCGCCGCGGGGATGCGCCCGATCGTCGCGTTCGCCAATCAGAAGGGCGGCGTCGGCAAAACCACGACAGCCGTCAACGCGGCGGTCTCGCTCGCGCAACGTGGTTACCGGGTTCTTCTCGTCGATTCCGATCCCCAGGGCAACGCGACATCCTCGCTCGGCATCGCCAAGCAGGACGTCACGCGCTCGATTTACGACGTGCTCGTCGATGATCTGCCATTGCCGGAGGCGATCGTCGCCACGGATCGGGATGGTCTCGATCTCCTCCCCGCGACCTCGATGCTCGCCGGCGCCGAAATCGAACTGGTCGACGCCCCACGGCGGGAAACCCGGTTACGCGGAGCATTGGCGCCGATACTCGACCAGTACGACGTCATCCTGATCGATTGCCCACCGTCACTCGGTCTGCTCACCGTCAACGCATTGACCGCGGCGCGCTCGGTCGTGGTTCCCATCCAGTGCGAGTTCCTCGCCCTCGAAGGGCTCGGCCAGTTGATGCTGACGGTCGATCTCGTCAAGCGCGGGTTGAATCCGCCGCTGGACGTCACCGGCGTGCTGATGACGATGTATGACGCCCGGACCCGCCTCTCGGCGCACGTTGTCGAGGAGGTGCGCCGCTACTTTCCCCACCGGATATTCGCCACTGTCGTGCCGCGCTCGGTCCGACTTGCCGAAGCCCCGTCATATGGGCAGGCGATCGTCGAGTACGACCCCAGTTCGCGTGGGGCCGAAGCCTACGAGGCGTTCGCCAGCGAACTGGTGTCACGTTTGCAATTGCCCCCACGGCGTTCGCCGCAGAGAGCAGAGGAGGTTCGGGCATCATGACCATCACGGAACCACGATTTGCCGGGTTGCCCGGACTGAACAGCGCTCCCTGGGACGAATTGGACCAGGGTGCCGACAAATTCGTCGGTCTCGGTTTGACCTTTGACGATGTCCTGCTGGTCCCGGCGGAATCAGACGTCCTCCCCGCCAGCGCGAACACCGCGACCCGACTCACCAATCGCATCACCCTGGCCATCCCGATCCTTTCCGCCGCGATGGACACGGTGACCGAGGCCCGCATGGCGATTGCCCTCGCCCGCGAGGGAGGGATCGGCATCATCCACCGGAATCTCTCCATCGAAGAGCAGATCTCCGAAGTCGACAAAGTGAAGCGCTCCGAGTCGGGAATGATTGTCGAACCAGTGACGCTGCCGCCTTCCGCCCCGGTGCGTGAGGCGATGGCGGTCATGGATCGGTATCACATTTCGGGTGTGCCAATCACCGAAGAAAACGGGAGGCTGGTCGGCATCCTCACCAACCGCGATCTCCGCTTCGTCGACGATATCGAGCAGCCCGTAAGCGCGGTGATGACCAGCGAGGATCTGATTACCGCTCCATCCGGGACGACCCTCGAGGAAGCACAGTCGATCCTTCATCGCCACCGCGTCGAGAAATTGCCGGTCGTCGACGAGCACGGCTACCTGACTGGTCTGATCACAGTCAAGGACATCCAGAAAAAGATCCAGTTCCCCAACGCGACCAAGGATGGCAAGGGACGCCTGCGGGTCGGCGCCGCGGTCGGCACCGGCGCGGACGCCGACGAGCGCGCCGCGGCGCTGGTCGATGCCGGGGTCGATGTCCTCGTCGTCGACACCGCCCACGGCCACTCACGCTCCGTCCTGCAGACCGTCGCCCGCATCAAACGGCGGCATGGTGTCGATGTGATCGCCGGCAACGTCGCCACCGGAGCCGCCACGGCGGCGCTGATCGACGCCGGCGCGGACGCGGTCAAGGTCGGCGTTGGTCCCGGCTCGATCTGCACCACACGGGTGGTCGCTGGGGTCGGCGTGCCGCAGATCACCGCCGTCCTCGATTGCGTCCACGCCGCGGCACGGCATGATGTCCCGGTTATCTCCGACGGCGGCGTCCAGTACTCCGGGGACATTGCCAAGGCGATCGCCGCCGGAGCCGATTCGGTCATGCTCGGCTCCCTCCTGGCCGGGGTCGACGAAAGCCCCGGTGAGGTCGTGCTCTACCAGGGCGAGCGGTTCAAGGAATACCGCGGCATGGGTTCGATCGGCGCGATGAAAGCCCGCTCCTACTCCAAGGACCGCTATTTTCAGGAGGGGGTCGGCAACATCCAGAAACTGGTGCCGGAGGGGATCGAAGGCCGCGTCGCCTACAAGGGCCCGCTCGGCAACCTGATCTACCAACTCGTCGGCGGCCTGCGCTCGGCGATGGGCTACGTTGGCGCCCCAGATATCCCCTCTCTCAGGCGAGACACCCGGTTCGTCCGCATCACCGCCGCCGGACTGCGCGAGAGCCATCCGCACGACGTGATGATCACCCGCGAGGCGCCGAACTACCGCTCGAACGGGTGAGGCGTGCCGCGACTGGAGCCAAGCATGGTCATTGCAGCGACGAAAACGATGAGCGAAGAGGCATACCGTGAGTTCGCGCTCGGCGACCCGCAGGGCCAGTGGGAGCTCGTCGGCGGGCAATTGCGGGAGATTCCCTGGATGAGCGCCGGCCATAACGATGTCGCGGTCGATCTGACGGCGCAACTTCTTCCCCAGCTCGACCGCGGCCAGTACGTGGTCCGGCTGGGACAGGCTCGCCTGCGTGTCTCGTCCGAGACCTACTACATCCCCGATGTGGCGGTCATCCCCACGGCAATGGTCCGTCCGCTGCGCCGCAATCCGCGCGGGCTCGACGCCTACGGCGAACCACTGCCGCTGGTGGTCGAGGTCTGGTCGCCCTCGACCGGCGGTTACGACGTGAGGGCGAAGATCCCCGACTACCAACGACGCGGCGACCCCGAGATCTGGTTCATCCACCCCTTCGCGCGGACACTCACGGTCTGGCGGCGCCAACCGGACGAGAAATACGCGGAAACGGTCTATCGAGCGGGGAAGGTGCAGTTGCCGTCGCTCCCCGGCGTCGAGATCGATCTTGACGCGCTGACCGCCTGGCAAGACGAGGCGGTCAGCAACTGACCGGCCGCGGTGAAGGAGCCGCTTCCCCCGCGGACTCGTCTCGTGCCGCCATTTCCAGGGCGCGGCGCATGATCGCGTCCCAGACGCGGTCGGGCAGCAACCGCCGCGCCGCAATCAGCGCATAGGCCGAGACCCCGGCCTTGTAGCGGGCACGGGGATGCGCTGCCGTCGCCGCGCGCACGATCACCCGTGCCACCTCCGCCGGTCCAAGCAAACCCGGGGACTGCTCGACGAAGGCCATCGCCCGGCCGAACCCGCGCCGCGCACCGGCGTACGGGCTGCTGGGGCCGGTCCGCGGCATCGACTCGAGGATCTTCGGAAAGAACCCGGTCCGCACGCCGGTCGGTTGCACCAACACGACATCGACCCCGAACGGTGCGACCTCGGCACGCAGCACATCGGAGATCGCTTCGACCGCGAACTTGCTGGCGTGATAGGCGCCGCCCATCGGCGTGGTGATCACCCCGCCAACCGACCCGATGTTGATGATCCGTCCGCTCCCTTGCCGCCGCATCGCCGGCAGCACGAGCTGGCTCATCCGGATCAGCCCGATCACGTTGGTCTCGAATTGCCGCCGCAGGTCAACCAGCGGCAGCTCTTCGAGGGGTCCGTACAACCCATAACCCGCGTTGTTCACCAGGAGGTCGATCCGCCCGCTCGCCGCGAGCACCTGCTCGACCGCCGCCCGCATCGAGGCGTCGTCGGTGACGTCGAGGGCCACCGAGCGGACGCGGTTCGCCGCCAGTGCCTCCAGATCGGCCGACCGGCGCGCTCCGGCGTACACGGTCCATCCCTTTGTCGCGAGCAACTTCGCCGTTTCCCCGCCGATTCCGCCGGACGCTCCCGTCACGATCGCCACACGTCGCTCAGTCTCCGTCATCGCGACACCTCCGCACGATCGAACCGGGACACAACGTCGTCCAGTAGGATCTCGACCGCGCCGGGATCGAGCGCGGGAGTGATGTAGTGATCGATGCCGAGCGCGGCGAGTTGCGCCAGGAACGGGAGCAGTTCCTCCGGCTGCAGCAGCATCGGATGGGCGTCGCGAGAGGGGGCCGGGCCGATCACGGTCTTCTCGATGCTGTCGTAATCCCGCCCCTCGGTTTCGCAATGCCGGCGCAAGACATCCAGTTTCTGTCCGAGGAGTTGCCGTCCCTCCTCACCGGGCCGCGCGAAGAGATTGCAGGCATCCGCATAGCGGGCCACCAGCCGTAGCGTCTTCTGTTCGCCGCTACCGCCGATCATGATGCGCGGCCGGGGAACCGAGAGGGGCCGGGGCAGGCAGAGCGTTTCCGCGAGATGGTAGTGCCGGCCATCGTACGGACCAACCTGGCCCGACCACATCTGCAGGGCGATCTGCAGGGTCTCCTCCAGACGTTCGAAGCGCTCGCCCAGCGGCGGAAATGGCACGCCGAGTCCCTGGTGCTCCCGCTCGTACCAGCCCGCGCCGATACCGAGCCAGGCGCGACCACCGGACAGCACATCGAGGGTGGTGACGGTCTTGACCAGGATTCCGGGATGACGGTAGGTGACGCCGGTGACGAGCGTTCCGAGCGAGATGCGCTCGGTGAGTCCGGCGACAAATGCCAGCGCGGAATAGCCCTCGAGCATCGGTTCTTCTGCCGGAGCGATCATCTCGATCTGGAAGAAGTGATCCATCACCCAGAGCGAATCGAGTCCACCCTGGTCCGCCTGCCGCGCCATCGTGGCCAGTTGCGGTCCAATCCCGGCGTCGCCCTGCGGTGTCAGAAAGCGAGGTATCGTGATCCCGAATTTCATCGCCATGCACTCCATCGCCTGTCAGAAAAGTCAACACCTGTTGACATGGCGTACGATACGATGAGAAATCCTGAGTGTCAACGGGTGTTGACCGATTCGCGGAGTTGAGTCGGTATTTCATGTCACGAATGAGGCAGGCGGAAGCGGTCTTTCGCCGATGAACAAGCAGGCCCAGAAGCGCGCGGCAACCCGCGCCGCGATCCTGAATGCCGCTCGCGCCAGTTTCATGGCCGAGGGCTACGATCAGGTCGGGGTGCGGGAGATCGCGGCCCGCGCCGGAATCGACCCCGCCTTGATCATTCGCTATTTCGGCTCCAAGGAAGGGTTGTTCGCGGAGGCGGTCGGGGCCAAATTCGATTTGAGCGCGTTGATCGCCGGGGACCTGGATACCCTTGGCGAGCGTCTCGCCGCCTATATCCTCGGCAAGAAGACGGCGGACGAACCGTACGACCCCCTGCCGGCGCTCCTGCGCTCGGCATCGAGCGAAGTCGCGGGGCCGATGTTGCGCGACGCCCTGCGCAACGGCTTCACGCGCCCCCTGTCCGCCCGCCTGGAGGGTCCAGATGCGGAGGCGCGGGCCGAACTGACGGGGTCCATCCTCCTCGGGTTGCTCGTCCACGGCACGGTGGTCGGGCCAGGGTGCGGCGCCAGCAACGCACGCATGCTCACCCTCGCCGCGCCGGTGCTGCAAGCGGTCATCGATAGATCGATCTCGCGTGAACAGGGAGGAGACGAAGCATGAGCGCATTGTCCGGCCGGGCGGCACTGGTCACCGGCGCCGGGATCGGCATCGGCGAAGGCATCGCGCGGGAACTGGCGCGCCAAGGCGCTCGGGTCGCCATCCACTACGCGGGAAGCAGCGCTGGCGCTCACGCCGCGATGGCCGAGATCACCGCCGCTGGCGGCGAGGCTATTGCCGTCCAAGGCGATCTGCGCTTTGTCGCCGACTGCGAGCGGGTTGTCGCCGAGGCGGCCGAGACGTTTGGCGGCTTGGACATCCTCGTCAACAATGCCGGGGTCACCCGGTCGCAGAGCGTGGACGACACCACGGAAGAACTGTATGACGAGATGTTCGACCTCAACATGAAGGGGTACTTCTTCTGCGTGCGGACGGCGCTTCCCTGGCTCGAGCACTCGGCGCACGCCTCGATCGTCAACATCACGTCGATCCATGGCGGCGGCGGTTTTCCCCATCACGCCGCCTACGCCGCGACCAAGGGAGCGGTGATCGGCTTCACCCGCTCGCTGGCGATCGATCTCGCGCCACGCCACATCAGGGTCAACGCCATCGGCCCGGGCGTGATCGAAGTGCCCCGCTATTTCCAGATGCCAGGCTACACCCACGAGTTCGGCAATACCCTCACACCGTGGGGACGCGTTGGTGAGCCGCGCGACATCGCCCCCGCCGTTGCGTTTCTGGCCGGCGACGGCGCCGATTTCATCACTGGTCAGGTGCTCTACGTCGATGGTGGCACCAACGCCCGCATGGGCCTCTGGTGGGAGAAACCATCGGACTGAGACGCGAACGGCCATCCGGGGATTCTGGCCTCGCGAGCGGGAGAGGCATTAGCGCTTCTTCTTGCCCCCGGTCTTGATCGTCAGTTTCCAGCCACCGGCGATATCGCCGTCATAGCCTGCGTTGCCCGTATCAGCGACGAAGAGTTGCCATTCGCCGTTGGCATTCGTGCCATCGAACGCGGAGAGGGAGACGATTCCCGTTCCGGCCCCGGTGGGAGGGCCCAGCGGCAGGGCCGGAGCCGCGAAACTGGTTGGGGCAAATGTGCCGCTTTGCAGCCGTGCGTCATCCGGAAGGAGTCGGGAGGCCTGGTCGTCCAGATGAAGCGTTACGCCCTGCAGCACCGTGCTGCTGCCGCCGCCTGTGCCGGACATGAGCAATGTCGACTCACCTCCCGGGCCAACCAGCAGGACCTGCAGATCGTCCGGCCAGCCATGCCGGATCTCGCTCAGCGTCACGTTGACATCCTTGATCCTCCCTTTCATGCCGGCAACCCGAATTGTGGACGGATACGGGTTCATCGCGCCCACCGCCCCGCTCGGCCCCACCAGAACTCCATTGTTCACGAACGTCCCCGCGTGCTTCTGCTTCTTTCCGGCTTCGACGTGGCCGGGACGAGCGTCTCCTGCCAGTCCCAAGACTCCGCATATCAGCAGCACGAGAGACACCCGCATCGCAACGGGTCCGAGATGTTGCCTGACGCCCGAAAGAGCGGAGCGGAGCATGGGATTCTCCTGCCGGGAAACGAAAGCGCTATCGGTCGCTCGCCCAGCGCGCAACGCCGACGATCCTGCGATTACTTTACTGGTGCGGCCCCGGCGCGTCATCGGTCGTTTCCACTCTTTGTTACCGCGACGTGGATAGGTTGTGTCGTTGAGACGACCCCCATCGGTGTCGTCCCGACGCAGGACGAACCTTGGCGGTCGCAATCTCTGCCACCACCGAGGTCCCTCGCGGCGGCTTGGCATGACACGTCGTTCGCACGCCGCCGTAGTGCGCGGTGTGCCAATTGCACTAACGGTCACCCCATGGAACGCTGCACCACCCCGATTCAGAGCGACTGGCAGGATCCCGGATCAGAGTTGGTAGATAACCTGGAGACGACGAGAGCCAGCCCGGCCAATTGGCCGGGCTGGCTCTGGTGCCATCGTTCGCTCACGCGCGTGTTGCGCTGGCGTCCGTGCTAGCGGCGGCCCTTCTTGCCCCCGCGCCGCTTGCCGCGCTTCTGCGCCTTCTTGCGCGTCTGGGCCGCGCCGCTGCCGCCGCTTTCCGCGGCATCGTCGTCGTCTTCGTCGTCCTCGCCGTCGTCATCGGCGGTATCGCCGTCATCGGCGGTATCCGCGTCATCGGCGGTGTCGGCATCGTCGGCAGTGTCAGCATCGTCGGCGGTATCAGCGTCATCGGCCGTATCGGTCTCTTCGGAATCGTCGCCCCGATCGGCCAGAACTCGGCTGCCCCCCACGACAGCAAAGAGCGCGGCCAACCCACCCGCCGCTGTGCCCCTGGCAATGGTGCGGCGGTCGATCATGACCTGCTCATCGGGTCGCTCTTCTTGTCGCTCGTCCACGGTCCATCCTTTCCGTGTTCTTGCACTCCGCGCGACGTCTCGCGCGATGCGAGGCAAACGCCACGGTTGGCGCCTGCCGAAGAGTGTGTGACAGCATCGCAGCCATCTGTCTCACACTACTCAAACTCGCATGGATAGCTTAACGTTTCCTGAAGATGTCTGGATGTGTCATGCAGTCAACCACGAACAGCACGGGAACATCGATCGCAGTCGCTCCGCAAGGAGCGATGGTGACTGTTGCGGTCGCCCGAGTTCTGCCGGTCAAGAAACAGGTGTCCGCGCAATGGTGACTGATCCAGCCGGGATCACCCCAGCGGTGCTGACCTCCATGCTTCGCCAGGATGGTTGTCTTGGCACCGCGTTTGTCACGAACGTGTCGGTCGCGCCCTGGCGTCGCAAGCGATTTGCCCATCTGCACCGGCTGCACGTTGACTATTCCGCGGCGACGGACCTCCCAGCCACGTTCATGCTCAAGTCGTCCCGTACCGATACCAAACCGTCCGCGACCGTGTGGCAGCGGCGGTGGAAGGAGCATCGGTTCTACACACAATTGGCTGCTGCCATGCCCGATTCGCCAGCGCCGCGCGCCTACGTCTCACGGTTCGACGAGGACTCCGGCCGCTCGCTCTTGTTGATGGCCGATCACACGGAAACGCACATTGCGCTGCATTCCCCCTTGCTGCCAACCCCGTCCCTATTGCAAGGCGCCATCGATTGCCTGGCCGGATTTCACGCCGCATGGTGGGATCATGCCGATCTGGCGGCGGCGGCCGCGGAGCGTGATGATGCGTGGCGCCTGCAAGCAGTGGAATCGCAACGCCGGCGACTCGACCGGTTCTTCTCCGTCTATCGACCGCAACTTCCGGCGGAGAGTGTCCACGCTCTGGAGACGGTCATCGCCTCCTGGCCGGTGATTCAGCGCCGCCGCGCGACCGAACCGCTGACCGTGGTCCATGGCGATGCTCACCCGTGGAATGTTCTCGCCCCTGCTGACGCCCAGGGACAGACGCTGCTTCTTGATTGGGAAGGCTGGTCGATCGAACCAGCCGCGCACGACCTGGCCTCGCTTCTCGCCCTCCATGTACCAGTCGAGATGCGACGGTCGCTGGAGGCGATGCTGCTGGATCGCTATCTCATGCGACTTCACGCCCGAGGCGCTTCTCTGGTTACGCCCGATTCGCTTCGGGATGACTATCGCCTGGCCGTCGCTCGGCGGATGCTCACCCCGGTGGGGCTGTGGTCGCGTGGCGTCCCCAGCCGGGTCTGGTGGCCCGTGCTCGCGCAGGTCACCGCCGCGTTCGGCGATCTGCAATGCGAGGAACGCCTCGCGGACCGGTGAAAGGCGCTGGTGATTCTGGGGGAACTGGTCAACCTACGCGCGGTCGAACGGGAAGACGCGGCGATTGTCTACCGGTGGCTCAACGATCCGGTCGTCATGCGTGGCTGGGGTTGGAGTGCATCCGCCGCCTCGATGCACGCCGTCACGAACCTGATCGCCTTCTGGCTCGATCAGGAACCGCTGCTTGGCCGCCCACCGGCGCTCATTGCCGACTCACTCCAAGGCGATCCGGTTGGTCTGGTGGTGCTTACCAGCGAGCGTCCGGAAGCACGGGCGGTCGAGTTGTCGATGCTGGTGGGCGACCCAATGGTGTGGGGGCAAGGATTCGGGTCTGACATCCTGCACGCCATCCTCGATGCCTGCTTCACTGGCTGGGGGGCGCACCGCGTCGGCGTCCAGGTCGAAGACGACAATCCCCGCGCCCTGATGCTCTACCAGCGTTTCGGCTTCCAGGAGGAGGGTCGCTTGCGGCAGGGCGCCTTTCGCGATGGGCAGTACCGGGATATCCTCTTGCTCTCGCTGTTGGCCGCGGAGTGGACCGGCGCCGCACCAAATGTCGTGAGCGACGGTGCTCACCTGACCAGGATCGCGATTGCCGACCAGCAGGGTACGTGAATCAGCCTTGGACGAAAAGTGATGGCCGACGTTCACTCGTACGCGCAGGATCCGGACGAACTCTTCGATGTCCTCACCGCCGAGGGCGCGCAGACAGGCCAGGTCAAGCGCCGGGCCGACGTGCACCGCGATGGGGACTGGCACCGCGCCCTCCACATCTGGGTAGCCGGGAGGGACGAGCGGGGTGAGCCGTTCCTGATTGTGCAGCGACGTTCGCCTGCGAAAGACACCTGGCCGGGCCGGTACGACACCACTATCGGCGGGCACTACCGGGCCGGTGAGACGATCGAGGACACGCTGCGCGAGGCCGAGGAAGAGATCGGCGTCACGGTCGATCTTGGTTCGCTTCGCCCGCTCGGCACTCGCCGCGCGTCCAGCGAACAGGAACGCGGGATTGTCGACCGCGAAATTCAGGATGTCTTCCTCCTCCTCGACGATCGACCGCTGACCTCCTACCGTCCCCATCCCGCCGAACTGTCATCCCTGGATCGGTTTTCCTTGCGCAACCTGCTCCCGTTTCTGGCCGGCCAGTCACCGTCACTTTCCGGTCTCAGCGCGCCTCCGGATGCCACCTCCGCCCACGAGATCTTCGCCACCACGGACGACTTCATCCCGACGCTCGACCGTTACCTCTTCCGGGTCGCTATCGCCGTCCAGAACGTGCTGCGTGGGGACCGCTACGTCGCGATTTGAGGCACACGGCCACGGGAGGTGCGGTATCGTCCCTCGCTGAGCTGGTGAAGACACAAAAAGGGGCCACGTCCCAATGGCGATTTCCAGGGAAGAAGTCACCGCGCTGACCGCGGAACTGGTCGCGATCGATTCCACGAATCCGGACCTCTCGCCCGGCGGCGCCGGGGAGGAAGCCATCGCGCAGGCTGTCGCGTTCTGGCTGACGCGGGCCGGACTCGATGTGGAGATTGCCGCACTCGGTCCGCGGCGAGCCAACGTCATCGGCATCGCTCGCGGCCGCGGCGGCGGGCGCTCGCTGATGCTCAACGCCCATATGGACGTGGTCGGGGCCGGCGGCATGCGCGAGCCATGGACGCCGCGCATCGCGGGCGACCGGCTCTATGGCCGTGGCGCGTACGACATGAAGGCGAGTCTGGCCGCCATCATGCTAGCGGCACGAGAGGCATCCCGACTCGGGTTGCGTGGTGACGTCATCGTCACCGCGGTCGCCGACGAAGAGTACGCCTCGATCGGCGTTCAGGAGATCGTCAAGCAGATGCGCGCCGATGCGGCCATCGTCACCGAGCCAACCGATCTCGATCTTTGCCTGGCGCACAAGGGGTTTGTCTGGCTGGAAGTGGAAACACGCGGCGTCGCATCGCATGGGTCGCTGCCGGATGTCGGCGTCGACGCCATCGTCAAGATGGGCCACGTCCTGATTGCCCTGGAATCGCTGGACCGCGACCTCCGCTCCCATCCCGGGCATCCGCTCCTCGGCGCCGGCTCGATTCACGCCTCGCTGATCGAGGGCGGGCAGGAACTTTCCACCTACCCGGACCGCTGCCTGCTGGCGATCGAACGACGCACCATTCCCGGCGAGACCACCGCGGAAGTCGAAGCACAGATTGCCGCGATTCTCGCCCAGGCCGCGGCGGTGGATTCGGCGTTTCGCGCTGAACAGCGCACCCTCCTGGAACGTAGCCCGTTCTCGGTTGCGCCAGACGAGCCGATTGTGACGGCCCTGCAACAGCAGATTACCTCCGCAACCGGCTCCCCCCCGAAAATCACTGGCGCTGGCGGCTGGATGGACTCGGCATTCCTCGCCGCGGCGGGCATTCCCACCGTCATCTTCGGTCCTGGCGGTCACGGCGCCCACGCCGATGACGAGTGGGTCGATCTCCCGAGCGCCACGGCCGCCGCCAACATTCTCCTGGCAACGATGGTGGACTTCTGTCAATGAGCGAATCGGATCCATTCGATCCCTTGTCGCTGGAGGGCAACGGATTCGGCCCCCGTGACGGCATCGCGCGCGCCCGCGAAGCGCTGGCGCCGGTGCGCGCCGCGCTGGAAGCCGCCGGCTTCTACGCCTACGGCACCATCGACGAAGAAAATCGCTGGGTGGTCAGCGCCGATGACGAGACCGGCCGGGTCGATGTCCGGCTCGGTTCCGACGGGTTTGCAATCGATCTCTGGACGACATCGCCGGGGTTCTTCGCCGATGAAGAAAACGACATCCGGCGCCGGGCGCGGGAACGGCTGGCGCGAATGACGCTACCAAACCTGACCCGAGGCTTCCTCGCGCCGCATCAGGCCGCATGGTGGGACGACGAGGAGCGCGGTCCGGCGGCGCGGGTCCGCTACGAACTGCCGTTTACGCGCGCCGGGGACGCAGGGACCTTCGCGCGCGAACATCTGGCGGAACTGGAAGAACTCCTCGCATTCGTGGAAACGCAAATCGCCAGCTGAGACGGACTCCGGATGATGACATTCGCATTGGGATCAGGTACAGACGCCCAACGCCCCGCTCCCCGCGCATGCCGACAAGGGGAGGCGCGGCGAGGATTGGGGAGTGTCCTGGCTCATGACGCCGAGAAGGCGGCCCCAAAGCCCCTCTCCCTGCGCACAGGGAGAGGGGTTGGGGTGAGGGGCGCGCCACGAGAAAACGGCAGTCATCATCCGGGACCAGTATGACGGGAGCATTCCGTACCCAGCGGTACAACGGGGTATGCTCTCCCCACGCGGGTCAAGCGCTGGCGTTTGCATGCGGTGGCAGTGGAGGAGGAATCTGATCCCCTACCCCACGTGAATGGCCGGCCTCGTCGTTGGGTTGGGGTCGGTCTGACGCAGGATTTCCCGCGTCACCGGGGCGATATCGCCCTCGCCGAAGAAGACAAAGCGCGCCAGATAGCGAAGCGGGTTGCCC
Source organism: Thermomicrobiales bacterium (assembly GCA_046328335.1). Taxonomy (GTDB): domain Bacteria; phylum Chloroflexota; class Chloroflexia; order Thermomicrobiales; family UBA6265; genus JACCXM01. The sequence continues at coordinate 26,559 of JAXLWU010000037.1, forward strand.
TCGGTCCAGCCAAAGTAGGCATGCGGCCGCCTGCCAGTGCGGTCGCGAATCGCCAGCAATGTCGCCGCCAGTCCATTTGGCACGGACGCGCTCTCGACCTTGAGCACGCGAAAACCGGAGACCTCTTCCCCGCGCACCTTGACCGTCGAGGCGAAATCTGAGGCGTCCTGGACGGTGACCTCGAGAAAGAGCACCGGGTCGCCCGCGGGAATGTGGCTGGCCTCGCGTTCCTCCCGCTCCTTGAGCAGGTACTCGCGCGTGTTGCGCTCATCGGGATGATTGGCGATCAGGCGCAGATCGCCGCGTCGTCCGGCGTCATCGATGAAACGGATCGCCATCCCGTCCAGCTCGACCTCGGTTGCGCGCAATTCCGTGGAGCGCATCACGCGCGACACGAACGAGATCACCAGGATCATGACGAAGAACCCGGCGGCCATCTTCAATCCACTGGGGTTCTCGACAATGGTGTTCAGGAAGGCATAGATGAAAATCGCCATCACGATGCCGAACCAGATGGCGGGGCCAATCGCGCGCTTCTTCCATTCAGACAGGAACACCGCCACCGATGCCGATGTGATCACTGCCAGCACGCCGGTGGCATACGGACCAGCCTGAGTGTTGATGTCGGCCTGGAACAAGATCGTGACGCCGAAGCAGATCACCGTGTAGAGAATGACGAGCGGCCGCGTGGCGCGGGTCCAGTCCGGCGCCATCCCGTACCGCGGCAGGTAGCGCGGCACGATGTTGATCATCCCCGCCATCGCCGAGGCGCCGGCGAACCAGAGAATGAGGATGGTCGAGACATCGTAGATCGTGCCGAAGATATTCCCCAGGTAGAGATGCGCCAGGTACGCCAGGGCCCGGCCGCTGGCCTCCCCCCCTTCCTCGAACGCCTCGTGCGGGATCAGGAGGGTGGTCACCACGCTGCTCGAAATGAGCAAGAGGCTCATGATCGAGGCCGCGGTCGTCAGCAGGAACCCCGCGTTACGGATGCGTCCCGCCGGATGACGCGGATCATCGCCAGGATCCCCTTTGACCAGCGGCATGACCACGACCCCGGTCTCGAAGCCGGAGAGCCCGAGCGCCAACCGGGGAAAGAGGAGAAACGACGTCGCCAGCATGGCGAACGGCGTGCCGTACTCCAAAGTCAGCAGGTTGTGCCAGTTCCGCAGGACATCCGGGTTTTGCCAGATCTGGAACCAGGCGCGGCCAATGACGACCACATTGAGCGCGAGATACGCGGCGACGATGCCGACCGCGACCCCGATCGCTTCGGTAAATCCGCGCAGGAAGATCAGACCAAGGAGCAGGATCAGCCCCAGGGTCACCGGCACTTCATGACCGACCACCGCGCCCGCAAACGGGTTCTCTTCGATATGGGCGGTCGCGTCGGACGCGGAGATCGTGATGGTCACCACGAACGCCGTCATCACGAAACTGATCAGAATCAGGACCAGGAGTTTGCCCTGCCACCAGGAGAGCAGGCGCTCCAGCATCGAAATCGAGCCGTCGCCGTGTGGGCTTTGCGCGGCAACGCGCCGGTACATGGGCAGCGCGCCGACCAGCGTCATCAACACCAGCACCAGCGTCGCCATCGGCGCCAGGGCGCCCGCCGCCAGCGCCGCGATGCCAGGCTGATAGCCGAGCGTCGAAAAGTAATCGACGCCCGTCAGACACATCACTTTCCACCAAGGGTAGCGATGGTGAGCATGGGGCTCGGTTACATGGGGACCGCTCAGCTCTTCCGGCGTGCCATGGAGCATCCACTGCCGGACGGACCCGTTCGGCTGGTGATTCTTCTTGGGGCCGACCCGAATACTCGTGCCGTTGTCGTTCTGCACTGACCGCCTCCGCGAGTCTGCTTGCGCCGCGCGGAATTACGCATCACCCGCACGACACGTGCAAGTCGCGGGCCGGGACATTTGCCCCTGAACATCCGGCAAAACCGGGCATCGCCAGACCACATGCTACCGAAGACGACCGCCACACGTCTCCGGAGAGAAGACCCCCGCGGCGATAGGGAGCATCAGAACCTGCCGTTAAACACGAACCCGGCCGCTTGGGCCGGGCGCGTGGGGAAGGGGAAGGGTTTGGGTTTTCGTGAAGAGGCGCCTGGGGAGGGTCGCCATCTTCTGCTCTCATCTACGGCCATCGCGCGTTTCTGGATTCATCGGGTCACCCGGTACCCAGGCATGCCGCGGATGCCGTCTGGGACACCCATGCCGGCACCGTGCCCTGCCATGTGCTATCAGTCCTTCCTGGCACCGCGGCGGACCTGGCCACGTTGCCGTGCAGAGGGCAGCAGACAGCAAACAATGGGAGAAGGAGATTCGATGGCCGACGCGACGTCCCACTTTAATCCACAAGTCTGGCGACGGCGCCTGCGGATCGCGCAGGGTGAGGAACCGGCCGATCTGGTGCTCGCCGGAGGATCGGTCATCAATGTCCTCTCCGGTGAAATCTATGCCGCCGACATCGCGATCGCGGATGGGGTGATCGCGGGGGTAGGCGCCTATCCGCTGGCCATCGAACGAATCGACGTCTCGGGCAAGTGGGTCGCCCCGTCGTTTATCGACGCCCACGTCCACACCGAATCTGCTTTGGTCTGGGTGCCGGAGTTCGCTCGTACCGTCGTTCCGCATGGCACCGGCGCGATCGTATCCGATCCCCACGAACTGGCGAATGTCGCCGGCTTGCCCGCCCTTGAGGCGCTGCGCGCCGCGGCGCGGGGCCTGCCGCTTGGCGTCTTCCTCACCGTTCCTTCCTGCGTCCCGGCCAGCAGGTGGGAATCCGCGGGGGCCTCCTTCGGCCCGGTGGAGATCGCGCAGATGCTCGCCTGGCCGGAGACCGTGGCGCTGGGAGAATTGATGAGTTATCCCGCGGTGCTGGCCGGGGACGACGCGATCGCGGCCAAACTCGCGGCATCTGCGGGACACCTGCGTGATGGCCATGCCCCGGGTGTCAGCGGAGGGGCGCTCCAGGCCTATGTTGGCAGCGGCGTTTTCTCCGACCATGAATCGACCGCGCTGGACGAGGCGAGAGAAAAACTGCGCGCCGGGCAGATGGTGATGATTCGCGAGGCGTCCTCGGCCCACAATCTGGAAGCGCTCCTCCCCCTGGTGACCGACGCGACCTACCCCCGCTGCTGCTTCTGCGCCGACGATCGTGATTCCCACACCCTGCTCCACGATGGTCACATGGACGCCATCGTCCGCCTCGCCATCGCCCGCGGTCTCGATCCAGTGCGCGCCATTCGTCTCGCCACCTGGAACGCGGCCGATTACTGGCGTCTCGCGGGTTGGGGCGCGATTGCTCCCGGCTATCGCGCGAACCTGATCGTCCTGGACGATCTCCGCGAAGTCCGGGTTGGCATGACCATCTTTGCGGGCAACGTCGTCGCGCGTGAAGGAGAATGCCTGACTGGCGTGATCCCCGATCGTGCCGAGATTCCCGTTGAACTGCGAGATACGATGCATGTGGCGCCCGTATCCCGGGAAGATCTCCGGCTCACGCCAGAAGCCGGCCATCGCGCGGTTGGCGCCATTCCAGGTGAAATCGCCACTCGACTGGCGAGGGTGGAACCAGCGGTACGCGATGGGTGGGCGGTCGCCGCGCCGGAGCGCGATCTGCTCAAGATCGTCTGCGTCGAACGGCACAGGGCCACCGGGCGGGTCGGCGTCGGATACGTCCAGGGGTTCGGCCTGCAACGCGGTGCGATTGCATCCTCCATCGCGCACGACGCGCATAACATCGTCGCCATCGGCGCTGATGATGACGACCTGCTCGTCGCTATCGCCGCGGTGACCGCCAGCGGCGGCGGACTCGCCGCGGTTGCCGATGGTCAGATCCTGGCGCACCTGGCGCTACCCGTGGCCGGCATCCTGTCCGACCAGCCGCTGGCCGATGTCGCTGCCGCCTACGGGACACTCGAAGACGCCGCCCGCTCGCTTGGCAGCACCTTGCCATCGCCGTTCGGCCTGCTCGCGTTCATGGCGCTTTCGGTTATCCCGGAAGCACGGGTGACAGACCATGGCTTCATCGAAGTCGGCTGACCTTTAGGCGCCATAGGGCTCACGACTGGTAGACGACTGGTATCGTGTTGTTGCTCACCGCGAGCCCGCGGAAGTGCCACTCTTCGTCGGGTAGACACGATTGCAGCGAGACCATCACTACCGGGCGAACTGTTCCACGTCGAGTTCGTAGAACCGAATCGCATTGCCGCCGAACACCTTCGCTCGTTCATCGGGCGAAAGCGGCGGCAGCGCCTCCTCCAGCGCGCGCTTCACGTCACCGTAACTCGCCGCCAAAAGGCACACCGGCCAGTCCGAGCCGTACATTACGCGGTCGGAGCCGAACAGATCGAGCACCGTCTCCACATACGGCCGCAAATCGGCGGCCGTCCAGATGGACCAGTTCGCTTCCGTCACCATCCCCGACAGCTTGCAGGAAACGTGTTCGAGTTCGCCGAACGTCGCCATCAGCGCGGTCCAGTCCGCGATTTCGCCGGACGCGATCGGCGGCTTGGCGAGATGATCGATCACCAGACGCATGTCCGGGAATTGCCGAGCCGTGATCAGCGCCGCCGGCAACTCGCGCGGACGAACCAGGAAGTCATAGGCCAGTCCGGCATCCCGCACCGCGGCAAGACCGCGCCAGACGTCATCGCGACGCAGCCAGTCAGGATCGGCCTCGTCATGAACCATGTGGCGGATGCCAACGAGCGTCGTCGCGTCCGGCCGCGCCTGCAGTTCGGCGAGCGTATCAGGGAGCGCAGAATCGGTGAGGTCCACCCAGCCCACCACACCCGCTACGAAGGACGTCGCCGCCGCGGTGGCCATGAACTCCCGCGTCTCCGCGACGCTTGGCACGGTTTGCACCAGCACGGTGGCGTCAACACCCGCCGCGATCAATTCAGGCTGGAGATCATCCGGCGCGAAGGGTCGCTGGATCGGCGCCAGGGCGTCCCCGGTCATCCAGTAATAGTCGTAACGGTCAGGCGTCCAGAAGTGATGATGACTATCGACGACAAATGGTTTGGTGCTCATCCCCTGCATCCTTCTCATTGCCGACCCGGCGGCGAAATGACCCTGCTCCGACACGTGATTGTCGCCGAACCGAGCCAGCCCACAACCGTCTGTACAGAACGCCATACAATGCCGAACTATGACGATCGATCGGCTGCAGCACTCGCAATCGCGCCACGGCGACGTTCCCACATCTGCCAGGGCCTCGAAGTCCCTTTCTGGTCATAATCGAGGCGCATGACAACCCGCTCGACTAGATGCGTCGATTGCAATACGCCGCAGGAGATGAGGATATCAATGCCACGAGGACCGGTTCCCGCGCAGTATTTCGATATTCTCCAAAGTGACACCTACGGTCACTTGGCCACGCTCGACGCCAGTGGACGACCACAGGTCAACCCGGTCTGGTTTCTGTGGGACGGATCGCAGATCCTCATCAGCGTCAAGGCGGAAACCGTCAAGTACCGCAATATGCGCCGTGATCCGCGGGTCGCCATTTCCTTTCTCGACATGGCGCGGCCGAATCGCTATCTCGAGATTCGCGGGGAAGTGGTCGAGTTCGAGCGATACGACGATCTGACTTTCGTCAACCAGGTCGCGCGCAAGTACACCGGCAAGGATTACGACCGCGGCCCGTCCGGAGAGGAACGATACAAGGTCACGATCAGGGTCGATTCCTGGACCGCTCAGGATGGATGATGCGGGGGGGCACCCACGGCCTCGTCAACAGCCACGATACGATCGACCGTGGGTCTACTGTAACGGACAGATACGGTGTCGTCCCGACCGCAGGAGGGACCTCGGCGTTGCATCCAAGTTCACCATACGACGAGATTCCTCGCCGTAACACGGAGCGGCACGATGTGTGAACCCGCTGTGGCGCGGGCCGCGCCTCAGTCATCCTCACCGGGTGGCGAGCGCAACTCCTCGACCTCGCGCCGCAGGTCCTCGATATCCTGGAACTGGCGATAGACGGACGCGAAGCGGATGTAGGCAACCTCGTCGAGCGCTTTCAATTCGCGCAGGACCGCCTCCCCGATTGCCGATGACGGCACTTCGGCGGTTCCGCGGGCGAGAAGATCGGCCTCGACCCGGCCGAGGAGCCGCTCGATGTCCTCTTCGCCAACGGGACGTTTGGTGAGCGCCACGCGAAGTTTCTGCCGGAGTTTTTCCGGATCGTATTCCTGCCGGCGGCCATCCTTTTTGACCACCATCAGGCTGGCGCCTTCGACCCGTTCGTAGGTGGTAAAGCGACGGCCGCAGACCGGACATTCCCGGCGTCGGCGAATGGTGTCGCCACCGCTCAGTTCCCGGCTGTCGGTAACGCGAGTATCGGTGGCGCGGCAAAACGGACAGCGCATGCTCTAGCCCGTGTTCCGCTGATCGCCGTGGGCCACGGCGCGACTTGCAGCAGCGTCCGCAATCGCTGTCATGCCGAGCCGCCGCGAGACATCTCGGCGTCCGCTGCGTCCGCGGCGAACGCCGCGGTCCCTCCCGCGGTCGGGACGATACGCCGGCTTCACGTCGCGCTAGCGCTCGCGCAGGAACTTGATGATCGAGGATTCCGCCACCCAATCATCCTCGGGAAAGGAGGTCGCCGGGGACGTTCCTGTCGCGGCGCCTCGCGGCGGGGGTGAGACGGAAGGGGCCGACGTCGCCGGCCGATAGGTTGGCCGCTCCTGCTCGCGCATCGGGCGTGGCTCGCGCACCGGCCGGCGCAGCGACGAATCGAAGAAATCGCTGCTCTGCTCGAAGCCGGTGGCAATCAGGGTGATGCGGACGCTTTCGCCGAGCGAGGGATCGAGCGACGTGCCGTAGATGATCTCCGCCTCCTCGTCGACGGCGGCGCGGATGATCTCCGCGGCTTCGCTCGTTTCGAGGAGGGTCAGGTTCGAGCCACCGGTGATGTTGTAGAGCACACCGGTCGCGCCCTGGATGTTCATCTCCAGCAGCGGACTTTCGATCGCCTCGCGCGCGGCGTCAATGCAGCGCGTTTCGCCGGTCCCATGGCCGATCGCCATCAATGCGGAACCGGCTTCCTTCATCACCGTCTTCACGTCGGCAAAGTCGAGATTGATGATGCCAGGCTTGGTGATGAGGTCGGAGATACCGCCGATTCCCTGCCGCAGGACATCGTCCGCCAGACCAAAGGCCTCTTCGATCGACGTCTTGGCATCGACCATGTCGAGCAGCCGCTGGTTGGGGATCACGATGAGCGCGTCGACGGTTTCGCGCAGCCGGCCGATCCCCTCTTCGGCAGCGCGACGGCGACGCGAACCTTCGAAATCGAACGGTTTCGTCACCACGCCGACAGTTAGCGCCCCAGCCGCCCGCGCATGCTTGGCCACCACCGGCGCCGCCCCGGTGCCAGTGCCGCCACCCATGCCGGCGGTGATGAAGACCATGTCGGCGCCACGGACCATTTCCGCCAGGGTGTCGGCACTCTCCTCGGCGGCCCGCTCACCGATTTCGGGACGGCCGCCCGCACCCAATCCCTTCGTCAATTTGTCGCCGATGCGGACATAGACCGGCGCCTTGCTGCCCATCAGCGCCTGGGCATCGGTGTTCACCGAGACAAACTCGATGCTGTCCACCCCGGCGTCGATCATGCGGTTGACCGCATTGCCACCAGCGCCACCGACGCCGATCACCTTGATATGGGCAAAGGTCTGTGGAATGGGATCGCCCCATGAGTCTCGCGTCCGGCCCGGCGCGGGCGCGGCGGAGCGCGTGGAAGCCGGTGTCCGCGGCTCCGGTTCAGGGGCAGGATTCATCACCAAGGCAGGCGCCTCCGATTCCGTGACTGAGGGGTGGACATCGTTTCGCGGAAGTGCATTGGCGCGTTGGAGATCAGGCTGCGGTGGCCGTCGCTGGCCGCGGACTTGCCCCTGATTGTGGGACTGCATCGTACTTCCCTCTCCCGGAAAACTTCCGCTTCCGTTGGCGCCGGCAGAGCACCGGATCATCCCGTCCGGCAGACGCACCCGAGGGTTCTGTCAGCCGCCACCGCGGGAAGGTGACGTACGCGGGATATGACCCGGCCAGGCTGTGCGGGAAATGACGCTTGCCGGATTGGGGCACACCCCCAATTCCGGCCAGCCGAGAACGCTCATCAGGAAGCCCAGCTCGCGCCGCGGGGCATTGCCCCGGCGGGCAGTATAACACCGGGGTGCCGGGTGGCAGGTGGCGGGGGACGGGTGGCGGGTGACGGGTGACGGGTGGCGGAGCGTGATGCTTTAGCGGCGAGCTTGAAGTGCATTCCTCAGCGAATTGAGCCGCCGTCCGAGTACGGCGCAGTGATCGAGCAGTGAGTCGAGATCACACTGGGGCGCGTAGCGCCAGCGATTTGACAATTCGAGATATGTTTCCAACTCAGCCGATGAGGCACGCGCGATGCCCAACAAGTGCAGGTATTCTCCCAAGTTGGGACGCGTATGTCCCTCGGCGATGTTGGCCGCGACAGACACTGATGCTCGTTGCATTTGACTGATCATTCCGTAGGTTTCGTGTTTTGGCAGGAATGGCGTGATTCGATAGACTGACTCGGTGAGGTCCATCGCGGATTGCCAAACCCGCAGTTGACTGAAGCCTTGAAGCGAGGCGTCCGAGTCCCTGGAAGGCGCTGGATCATGGCTTTCGCTATCGTTCACGATTCACACCACCCTTCACCCGTCCCCTGTCACCCGTCCCCCGCCACCCGTCACCCGCGCCTTTCGAGCGATCGTTCCAACGCAAGCCCGATCAGGCGATCGACGAGTTCCGGCAGTGGTATCCCGGAGGCTTCCCACAGAATCGGATACATGCTGATCGCGGTGAACCCGGGGATGGTGTTCGCCTCGTTGATGTAAATCTGGTCCGTGTTCCGATCCATGAAAAAGTCGATGCGCGCCAGCCCGCAGAGGTCCAGCGCCTTGAACGCGGCGATGCCCAATTCCTGAATTTGGGCCATGGTGTCGGGATCGATCGGGGCCGGCGCCAGCAGTTGCGATCCCTCGTCGACATACTTGGCCTCATAGTCGTAGAACTCGCGCGAGGGCACAATTTCGCCAACCACCGAAGCGATCGGTTCGTCGTTGCCCAAGATCGCCACTTCTAGTTCCCGCGCGTCGATCCCCTGCTCGACCACGATCCGCCGGTCGAAGCGAGCGGCCTCGGCGAGCGCACCGGGCAATTCACTCGCGTCGTGCGCCTTGACCACGCCAACGCTGGAGCCCATGTTCGCCGGTTTGACGAAGCAGGGAAATCCCAGCGCCCGGCCAAGTCCTGCCACGATCCCGTCCGGGTCACGCTCCCATTCCTTGCGCGTAACGAGCCGCCATGGCGCCTGCGGCAAGCCGGTCTGGGCAAGGACCGTCTTCGCCATCGCCTTGTCCATCGCCACCGCGGAGCCGAGCACCCCGGCGCCGACGTAGGGCACGCCGGTCAGTTCGAGCAAACCCTGCAAGGTGCCGTCCTCGCCCATCGGGCCGTGGAGTACCGGGAAGACGACATCGAATCTGCCTGAGAAGACCTCCGGCAACGAACGCTCCGCCACGTCCGAAGCGGGTCCCGCGGGGGCGCCATCACCCAACGCGAAAAGGGGCGATGCCGCGGTGAGCGCGGCAAAGGGATCGCCCCCGGCTAGCCAGCGCCCTTCCCGGTCGATCCCGATCGGCACCACCTCGTAGCGGTCGGGGTCGAGCGCGTTCATCACCGTCTGCGCCGAACGGAGCGAAACGTCGTGTTCGGCCGACTGGCCGCCGAAGATCAAAGCGACCCGCAACCTGCCACCGCGCCGTTCCTGCATCACCCTACTCCCGTATCACGAGTATTCGCCCAGATACTCCACCTCTCGCCGCAACTCTACCCCGAACCGATCCCGCACCTGCTCCTGCGCCGTCGCGATGAGCGCGCGGATGTCAGCCGCGGTGGCGCCGCCCGTGTTCACGATCCAATTGGCATGCTTGGGTGAGAACATCGCGCCGCCGATGCGGAAGCCCTTCATACCGCTCGCTTCGAGGAGACGGCCGGCGAAATCGCCAGGAGGATTGGCGAAGGTCGATCCGGCGCAGGCGCCGGTCGGTTGTGTCTCCCGGCGAAACGCGGCATGCTCGTCAGCCAGTCGCACCAGGTCCATCGGATCACCCTTGGGCAAGCGCATGACAGCGGTCAGCACGGTCCACGGTCGCGGCCGCGCCGCCGCTTTCAGCACCGTGTGGCGGTAGGCCGCTTCCAGCCTCGCCGCCGGCCAGGTTTCGATCTCCCCCCGTTCGTCGAGGACGATCACCTGCTCCAGGTGATCGATCTGCTCGGTCCCATGCGCGCCGGCATTGTTTACCGTTGCGCCGCCGATGGTGCCGGGCAGCCCGACGCCCCAGTCCATTCCCGCCCAGCCCCGCTCGGCGGCGAAGCGTCCGACCCAGGAGAGCGGCGCCTGCGCCGCGACCCGGAGCAGCACCGCGTCACCGCGATCCTCATGGCTCACCAGGTCGCCTGCCCGCTCTCCGGGTGTGCGGGCCAGAACCACCAGACCGCGAATGCCACCATCGTCAACCAACAGATTGCTCCCACCGCCGATGACGGTGACGGGCAACCCTTCCGTCCTGCCCCAGGTGACGGCGGCAATCAGATCGTCGGTGGTCGCCGCGCGGACCAGAACATCGGCCGGTCCCCCCACCCGCCAGGTCGTGTGCAACCGCATCGGCGCATCACGCAGCGCCGAGAGTCCGGGCCGGCCCGGGATCGGGATCGTCTCTTGCCCGCCCCGCGGCGAACGTTGCCGTGGCGACCCTTCGCCGGTTACCGGGGAACCCTCCGGCGCTTCGCTCCCGCGCAGTGCTTGCAGCAACAGCGGACCCGTCTCGGTGATGGTCCCGGCGCCGAGGGTGAGAACGACATCACCGGCGGTGACGTGCGGCGCGAGCCGTCGCGCGGCATCGGCGGGATCGCGCGCGGTGAGCGTGCCGCCCTGCAACTGATCGACCAGATCGCGAGACGATACCCCGAGATCGTCAGTTTCCCGCGCGGCGTAGACGTCGAGAATCATCACCCGGTCGGTATCGGTGAACGAAGTGGCGAACTCCGGCAGCAGCGCCTTCAACCGCGAGTAGGTGTGCGGCTGGAATACCGCCCAGAGGCGCCGTCCGGGAAATCGCTCGCGCGCCGCGCGCAAGGTGGCCGCGATCTCGTTGGGGTGGTGCGCATAGTCGTCGATCACCGTAACGCCACGCGCTTCGCCCTTGCGCTCGAACCGCCGGCCGACGCCGCTGAATGTCTCCAGCGCGGCGGCGGCGGCCGCGGTGTCATAGCCAAGGGCCACGAGCGCCGCCAGCGCAGCGGTGGCGTTGCGGGCGTTGTGTCGACCGGGAACCTGGAGCCGCAAGGGGACGGCGATGTCGTCCGGGCCGGTCACCCGCCAGCCATCCTCCGTTCCTTCCAGCCGCCAGTCGCCCACCTCGTTCTCACCGAAGGTGACGACGGTGGTGGGCGGCCGCCAGTCTTCTCGCGCCACAAGGCGAGCGCACCCCGGATCGTCTCCGGCCAGGACCAGCGTCCCCTCCCGGCGCACGCCGGCAACGAACGAGGCGAACGCCGCGTCGTAATCGCTCAGGTTCGGAAAGAGATCGGGGTGGTCATAGTCGACATTGGTGACCACCGCCACCGCGGGATGGAGCGCCAGGAAGGACCAGTCATATTCATCCGCCTCGACAACCATGTCCTGGCCGGTCCCGGGCGCGGCATTGGTGCCCGCCCCGCCGAGCACCGCGCCGATGGCGAAACTGGGGTCCGCCCCGAGCGCGCGCAGAGCGGCGGTGATCATCCCGCTCGTCGTCGATTTACCGTGGCTCCCGGCGACGGCAATCCCACGGCGGGCGTCCGCCAGCGCGCCAAGGAGCCGCGCCCGTTTGATGACCGGTGTGCCCGCGGCATGGGCGGCCGCGAGTTCGGGGTTGTCCGGGCGAACGGCGGCGGTAGCCACGACCAGATCGGCCGCGCTTGCCTGCGCCGTATCGCCATGGCCAATGGTGACCGCAATGCCCTCCGCCGCGAGTTCATCCAGCAATGGGGAACTGACGGCATCAGAACCGGAAACCGCGTATCCCCAGGCGTTGAGCATGCGCGCCAAGCCGCTCATGCCGATTCCGCCGATTCCGACGAAATGGACCCGGGCGGGCAACGGCGGCAGCAGTTCCTGACCCCGATCGGTCACATCACCACGCACGAAATCGCCTCGCCCCACCGGAGTCAGACGGCATCAGGAATCTCTCCGCGGACAATCTCGCGAAACTGCGCTCCGCGGTCGAATTCGTCCCGAAAAAGACCGAACGAGGCGCAACCGGGGGAGAGGAGCACCACATCGTTCGCCACGGCATCGCGGCGGGCGGCCGCGACCGCCGCGGCCATGCTCTCGAACGTTCCTCGCGGCGTCACGCCGCGCGCGCGGACGGCCTCCGTCAATGCCGGAGTGCCACTGCCGCTGAAGAGATAGAGCGCCGGCTGATGTTCTGCGATCGCGTCCGCAAGTGGCGCCGGATCGAGCCCCTTATCCGCTCCACCCGCGAGGAGGTGGATCCGGCCTACGGTGGCGTCGGCGTTCAGTGCCTCCAGCGCGGCAGCGGCAGCGATCGGCGCCGTCGCGGTCGTGTCGTTGATGTAGGTGACGCCGCCGATGGTCGCCACCCGTTCCATGCGATCGGGGACGCCGCGAAAGCCGGCGAGTCCGGTCGCCACCGCTTCCCGTGACGCCCCGGCCGCCATCGCGGCCGCCACCGTGGCGAGCGCATTACGAGCGCCATGCCGACCCCGCAATCCTGCCGATTGCGGCAGCGGCCAGTGGTGCTCCACGCCTCGCCACCGCCAGAGGAGCCCGTGCGGCGTTTGCCACGCGCCATCTCCGCCCGGATCACGGTCGCCGAACGGGACGACTTCCGCGGCGGTGTCTCTCGCCGCGCGCCATGCCTCCGGGTCGTCCGGGCTGACCACCAACCAGTCACTGGATTGCTGAAACCGGGCGATGCCGCGCTTGGTGGCGGCGTAGTCCGCGAAGCCATCGTAGGTGTTGAGATGGTCCTCGGCGATCATCGTCAGCACCGCGATGTGCGGCGCGAGCCGATGCTCGATCAGCGACTCCAGTTGCCATGACGACACCTCGATGACCACGGGCACGTCGGGTCGCAACCGGGGGAGTTGGTCGAGCGCGGAGATACCCATGTTGCCGGCGACGACGACTTCGGGAAAGGCCCCGCGCAGCAGATCACCGGTAAGGGTGGAAACCGTCGTCTTGCCCTTGGTCCCGGTCACGCCGATGATCGGTGCCGGACAGGCGCGAAAGAAAAGACTCATCTCCATTTCGATGGGAATGCCGCGTGAGCGCGCCAGTTCCAGCAACGGCGCGCGCCGCGGCACGCCCGGATTTCGCACGATGAGATCCGCACCCTCGGGGGTGAAATCGCGTTCGTCGTGACCGCCGAGGACGTAGCGAATCGGCAGGTCGGCCAGGGCCGCTATCGGCTCGCGCAGATCGTCGGCGGCGCGTCGATCGGTTACCGTCACCTCCGCGCCCTGCATCACCAGATAGCGTGCCACGCCGAGACCGCCACCACGGGTGCCGAGTCCGAGCAGCGTGACCCGTTTTCCCCAGAGATCGGACGCAGTAACGCGGGTCTGCGGCTCGATCACAACTGCACCAGCGCCATGGCGACGCCGACCAGCCCGGCCATCATCGCCAGAATCCAGAAACGCATCGTCACTTGCGTTTCCGACCAGCCGAGCATTTCGAAGTGATGATGCAGCGGCGCCATCTTGAGTAGGCGCTTCCCTTCCCCGTAGCGGCGCTTGGTGTATTTGAAGTAGCCGACCTGGAGGACAACCGAAATCGCCTCCGCCAGGAAGACCGCCCCCACCACCGGCAGTAGCAACCATTGCCCGGTCATGAACGCGGCGACCGCGAGGGAGGCTCCGATCGCGAGCGAGCCGGTATCGCCCATGATCACTTGCGCCGGATGGGCATTGAACCAGAGGAAGCCCATCAACGCCCCGACCATGGTGAAGCAGAACGTCACCACGCCGAGTTGGCCTTGCCGGTAGGCGATGATGCCGTAGGCGACGAAGGCGATCGCCGCGGTACCAGCAGCCAGGGTATCGAGTCCGTCCGTGAAATTCACCGCATTGGCGGTGGCGATGATCGCCAGCGCGGCAATCGGGATATAGAGCAGGCCGATATCGTAGCGTCCGACGAACGGCAGATAGACACTACTCAAACCAAGGCCGAATGGATACGTGGCGTGCAAAATGATCGCCGCGATTAGCGCAAACAGTGTCAGCCAGACGATCTTCAGCCGCGCGGTCATCCCCCCCTGGCGTTTGCCCCCCAGCAGGCTCATCCGGTCGTCCATCGCTCCCAACACCGCGGCGGCAATGAGTACGCCAACCGGCAGAAGCATCGAGAGCCGTCCCACGGTGTTGAAGACTACGGTAATGACGACCACCGAGACCGCCACCATGATCCCACCCATGGTCGGGGTGCCCGTCTTGGCGATGTGGGTCTGCGGTCCATCCAGGCGGACCTGCTTGGCCGCCTTGCGTAGCCGCAGGAACGTCACGATCGGACGGCCGATGATCAGCGTGACCACGAAGGCGAGTCCCGCCAATGCGAGCGAGACCGCCATGTTCTGATTCGGATCGACCGGCATGATGCTGTCCATCGTCAGCACCTATCCGCGAGGCGAGGAGTCGAGAAGTCGAGGGGTCGAGAAGAATAGGCGGTGTGGATATGCAGCCACCTCGCCTGGCCAAGTCCCGCAATCTCCGACGCCGGTCACGATTCGCGCACCTGCTGACTCTCGTTCGCCTCGACTCCTCGCCTGCTCGACTCCTCGACTTCGTGACTGCCCGCCTCCTCGCCTCGCAACTGCGCCACGATATCTTCCATCTGCAAACCGCGTGACCCCTTGAGCAGCACGACATCTCCCTCCCGGAGTTCCCGGCGGAGATACGCGACCAATTCCTCGCGCTCGGCGAGACCGAAGGATGTCACGTCCGGCGCCCCTACGTCGAAGCGGCCGTCTGTCGATGCGGCTTCCCGCGCCATGATTCTCGCCATCTCGCCGTAGGTGACAACGAGATCGGCGACCTCCCCGGCCCGGCGGCCGACGATGACATGCTCCCGCTCGGAGAGTTCACCCAGTTCCCGCATATCCCCCAGCACCGCGATCGCCCGCGTGGGCTGCATCGCTTCGAGGAGACCAAGCGCCGACATCATCGAAGGGGTCGAGGCGTTGTAGGTGTCGTCGATCATCTGGGAACCGTTCGGCCCCGGCATGATCAACAAACGCACCTGCACCCCCGGTTCGGCGAGACCCTGGATCATGTCCGGGAGCGCCATCCCCGCCGCGTATCCCACGGCCATCGCGGCCAGCGCCAACTCGACCGCGTGCCCTCCGATGAGCGGCGCTTTGACGCGGTTGGATTCGCCGCCGAGATGCAACCAGAACGAGACGCCGTCGAGTCCTTCCGATTCGACTTCCGACGCCCGGACCTCATTGTCGGGACCGAGACCATAGAACAGCACCTGACCGCCACATCGCGGCGCCATGGCACGCACCCGAGCATCGTCGCCGTTGAGGACGGCCCACCCGTCCTCGGGAAGGGCATCGACCAATTCGGCCTTGGTCTCCGCGATCGCCTCGATCGTTCCCATCCGCTCCAGGTGCACCGGATGGATATTGGTCACCACCCCGATTCGCGGCCGCGCGATTTCGCAGAGCAGACGGATTTCGCCGAAGGCGTAGGCGCCACCCATCTCCAGCACCGCGGCCCGATGCTCCGGCGTCACTTCGAGGAGCGAGAGCGGCAATCCGATTTCGGTATTGAGATTGCCCGGTGACTTGTAGACCGGCATCGCCCGGCTCAAGACCGAAGCGATGACTTCCTTGGTACTCGTCTTGCCGACGCTGCCGGTCACTCCGATCACCAGCAGATCGTCGAGCCGGTCCCGCCACCACGCCGCCAGGTGTTGCAACGCGGCGACCGGCTCATCGACGATCAGCAAGGGAAGCGGCGGGGCGGCCTGCTCGTCGGCCCAGGCGCGGCTGACGATCGCCGCTGCCGCGCCGCCGCGAGTCGCATCCGCGACGAACTCGTGGCCGTCGAAGCGTTCGCCGCGAACGGCGATGAAACAGGCGCCAGGCTCGATCTGGCGCGCATCCCGCTCGATGCGGGTGAAGACGGTGTCCGGCGGCAACTCGCCTCGCAACGACGCGCCGGTGCCGGCGAGCACGTGTTCCAGGGCCAACGGGGTCATCAACCTGCTCCGGGTGATACTTGATCGGGAAGCCGCTCCGCGACGCGCATCACCGCCGAGCGGGCACGAGGGTTTTCCGCTGCCTCCGCCGCATCAGGACGGACAGCGCGCCGCGTGATCTTGCACAGCCGCGGCGTGTGACCGCAGATACAGACCGGAATCTGAGGTGGGCAAATGCATGATGCGCTCTCGCGCTCGATGAACCGCTTCACCACGCGGTCCTCGAGCGAGTGAAACGCGATCACCACCAGCCGGCCGCCAGGGGCGAGCACCTCGACCGCCCCGGCAAGCGCTGCTTCAAGCACGGCGAGTTCCGCGTTTGTGGCGATCCGCAACGCCTGGAACGTGCGGGTCGCGGGATGGGTGTCGCTGCCTCGCCGGCCACCGAGGGCACGGGAGACGATCTCCGCCAGGCGGGTCGTCGCATCGATCGGTGCAATCACCCGCTCGCGCACGATGGCGCGGGCGATGCGGCGGCTCCCCGGTTCTTCACCATACTGCCAGATCAGATCGGCCAGTTCGCGTTCCGGCAGGGTGTTCACCAAGGTGCTGGCAGGTTCGCCGGCTTCAGGATCGAAACGCATGTCGAGCGGTCCGGAAAAGCGGAACGCGAAGCCGCGCTCCGCGGTATCGAGTTGAAAGGAGGACAGGCCGAGATCGAGCAGGACGCCATCGAGCGGCGCGACGCCCCGCTCCCGCGCGACATTGGCCAGGTTGGCAAAGTTGGCACGGATGGGGATCAATCGAGACCCGGTCGCCGGCTCCTGGCGCAGTACGTCGGCGCGCGCGATGGCCGCCGCGTCCGCATCGAGCGCGAGCACAACTCCGTCGGGCGCGCTCGCGGCAAGCAAGGCGCGCGCGTGGCCCCCACCGCCAAAGGTGCCATCGAGGTAGTGGCCGCCGGACCGCGGCTGGAGTGCCTTAATTGCCGGTTCCAGCAGGACCGGACGATGACCAGATTCGACGGAGGTAGGGGGCGCGGACACGGTAACCATTTCCGGTTGACGACGTCGCTCTCGGCGAGCGCACAGGATATACGGAGTATGCACCGGGAATGGAGGTCAGATCAGATTCGCCAGCCGCTGGGCGATCGCCGCGCCATCGACATCGAGGGAGGCGGTAACGGCTTCCCAACGGGCGGGCGTCCAGATTTCGATGGACGTATCGACCCCGACCACGATCGCTTCGCGCTCGATCTCGGCGTAGCGGCGCAGTTCCAGGGGAATGAGAATGCGACCCTGGCCATCGAGCGGGAGATCGGCGGCTTCGGCGAAGACGAGACGGCGGAAATGACGAGCGTCGGCATCGGTGAGAGGCAGCGCAGCGACCTTCTCGGCGAGGGGACGCCACGCGGCGAGGGGATAGAGCGCCAGGCAGCGGTCGATGCCTCGGGTCAGCACGACGCCCTCGGCCAGCGCTTCGCGGAATCGGGCTGGGACCGCCAGACGGCCTTTCGCGTCGAGGTTGTGGGCATAGCGCCCGAGGAACATCGCTACCCATCCAGACCGCGCAACGCGCGATCGACCACGGATCGACCCAGGAACGGGGCAGTCGCGGAGACGGGTGATGTTTGGGGCACGCGCAGTATGCCACTTATCCACCTCGCGCGCCACTTGTCCCCACTTTTCCCCACAGTTATCCACATCCAGAGGCATTTGCTGGCGTAATCGACCAGGATCGGCTCGGGTCGTCATATTGAACCGGCAATCTGGAACCGGGAGCGCCTGTGTTGGGGAAGCGGGCGACGCAAGCGTCGCTCCCTACGGAAATCGCGTCGTAGGGAGCGACGCTTGCGTCGCCCGCGCTCCTCGCTGACGCGACCAGGGCAACGCGCCGCCGTCGTGTCGTCCCGACGCAGGAGGGACCTCGGCGTTGGCCGTGAGTGCGACCGACGCCGAGATTCCTCGCTGCGGCTCGGAACGACACCATCGTCGCGCCGCGAGCCGCAGCCAAGGCGGCCATCTCCGCCCTCCGCCCTCCTATTTCCGTCTCCCGCCCCCTGACTCCTGACTCCCGCCTCCCGCCTCCCGTCTCATGCGAAGATGCGCACGGATCTTCGATTGGGGGCAAGGCAGGAGCACGCAGCGTGGCCTGGACATGGGAGCAACTGGCGGGACCGGCGACGATCACCGAGGGTCCCCTGTGGGACGGCGAAGGGCTCTTCTACACCGCGATCGAAGCGAACGAAATCCGCCGCTTCGATCCCGCCCGCCACGAGATAGTGACGGTCTATCGCGACACCGGCGGCGCGAACGGCCTCGCCTTCGACGCCGCTGGTCGCTTGCTCGCCTGCGCTGGCACGGCTCGCGCCATAGTTCGCTACGGTCTCGACGGCCGGAAAGAGGTGCTGGTCGACCGCTTCGCGGGCCGACGGCTCAACAGCCCGAACGATCTGGTGGTCGATCGCGCCGGCCGCATCTGGTTCACCGATCCGCGCTATGGCGAGTTCCACGCCGATCGGGAACTCGATCACGACTCGGTCTACCGCATCTCCCCGCCTGGCGCAGGTCTGCCCTGGTCGATCGAGCGGCTCACCTTCGATACCACCCGGCCGAACGGCCTCCTGCTCTCCTGGGACGAGCAGACGCTCTACGTGGCGCAAAGTGACTACGCGCCCGGATCCGTTCGCCAGTTGCGCGCCTATCCGGTGCTCGCCGACGGCTCGCTGGGGAACTACCGCGTCTTGCACGACTTCGGCGACGCCCGCGGCATCGACGGCATGTGCTGGGACAGCGACGGCGCTATCGTTGCCACCTGTGGTTGGGAGTTGAGCGGTCCGGGTTCGCGCATCGCAATCGTTGCGGTCGACGGTACGGTGCTGGAGGAGCACCGTCTGCTCGCGGACGCCCCACCAACTGCGCGTTTGGCGGGGCCGATCTGGCGACCCTCTACGTCACCACGCTGGATGGGCGGCTCTATCGCGTGCCTGATACGGGGCACCGGGGTTATCTCCAGGCGCCGGATACCACTCCCTGGCGGGGAGACGCCTGAGCACGCGCTAAGAAGATGTACGTGGGATTCTGGAGTCTTGACTGATGGTGATGCGGGCGACGCAAGCGTCGCACCCTACGGAAGCCGCGTCGTAGGGTGCGACGCTTGCGTCGCCCACACCCCTCGTCGCGAGGACGATCATCCTGTCTGCCCACTTAGCGCCAACTGGATAGCCACATCCTGGCGTGCATCTGATCGATGTCGAGCGGGATCGCGGTGTAGATCGGGTAGAAGTAGATGAACGTCGCCGCCACGGCGACCACGTACATCACTGCCGCGCCGCGGCGGACCCCGCCCGCTCGCCAGGCGTCGTTGACGATCACCGCCAGCGCCAGGCAACCGAGCGGCACGGCCGGCATGAAGTGGTAGATGAACGTTCCGCGCGGCGAGAGCGCCCAGGGAAGCCATTGGCCGAAGAAGCCGATCAGCAGCACCACCAGCGCGGCCGCGCGGCGACCCCACCAATCGACGGCGACCCAGGCAACGGCAACAACCATCGGCCAGTAAAGCAGGACATTCCCGTTGCCAAAGACGGATGCGCCCTCGTGGCGACGCTCGGCGAAGAAGTACCAGACGCCGCGCGCCGCCAGCGGCCACTGCCACCAGGGGGACGAGTCGCGATGCACGACGCCAAGGTCCCGGTGATAACGAAGCATGTCGAGGTGAAGTTGGACGAAATCGTTCCAATCATGCCCGGTCAGGAAAAAGTGGAGATAGGAAAGAGCGTAGATCCCGGCTGGCAGGACCACCAGTCCGATCGGAGCCAGGCGCCTGAAGGTCGCCAACCCGTCGCGCGCGTGCTCGTCAGCTGGCCCCAGGGTCTTCGTGCTTCGCCACAGAAGGAGCGTTCTGGCACAGACCACCAGCGAAATGAGCCCGAGTAGCGAAACGGCGCTCCATTTGGTTGCCAGCGCCAGTCCCAGGCAGAGACCGGTGAGCAGTAGTGGCGGCCCCGCTTGCCTGGCGGGGACGGTCAGCATGCGGGAAAGGCCGAGGAGCGCGCCGAGGCTGAACACCACCAGGAAGAGATTGGACATCCCGACTCGGGACTCGACAAGATAGAGACCGTCGAGCAGCAGGAGTGAGGCGGCAAGCATGCTCACCGCGCGGTTGCCCGTCAGTGCGAGCGCCAACAGGTAGGCCATGACCGCGCCCAGCGCCCCGAAACCGACACTGACGATTCGCCAGCCAAGCGGGTTGTCCCCGGCCACCAGTATCCCGCCCGCAATCAGCAATTTGGCCAGCGGAGGATGCGTCCATTCCAGCGCCGGGTCGTCTCGCGGCGGAATGGCGGTGCTGTACGCCTCCTCTCCGCGGACGTACTTACCAGCGGTGTAGGCGTAATAGAGTTCGTCGAAAACGTAGCGGCCCGGAATGGTCAACCGTGGAACCGATAGCGTCAATGCCAGGATCACCAGGGCGAGCGGCGCCAGGAGCGCGGCATGCCATCTGGCGCCGGCGATTCTCCCGGCCATCTCAAACCCGTAGCCTCCAGCGAGCGCGTGTGACGCGCGCTCGCTGGAGGCTACGGGAAGGCTTCGTGGATGTGTCCCGCTCGTCACGAAGCGAAGGCCGCTAGTCGTCGTCGCCCGACCCGCCGGATCCGCCCGACCCACCAGAGCCGCCGGACCCACCAGATCCACCCGAACCACCGGACCCACCGTTGCCGTTCTGGCGACGCCGGCGGCGCCGGCGGCGCTTGCGACGATCGTCGCCACCCCCGCCGCTTCCACCACTGCTTCCGCTGCCGCGGCCAGCCGCGCCAGCCTGCTCACTGTCAGGCAGCAGGCTGTTGCCGTGCAGCGCGGCAACAGCCAAACCGCTCACCGCCAATGCCGCGGCGGCTGCCTTGGCAAACTGGCGACGCGAGCGATCGGGTACGCTCTGCTCCGGCTCTTCATGCCCCTGATCGTTCAATCTCACGTGATCCATGATCGCCTCCTCTTCTGATTTACCCGCGGTCCCACCGCGTGCGCGTCGGGCGTCGGCTAGTCGTCGTCCCAGTCGATTCCACCGGAACCGCCGGAAACACCAGATCCGCCGCTGCCGCCGGAGTTGAACACCCAGTCGTCATCGCCGCTGCTGTCATCATCCCCGAACGGCCAACCCGAGCCGCCGGAGCCGCCACTGGCGATGCCGGGCATGTCGTCATCCCAGACATCGTCGTCGCTGGCAAGCGCGCCGCTGAAGCCGACCGCGGCGAAGCCAACAATGCCCAAAGTGACCACGGCGGCCTTCACTAGATTCCGGCGCGACATGGCGCTACGGTTGATGCCATCGAAACCGCGCATCGTCATGGAATTCGTCTCCTCTCATCGCGGGTTTCGCATTCAGCACGATTGATGAACGGCGAAACCCTGATCTGCTTCCACTATGCCTTCATGCGAAGGGTTGTCCAACCGGCGGAGGTCCGCATTCCTGCCAGCCCTTGGTCCTGGTCGACATCCGACTTTGGTCCCATGGGTCTTGCCATGCGCTTATGCCATAATCGGTCGAGTGAGGGAGGAGAAAGCGACACATCCGGTATGACTACCGGCCTACGGCAATGGTTCGAGCGCCTCAGCGTAGCGCAGCGGTTTCTCCTCGGGAGTCTGGTCATCCTGGCGCTCGGCATGGCCGGTATCGGCGCCTGGGTCAGCCGTCAGATCGCCGATGGGGTCATTCATCGCACCGCCACCGCCACCGCACTTTACGTCGACAGCCTGATCGCCCCTTCGCTCCAGGACCTCACAAACGCCGACACCCTCTCCGCCGAGGCCACCGATCGTCTCGACTGGCTCTTCGCGGCCACACCGCTCGGGCAGGAGGTCGCGGTCTTTCAGGTCTGGAACCGGGCCGGAACCATCATCTACAGCACGGTGCCCGGTCTGGTCGGCGCCACCTCCCCGGTCGATGAAGAACTGGCGAATGCCCTTGGCGGTGAAGTCACGGCGGATATCGGACGCGCGGAAGGCGGCCCCGCGCTCCCTCCGGATATCTCCAGCCGCGACCTGATCGAAATCTATTCACCCGTCCGCGACCGTGACACCGGCAAGGTCATTGCCGCCGCCGAGTTCTACTACCCTGCCGAAGAACTGATGCGCGATCTGGCGATGGC
>JAXLWU010000038.1:0-47934 GCA_046328335.1 Thermomicrobiales bacterium
CGACGATGACGGTACGCCCGGAGCAGGCCAATCCTTTCTCGCCGATCGCTTCGGGTCAGACATCGAGGATGTGGTGCGGATCGGGCAAGGCGAGTGGTCGACCGCCTATGCCTACCGGCACGCCGGTGGCGAGTACGTCGTGCGCTTCGGTCGGTATCGGGACGATTTCGCCAAGGATCGCCGCGCGGCGGGCTATCGCTCGCGCGATCTGCCGATCCCCGTCATTGGCGAGATCGGGGAGGCGTTCGACGGCTCCTACGCCATCTCCGAGCGGGCGTTCGGCGACATGATCGACGATCTCGATGCGGCGTCGATGCGCGCCGTCCTTCCCAGTCTCTTCGCCGCGCTCGATGCGGCGCGGAACGTCGATCTGGCCAATTCCTCCGGATACGGATTGTGGGACAGCGATGGCATCGCCCCCTGGCCGAGTTGGCGGGCGGCGCTGCGCGACGTGGCGACCGACCACCCCACCCACCGCACACACGGCTGGCGCGCGCGCCTGCGCGCCTCGCCCACTGGCGACGGGCCGTTCGAAGATGCCCTGGACTGTTTCCAGGACCTCCTCGATGTCTGCCCCGAGGAGCGGCATCTGATCCACAGCGATCTGCTCAACCGCAACGTGCTGGTCAGGGACGGCCGCATCTCCGCCGTCATCGACTGGGGCTGCGCGATGTACGGCGATTTTCTCTACGATCTGGCCTGGCTCCTCTTCTGGCAGCCGTGGTACCCCGCCTGGCGCGATATCGATTTCCAGGCCGAGGCGGCGCGGCACTTCGCGGCGATCGGTCTCGAGGTTCCCCACTTCGCGGCACGGCTCCGCTGCTACCAGGTCCATATCGGCCTCGATGGACAGGCCTACAACGCCTTCAAGGGGGAGGAGCGCTGGCCGATGCTCGCGGCCATCGCGCGGCGAACCCTCGCTCTGGTCAATCCGAACCATCGATGACGCGCCATCCCCGCCGCGAGACCCGATTCGTACAATTGCGCGATGGATCACGAGGGCATATCGGTCGTGTTTCTCGCGCCGGAGGAGTGGCAGGTGCTGCGGACCATCCGCCTGGAGGCCTTGCGGTCCGAGCCGCAGGCCTTCTCGTCCACCTACGCGGAGACCCTCTTGCGACCCGATGCCTACTGGCGCGATCGTCTGGCCACCGATCGCGGCGTGACGCTGGTCGCCAGATCAGACCAGCGGCCGGTCGGCCTCGTCGGCGGCTATTTCGGCTCGGATGAGGGTGACGAGAGCGTTGCCGTCGTGGTCAGCATGTACGTCAATCAGGCGTACCGGGGCAGAGGCATCGGGCGATGGCTGTTGCGCTCGCTCATCGGGCGGCTGGCGGCAGATCGCCGCATCGCCACGATTCGGCTCTGGGTGAGACCGGATCAGCAACCAGCGCGCCGGTTGTATGAATCCCTCGGCTTTCGCGTCGCCGGCCAGTCCGTCGATCCCGACGGCGTGGAACTCATCATGGAGTTGGACGTCCATCGCGGGATGGACGGAAGATAACGGAACCGCGCTGGTTGAGGACGCCAGCGAGGAACCTGCCATCGCGATCGCTCGCTTCGACGATGACATGGCGCCGCCGCTCCCAGTGCGCCGCGTCGCCGTTCAATCCGGACTGCCGTTGCGGATTGTCCCCGGCGAGATAGGCCGTTTCGAGGAGATGCCCGTTCTGCTCGTACCACTCCGCCTCGCTGAGCAGACCGGCGGCGAGATCGGCATCGATGCGGCGGAAGTCCATCGTTTCTCTCCATTCCCTGCGCGGCGATGAGGCCGGCATGGCGCACATTCTGCAAGAGGGCAGGGCACATCCGGGTGCCTCTCGTGCCCTCCGGCCATGCCTCAGGAACCGTACATGGACCATCGGCAACGGCATCGACGTGAGATCTGGGCCGGATTGCTGCTCGGGATCGGGCTCGGCGGCTTCTTCGATGGCATCGTGCTGCATCAGGTGTTGCAATGGCACCACATGCTGAGCAGCCAGGGCAACTACCCCGTCACCACCGTGGCCGGGCTGCAGGTCAACACGCTGTGGGATGGGCTCTTTCACGTCTTTAGCTATGTGGCGACCATCGCCGGGCTTTTCCTGCTCTGGAGCGCGGCCCGACAGCCGCACGCCCGGTGGTCGACGAAACTGTTCATCGGGCTGCTCCTGATGGGCTGGGGCGCGTTCAATCTCGTCGAAGGCGTTGTCGATCACGAAATCCTGGGCATCCATCACGTCAACGAGAAAGCGCCGGTCGATCAGTGGCGCTGGTGGGACCTCGGCTTCCTGGCGTGGGGCGCGATCATGCTGCTCGGAGGCTGGGCTTTGGCGCGAGCGGGAGACGCCGCGCAACACTCCTCGGCCGTGTCCGGCACGCGGTCCGCGTCCATGCGGCACGGCGAATAGCGACGCCACCCAAGCGCCATCACCATGTTCGCCCCGTACCTCCTCCCCGCCCACCTGATGATCGCTGGTTGGCACATGGCAGCTCTGCTCCTGTACGGTGCCGCGGGGGTCGGGATGATCCTCGGCATCGGGCTCTTTCTCTGGGGCCGCCTCGAACGCCAGCGGGAGCCAGTGCTGAGCGATCAAGATCACCGAGACGAAGCAAACGTCACATCTCGCCTGATGCGGTAACCACCGCCGTACGAGGAGGGCTGTATCTGGCAACGCTGCCCGATAGCCGCTGGTCAGCAAGAGCAGCCCTGTTCAGGGAGCGTTCGGCAGGGGTAGCCGGATGTCTTGCGCGTCCGGCGGACCGGCAGCGGCGCAACCGAAACAACCTGAACCGCCCCGACGTGCAGAGCAGGGTTGCGCGGGACAGCCGGCGCGGCGATGCTTCCGGCGCGATGACCCCACGGGTCACGGTGCAGGGAGGTGCCAGTGCCACCAGAACCCCCTCCTGATACGGAAACCGTGCGCGGTGTGCGTTCCTGGCTGGATCGGCATGCCCATCGCGAATCGCGCACCCGACGCTATCTCGAACTCGTCCAGGCCGTCGCCTCCGTGCTGACCTTCGGCGGTGTCGTCGGCCTGCTCTGGCAGGTCCAGCAGGCCAACACCACGGCCCGCCGCGTCTCGTATGACCAGGTGATCGAGACGGTCAGCAAACTGACGCAACTGGAACTGGACCATCCCGGTCTGGCCTGTGCGCTCTACCCCGATGCCAATCTGCCCTTCGCGCGCCTCGACCGCGAGCATCAGGTCGCGCTGCAATTCCTCATCCTGAGCACCAATGCCCAGGAGCGGTACTGGCGCCAGCAGCGCGACGGGCTGCTCGATGAGGAGGTCTGGCTGGCCCAGGAGCGCTGGTTCCAGGACGGCATCGTCAGCGCCGCGATGTACCCGGCGGTGTGGGCGGAGAACCGGCGATACCATGCCCCGGAGTTCGTCCGCTACGTCGATGCGCTGGTCGCCACCGAGGAGACCTCGCGCGCGCGGGCGACGATCGCCGCGGGCGGTACTCCCGTGGCACTGACCCTCGCCGACTTTGCGGACAATGGCCACGGAACGCCGCCGTGCTAGGGAGGAAACGCTCGGATCACGTGGTTACCATGGGCGACGGGCTGATCTCACGGCGCGAACAGCGTAATTGGTTCTGGCATGGCATGTCGGGTGGCGCTGCCAATCGCGTTCCCCGCAATTGAGAGTAAGGGGCCCTGGCCCGCGGCGCCGGTGACCTGGGAGGTTGGGGCGAGGGATGATACGGTCGTGAGGAGAGACAGGGGGCGGAATCTCCAGGGCGCGAGTCGATCGAGAGAGGGAGACCGAGCGATGAACGAGATGCGGCGGGCCGGAACCGGCAACCGGCTACTGGCGGGGATCGTGGGCGTGAGCCTGCTGATTGGGATCGGTGCCGGTGGCGCGCTGGGCGAGCGCGTCGAGAGCGCGGCGGCACTGGCCGGGGCGAAGGCGACGGTCCTGGTGCTGACGGAGCGGGGCGGCGAGATCTCCGATATCGACCTCGGAGAGCCGGGGCCCTCGGTGGGAGACATGCAGGTCTGGGGACCGACCGCCCTCTACGACGAATCGGGGGCGGACTCGGGCGCCACCACCCAAGGCACCTGCATCGCCCTCAATGGCGGCCACGGCTGCATGGTGAGCGAGACGATCGTCTTCGCCGATGGCAGCACGTTGCAAGTGCAGGGGGTGGAGCGCGCGGATGCTCCCTCCCAGCGCGTGATCGTTGGCGGCTCGGGTCAGTATCTGGGCGCGACCGGAACGATGGCGGTCGCGCCGAACGCCGATGGCAGCGAGTGGAAAAAGACGATCGAGATCGTCGATTTCGGAGCCTAACCGACATAGCGCAGGCAAACCTCCGGAGACTAACACTTCCCTGGAAGCGGCCGTTGCGCCATCCTGCTGACGAGGTCCGCATGCTGCGTGGTCGGTGGCGTCGCCCGTCCTATAGCCCTGGGAACGGGGCAAGGGTTGGGGTGAGGGTCGGCGCCGCGAGCAACCGGCGGTCATCATCCGGAATCGGTCGTACAGCGCCGTGCGGAAGGTGCGTCGTCCCGAGGAACGAGGGACCTCGTTGGTCGGTCCGGGGCAAGACGGACGACGAGATTCCCCCTGCGTCGGAAGGACACGTCTGCGGCACGCCGCGCTAGTGTGCGGACGCGCGATGAGCGATGCGTCCGGTCCAGTTGCGTTGGTGCATGGTTGGCGGTAGCAGCGGGCACGATCGGTGCTCCTGCCCGCTGCCTGCTGACGGTTCGGCCACGTTCGCGCGGGTGATCTCAGGAGAGGATGCTCACCTCGCCCGAGGCGAGATCGTAGTAGCCGCCAGCGATCGTGACCTGCCCATTGCGCACGTCCGCGGCCAGCACCGGTTCCGCAGTGCGCAGTGCTTCGACGCCCAGAATGATGTTGGACCGTACCGCGTTGTCCAGTGCATCGCCGGGGTCACCGAGCACGTCCTGCACGGCGGGGCCGATCCCTTCCGCCAGCCGGAAGGCGTAGCCGGGAATGGCGTTGCCCTTGATCGCCGCGAGCGCCGCTTCCACGGCGCCACACCGGGAGTGACCCAGGACGAGCACCAGGGGCGCACGCAGGTAGTCCGTCCCATACATGATGCTGCTCCGCGCCGCCTCGTCGATCACCTGCCCCGCGGTGCGGACCACGAAGAGTTGGCCGGGAGCCTGGTCGAAGACGATTTCGGGGGGTACCCGTGAGTCGGAGCAGCAGACAATCACGGCAAATGGACGTTGGCCCTCGGCCAATTGCCCGCGATCCTGGACGAGACTGTCGAGCGAGGTCAGGGTGCCGGCGATGAACCGCTTGTTTCCCTCGATCAGCAGCTGCAGCCCCTGATCGGCTGGTATGCTGGGCGTGGCCTCGACCGGGGCCGCGGCCGCCAGCTCCATCCACTGCGATCCGGCCAGGGCCGCGGGCGTGGCGGCCAACCCCGCCAGGAATCGTCGTCGGTTCCCGGTGTGCGTCATCATAGCTCTCCGTCTCCATGCGCGATCGCCAGGACAACCGTAGAGGTGATCCCTCGGTCCAACCGGCCGAGCCCGGGCAGTATAGGGGCGGAGTGCGCGGGTACAGCATCGAACGTGAGCAAGGGCAACCGGGAAGAGAGGATATCGTTGCGATACACCAGCGAATTGGTGCCAACGTATCCTGCAATTGATTAATTGACCAGGAGAAATGACATCTGACCATCATTGGTCGTATTATCACCAGAAGCGGTCGAAAACACCGCTGATGACTCGTGGTGAAGGTTAAAAAGACAAAGGAGCGTTGAAATGCCCGTTTCCTGGCGTCCGTCAACACCTGAAGAGCACGAAGCCCTGCCCAAGAAGGCCACGACCGCGAAAGACCCGGAATGGGAAGCCATCATGCAGGAGTTGGAGCGCGGTAACACCGTGATCATCGAATATCACGATCAGAAGGAGCGCGGCAGTCTGGCCCGGGCGATCGGGCGGCGCGCCGCGAACCACGGGTTCAGGGTGGACATCCGCAAGGGATCGGATTACCTCTCCGTGCGGATGATCGAATCCAATGGCGCCGAGGCGCCGAAACAGCGCAAGGCGCGCGCCGCAAAATCGGCGTCCTGACGCGCCAGTAACGGCCGGGATGAGTCGCGGGGCGATCGGATCCGGTCGCCCCGCGTTGTGCGCCTTGATCATTTCGTCGTCAGGCGACGAATAGCGATGAGCGGTCCCCTCGTGTACGGTGCCGTGGGAGGCCGGCGGATCGCCAGCACTGACGATCCGCCCGCCGCGTCGATCCGCGTCCCAGCGCTCCTATTTGCACACGAAGCCGACGCACTTGCCGCTCGCGCAGTCCGCATTCGCCCCGCACTGCCTTCCGGCATTACCTTTCAGGCAGACACCAGTTAAACCGGTGCACACGCCGCTGCAACAGAGAAAGGAGCTAACGGAGCTGCAGCCTCGGTTGAAACCGTCACAGGAGACCGGCACGCCGCATACCCCGTTCATGCACGCGCCATCGCTCCCCCCGCTGGTCTTGCAGTCACTGAAATCCTTGAGATTGCCGCACGTCCCGTTCTTCTTGCACTTCTGGCAGGATGTACATGCTGGCTTGCACTTGACCGGCTTATTGCCGGCCTTGGTCTCCACCGGGCGCAACGCCGCGGGAAGGAGCCCCAGTCCCATCGCGCCGAGACCCGCCAGCACGCTCCGCCGGCTTTGTCCCCCATGTAGTCGCTTCGCCATGCGATCGAATTGCTCCGCGTCCATGATCCTGATTCCTCCATGACTGGTAGCGCGCTGATCCTGATCGGATTCTGCCAAAGGCGTGACCCAAGGACATCGGTAGAATTACGCATTTCCGCGAAATGCCCAGAGCATGGTCAATGCGCCGGGGAAGAAATCACCGTCGACCGGCGCGTCAGCGCGAGATCATGAATCTGGATTGAACGTAACCGCGCCAGGATTCCGCGCTTTACCCGATGGGGTTGGGGAGACCGGCTCCTGGCGCAAACGGCAGCACGAGCAGCACTACGATGAGGAAGGCGACGATCGCGGCAATCACTACCATGAGCATGGCGCGTCCGGCCGTCACCCGTACCGCCTGGCGCATGGCCAGAATGACCGCAGCCAGGGTCCAAATCAAAACCGCGAAGCCCAGTAGCGGTCCGACCGTTGGCACCAGCCGGAGCACCCCGAAACCGGTGGTCGCCCCGGCAAACCCCACCGTCCGCAACAGGCGTCCATAGGCCTCGCGGATCGGGACTCCCGCCAGCCAGGGGGACGACAGCGCGAAGATTCCCGTATACACGACCCAGCCGAACCCGGCGATGAGGATGCTGAGCAACAGCGATTGGCTAACGAATCCCACGATGACTTGGGCGACGCCCGGATCGAGGAAGTTCTGAGAACCGACGCGCCCCAGGATCCCAACGCTCTCACATCCCCTGAGCATGGCGACAACAGCCACGACGATGGCCGCCTGGCTGGTGGCGGTGGCATCCGCCGCGATTTCGGCGTACATCGCGGCATCGAGGCGAAGTGCCCCGAGGATGCGTTGCGGGAACGAGGAGCGTGACCGCGGTACGACGAGATCCATTTCCGCACGTCCTGCCACATGGCGAAGGCGAGCACGCGACGGTGCACACGCGAAGTACAAGACGTCAGTGCGCTGCGGTCCTCGTCAGCAGCCAGCGATGGCATCTCACGGGCAGGCACCCGCGGCTGGCACGCGGACTCGTAGGTGGAAAACGGAGCGCGGACCGCGCTGCTGGCGGTCAACAGCAACCCGGGTAGCGCCATCGCCAATCCTCCACGCGTTCCCGCGCGATCACCCGGCAGGCCCCGCCGGCCCTCTCTCGCGGACTGCTATGGGCAACCGGTGCCGTTCACGTCGTTGACGCAGTTGGTCGGGGTGTTGCCGCTGACGTCACTCCTCGGCCAGAGCGTTACCGTCCCACTGTTGAAGATACCGCCGCCAAGACCTGAGGTTGCCGTGTTGGCGGTAACCACCGTCTCCGCCTCCAGGAGCAGCGAACCGCTGTTGGCGATGCCCCCGCCGATCCTTGCCTGATTGTTCGTGACATGCACCCGCGTCAGGGTCAGGCGTGAACCGGCAATTACGGCGATGCCGCCACCCAGGCTCGAGGTGCTGTTCTTCCCGGAGATGGTCAAATCGCGCAGGGTTGCCACCGCATTGCGCTGCACTTGCACGTGGCCAGTGTTACCTTGATCCACTGACCCGTCGATCATGGTGCCACCAGCGCCGCTCCCCGCCCCGATCAGGGTCAGGTTGGTGCCGATGGTGATCGTGCGGCCCTGGTAGGTCCCTGGACAAATGGCGATCGTTGCCCCGGATGCCGCCGCGTCCACCGCCGCCTGGACGGTGGTGTATGGGCAGCCGCTGATGCAGACATCGCAGGTGCGGCAGGTGCCATGGTCGCAGAACTGATTGGGACCATCGCAGTTGCAGCAGAGATCGGCCGGATCGATTCCACCCGGGCAGTCCCGGTTGCTGATGCTGCCGTTGCACAGTTTCGTGCCGCAGGAGAGCGTGCGGTCGTTGAACTGGGCGCCACCGCAACTGGACAGGGAGAGATCGGCCTTGTAGAGGATCGTGGCCCGCCCAGGCTCGGCAAAGCCGCGGAAATCGGCGTTCTTGAGTTGGGAGGCGCGCAGGGTCGCCCCGCACAGATTCGCGCCGCGGAAGATCGCCCCCTTCAGCATCGAACTGGCGAGATCGCGTTCTTCCAGGTCCTGGTTGGTGAAATCGCAGCCGGCGAGATTCTGGCCGTGCCCGGGACTGGCGCACGTCGCCTCGGCCCCGACTCGGGCGTGTGCCTTGCCGTGCGTGGCGGTCTTTCGCTTCCCCCGCTCCGGCTTCTTTCCTTTAGCGCCAGATTCTCCCATACCGCCAGCGAGACCGGCGCCGATCAGCGCCGCCATCGCAGCGCGGCGGGAGGTGGTGGCGCCGATGCACCGGCTGAGGCGATCGAAGTGGCGCGCGTCCATGCCCGATTCCCCTTCTTCTGTTGTCGTTCGGCGCGGTCCGGCGCGGTGTCCTGACCGCGTCAATCCTATCAGGCGACCCGGCACGTGTCTCTGGCGTCTGCCGATGGATTTCGGGGCACTGGGCGTGGCGGCGCATGGGGTTTCACCGACGCGATCCTCCGCATGGGAATAGATGAGAAGAAGCGAGCGCCGCACAGGTCAGATTCGCCCTGTGCGGCGCTCGTGACGAGCCTGGTTGGGGCAACGCGCGAACTGGCGCGAAATGCTGCCCTAACTCCGGCTGCCGAAGGTGGTGGTCCAGTACCAGCCGTACTTCGCGTCGCGGTCATAGGCGCGGCCGATGCCGATCTCGGTAAAGGCCTTGTCGCGCATGCTGCGGTCGTGCTCGGGGCTCTTCTTCCAGGCGGTCATCACCTCATTGGCGGTCTCGAACCCGGCGGCGATGTTCTCGCCAATGTGCGTCCAGTCCCGGTAGCCAAAACGCTCGATATTCTTCTCCGGAGCATCGCCGTTGGCGAGTTTGTGGCTGAAGTAATTCTTCTTCGCCATATCCTGGGAGTGGTGCTCGGCGGCCGCGCCGAGTTGATCCTGGAGGCGGAGTTGACCCGCCCCATTCTTCCGCCGGTAGTCATTGATCAGATCGAGAAACTTCCTCTCCTCCCCATCCGGGGCGTACCTGGCACTGCTGGAGTTGCCGTTCCCTTTCCCCTTCTTCCCGTTCTTCTGTTTTGCCCGACCCGGCTGCCACTCGCGGAAGACGGCCAGACCGAGGGCGGCTGGTACGGCGGTGAACCGTTGCAGCAGCGCGCGGCGGCTGATCGCCGTGACGAGGACAGACCGCGACGCGGCGCGGCGACGAACTCGGTTCACGATGGTCCCTCCCGGTAGCCGGAACGCGGGGTGCCCCGGCGACGGTTCATGGTCAGGAACGCCCGAGAACTGGTTCAGGTTGCGGTGAAGTGCTCCCTTCCCACGGCATACCTCATGGTGATGAGGTATGCCGTGGGAAGGCGTCGTGAGATATTCAGATCAGCGACGGCCGAAGGTCGTGGTCCAATACCAGCGCCCGTTGCTGGCCTGGACACGGGAAATACCAATCTCGGTGAAGTTCGGATCGAGCATGTGTTCGTTGTGCGTCGGGCTGTTTTTCCAGGCGACAAAGGCGGTGTTCGCCGATCCGTCACCGCTGTTCCAGTAGATGTTCTCGCCCCAGGCCGTCCAGTTGTATCCCGCCTGGGATATCCGCTGACCACCGTCCGTGCCATCCGAGCCGGTGTGGCTGAAGTTGCCAGTGTTCGCCATATCCTGGGAATGGCGTTCGGCGGCCGCAGTTAATTGACTCTGAGCGGTGAGCGCACCGCGGCCATTCTGGGCGCGGTAATTGTTGATGAGCGTCAGGAAGGCGCTCTCCTCGGTATCGAGCGCGGGACCGGACTGGCAGGCATTGTTGACGCACGACTGGCCCGCGGCGCAGCAGGCGCCGCCGCAAACATGGGTATCCGGGCAACACGCATTGCTGATGCAGGTTGAGCCGCTGGCGCAACAGGTTCCGGCGCAGGTCCGGCTGGCTGGACAGCACTGGCCGTTGAGGCAAATCTGATTCGTCGCGCAGCAGGCGTTGCCGCAGACGCGGGCCGCCGGACAGCACTGGTTGCCGAGACACGGTTGGTTGGCGGGACAGCAGACGCCGTTGCAGACACGCGTGCTCGGGCAGCACGTGCCCCCGATGCAGGTATCGCTGCCCTGGCAGCAGGCGTTGCCGCAGACGCGGTTCGTGGCGCAGCAGGCGCCGGCGACGCACGTCTGCGTACTCGCGCAGCACGTGCCGCTGCAGACCTTGCTGTTGGAACAGCACGTCCCGCCGAGACAGGTTTCATTCGTGGCGCAGCAAATTCCTCCACAGGCCCCGCTTGGGCAGGTGCACTGGTTGTTCGCGCAGCTGAACCCGTTGCCGCATCCGCCGCAAGAACCGCCGCAGCCGTCACTCCCACACTGCTTGTTGGCGCAATCTGGCGTACACGCTGGATCACACCTCCCGGCGGCTGAGCAAACCTCGTCGCTGGCGCAGCGGCCACAACTGCCGCCGCAGCCATTGTCGCCGCATTCCCGGTTCGTGCAGACAGGGGTGCATGTCGGCGGTTTCTTCTTTTTCTTCTTTTTCCTGCCGCGCTTGGCGGCCTCGGTAGAGATGGAGGTGTCGTGTCCGGCGAGGAATCCAAGCGCCGCACCGAGGAGATTCGCGAGCGCGACGCGCCTGCCGAAGGGACTTGCGGCGAAGCGTTTGCTCAATTGGTCAAAGGTGCTCTCGTCCATGATCCATCCTTCCACGAGACGTTTCGGAAAGCACTATGCAGATTTAACGCCAAGTAAAGGATACGGCAGGAATCACCGGGGCGGGCGTCGTGGTTACGCGCAGGGACGATCGAGCGAAGGTCGCGGGAGGCGTTCACCCCCACGGCTGGCGGCGTGGCGATGTCACCGCCAGCCTCGTCTGTCAAATTGACGAAAGGAGCATCTCGGCATCACGAGTTTTCCTTTTGCGAACAGCTGAAATGCTTCGCTTGCGGGTTCAGCAAGACACCTGAGCGCGGCGATGCTCTCGATCCGTCACCTTCGCGAAGTCATCCGGATTGCAGATGAAGAGGCCTGCTTTCACCCCGCCGCGTAACGCGATGACCTCTTTCCTATGCAGTCCGACAGGGGGAGGCATGGCTGAAATCGAGTGATTTCACCCGTTTGGGA
Source organism: Thermomicrobiales bacterium (assembly GCA_046328335.1). Taxonomy (GTDB): domain Bacteria; phylum Chloroflexota; class Chloroflexia; order Thermomicrobiales; family UBA6265; genus JACCXM01. The sequence continues at coordinate 11,675 of JAXLWU010000038.1, forward strand.
CGGCACGAATTGAGACGAAAGCCCCTCTCCCATCGCAATGGGAGAGGGGCCGGGGGTGAGGGTGCTAGGGGGTGAGGGCCGGCGCGACGTGTGACCCTACCTAGTAAACGGTGACGGGTGTCCCCAGCGGCGCCCAGCCAAAGAGAAACTCGGCGACCGGCAGCGGCAGGTTGATGCAACCGTGGCTCATTTTCTGCCCGAAGTTGTTGTGCCAGTACGCGCCGTGCAGCGCCTCCGCATCGAGATTGACGTACATCACGTTCGGCACGTCCGGGACGCCATAGGGAATGCTGTTCGGCGGGGCGCTGCCGCCATCGCCGACCACCCAGACGACATTTCCTTCGTTGTCCGTCGCGCCGCGCATATCCTCGGTCAGCACCTTGTAGCGGACACGGAAGCGGCCGGTCTCGGTGTCGTTCGGGGGCACCCCGGTGCTGACCGGCGTCTGCAACACGAGGGTATCCCCCTCGTATGCCCACAACTCCTGCTGATCGATGCTGACCACGATCCGCTTCGGACCGTGACCGACGGCGGTACCGACCGGCGCCGGATTGGGCGCCTTCACGAAGAGCGATTCATCGTAATCGGGGAGCCCGTTGGCATCGACGCGCGCCGTGCTGATGTCGAGCCGTTCCGCCAACTGCTCCCCGAGCGGGGCCAGCATCACGCCGTCCTCGGTCTCGGTCAGCAGTCCGCGCTCGAACCACTGCGCCGGCATCCCCTCCTCGGTGACGACTTCGCTGAGGGGCGAGCCGAGGTAGAAGTCCCCTTCGTGGTTCTGATACCAGTCGAGGAAGGCGCCGGTGACGGTGTGGCCGGTGACATCGTCGTAGATGCCGCCGTTCGCCAGCGCGGCCAGGACGGCGGCATCATCCGGGGCGAGCGGACGCAGCCCCACCGCGCGATTGCCGCCCGCCAAGCGCTTGCCGTTCGCGGCGGCGGCAAAACTGCCAGCGCGTTGACCGAGCAGCACGCGCCCCACCGGCATCGGCCGCACGAACGGCTCGACCGTCCAGACCTTCTCCGGCAAGTACTGCAGGACCCCGCGCTCGAAGACCTGGGAGTAGTAGCCATCCTTCGCGGCGAACGGCTCCGAGATGGGATCGCCGAACACCGCCCGCTCGCCGGTGGCGCGCCAGTAATCGAGAAAGACCCCGGTCAGGGTGTGGCCGGTTTCAGGAATGTAGACCGCGAATTCGGGTTGCCCGATGGCCGGCGGCAACTCCACGTTATCGAGATACTGGACGACCGCGTATTCGACGTCGTCGTCAGTCTGCGGATCGTCCTGCGCGGAGGCCGTCCCCGCCGCCAGCGGCGCGGCGACCACGAGCGCGGTGAGAAGCATCGTGATGCCGCGGCGCCAACGCCGCACTGTGCCGGACCCGAATCCCCCCGGGCCGGCTGGCCGCCGCTCTGTCTTGTTCATGCCCAACCCCGAGTTCCGAGTCCCGCGTCGCGGGGCGCCTGTGACGACTCGGCAGGCGGCGCTTCCCCGTTGCCGCCTGATCCTTTCGCAAGGATAGCAACGGCACGGCGGATCGGCTATGGCCCGCGCCTCGGCGAGATGCAGAAATCGGGCCGGTCAGCCGATCACGCCATTGGCGATCAGGGCCCAGAGGGCGGCGATGATGACGCCGAGGAAGACGAGCGCCAGCAGCACGCGCTCCCAGAGTGGTTGCTGGTGGCGGGCGGGGACGCGGGGCGCGACGGCGGCAGCCGGTGGCGCCAGCGCCTCGCTCGGTGGGGGCGGCAGTGCCGCGGCGGCGGAAGGTTCCGCGCTCGCGTGGGGCCAGACCGGCCAGGGGAGCGCGTCATCGCGCGCGGCGGGCAGCGGTGGCGGCGCGGCCGGGGTGCGCGATGCCCGTGGCAATTGGCGCGCCGCGAGATCGCGCAGCCACGGCGGGAAATCGTCGTCGGTAAGGAAGGTGCGCGGATCGGCGCGAGGACCGAGCGTCGGCACGATCGGCTCCAACGGCCGTCGCGCGGGAAGCGAAGACTCCGGCACGGGTGCGGGTGGAGCAAGGGGAGGCGGCGCATCGCGCAGCCAGTCCGGCATGGCGGCGGCCAGACCGCCATCCGGCAACGGCGGCAGGGGCGGTGGGTTCTCGCCCGCGTCCCACTCGTCTGTTTCGGCCAGCGGCGTCCCGCAGAGAACGCATACGGCGCGGCTGGCGTCGTTCCACGCGCCACAGCCCTGACACTCGGTCACCGGCTGTCCTCCGAAGCTCTTGATGCGCAGTTTCACGGATTGGGTTGCCAGTGGCCGAGTATAGCCCTCGCCGCCGGTGATAATGTGCGCGATGCCGCAATCGGGGCCGGACGCGGCGAGGAAGCGGGCGAAGAGGAGGCGGCGTGGGTGGCGCGGACGCGGAACCTTCCTTTAAGCAGTGGGCGCGGGAGGAGATGGCGCGCCGAGGGTGGCGGCAGGCCGATTTCGCGCGGGCCGCGGGGATCGATGTCTCGATGGTTTCGCGCTGGATGCAGGGCCGCCGGCCCGATCCCGCGTCGCTGGAGCGGATCGCGATCGCGCTCGGCGTCGATCTCGATCTCCTGCTCACCCTCGCCGGTCACCGCCCGGCCGGCCCCCGGGACGACGATCCGCGGGTCGCGGCGCTGGTGGCCAAGGTGCGCCAGATCGACTGGACCCCAGAGCGCTTCCTGATCGTTGACGCCCTGCTCGACGATCTGCGCCACCGCTCCTCCCGCGTTCCAATCGAGCAGGTCTGGCTCCCGGGCCTGGGCGAGGGATAGCACCGATTACTGGTCTCAGGTGACAGGTGACAGGTGCAGGTCATAGGTCACAGGAAACGGGCCAAGCGGACAAGCCCCTCGCCCCGCGCACGGGGAGAGGGGTTGGGGTGAGGGGCGTTCGAGGGGTTGGGGTGAGAGTTTTCCGGAGTCAGAGGCAGAGGACGATCGGGGGTCAGAGCGTCCTATCCCTCACCATCCATAACCCGCACGATGCTCGCCTGCCCAAACAGCGGTGGCACCTCCACGCCGAGGTGCGCGTAGGCTGCCGCTGGAACGCCGATGTCGGCGACCGCGAGATCACCGACGAACGGGCGGGCGACCGGCGCCAGCAGCCCCGTCTTCGGCAGCGCCAGGGTCAGGGTGCCGGTGGCGCGGATGCACGGCGCGTACGGTTCACCGGTGCGGGCATCCAGTCCGGAGGGGAGATCGACCGCCAGCGTCGGCGCGGCGTGGCTGTTCGCCGCCTCGATCAGGCGCGCCGCGGTCCCCGTTGGCGCACCACTGAGCCCGAACCCGAGCAGCGCGTCGATCAGCAGATCGCTATCAGGAAGCGTGGGAATCTCCCCGGACGGCAAGACGAGCGGTACCGCGAGCGCCTGCAAGGATCGCAGATGATGGGCGGCCGCGCCGCGCAAGGCGGCAGGGTCGTGACTGAGCCAGACGGTCGGTTGCGCCCCCCAGGCGTGCAACAACCGGGCCGCAACCATGCCGTCGCCGCCGTTGCCGCCGCTTCCCGCGAGAATCAGGACCTTTTTCCCGCGGGCATTCCCGCCCAGAAAGCGCTCTCGCGCCCAGGCCGCGACCGCCTGACCGGCCAATTCCATCAACTGCAGCACGTCGACGCCCACGATTTCGGTCATGAACCGGTCAATCTGTGCCATCTGGTCAGGAGCGAGGGGTGGCATCGAATGTGGCGTCATGGCGGGCAAATTCCCCTATCACGAGGTATGTCCCGGCGCCGGGCGAGAAACGACACCGCGGCGCGAGGCGTTCTGATAAACTGAGCGCGCCCTTGCGCCAGAGGTCGGGGTGCCCGAGTGTCACCAGTCGTCCCCGCAGGTTGACACCGGTGGGATCGGATGATAGCGTGACGCGGGGGACGCCCGAGGCATTGCCATCCGGGTGCAGTCCGGATGGTTCTGCGAGCCGCCGGATTGGTGCTGCCATCGGAGGCGGAGAGAGGGAAGGGGCAGATGAGCAAGAATTCTGACACAACTCGGTGGATGGGCCGGGTCCGGAACGTGCTGGTGGTCACGGGAGTGGCCCTGGCGCTGGTGGCTGTCGCCCCGGCGGCGGATGTCGCCGCGAAGGACAGCGCTGCCGGAACGATCAACATCGGCGGCAGCATTTCCGATACCGTGACCGGCGCCGTGGCCGGGATCGCTACCGGAGGCGGCAACGCCAGTGGTGGCGTGCAGAGCGAGCACAACGATCTCTCATTTGGCGATGGTGAAGGACTGGCAATCTCCGATTCCAGTGGCGGCAACAGCAACGTGGCCGCGCGCAACTAAGCGACCAGAAGCGACTGTCACCGGCGGCGCCAGTTCGACCGGTATCGCAACACCGTGGGTCGATGTTCGGGGTCCACGGCCGCACAAGGGAGGGATCGACAACCATGAATTACCGACGCATCGCGGGATTGATCGGTGGCGCGGCCGCAGGCGCGGCAGTGGCGACGGACGTTGCCTTTGCGCAGGACGATCTGGGCGACAGCATCGCCAACTCGGTCAGCGGGTCCGTCTCTTCGATTTCGACGAGCAGCGGCGGATCGGCCAGTGGCGGCACCAGCGTCCAGCATAACGAGATTCACCTCGGCGATCAGGAAGGCCTGGCCATCTCCGACGCCAGCGGTGGAAACAACAACGTCTCGTTTGTCAGCTAAAGCTGATACACTAGTGGCAATCCCCGCAAGGGTTTGCGGTTGAGGTCGAATCGGGCACAGGACAGGAGGTTCTCGCTCGTCGCTTTTCATGAATCGGAAACCGCCGCTGGTGGGCACTCCGACAGGGAAAAATCAGCAGAGCACACTCGCCGGGGATAGCAATGGTGAGCGAGGGTGCGACAATGAGGCTTCCTGCATCATCAGCGCGGTCACGATAGGAAAAGCGAATCACCAGAACCGAGTGAAAGGTGTCAGGTTCGGCGCACCGGTTTCGCGCCGTAACCGGCGCGAGTACAGTGGGAGGGCTCCGAGGGGGGTCCAAGCGGATCAGGGAGGGTTTGAGAAATGCAGTTCATCGATACCGCGTCTGCTGGTAACGGCGGCGTTGCGACCGCTTCCGCCAATGGCGGCGCGGTGGCCATCGGCGATGTCAACAGCGGCGGCAATGCCGGCAGCGCGATCGGCATCGGCGACACCGTCGGCACCGTTTCCGCGGACGGCGGCAGCATGTCCAACAGCACCTCGCTGGGCATTTCCGCCAACGGCGGCACCGCGATCGCGGACGCCTCCGGCGGCAGCTACAACCTCGCCTTCGTCAGCTAGATTCTTCCGGGGAAACCCGGCTGGTCTTTGACGACGACAGCCGGGGAGAGCGATCATCGCTCTCCCCGGCTGTTTTGTTTGCCAGGGAGGCAGGGTCATCGTGGTTGCCGCCACGTCCCTTGTCATGCTGAGGAACGAAGCATCGCGGCGGATCATCAGGATCGGGTGCTCAGATCGAGATGCTTCGCGTGCCGCCTCAACATGACACGCCACCAGGGACCGGGTCGTCAGCACGACACGTCGATACTCTGACGAACCGGATGACCCTGTTCTCGCGGTCTCGGGGCCGGACATGGCCTCTGGACAACGCTGGAATGCGCGCCGTCGTCGGGTGATGGGGCGGTTCTGCGGCCGCTTTGCCCGCGTGTCAGTTCTGTCATATCCTCTCCATCTTGACCGCGTTCCGACCTCACGCTACGATGCTCGCATGGCGGACGAATCAGAACGGGCTGTTCGCGAGACGAACACGACGCACGCGCCGGTCCGCGCTTCAGGTGATGCCGAAACCGTTCAGTCGGTCGACCGGGCGCTGGCGATCGTCGAATTGCTGCTGCGCTCCTCCGGTCCCCTCACCGTGCGCGAAGTCGCCGTCGGCACCGGCATCAATCGCACCACCGCGCATCGTCTTCTCGCCTCCCTCCACCGGCGCGGTTGGACGGAGCGCGTTCCGGGCGGCGCCGGGTATCGGCCGAGTCTGCGTTACCTCGCCCTCGTCCGCGCTGCCCTCGATGGCCGCGATTTCGTCGACGAGGTGCGGCCAACCATGGAGCGGTTGTCGCTGCTCTCCCGGGAAACGGTGCATCTCGGCGTGCTGGATGAGCACGACATCCTGCACATCGCCAAGGTCGATAGTCCCGAGACGATCGGCGTCTCCTCCCGGGTTGGCACCCGCGCCGTGCCCCATGTCACCGGCCTCGGCAAGGCCCTCCTCGCTGCCGGATCGGATACCGATCTGGAGGCCTACATCGCCCACGCCATGAGCCGGCCGGAACCCTTCTCTCTGATCGATCCCGACGCCTTCCGGGCGGAAATCGCGGCGAGCCGCGAGCGCGGCTACAGCACCGACGAAGGGGAGTCCTCGCCGGGAGTGCGCTGCCTGGCGGTCGCCGTGCGCGGCGTGGATGACCGGCCGCTCTTTGCCCTCAGCTTGACTGGCCCCGCGGGCCGCTTCACCGAGGAGCAGGTGATGCGCTGCGTGCCAGAGGTGCTGGCGGTGGCGCGGGCGTTGACCGCGCAATTTGGCGGTGGGATCGATGCGGAGACCGTCGCCTGACGGCAGGGTTGGAGAGAGGGGACACAGCGTGACAACGACCGAGCGGCCCATTCCCGATACAGCACGGGTGATGGTCGACTTTACGCAGATGAAATCGTTCGGCCAGGATCCGCTGATCCTGGAGCGCGGCGAAGGCATCCGCGTTACCGATGTCTTCGGCAAGACCTACATCGATGGTCTTTCCGGCGTTTTCACCGTCAATCTCGGGCATGGCCTGCAGGAGATCGTCGATATCGCCGCCGAGCAGGCGCGGCAGATTTCCTTTACCGCGCCGACGATGGCGACCAATCCGCCCGCGCTGCGCTTCGCCGATTACCTGATCGGCATCACGCCGCCGCAGTACTCCACCGTGAAGTTCTTCACCGGCGGGTCGGAGGCGAACGAAGCGGCGATCAAACTGGCGCGTCAGTACTGGATGCAGACCGATCATCCGCGCAAGTACAAGGTGATCTCCCGCTATCGCTCCTATCACGGCGGCACCGGGCATGCCATGGCGGCTTCGGCGCAGACGGCCTGGAAATGGAAGTTCGAGCCATTCGCGCCCGGGTTCATTCACGTCACCCCACCGGCGCGCCCCGGTTGCGCCGCCTGCCGCCGCGCCGATGGCTGCACCCTGGCCTGTATCGATCTGATCGAGCAGGCGATCGTGGAGGAGCACCCGGAGACGGTGGCGGCGGTGATCGCCGAGCCGGTAATGCTCTCCGCGGGCGTGCATGTGCCGCATCCGGACTACTTCCCGCGGCTGCGCGAAATCTGCGATCACTACAACGTGCTGCTGATCTTCGATGAAATCATCACCGGGTTCGGGCGCACCGGCCGTCTCTTCGCGGCGGAGCATTTCGGCGCCTGGCCGGATATCCTCAGTTGCGGCAAGGGGATCAGCGGCGGCTACGCCCCGCTCTCGGCGATTCTCATCGCCGACCGGGTGGCGGAAGCGTTCTGGGGCGAACCGGACGCTGGCGTCCAGTTCTGGGCCGGGCACACCTTCGGCGGCAATCCGGTTGCCTGCGCCGTCGGCGAGGCCGCCGTCCGCTACTTGCTTGACCACGATCTGATCGGCAACGCCGACCGGGTGGGCAACTACCTCGCGGAGCGGGTGGAAGACCTGGCGACCCGGCAACCGGCGATTGCCGAAGTGCGCGGCGTTGGCATGCTGCGCGGCGTCGCCTTCACCTCCCCCATTGGGCACGCGGTCTACAGTGCGGCCCGGCGGCGCGGTCTGCTGACCCGTCCCGGCGGGGATTGGCTCGCCGTGGCGCCGCCGTTGTGCACCACGTACGAGGAAGCGGACGAAATCGTCGCCATTCTCGAGGGGGCGATCGGCGACGTGGCGTGAGGCGAGAACGAGGCGAGAACGAGTCGAGAAGTCGAGAAGGCGAGGAGTCGAGAAGAGAAGACGGCGAGACGGCCAGACGGCAAGAACGAGTCAGGAGTCAGGAGTCAGGAGACGGAGGTCGGAGGTCGGAGGTGGGAAGGAAACGGCCGACGCTGCGAATTGGATGCGGCGGACCTCGGCGCGTGCTCCTCGCCTTCTCGACTCCTCGACTCCTCGACTGCTCGACTCGCCGACTTGCCGACTTGCCGACTTGCCGTCTTGCCGTCTCGGCTGATAGCCCGACAAGGAGATCGACGATGATCATGACAATGACACCGCTGTCGCGGCGGAAGGTGATGCAGGTCGGCGCCGCGGCGGCGGGGCTGACCTTACTGCCATCATCGCGGCGCACCCGTGCCCAGGATACGACGGTGACCTTCTGGAATCCCGGCATCCTGATGGTCGAGGACCCGAGCGACAAGACGAAGAAGCCGGAAGACTTCTACGTCTACCAGGCGATCGCCCGCTTCGAAGCGGCGAATCCCGGCGTCAAGATCGCGATGGAAGTTCTCCCCGGCGACGCCAACCAGTTCACCAAGTACCGCACCGCCAGCATCGCCGCCAACGGCCCCGATGTGATGGCGATGTGGTCCGGTTCGTACATGCTGGGGGTGAAGGATTTTCTCGAGCCGCTCGCGAGTTATTTCACGGCGGAGGAGCGGGCGCGCATCCTCGGCTGGGAAGCGACCTCGGCCGATTTCAAACCTGATTCGACTGAGATCTGCGGCATTCCCGCCGGGTCCGATGGGCAAACCTGCATCTTCTACAACACCGAACTGCTGGACAAGGCCGGGATCGACCCCGAGGGTGATTGGCGCGCGTCGTTCGACACCTTCGCGGCCGCCCTGGAGAAGATCAAGGCCAGCGGCGTCACCCCGATGGCGCTGGAGGAGTACGCCATCATCTGGCAGATTTTCGCCTGGTGGCAGGCGCAGACGCTCGGGGGCTCGGCAGCCGTGGCGGAGTTGGTCAGCGGCAAGCGGAATTTCTCCGATGCGCCGCTGCCGCAGGTCACCCAGAGTTGGCAAAAGCTCAAGGACTACACGGTACCCGGCGCAGAATCGATGCCGGGGGAAGCCGCGGTGCAGCAACTGCTCGCGGGCCAGGCGGTGATGACTACCGGCGGCTTCTGGGCCATTCCGCAAATGCGGGAGGGAATGGGCGACAAACTCGGCATGATCCAGATGCCGAACTTCAGCGCCGACGCTCCCATCCAGAACGGCGGCATCGGCGGCGCGGGGACGGCCTACATCGTCTCCAACTACTCGGCGGTGAAGGACGAGGCGGTGGCCTTCCTCAAGTTCCTGATGAGCAAGGAGGAGCAGGAACTGAAGGCGAAATCGGGCCAGGGATCGTTGCTGAACGTCACCGACGTCGATGCGACCTCGCTCTATCCCGATCCGCTGACCAACATCCAGCAAGGGTGGGCCACGGAGCCGAGCACCGTCTTCTGGCTCGACAATCTCTATCCATCCGACCTGACGAACGAGATCAAGGCGCAATCGCAACTGGCCTGGACCAGCCAGATCAGCGCCGACGAATTCCTGGCCAAGATCGACGCCAAGCGGGACGAGTTGCTGGGGGCGTAGGAGCGGATCAGGCTGGGAGCAGCGAGGATCTCGTTCGCCACCCTTTCACGGGAACACGACGAGATCCCTCGTTCCTCGGGATGACACCGTGGTGTGGCGCGATCCTCGCGCGCGCGTTCACTTCTGCCCGTGACGCCACGAGCCCCTCGCCCTGCGCCATCTCACAGGAGAAGGTCCCGATGCAGCCGAAAGCCCCTCTCCCTGCGCACAGGGAGAGGGGTTGGGGTGAGGGTTCTCCGGGTTTGGGGTGAGGGCCTCCCGATGAGGCAAGGGCACATCTGGCCAGCACCTGGCTTCGCTGACACCTTCACGCCTGCCCTATCGCGCAGCGGGCAGCGAAGCGAGCGATGATGTAGTCTGTCGCACGATCTGACGACGATGCAGATCGGGGGCTCGATCCACGCCACGCGTGTGGCGCGATGAGCCGCCCCGGACACGCGGACAGTGAATACCGGGAAAGGAGTCCAGCGATGTTCAATACCACGCTTTCACGGCGCAGGGCGATGCAACTCGGCGCGGCCGCGGCAGGTCTCACCCTGCTCCCCGGCACCCGGCGCGCCGCCGCGCAGGACACGAACATTACCTGGTGGAACATCTCCGGCATCTACGAGTTCGAGGATCCCAACGACAAGACGAAGAAACCGGAAGATTTCTACATCTACCAGGCGATCGGCCGCTTCCAGGACGCCAATCCCGGCGTCAAGATCCAACTCGAGAACCTGCCAGGCGATACCAGCAGTTTCACCAAGTACCGCACCGCCAGCGTGGCCGCCAACGGCCCGGACATCATGGGGATGTGGTCCGGCTCCTACATGCTGGCGATGCAGGATTTCCTCGAACCGCTCGCGAGTTACTTCACGGCGGAAGAGCGCGCCCGCATCCTCGGCTGGGAGGCGACCTCCGCTGACTTCAAGGTCGATTCGACCGAGGTCTACGGCGTCCCCGCCAGTTCCGACGGTACCTCCTGCGTCTTCTACAACAAGGAATTGTTCGACAAGGCCGGACTCGATCCGGAGGGCGACTGGCGCGCCAGTATCGATGGCTTCCTCGGCGCCCTGGACAAATTCAAGAGCAGCGGCATCAACCCGCTGGTGATGGATCAGAACGCCATCATCTGGCAGCTGCTCGCCTGGTGGTGGGCGCAGGAACTCGGCGGATCCGCCGTGGTGAGCGAACTCGTCTCCGGCAAGCGCAACTTCAGCGACGACCCGATGCCGAAGATCGTCTCCGGCTGGCAGAAGGTGAAAGACTACGCTATGCCGGGCGCCGAGACGGCCGAGGGCGATACCTCCTTCCGCTTCATGCTCCCCGGTGACGTGGCGATGACCACCGCCGGTTTCTGGGCGATCGTGCCGCTGCGGGATGGGTTGGGCGACAAGCTCGGCATGGTCAAGATGCCGAACTTCAGCCCCGACGCGCCGCTTCAGGATGGCGGTATCGGCGGCATCGGCAACGCCTTCCTGGTCTCCAACTACTCCGCGGTCAAGGATGAAGCGGTGGCCTTCCTCAAGTTCCTGATGAGCAAGGAGGAGCAGGAGTTGAAGGCGAAGTCGGGTCAGGGGCGGCTCATCAACGTGACCGATGTCGATACCACCGATCTGTACAGCGATCCCCTGATCAACACCCAGCAGCAGTGGGCGACCGAGCCGAGCACGGTCTTCTGGTTGGACAACCTCTTCCCCTCCGATCTGACCACCGAGATCAAGGCCCAGTCGCAACTGGCCTGGACCAGCCAGATCAGCGCCGACGAATTCCTGGCCAAGATCGACGCCAAGCGGGACGAGTTGCTGGCCGGCTAGGATGGCGAGCGCCCCGATCGAGCCGGTCTCAGCCCAGGGCGCCCTCAATTCGGGCGTCGCGCAGCCAACCGCTGCGCGGCGCACCGGTGGTCTCACCCTGCGCCGCCGGGAAAGCCTGCTCGCCTACATCTCGCTCATTCCCGCCTTTCTCCTCGTCGCGTGTGTGGTCTGGTATCCGGTGACGCGCACGCTGTATCACGGCTTCACCAAGTGGAATGGCGCGAAATCGACCTGGATCGGCTGGGAGAACTACCAGAAGATCTTCACCAACGGCGAATTGTGGTTGCTGCTCCGCAACAACCTGATTTTTGTGGCGGCGGTCCCGGGCATCCTCTTCATTTCATTGGTGGTCACCGTCCTCCTCTTCGAAGAGGTGCCCGGCTGGCGCTTCTTCCGCTCCGTCTACTACCTGCCAACCATCCTCTCCGCGGCGGTGGTCGGCACCTTGATGCGGGTCATGTTCCAGGCGCAGGGCGCGGCGAACGACATCCTGGGCCGGCTTGGCCTGGAGCAACTCCAGCACGACTGGCTCGGGTCGGTCTCGACCGCCTTCATGGTCCTCATTTTCGCCTTCTACTGGCAGACCCTGGGCCAGGGGGTCCTCATCTTCCTCGCCGGGATGTCGACGATATCGACCGATCTCCTGGAGGCGGCGCGGCTGGACGGCGCCGGCTGGTGGAACCGGCTGACCCGGATCATCATCCCGCTGCTAGTGCCGACCATCGCCTACTTCGTCCTGACCAATGTCATCTGGATCTTCGTCGGACTCTTCGCGCTGGTGTTCACGGTCACCAAGGGTGGTCCCGGCTACGCCACCACCCCGTTCGACCTGATGATCTACCGCAAGGCGTTTGAATCGGGCGATCTCGGCTATGCCTCGGCCCTCTCGGTGGTGCTCTTCATCATCGTGCTGATCGTTTCCGCCGTGCAGTTGCGGACCTTCGACCGGTTGACGACCGATGTCTGAGGCGATGAACGTACCTGGGTACATCGTGGCGCAGCGGCCGCTCCATCAGCGGGTAGTGGAGCGCGTCACGCGCGGCGGGATCCTGCTCGTTCTCGCCCTGATCGCGGTGATCGCGGTGTACCCGATCCTCTTCATGGGGCTGAGCAGTTTCCGCACCTCGTTCGAGTATCTGGCCAACCCGGTCGGGTTTCCGACCAATTTCTCCTACATCGACAATTTCCTGGCGGTCTACTACCGGTTCGATCTGCCGCGTCTCTTCCTGAATACGGTGACCTACATCCTGCTGGCGTCGGTGATCACCCTGGGGGTCTCGATTCCGGCGTCGTTCACCTTCGCCAAGATGCGCTTTCCGGGGCGGGAGGGGTTGCGGGCGGCGATGATCGCCACGCTGATCATGCCCCCGGTCACCTTTCTCGTACCGAGTTACGTGATGTTCGCCAATCTCGGCATCATCGATACCTCCCTGCCGGTGGTGCTCCTCTGGTCGGCCACGGCGGTGCCGGGAAGCATCTTCCTGCTCAGCGCCCTGATGCGCTCCATCCCCAGCGAAATTCTGGAGGCGGCGCGGCTGGACGGCGCCGGCTATCTCGAAACGCTGCTGCGCATTGCGCTGCCGCTGAGTGTGCCGGGGTTGATCACGGTGATGATCTTCAACGTCACCACCTGGTGGAACGATCTGCTGATTCCGCTGGTCTTCATCGGCCAGGAGGAGAAGACCACCCTGACCGCCGCCGCGGCGACGATCGGCTCACGCTTCAGCATGGACTTCCCGCTCGTCCTCTGCGGTCTCTTTCTCGCCTCGGTGCCGCCGATCATCGCCTACATCGTGTTGCAGCGCTACATCCGGCGCGGGTTGGTGCTGGGGGCGGTGAAGTAGTGAGGCGAGGAGGCGAGAAGAAAAGTCGGCAAGTCGGCGAGACGACAAGAGGAGAAGGCGGCGCGACAGCGAGACCGCGCCGCGGGTGACGACCGCCGCTTCGATTTGGCGCTGGTCCGCGCCCCATCGCCGTTCCCGGCTCGACCTGACAGGGGAGATATGGCCGGATCCGGGTGGTTCCTTGGTTCGGAGCGGCAACGAGACGACTCCAGCGGCGTGCAGCCATGGTGTCAGGCCGATCTGCCCCAAGGCATCGCGGTCGGCGGTCACCTGCACCCGAACGCCGAGGTCCCTCCTTCGTCGGGACGACACAACTCAGGCGCGATGCTTTAGGAGCCCCTCTCCCTGCGCACAGGGAGAGGGGTTGGGGTGAGGGTCGCCGCGGCGAGACCGCTATCTTTCCCCTGGTCGGATCGAGCCGGGAGATGGCTCACGGCAGCACGGGACGAGGCAAAATCTGAAGGATTCATCCGGATTCCGCGTGACTCGCGAGACAATTCGTCGTGGCTGTACAGGCGAAAGGGAACAATCAATCTTGGATGTCGCGCCAATGTATGACCTCGAAGCGGCCATCAGCGAAATCCAGGGAATGATCCTGGCTCGCTATCCCGATGCCACGTTCGAACTCGCACCTGGTGACGATCCCGTGGGCACCTACATGAGGGTGACCGTCGATGTCGAGGATACCGACGAAGTTTTCGACGTCATCGTCGAACGGAACCTGGAGATGCAGGTCGAGGAAGGGATTCCCCTTTACGTGATTCCGGTGCGGCCGCTCGCGCGGATCATGGCTGAGCTCGACGCCGAAAAGGCAACACGGAACCTGTCCTTGCCGTCGCGGTGAGGCGAGGGGCGAACGCGGAAAACGGAGCGAGAAGCGAGGCAACGTGACGGCGACCATTGGCATCATCGGGGCGGGGAGCGCGGTCTTCTCGCTCAATCTCATCCGCGATCTCTGCCTGACGGAGCGGTTGCACGGCAGCACCGTGCGCCTGATGGACGTCAACGAGGAGCGATTGCGGGCGATCGGGCGGCTCTGCCAGCGCTATTCGGACGAGGCGGGCGCCGGGATCGCGACGGAACTCACCACCGACCGTGGCGCGGCGCTGGACGGCGCCGATTTCGTGATCAATACGGCGCTGGTCACCGGCTACGGCGCGATGACGCGCGGCTGGGAGATCGCCCGGCGGCACGGCTATCGCTTCGGCGGCAGTCTCCACATCATGCACGACGAGCCGTTCTGGCTCAACGCGCACCAACTGCGCTTCTTCGACGAGGTTGTGCGCGAGGTGCGCGAGCGCTGCCCCGATGCCTGGTACTTGCAGGTCGCCAATCCGGTGCTGGCGGGGATGACCTGGCTGGGGCAGCGCTACCCGGACGCGAAGATGGTCGGTCTTTGCCACGGCTTTGCGGGGGTCTACAAATTGGCCGCTGCCCTCGGGCTCGACCGCGAGCGGCTCACCTTCGAGATTCCGGGGGTCAATCACACCGTCTTTCTCACCCACGCCTATCACGATGGGCAGGACATCTTTCCCCTGATCGATGCCTGGATCGCGGAGAAGGCGCCAACGTACTGGGCGACGTGCCCGGCGAGCGATTATCTCGGCCCGGTGGCGGTCGATCTCTACCGCCGCTGGCGTCTTCCCCATCGGCGACACCTGCAATCCCGGCGGCGGCTCCTGGCCCTGGTGGTATCACACCGACACGGCGACCGAGCGTCACTGGCATGAAGATCCGGCGGCGTGGTGGGAGCGCTATTTCACCACGAGCGCGCGCAAGGTGGCCGATATCGAGCGCGCCGCCTTCGACGACTCCCGCCCGGTAAGCGAGGTCTTTCCGCCGGAGCACTCCGGCGAGGTGATGGTGCCGCTGATCGAATCGATCGCGGCCGATGTGCCGCGAGTGCTGATCGGCAACATCCTCAACACCGGCGACTATGTGCCCGGCGTCCCGCGCGATTTCGCGGTGGAAATCCCGACCCTGGTCAGCCGGCGCGGCATCGCCGGCATCCAGACCGATGGACTGCCGGATGCGGTGCTGGCCCAGATCTGGCGGGACCGCATCGGCCCGGTGACGACGGAACTCGCCGCCTATGACGAGGGGAGCCGGGAGCGGCTGCTGGAACTGGTGCTCGCCGATCCCTGGACCCACTCCCTGACCCAGGCCGAAGCGCTCCTCGACGACATCTTCGCCATGCCCGAAAACGGCTTCCTGCGGGAGCACTACCAGTAGCGGTGAGGGGGAACGTCGCCACGGCGGCGTCGACTACCCGGAGACCAGCTAACGCCGCGTGGGGTGCGACGCTTGCGTCGGCACGCCCATCTCCTGTCGCTGCGGTCATCAGTGGAGCGGCGCTTGCGGGCCGCGTGTCTCCGCCGATCTTCATCGCCACCCGGACAAGACATCCTGAGTCGCGATCCCGTATCGAACTCATGCGGCATTCAGGATGAAGTCATTCGCTTTCACCTCGAACCGCGCCCTCGCTTCTTGCACGGGGCGAGGGGTTAGGAGAGGGGCGAGCGCCACGAGAAAGACGCGGTTAGCTTGGGCAAACATCACCGATTGGGTTCACCAGAGCATGTGCCAGGTCCCGTTGCACGACGTTATGACCGCGATTATGACGATGAGCGTTTCCCGGCGTGGCGGCGCTTACGACGACCGGGCAACACTTGTCCAAGATCATCGGGGAAACCCTTTCGACCTGATCCCGTTGGACCAGACTCGAGTCTCGCGCATCACTACTTGACATCAGAAAAACATCCGTGTAAATCGATGATAATTCTCAGCATCAGATTGAGAAAACACATGGTTAGCCGTGCAATAACGCGCCGAACCTCATGTCTGTTCAGTGGTGATTGAACATATGGGTGACGGCGCTGCTTGCGCTGTCGTGTATCAGGGTGGGGGCAAAGACGATGGTCAGTGGGGACGATCAGGATTCGGGAACCTCGATCGATACCGCGGCGGCATCACCTGACTCCATGATTCCACAGGTAGACGAGGCTTCATCCACAGTCCCACCCTTGGCTACAGACCGTCCTCCGCTGCTCCAGCAGGAGACCGGCCGGCGCGAGGCGATGCGCTCGGTCGGTGGCGTCGCCGCCGCCCTCCTCGCCGCGCCCGCCCTCCTCCAGGCAGAGGCGGCGGACAGGAAGCAGTCCGCCAGGAACGACAACGACCAGACCAACGGCGCCAGAACCGCCAACGATGTCGAAGCGGACAAGAAGAAGAAGAAAAGAAGAAGGCGGGGCCGACCGGTCCCACCGGTCCGACCGGTCCTGGCAGCTCCGGCTCCGGCACCACCGGTCCCACCGGTCCCACCGGGGAACGGGGCCACGCGGCAACGGGAGCGACGGGCGATCGGGGGCCGCACGGCGCCGCTGGCGACCCCGGACCCACCGGGCCGACGGGCGATACCGGGGAACGGGGACCGCGCGGCAACGACGGAACGCCTGGCGACACGGGTCCCACCGGTCCCACGGGCGACACCGGTGAGCGGGGACCACGCGGCGACGATGGCGCGACCGGACCAACCGGACCGGCTGGTCAGACCGGCCAGAGCGGGCAGGATGGCGCGATCGGTGGTTCGGGCCCGACTGGACCCAGCGGGCAGGCTGGTCACAACGGAACCGACGGCAGCACCGGCGCCACGGGACCGGCCGGACCCACCGGCAATCCGGGGCTACCCGGCGCGACCGGCGATACCGGCGCCAGCGGCCCGACCGGCCCGACCGGGACGTCGGGGATTGCGGGGGCAACCGGCGAAACTGGAGCAACGGGACCAACGGGGCCAACTGGCGAGCAAGGAACGCAGGGCATACCGGGCATCCTGGGACCAACCGGTGAGACCGGAGCGACGGGTCCGACGGGAGATCAGGGGCTCCCGGGCAGTCCGGGGGCAACCGGCGATAGGGGAGCCACGGGCGCGGCTGGGGCAACGGGGCCCAGTGGACCGACCGGTCCGCAGGGTGACACTGGTCAGTCAGGTGACGCGGGAGCGACCGGACCCACCGGCGCACAGGGATCGCCAGGTCTCCCGGGCGCCACGGGCGAGACCGGCGCCACTGGGGCGGACGGAACACCTGGAGCGACCGGGGCGACCGGTCCCACGGGTCCGTCCGGCGCGGATAGTCAGGTCACGGGCCCGACGGGCGGGGTCGGCCCTGATGGCACCACCGGTCCCACCGGCCCCGCAGGGACGGCCTCGGCCACCGGCGCGACCGGACCGGACGGGGCGACGGGAGCCACGGGACCGACCGGGTCCACCGGCGCCGACAGTCAGGTGACCGGTCCCACGGGAGCCGCCGGGAGTGATGGCGCCACCGGACCAGCTGGACCGACCGGCGCGACCGGTCCGCAGGGTCAGACCGGCGACAATGGCGAGACCGGCCCGACGGGTGGGACCGGACCTGCTGGCAGCGATGGCGCCACTGGACCCTCTGGTCCCACCGGGGCGGAGAGCCAAATCCCGGGCCCCACCGGTCCCACGGGTGACCAGGGGAGTCAGGGTCCCACCGGACCAGCCGGCAATGACAGTCAGATGACCGGCCCGACCGGTCCCACCGGCAGCGATGGCGCCACCGGACCGAGCGGGGCGACGGGAGCGGACAGTCAGGTGACCGGTCCCACCGGACCATCCGGTGCCGACAGTCAGGTCACGGGACCGACTGGTGCCGACGGCGCTACCGGACCAGCCGGACCGACCGGTCCCACCGGCCGCCAAGGGCAGACGGGGGATACCGGCCAGACGGGCGACACCGGCAGCCCCGGCGATACTGGCAACACCGGCCCAACGGGCGCGGCCGGGGTGATCGGACCCACCGGTCCGACGGGAGCGGACAGTCAGGTCACCGGACCCACCGGTCCCACCGGCGATCTCGGCCTGACCGGGCCCACCGGACCCTCTGGTCCCACCGGCGCCGACAGCCAGGTGACCGGTCCCACGGGACCGGCGGGGTCGACGGGGCCGACCGGGACGACCACGACCGTCTTCGCCGACAATCTCTTCCGCGTGACGGATGACGCCGATCCGAGCAAGCAACTGGCCTTCCAGGTCGATCCTGTGGCGGCGGGACAGACGCGCACCCTCGCCGTCCCCGATGCCGACACCACCATCGTCGGCACGGACATTGAGCAGACCCTGACCCGCAAGACGCTGCAGGCGGCGAGTTCCAGCGACAACGCCCTGATTGCCAAGGGCGCGGCCTCGCAATCTGCGCCCCTGGTGGTCTTGCAGGACAACGGTGGCAGCGAGGTGCTCCGGCTCGATAGCAGATCTGAGAGCACCTGGGTTGGTCGCCGAGCCGGAGAAGTGAACACGGGCGCCGCCAATACGGGCGTCGGCATCGACGCGCTCCGCGCCAACACCTCCGGTGGATCCAACACCGCGGTCGGGTATCAAGCCCTGCCAGTCAATACGTCCGGTTTTGACAACACCGCCCTCGGCGCCGTCGCCTTGAACCTGAACACCACGGGCATTCGCAACACCGCCGTCGGTTTCGCGGCACTCGGCAGCAATACCACGGGCGATAACAACACCGCGGTGGGACGAGACGCGCTGCAAAGTGTGGAAACCGGTTCAGATAACACCGCGGTGGGCGCGGAGGCCCTGGTCGGCAATCACGCCTCGTCCAACACGGCCGTGGGCGCGTTCGCCCTCCAGTCCAGTGACTCTGGAACGGAAAATGTCGCGGTCGGCAACAATGCGCTGCGCACGAATCTTGACGGGAACCACAACACGGCGGTCGGCGCCAATACCCTCACGGCCAGCAATGGCGCTAGTGACAATACCGCGGTCGGCGCGAGCGCACTGCAGTCCAACACGGGCGATAGCAACACGGCCGTCGGCTACAGCGCACTGAGCGCCAACGCTGACGGTACGGACAATACCGCCGTTGGCGCCAACGCGCTCCAGGCCAATACTGCTGGCAACGCAAACACTGCCGTCGGCCGCAACGCTCTGGCGGCCAACACCGTCGGCGACGGCAACACCGCCGTGGGCGACGGCGCACTTCCCGCCAACGACGGGGGCACTCTCAATACGGCCGTTGGCAAGTTCGCGATGCAATCGAACACCGACGGGACCGCGAACGTCGCACTGGGCGACAGCGCGCTCAGCGAAAACACGATCGGTTCGCGCAACACGGCCATCGGCGCCGCATCCCTCACCTTGAACACCGCCGACGAGAACACCGCGGTCGGCTTCCAGGCCCTGGAAAACAACACCGCCGCTGTCCGCAACACGGCCGTTGGCACGTACGCGGCGCAAAACACCGACGCCTCCGATACGACCGCCCTCGGCTTCGCAGCGCTCCGGCAAAATCAGAGCGGGAGTGGCAATACAGCGATCGGGGCTTCGGCCCTGGCGGCGAACATCGACGGCAACGGCAATACTGCCGTCGGCCGCGATGCTCTCGGTGCCATTGAGGCTGGCAATTCCAACACCGCGGTTGGTTCCCAAGCGCTGCAGAACAATACGAACTCCGACAATACCGCCGTCGGCGGCAATGCGCTGCGGGCCAACACCAGTGGCGCCCTCAATACCGCCGTCGGCTCCCAAGCACTGGCGGCCAACACCACCGGTTCGGGTAATGCCGCGTTCGGCTATGAGGCGCTGGACACCAACACCACCGGCGGCGGCAACACCGCCCTCGGGCAGTCGGCGCTGACAGGTAACACGACCGGTAACAACAACACCGCCGTAGGCTCGTTGGCGCTGCAGCAGAACACGGCCTCGAGCAACACCGCGCTCGGCTGGAGTGCGCTGCGGGAAAACACCTCAGCCGCGAACAACACCGCGGTCGGCTCATCCTCCCTACTCGCCAACACCACCGGGACATCGAACACCTCTGTCGGCGCCAGTGCGCTGAGCGCCAACCTGACCGGCAATTCGAACACGGCGGTCGGCCGCGCTGCGCTGGAAGCCAATACCCAGTCTGGCAACACCGCGGTAGGCAGTCAGGCACTGACGGCGAACACCACCGGGTTCTCCAACAGCGCCCTCGGCGCCCAGGCCTTGCAGAGCAATGTGACCGGCCAGGGGAACACCGCAGTCGGCGCCTCGGCGCTGACGGCGAACACGGCCTCCAATAACACCGCCGTCGGCGCCCAGGCGCTGGGCGTCAATACCACTGGTGATTCCAACAGCGCCCTCGGCAACGGCGCGCTACGGAGCAACACCACCGGGGCGAGCAACACGGCTATTGGCGTCCAGGCGATGGATCAGAACACCACTGGCGGGAGCAACACCGCGATTGGCAGGGGCGCACTTGGCGCGAACACCGCCGGGACCGACAATACCGCTGTCGGCCGCAACGCGCTGAACGCCAACACGGCTTCCGCCAACACCGCCGTTGGCTCCAGTGTCCTGCAAGCCAACACCACCGGTACCGCTGCCACCGCTCTCGGGTACCTCGCCCTGTCCGCCAACACCACCGGCTCGTTCAACACCGCCGTCGGCTCCGAGGCGCTGGCGGCGAACACCAGCGGCACGACCAACACCGCCGTCGGTCAGCGGGCGCTGTGGAAGAGCACCGGCGCAAGCGGCAACACTGCCGTCGGCACCTCGGCCCTGGCCAACAACATCAGCGGAGGCAGCAATACCGCCGTCGGCGTCAACGCCTTGCTCGTCAACACTGGTTCCGATAACACCGGCTTCGGTTTCGAAGCACTGCGGTTCAATGGCGGCGGCACCCGCAATACCGGGGTCGGCGTCAGGGCGGCGTGGTCCACCTCGGTCTCCGACAATACCGCGGTTGGCTATCAGGCGCTGCAGAGCACGTCCATCGGCGCAAACAACACCGGCGTCGGCTCGCAAGCGCTTTCCGGCAATACGACCGGCACGCGCAACACCAGCGTCGGTGTCCAAACCCTGCAAGCCAGCGCCGCCGGTTCGGATTCGACCGCGGTCGGCTACCGGGCGCTCGCGAGCGATACGCTCGGCCCCAGCACCGCCGTCGGCGCCCAGGCGCTGGAGGCGAACACCACTGGCGCGAACAACAGCGCCGTCGGCTATCAGGCGCTGGCCGCCAATACCACCGGCGCGAACAACTCCGCGCTCGGCTACGCCGCGTTGACGGCGAACACAACCGGCTCCAATAACACCGCCATCGGCCGCAACGCGCTGAGCGTGGCCAGCACCGCCTCCGACAACACCGCGCTGGGCAGTTCTGCGCTCGCCGCCAATACCAGCGGCGCGTTCAACACCGCCGCCGGCTCGCAGGCGTTGGCGGTCAATACCACCGGCGTCAACAACACCGCGCTCGGAGGCGTGGCGCTGGCGGCGAACACGACCGGCGGCGCCAACACTGCCATCGGGACCGCGGCGTTGGGCGTCAACATTACTGGTTCGAGCAACACCGCCCTCGGCTTCAAGGCGCTGAACGCGAACACCAGCACTTCCAGCAGCACCGCTCTCGGCTTCCAGGCGCTGCTGGCCAACGACGCCTCCGGCAACACCGCGGTCGGCGCCAGCGCCCTGGCGGCGAACACCTCGGGCAACGGCAACACCGCGGTCGGCTTCGAGGCGATCCTCACCAATGTCACCTCCGGGGCCAACACCGCGGTCGGCTATCAGACAATGCGCAACACCACCGGCGGCAACAACACCGCCCTTGGTTACCAGGCGCTGCTGTTCAACACGACCGGGAATCTCAACACGGCCGTCGGCGCCAGCGCCCTGCTCGCCAACACCTCCGGCACCCGCAACACCGCCGTGGGCCAGGGGGCGCTGGATGCCAACACCACCGGCGGCAACAACACCGCGGTCGGCACCGGCGCGCTCAATGAGGTGACCACCAACGGCAACAACACCGCGATTGGCAACAACGCTCTGGCCATCAACACCGCCGCCAACAACACCGCGGTCGGGGCCAACGCGCTTGATTCCAACACCACCGGCACCGACAACACCGCCGTCGGCGCCAACGCCCTCGATGCCAACGTCACCGGAAACAACAACACTGCCATGGGGCGGAGTGCACTGGCAGTCAATACCGCGTCCGACAACACCGCGCTTGGGTTCAATACGCTGCTGGTGAATACGACCGGAGCGAACAACACCGCGGTCGGGAGCGCGGCGTTGGATGCCAACACCACCGGCGGCAGCAACACCGCGCTCGGCCGGAACGCGCTCGGGGCGAACACCACCGCTAACAACAACACCGCGGTCGGCGCATCTGCCCTCCTCGTGAACACGACCGGCACGAGCAATACCGCGCTCGGCGCGAGTGCCCTCGCAGCCAGCACGACCGCCAACAACAACACGGCCATCGGGGCAAGCGCGCTGGATGTCAACACCACCGGCGCCGGCAACACCGCGCTCGGCAGCAACGCGCTGGGGGCGAACACCACCGCCTCCAACAGCACCGCGGTGGGCAACAACGCCCTGCTGGCGAGCACCGGCGTGGACAATACGGCCGTCGGCGCCGACGCGCTGGATGCCAACACAACTGGAACGGGCAACACCGCACTTGGTCGCAACGCGCTAGGGACGAACGCCACCGGCAACAACAACACGGCCCTCGGCGTGTCCGCGCTCAACGCGGGCTTCACGAACTTCACCAACACCACCGGTGTCGGCGCCAATACTCAGGTCACCGCCTCCAACCAGGTCCAGCTTGGCGACTCGGCCACCACCACCTTCGCCTTCGGCGCGGTGCAGAACCGCTCTGATCTGCGGGACAAGGCCGATGTCCGGGACACCGCGTTGGGGCTCGACTTCATTACCGCGTTGCGTCCGGTCGATTTCCGGTGGGACTTGCGCGAGGACTACCGTCCGACCATGCCAGAGGACCCGGGGGCGGAGGCCAGCGAGGCGGAGCGCGCGGCCTACCAGACCAAACTCGATCAGTGGGCGGAGGCCAGCCGCCTGGGCAAGATCAGTCATGACGGCAGCAAGAAGCGCAGCCGCTTCCATCACGGCCTGATCGCGCAGGAGGTGGCGGAGGTCATCGCCGAGACTGGCACGGATTTTGGCGGGTTCCAGAATCACGCCGTCAAGGGCGGCGACGATGTCCTCTCCCTCGGCTACGAGGAGTTCATCGCCCCCCTCATCAAGGCGGTGCAGGAACTGGCGCAGCAAAACCACGAGTTGGCGGCGCGAAATGACGAATTGCGCGACGAAGTGACGCACCTGCGGCAACTGGAAGCACGCCTGGCCGCGCTGGAGGCACAACGCACGGAGTAGCCGCGGGGATGTCGTGGTCTTCCGCAATCTGCGATGTCACGAGGGTGGACCCCGCTCCGCCCTCGTCACCCAGCGCCTTCGCGCCGCGCGGCGTGGTCACCGGGCCGCACCAACCACCGCGTCATCCGTCGCGCAACCCGACCAATGCGATTGGGGACGCCGCCCGGTCCGACTGATATGATCCGCGCGGGTTGGCGCGCGGGTGCGCCGGACAATCGCCAGTGGCAGAAACAGGGGACGCGCGCATGGATGCCAACCACTTCGATCGTCTCAGCCGGTTCATCGGCGCTACCACTTCCCGCCGCGCCGCGTTGGCCGCGCTGGTCGGAGCGGGTCTCTCCGGGCTGGATGGGACCGTGAGGGCCAAGGGCAAAGACAGAGGCAAGACGCCGGGGAAGGGGAAGCATCACGGCGAGCGGCGGTCCGGCGTGGGCGCCGAGGCGACGTGCGCCACTCCCGGACACGGCCAGAACCTCTCCGGCTGCAACTTCAACAATACCGACCTGGTGAACGCCAACCTCTCCAGTTCCACCATGAAGGGGACCACCTTTCGCGGCGCCAACCTGTGCGGGGCCAATCTGCGCTCCTCACAACTGAAGGATGCCGACTTCCGTGGCTTCGCCGATCCCAATCGCGCCACGATCCTCTTCAAGACTGATCTCTCCTCCTCGGCATGCAACGGCACCCAGTTCAATAGCCGCTCCCTCTTCTGCGGCACCAAGTTGTGCAACGGCACGATCAGCAACCGGGACTGCCCAGGTGGGGTCGATTCGGCGGACCTCTGCTGCGACTGCGATGGTCCCAATCAATTTTGCGACCACGGCACCTGCCGCAGCTGCGATGTCTGCGCCAGTGGCTGCGCGTTCAGTTCGGTCCGCACCGCCGTGGCCGCCGCCGCGAGTGGGGACACCATCTCCATCTGTCCCGGCACCTACTCCGGCAACATCATCAACATCGGCACGAACCTGACCCTGGTCGGGGCGGGCAGTGGCGCAGGGGGGACGGTCCTCGACGGCTCAGCCGTTACTGGCTCGAACAGCGGGTACATCCTGGTACAACCCCAGAGCATCGTGACCCTGCGCGACCTGCGCATCTCCGGACGAACCAACACCGGGTCTGGTGGCGGTATCTCGGTGATCGCTGGCGGTCAGGTGACCCTGACGCGGGTGCGGGTGAGCGGGAACCAGGCCCGCGACGGTGGCGGCGTCTACAACCAGGGGATTCTGACACTGGAGGCGGGGACGGTCATCACCGGCAATACGGCGACCGACAGTGGCGGCGGCGTCTCCAACGTCGGGACGGTGATCCCCAAGCCGGATAGCGACGTCAGCGGCAATACCCCGGACAACTGCATCGACGTCAGCGGCGGCACCGGTTGCTCGTAGCGGTCTCATACCGATTGCGGATCATCGCGGCCGTTGGCACGTAGTGCGCATCCTCACCCCAACCCTTGCTCCCTCCCAAGCCTCCCTCCGCCGGAGGGAGGAGTCTCCCATTGCGACGGGCGAGGGGCTCGGTACGTGATGATCTGCGGTCCATGCGCAAGGCTTCATCCGCATTCCGTATCAGCTCGACGCAGATCGAGCGGAGCAATGGTCAGGAGCGGGTTGCCAGCGAACAGGTGCGAACGCGGACGCGAGACGATCTGGGGTTCCAACAGGCTTGGGCCGATTCTTGCGGAGAGGAAAGCCTCGTCGCTTCGGTCAACGTCGCCGCGCCAGGAGATGCCGATGCTTCCCTATCACGCTCCGGCACCCGATCCGGCGGCGACGCCCGATGACCAGATCCGTCACGACCTGAAGACGCCGCTTACGGTCATCTCGGCGCACGCCCAACTGCTGCGCCGCCGCATCCTGCGCGCCGCACCGCTTGGCGCCCTGGAACGGGAGGCGATGCTGGGCGATCTCGCCAGCATCGAGGCCGCGGTGCAGGCCCTGGTGACCCGGCTTGACGGAGCGCTCGGTTCCCGCGCCCGCGAGGAGGATGGGGGCTAGGCGATCCGCATCGAATCGCGGAGCAGCCGGCGCGCGGCGAGACTTTCGCGCAACGCATCGAGGAGATCGTCGAGATTGAACGGTTTGAGGATGACGCGCACCCCCAGCCGGTTCAGATTGGCTGCCATCGTCGGTTCATTGACCAGCCCGGAGGCCGCGGTGCAGAGCACCAGGGGGATTCGCGCCAACTCCGGATCGATCTGGATCAGCGTGAGCAGGTTCCATCCCTTTTCCCGGCTGTTCGGAAAGAGGACGTCCTGGACAATGAGATCGGGCGCGAGTGCCTTGATACCGGGCAGATCGAGCGGTTCGCGGCTGGTGCTGACGCGGTAGCCCTCGTCCTCCAGCAATTCCCGCAGCAGGTCGAGAATCTCCGGGGTATCGTCGATGATGAGAATATGGGGCTGCTGGTCAGCGGTGACCATGAGTGTGCCTTTCGGTTGCGTGCGGGCCCCGGACCGAGGGGGTCCGGAAGGGGCCGTCGACGCTCCCCAAAAGGCGGCGACAACAGGAGAGGGTCCCGCAAGGGCGCGGGATCACGCACAGACAGCTTCGTGCGCTGCCAACAGGCTAGCACAATCCTGGGCCGCCCGGTCGTCGCCCGCCGCGGCGTCCGCGAGGGACGCTGATCAAGGGCGCCGCTGCCAGGACGGCTCGCCTGACGGCGATCAGGAAGGCCGTCGTCGCGATGCATTGCCGAGCCACCACCTGAACGATATCGTTCGCGATGCCGACGGCAATGCGCGGAACGTGGGTCCCCTTCGGCCCGCGAGATCTGCCGGGGTGGTCCCCGCCCCATCGCCCGACACGCCTGACTTCACCGCCGTAGCCGCGGGCCACCGCTGCACCGTTTAACATCTTGCTCGATTTCTTAACACCCTGCCCGGTTCAGGGCCAGATTCCTCGCAAAACTGGCGGATTTCCCTCATGCGAAACTCGCCACAACTCACTACGATACGAGACGGGATGACATGAGGGTGCGTCCCGAGCGAATGAGGCGTCTCCGCCCAACGCGCACAATGTGGAGCAAGGGGTACCGCCATGCACGGGCAATGGTTCGATGATCTCGCCTGCCGCCTTGGCACGAGTACCTCCCGCCGCTCGATGGGGGTTCTCGCGGTTGGACTCCTGGCCGCGGTCCGCGGCAGTCAGGTGGGGGCCAAAAAGAAGAAAAAGAAGAAAGCCACCGGATGCACCACGCCGAACGTCGCCTGTGGCATGAAATGCTGCGCGCCGGGAGAGCCGTGCGTCAATGGCGTGTGTGGCTGCGGCGAGGGGAAGGTCTATTGCGCCGCCGTATCGATGTGCCTCGCCGGAACGTGCTGCCCCGACGATGGCTGCGTTGGCGACACCTGCTGTCCGGCCGGCGCCACCTGTGGCGCTGACGTAAAGTCGTTCGCAACGTACTGCCTCTGCAAAAAGACTGGCCAGCCGATGTGCGGGTCCCGCTGTTGCCCATCCGGTCAGACGTGCATCAATGAGGAGTGTGCATCGTGCCCTCCCGAACCCAACAATTGGGATGGCGGTTTCGGCGGTTTGGGGTCTCGACGCGTCTGTGGAGCGCACTGTGCTTGTCTGACGTCCGTGGGTAACACGGCTGCCTGTGTCGATCTGAGCAACGTCGTAGAAGTCAATCACTGTCGCGACGACAACGAGTGCACGACGCGGCTGGGGCAACCGGCGCTCTGCGTCCAGGGTCCCCGCGAGCCGTGCCCGGACGGCTGTACATGCCTCCCGGCGGGATGCGCGGAGTAGGGCGCGTTGCCGATCAGGGGGGCCACGCTGGCCGTCAAAGGGACCGCGGTTGATATCGAGCGCACCAGGCCCTCACCACCTGAATGGCGTGGCGCAGTTTCGCCTGGCCGGGGCAAAGCAATCCCTGGGTGCGTCTGCCGCAAGGTGTAAGCGACTGGCCTCCTGCAGGGTCTGATTGGTGACGTCGCACCCGGAGAGGTACTGGCCATGGCCTGACGTGCAGGTCGCCTGTCGTGAACGCGGGGCCGCCCCCTGGCGTCTGCCGCGCCGTCTGCTCATGACTCAATCGAGACCTGCACTAGGAATCTTGTCGCTCGTCGCGGCGCACACGGATTGGAACCGGCGTTACGTCGAAATGACTCGACTTCGCTCCAGTCCGTCGGCGATTACAGCTGGCTCACCACGCGAAACACCGCGTCATGCGCCTCCTCCGGGTCCGCGATCGGCATGATCGTGACGATCAGTTCATCGGTCCCGGCATCGAGCCGCTGCCGGATCCCGTCGGCGATGGCCGCCTCATCGCCGCCGATCACCAGCGCGTCGATCAACGCATCGGGCGCGAGATCGACCCCATCGACGGCAAACCCCGCCGCCGCGAACATGTTTCGGTAGTAGGGCCGCAGCAGGTAGTAGGCGAGGACATCCCGTGCCGCCTGTCGCATCGCGTCGGTATCCGTCCCGGGCGCCACCAGCGCGTGCCCGATCAGCAGTGGGGCTGGCCGGTTCGCCTGCCTGGCGCCGCGTTGGATCGCCGGAAACGCTACCTCGCGCAGATAGCCGGGTGGACAGAGCCAGCTGATTGCCCCATCCGCCAACTCCCCCGCCAGTTCGAACGCATGCTCGCCCAGCGCGGAGATGAGGACCGGCGTCCCCGGCGCGGTTCGGAACGTTGCCTCTCCCGCGTAGAACTCCCCGGCAAAGGCGAACGCGCCCTCCTGCAACACCGGGCGAATGATCTGCAGATACTCCCGCAACTGGGCGAGGGGGCGGGTGAACGGGAGACCGTAGGCATTGACCATGCTCACCTGATGACTGGTGCCGATCCCGAGCCGAATGCGCCCCGGGGCCAGATCCTCCAGGGCGAGCGCCTGGGTGGCGAGAGCGAGCGGGTGCCGCGTGAAGGCGGGCACCACCGCCGTGCCGAGCGCGATCCGCTCCGTCTGTACCGCCGCCGCGGCCAGGATCGTCACCGTATCGCGGTCGATCGGCGACATCACCGCCCACGCCGTCCCCATGCCGGCTGCTTCCGCCCGCCCGATCAATGCCAGCGCCTCCCGGCTATCCGCCGGGTGGAACCCCAGCCCAACGTTGCTCGCGATGCTCACGGTCCTGTTCCCCCTGTGGTCACGTGGCGCATGGCCCTTCCTCGGAGGCGCCTCCCCCGCGATGATGATCGCATCCCGGGAATCTCGCGTGACTAATCGTTGCTGATGGTCAGCAATCGCATGACCGGTGCGGTCGGCTGGGCGGACGACACGCGATACCGCTCCTGCCGCAGACGCACCCTGGGGCGCGGCACAAGCATCACGCCCATCACCAATCAGGGCGGGGCGAGGTCCATGGAACACGCTCGCCCCCTGATCGCACCGCGGCCGCGCTATGCCTCGCGGCGTTGCACGTATCCGAGTTTTGTCTTGGGTGTCTCATTTTGCTCCCCGAAAACTGTAGTTAACAGCAGAACCATCACCGAACGGGAAGGAAGGGAGCCGTGAACCGGTGCGCGGCGCAGGGCTGCGGCCGCTGGACTCGCGCCGGGGAAGCGTGGTGCGCGCGGCACCGCCCGGATGACGACGATGCGGCCGAGCCTGAATCCGACGAGCAGGACGGGAATGGCCATGCCGCGTTTCGGTCCCGGTTGGCGACCGGCGACTACGAGGCAGTCATCGGACGCGCCTTACGCAGCGTGCTGCACGGCGCCGCGGCGGCAGCCGATCTCGACGCGGAAATTGGCGCCCTCCGGGTAATAGCATTTGAGAGACCTGCCTCCTATGTCTTGGGAGACTGATCCCCGGATCGTCAGGATTCCTCTACGTCTCAAAAAACACTTCGCGGCTCCAATATCCCTGGACTTGCATTACGGTGTCACTTCAATCGCCAACAACCATCAGTGGGGCGGGAGTCTTATCCTCCTACCCCACCTTGTCAAACAACAGCGCGTAGTCGAAGCTAAGGTTTCCGAACTTCGGCGGCCCTTAGATTGATCGGTTTGTCCGCCTTCGCATTGATCTGTGGCGCCGTCCACAACTCCCGGCTAAAAAATCGAGACCGTCCAGGAGGCTTGCGCGCATTACTGCCCAACACTTCTACGGAATACTAAGCTCAATTCGGTTTCAGCACTCCCGGGAAGTGCGCATAGCAGTTCCCAACCGTCTGCGGCTCGCCTTCGGCGCAGTCCTTCCACCGAGCGAATGATGCTCTCCCGATCTCCGTCTTCTGGGGCTGTCACGGTCTCGACCCGATACTCGGACGAGGCATCGAATGAGAACAGGCCTTGCCCGTCTGTTCTGATCTGCAGGTCGAACAGGTCACG
Organism: Thermomicrobiales bacterium; assembly: GCA_046328335.1. Classification (GTDB taxonomy): domain Bacteria; phylum Chloroflexota; class Chloroflexia; order Thermomicrobiales; family UBA6265; genus JACCXM01. The sequence goes on from JAXLWU010000038.1 coordinate 41,256, forward strand.
GATCTGAAAACCGACGACTTGTCTGCCCAGATCTTCCTCTGGTGCCCCAAGCACCGGAATGGCTTCTTCCTCAATTGCGGCCCGACTGGTGCCGGCGACCATCGCCACGTTCGCCGCCATTCCTGGAGTCGCCAGGATTCCGAACTGTGTGGGATGGAAGGTCGCTGCGCCCGGGAGGTTCACGGCGGCGACCCGGCTGGCAAAACCCAGGAGGGCATCGCCTTCTTCATCAACACCGCGCTGAATCGGTTGGTTTTCCCATTCAATGTAGGGGTAACTCTCGATCGCGTTGAGGTCCTCAGGGGTGCCCCGGAGCTCTCCCTCGAATGTCAGCCTGAGGCTGGAATCGTACGGCATTTGGTAGTAGGCATTGAGCAAGTCCGCCTTCGCGTCAGGGTGAATGTCGGCATACTCCACGATGGATTGCCGCAAGTAGCCCGCTGCCTTTTCCAGCGCTTGCAGCGCCTTGTTCTGCACCTCCCATAGCGGACTGAATGAATGCTCGTACGCGTCGCCGCTCGCATCTTCTTCGAGCAAGTTGTAGGTCGCCTCATCCCCTTGAAAATGTATCTCCTGCGCAGTTCTCCATCCAGATCGTTGAGACCCTTCAAGGCGATGGTTCGACTCTGCTCCTGACTGAGCACAGCGCCGTAGTGCTCGCGCAACTGGTGGACGGTCAGCCCGAGCTCGGCCATGCGCTTCTCACGAATAAGCTTCGTAATGGCCTCCACGCCGACCCAGATGTGCGACAAGGCGGCAATCTCCGAACCGGGTTCCCAGTTTTGGATGGCATGGTGATACTGGATGATCGAACGCAGGAACCTATCCCTCTTGTCCTCCGGGCATTTGGCAAAGGCCTCGACCAATGTATTCGCCAGCATGGGCCGGATCCAACGGCCGTGGCCGTGCGGAACGTCCCAGGCTGGCCCACTACGCGTCCAGTAGTCGCGTCGGTCAGCAGCGGCGGTGGTCTCGAACGCTACATCAGCGGTGGGATCTTCGATCGTCGCGTTGGTCGCCAAACTGAGAATCGTCGTTATTCCGCGGCTACGTTCCCGTAGGTGTCGATCGCGTTCGACAGCCATTTCCGGGGCTTCCTCGGTCACGTCGATCCAGAGCCCTGCTCGAACCGGGCTGTCAAACCTCGAACTCGACGCGGACGGTTTGAAACCCAGGTCGATACGACCCAACTTCTGACGGAAGCTTGACGATCTTCAGCGTTTCATCCCTTGGGAAGTAGAGCCCCGTGCGGGCGCTAAGGCCTACCGCGAACGTGCGATTTGCACTCGTCATTGCGCCCTCCGGAGCCAGCGAATGCCCTAAGATGTTGATGCACGTACTGGTTTGACTTATAGATAAGTCCACGTGTTCTGAGACTCCGGCCCACCTTGCCCCGCCTCGAAAGTCTGTCCAGGAGGCACGAGACTTCCGCAACCCATGTCCCCAGAAAGCGCTGAACTTCCCGGACTATCCTCTGATTCTTCACCAGTGTCCCATTTTCTCCCCTTGGCATGTATTCAAGGACAGATGCATCATCCACGCGAACACCACGCTCAACCTCAGAATCAACCCGCGTCGGTTTCCAACTCTTCAGAAGAAACGAGACGAGACGAGCGCTACCGAGGTCTCAATTGTCCGCTACCGTCATCCTTCACCGCCCAAGGCATTCGATCTCGTCTGCATCGACCCGAGCGATGTTACATGGGAAGGAAGCATGCACCGATCACCGAATAGTGGCCATTCGTCGCAAGGAGACGGAGACAATGCATCGGCCGTCGCCGACCAGCGTCGCATCCTCGCCACCTTCCGCAAGGCCCGCCGCCGGCAACTACGATGCCTTGATCGGCCAGGGCCTCCGCCGCACGCTGCACGGCGCCGCCGCTGACCAGGGACTGAAAGCGGAGATCGGCGCCCTCCGCTCACCCTCATTCGTCTCCTCAATGAGGAGAGCGATCCGTCCCGCCTTGCTTTCGGCGTCTCCCGCATCGCCGGCGTCGCCGTCCAGGCCGCTCGCCTTCGCAATGCCCCGGAAGCCGATCTCGAATCGATCCGCACCCTCCTCCTCCGCGAACTCGATGCGGTCGAGCAGGAATACACCGCCGACCCTCAGCCACGAAAGGAACCGGGCCGCCATGTCCCTCAATGAGGCCGCCGCCTGCTACCCCACCCCCCTCGCCGCACCCGGCTCGCGCGAGTCCGCCCGTCCGCCGGAGCCGATCAGCCTGGAACCCGCCTCCGCCTACGAAGCCGTCACCCGCCAGATGGTCCTCGCCCTCACCGAGGACCTGCACGAGATCAAGAACCGTCTCAATGGCCTCCTCTTCATGGTCGCCGGCTCACTCCTCCTCGATGTCCTCCTCCGTCTCGCGTCCGGAAGGTAATCCGGAACTCCATCCCTCCGGTCGCCTTCCGAAATCAGCATGCCAAGAGCCCCTCGCCCCGAGCGGTACGGCCGAAATCAGGTGCTCTCGTGGCGGCGAAAGCCCCTCGCCCCGCGCACGGGGAGAGGGGTTGGGGTGAGGGGCGTTCGTTGGGGTGAGGGCCAGCACATCGAGGAAGCGGCATTCATGATCCCTATCTGAATATCAGATCGCGAACAGCACCATCGGCACCTGGTGTCGTCCCGACGAAGGAGGAAAACCGTCGTCTCTGCTCGTCCTCCCCAACCGGCGAGATTCCTCCTTCGTCGAGACGACATCATGACGAAATAGCGATGGACCGACCGGTTATCCCGGAAGTGGTCCGCATCGAATTCCGCCCGGAGGGTTCTGGGTGATGGCTGTCGAGAGTCCGCAACACCGCCCCGGTCAGTTCCGCAACATCGCCACCGATCGCGCAACGTCCACGGCCAGTTCAGCAACCGTGCTCCCCCAACCGAATAGGGCCGTGACCCCGGAAGCTCACGACCTCTCGACCCATCACCCTCGGTTCGTGCCGACACCCTCCGTGGACGATGTCCTCGTCCGCGCCACCCGCCATGCCCTGCGCGATATCGAGGCCTTCTCCCGCCTGATGCTCCCCTCCCGCCGCCTGCGCCCCTATCAGGTCGCTCCGGCGCGGGCCATCATCGAGAGCGTGACAAGGCAGCAGGGGCAGTCGTTCGCCGTCGTCTTCTCCCGCCAGGCGGGAAAGGATGAGTTGCTGGCGCAGGTGCTGGCCTTCCTCCTCCTGCGCTATCAGCGCGCGGGCGGCAGCGTCGTCGTCGCCGCGCCGACCTTCCGCCCGCAGGCGGCCCTGATGCGCGACCGCCTGCTGACCGTGTTGCGGGAACCGGTCCTTGCCGCCTTCGGCGGGGGAAAAGCGGAGGTGCGCGATGGCTATGCGGTCGCTCTCGACCGCGCCGCCGTCCGCTTCCTCTCCGCCGCGCCCGGCGCCAACGCTCGCGGCCAGACCGCCGATCTGCTCCTCGTCGCCAACGAGGCGCAGGACATCCTGCCCGATATCTGGGACGCCGTCTTCGATCCGATGGCCGCCTCGACCAACGCCACCACCCTCTGGCTCGGCACCGTCTGGAGCCGGGAAACGCTCCTCGCCCGCCAGATGGCGGTCCTGGACGCGGAGGAGCGGCGGGACGGTCTCCACCGCGTCTGGCGGGTGCCCTGGCAGGATGTCGCCGCCACGCTCCCCGCCTATGGCGAGCGGGTGCGGGCCCGCATCGCCCAGTTCGGCGTCACCCACCCCTTCATCCGCACCGAATACTGCCTGGAGGAACTGGATGGCGATGGCGGGCTCTTTCCGCCCTCCCGCATCGCCGCGATGCGCGGCGATCACCCCCGCCGCCATCAGGCCGAACCGGGCAAGCGCTGCAAGTACGCCATCCTCGTCGATGTCGCCGGGGAAGAGGAAGGCGCCAGCGGCCCCGCCGCCTTCCGCGACGACACCCGCCGCGATAGCACGGCGGTCACCGTGATTGAAGTCGATACCGAGGCGGCGAGACGGCAAGATGGTGAGACGGCGAGGAACGATGAAGATGCAACTGTGCAACATGCCGTGTCTTCTGGCCGACTTGCCGTCTCGCCGACTTGCCGCCTCCCAATCTACAAAGTCATCGATCGCCAAGCCTGGACCGGCGCCCGGCACACCGCCCTGCATGGACAGGTGGTGCATCTGGCGCGGGAGGTCTGGCGGGCCAGCGTGGTCGTGGTCGATGCCACCGGCGTCGGCGCGGGGTTGGCCTCGTTCCTGGCCGCCGCGCTGGGAGCGCGGCAGGGTGGCAAGGCGATCCCGGTCATCCCCTTCGTCTTTTCCGCCGCCAGCAAGAGCGCCCTCGGCTGGGATTGGCTCGGCCTGATCGATGCCGGGCGCTACCGGGAGTACGCCGACGACGGCGAGCAACTCACCCGCCTCTTCTATACGCAACTCGCCGCCGTGACCTACGCCACCCCGCCCGGACCGGGCAAGGCGCTGCGCTGGGGCGTCCCGCCGGGGCGCGGTCACGACGATCTGGTGCTCAGCGCCGCCCTCGTCGCCGTGCTGGACGGCTTCGACTGGCGGGAGCGTCGCGCCCGCGGCGTGGCCGGGAATGAGGGAGCGTGACCGCCTGACCACCCGCTGATTCTGCTTCCCCGCACCCGCCATGCGTGAAGCGACGGCGGTGCCGAGGGTGAGTCACGGCACTCGGGCGCTCGCGAGATGCCCGTTTGAGTCGAGCAGCACGACGGCGTTGTGCACACGATGTGTCGTCCCGAGGAACGAGGGACCTCGTCGTCATGGTCCGCCGGAGCGCAGGACGAAATTCCTCGCTGCGGCTCGGCATGACCGCACGCTGCGGTAGGCAATACAGGAAGTGAGGACGCCACTGCATGGCGTCCGCAGGAGGAGCGAGCGATGGAGCAGGGCAATTTGAATGAAGCAGCGGAACAGGAGAGAGACGTGATGGACGGGGAGCAGCTGGGGCTATCGGCGCGTGATCTGGAGGCGGTGCGGGAGTTGGCGCGACGAGCGCACCCCGAGACAGTCCCGGAGTTGGTGACCGGCGAGAGCGTCGCCACGATTCTGGCCAGTCTGGAACCGGCCGCGGCCGCCTATCGCCGCATCGCCGGCGAAATCGCGGCGCGGGAGAGCCCTCCGGCCGCGCCCGCGCCTCCTGTCGTGCCCGCAGGAAGCGCGCCGCCGGTCGCGCTCGATCTCGATCGCCTCCCCGCGGTGGAGAAGATCCGGCGGGCGCTGGCGAATTGAAGTCGAGAGGTCGAGGAGGCGAGGAGTCGAGGAGAAGAGACGGCGAGAAGGGGAGAAGAAGAGAAGGCAATTCGGCAAGAACGAGTCGGAGGTCGGGGGTCGGGGGTCGGAAGGAAACGCATGCTGGCGAGCGTTGGATGCGTCGCGCCTTGGCACGTGCTCCTCGACTGCTCGACTGCTCGCCTCCTCGACTCCTCGCCTTCTCGACTTGCCGACTTGCCGTCTTGCCGACTTGCCGTCTCGGCTGATAGCCGATAGCAAGAAGAAAGGAACCACGCGATGGCGATGACCAAGGCCGAGGCGGCCAAACTGACGCAGGATCTGTTGCTGCGCGGCGTGATCGAGACGATCATCAAGGAATCGCAACTGTTCCAACTGATGCCGTTCATGGAGGTGACCGGGACGGCGGTCACCTACAACCGGGAGGCGGCGTTGCCCGCGGCCGCGTTCTACGACGTGGGCGACACCTGGACCGAGGCGACCCCGACCTTCACCACCGTCACCGCGGCGCTGAAGATCATGGGCGGGGATGCCGATGTCGACAATTTCCTCCAGGCGTCGTTCGCCGATCCGAACGATCTGGAGGCGGAGGTGATCGCCAGCCGCAGCCGCGCCGTGGCCCAAAAGTTCCTCGAGAGGTAATGAACACAATCGCATCGTGCTGCGGTGGACCGACCGCGACACAGCACCAGTCCAATCGCCGGTCAGCGTCACCTCGGAGCCAGACTGGTGATTCAACCCGTCAACCGAGCTCTGGTCCGAAGTCGCATCGGTGTCCACCGCGCTCACCAACGCCGTACTTGACGCTCACCCCAACTACAACATATGATCTAATCCTTCCTCGAGCGCGAAAGAGCCACCGCCTGGGATGACCGCGCCGGCAGCGATTGCCGGTTCGCGTCGAGGAGACCTCGCCGTGGCCGTCCCCCCGCCGTTGTTCCTGACTGTCTCCGCTCCTGCCGGTGATGAGAGCGAGGCACTTCGCCTCGCCGAGGTGTACCTGACCTGCGCCGGCACCCAGGTGGCCAGCCGGCTCTTGGGCTGTCCCGACCCCGGTCCGGATGCCGTGCTAACCGCCGAGCTGGGCGATGCCCTGCTCCGGGGCGCAGCGCTGTGCGCCGGCTTGAGAGACCTCGCCGACGTTGAAGACCGCCGTCCTCCGTTGTGAGGTGCGGCCATGGACGTTTTGGATCCGTCGGCCCTCCAGGTCGTCGACGGGTGGCTGCTGATCGCGTTCCTGTTTGTGCTGCGCGAGGTCGCCTCGGGCGTGCTCAAGGAGGTCGGCAATGACCTGTCGAGACGGGTGCGCCGGCACCGTTGAACGCGGGAGCGCCGCGAATCGCGTTCCCGCCCGATTCGCGGCGCACGAACCTGCTCCTGGGGTTGCCGTTCGAGCCCTTCTGCGGATCTTGGGGCAAGGTCGTCTGCCCCGCGCCGTCTAGAGCGGTTCTCACAAGAGTTGCTCGGGCACGCGGTAGCCGCAGTGGCGGAACCACGCGCG
>JAXLWU010000039.1:0-43940 GCA_046328335.1 Thermomicrobiales bacterium
TCGGTGTGGGGCACGGTCGGTGGCAACGCGGCCCGCGCGGCCCGGGTCAGACCAGTCTCGCGGGGGATGAAGACGACCGCGCAGAGATCGAGACGGCAGTGCGTCAGAAGCTGAATCGGATCGGGAACCTCGGGCACCGCCAGCACCGCGCCGCCATAGAGCGCCGCGCCGACGTTGTCGCCGTGGCCCTCCATCTGCCAGGCCAGCGAGAAGAGACTGGCGGCAGGGAGTTCGGTGGCGAGGAGGATGTCCGCGGCAACCAGTCCGGCGATCAACGCCGCGGCGGAGGAACCAAGTCCCCGCGCGACCGGGATTTCGGTGCGCACGGAAATCGAAAACGGCGGCAGGGTCCGCCCCGCTTCGTCGGCGAGCCGCCGCATCGCGGTTTCCGCCAGGTTCTCCCGGCCATTGAGCAATGATGCTTCCTCGCCCTCGAGAACGATGCGCCCCGCTTCGCCCGCGGTGTCGATCGTTATCTCGTTCCAGAGGCCGAGGGCAAGGCCCAGGGCATCGAAGCCGGGACCAAGATTGGCGGAGGATGCCGGAGTTCTAACGGTGAAGCGCATCGGCGAGTGCCCGCTCCAGCGCGGGGAGTTCGGCAGCGACGCGAATAGGGCGGTTCGCCCCCGGCCGTGGCGCACTTCCTTCGTCAAGGTGATAGGCGATAACCGCCTCGGCGTCCTTCAGCAGGTGGCCAGTAAGCACGCCGACCACCGTCTCGTGGGGGCGGATGACCCCTTCGCCGACCAAGCGGCGAAGCCCCGCGAGAGATGCGGCCGATGCCGGCTCACAGCCGATCCCCGCGCGATCGATTGCTGCCTTGGCATCGAGAATCTCGACATCGTCCACCGCGGTCACCCAGCCGCGTGTGCTCTCGATCGAGCGGCGGGCGCGCGGCGTGGAGGCCGGATTGCCGATCTTGATCGCGGTGGCCACGGTTTCGGCCTGAACCGGTTCGAATTCCTCGAAACCGCTGTGGAAATAGGAGTCGAATGGCGCGGCTCCCGCCGCCTGAACGACCGCCAGCCGCGGCACCTGATCGATCAGGCCGACCGCGTGCAACTCCGTAAGCGCCTTGCCGAACGCGGCGGAATTGCCGAGATTGCCGCCGGGCAGGACGATCCAGTCAGGCGCCTGCCAACCGCGCTGCTCCAGCAGTTCAAAGACGATCGTCTTTTGCCCCTCCAGACGAAACGGGTTCACCGAGTTGACGAGGTAGACGTCGTACTTCGCGGTGAGAAGGCGGAGGAGGGAGAGCGCCGCGTCGAAATCGCCGGCAATCTGGACCACGGTAGCGCCGTAGGCGATCGTCTGCGCCAGTTTGCCGCCGGAAATTTTCCCCTCAGGGACGAGCACCAGCGAGGGCATCCCGGCAGCAGAAGCGTAAGCCGCAAGGGAGGCGGAGGTGTTCCCGGTCGAGGCACAGGCGACGATCCGGGCGCCGATGGCACGGGCGTGACTGACGCCAACCGTCATCCCGCGGTCCTTGAAAGAACCGGTCGGATTCATTCCCTCGTGCTTGAGTTCGAGATGGCCAGCGGGGAGCCCAGCGAAACGGGCCAACCGATCGTCACGGTAGAGCGGCGTGTTCCCTTCCCAGGCGCTGACGATCGCACTGGCGGGGAGATGTGGGAGCAACGGCCAGTAGCGCCAGACGCCGGAATGCCGCGCTGTCTCGGGAACACCAACGCCGATATCAGCGGGTGAGACGCGGTTGCCGAGTGGGACCACCACATCGAGCAATCCGCCGCAACTGGCGCAACTGGTCAACGCCACGGCGCCGGTGTCGGTGGCGCCGCAGTCCATGCAGCGAACGACGATCTGCTGCAAGGCATCGTCACTACCGGACTGGGCGGCCGGTTCGGGCAGCGTAGCCCCGCGCGCGCTCATGTTCCTCGTTCCCCTGGATGGCGCCAATCACAACGCGCCAGCGTTGATATCAGGGAGGGAGGATAGCATGGGGCTTCAACCGTTCCGCCGGCAACTCGGTCACGCGGGACTTCAATTCTCCGGCGAAGGCAAGTCGTGGCGGGCGCACTCCTGACGTCGTGTTTGACTTCGTGTTAGAGCGGCGAGCGATAAAAGTGTCATTCCGAGTAGTCATGCCGGGAACGGCGCCACTACGGCAAGAACATCACCGTGACGGACATCCTCGATTTCCTGGCTGTTGTTCACGGCAGCCGCAGCGAGGAATCTCGTTCGTCGGTCTTCTGCCTACGAACGACGAGGTCCCTCGTTCCTCGGGACGACACCCCGATCCTGCGTCGGAACGACACCGCGTCTGCACGGCGCTGTAGAGCCCGCGTCAGAGCAGGTCGAGATCGTGACAGAGATATGATTGCCAGCAGCCGATCGGGGCCGAGGCGAAAAACGCATCACACCAGCGTGGCCGAAATCCCGCGTCCAGGATCGGGGCAATCGCGGTCCAGTTTTCACCCGGAGCGACGATGACCCAGTTGACGCTAGGTCGATGCAGCGTGCCGGCGGCAATCAACGCCGCCGCAAAGACATCGCGAAATCGCTCGATATCGAGAGACGCCACCGGCCCGATGCGGCCGTCGTCGTTCTCCACCCCGACGAGGTAATAGCCAACCGGCTTGCCAGTGGCGCGATCCGTGAGGAGCGCACCTTGGGCGCCGTCCCGCAACCAACGCTCGATGTCCGGGCGCCGTCGCACGCCACGCACGGCCTTGTCGATATCGTCAATCGTGTTGAGGATGGCGTCATCCCCGGCGGTAATCGCCGTGGCCTGGAGCGGATTGGAGAGTGACGCCGTGGGGAAGCGCGGCGCACTCGTTCCCCAGAGCACACTGAACGGCTGCGGAACGAGACCGAGACGGAAGTAGTGGGTCAGGGCGCGGGGATCGTCCGAGGCCTGGAGCGAGAACGCCGTGCAGCCCGCCGCTGCCCCCGCCTCATGGATGGCGCGCAGCAACTCCCCACCCACACCTCGCTCGCGAGCATCCTTGTCCACAAAGAGGTAGGTGAGATGCCAGTGGTGCCCGCGGATCGCCGCGGCGGCGAACCCGATCACGTCGTTCCGGACTGCCACCCAGACCTGAACGGGGTCTTCGTCGTGGAGCAGGAACAGATCGTCCAGCGCGGCCCGCGTTGTGGCCTCGGGATCGTCTGGCTCCTGGAGCAGCGGGTGGTACCGGGTGGTCGCCTCTGACTCGTTGTCGGCGTAGATGGCCGCCGCCGCGGCTAGATCGTCTCGCCGCGCTGGCCGTATCGTCAAGATTGGCGATTCGCTCATGTCGCCGCGGTCAGCCCGGCGCCGGTCCGCGTCGCGCGCACGACCGTGCGCTGCAGATAATGGCCGTTGACATAGTCGAAGGCGCCACCACAGGTGATCAAGGTCAGATCCTGGCCGTCGCTCTGGCTGGTGAGTTCATCCAGCGGCATGGCCGAAGAGTTGTATTGGCGGACCCAGTCCACGGTATAGGGGTAGACCTTGCCGTCGTTGCCGCTGACGGTGATATCGTCGCCGGGCTGCAACGTGGCGAGGTTGTAAAAGACCGACGGCCCCACATTCCAGTAGTCGATATGCCCGGCCATGACGACGTTGCCTGCCCGTCCGAGCGAGCCCAGATTTTCGTACCAAGCGACGACCCAGGGACCGGTTGGATCGGGCATGGCGCCATCGATCACCCGTAGGCGCTCGATCCCGGCGTCAATCCCGGCCGATGGCACGGCCAGGCCGACCGGGGCGATCTGGCCGGCTGCGCTGAGGATCGGCTTTTCGTTCGCGGGACCGGGACGCGCGGCGCCGGTGGTTGGTACCTCGCCGACGCCGATCGGCTGGATGCCGATGAATCCGGCGGCCGGGGTGCCAACCGCGACGGGGGTCGATTCCTGCGCCGCAGAGCGCATCGCGAACGCGGCGGCGCCAACAGCGAGCGATGCCGCGGCTCCCAGAGCGACACGGCGGTTGATGCGAATGGAGTGTTCGATCACAGACTGTGCTCCAGCGCTTCAGGCAAAGAACGGAGGAGTGATCTCCTCTCTAGCGGTAACTACGCGCGCGCTGGCCGAACCGTATCACCAATCGGCCGCAATTTTCTCGTCGATGAACCGCGCGAGTTGTCCCCTGGCGACGGAATCGAGCGCCGCGGCCGGTTGGCGCATGCGGGGCGAGGCGAGAATACCGCGCCGGTACATCTCTTCTTTTGCCGCGGCGACCGAGTGATCGACCGATTGCATCGACCAGAGCGCGAAGGGCAAGCCCCGGGCGAACCGTTCCTCGGCGCCCCGATGGTCTCCATCCTCCCACTCTCGCTGGACCTGGACGAAGAAGCGGGTGAAGTTCGGCGCCGGCATGTTCCCGACCGCGCCACGTTCCAGAGCATCGAGGATGGAGAGACCGCCCCAGCCGCAGAAGATGCCGAGCCGATCCCCACAGAGACGACGCGTCTCGGAGATGGTGGTTCCCTGGGGCGTCCCTTCCACCTTGACGTAGCGAAGGTTCGGCGTGACTTCGGCCATGTGATTCCAGAGCGCCGGCGACATTGTCACCCCGGTCAATTGCGGCGCGTCCTGGAGTACAAGCGGCACCGGGACGCTGGCCCCCATGCGCTGGTAGTAGGAAATGAGCGAGTCCGCTCCGGGTTTGACGAAATACGAGGGGAGCACCATCAGCGCATCCGCACCGAGCGCCGCGGCACGCCGGGCGCGGTCGATGGCGGGGTCCTCCCCGGGTCCATCCGCGGACGCGACGACCGGAACACGTCCCGCGGTCTGCTCGACCGTGACCCGCGCCACCGCGTCGCGCTCCGCTTCACTCAGTTTGTATCCCTCGCTGGCGATGGCCAGGCAGGCCACCCCGGCCGCGCCCTCGGCGATCAACCAGTCGATCTCCTGCCGCAGACTATCGAGGTCGAGACTGCCGTCGTCGTGAAACGGTGTCGAGACAATTGGGATGCAGCCGCGGAGCGATGGCGCGTTCTCCATCGCTCAGGCGGTCTCGTCGGCCGCCGGCACGTCGGCCGCCGCGCCTTCCCGTCGTTCCCAACCCGGCGCAAAGAGCGGCAGGAAGTTCGATACCTGATAGGGGTGCTTCTCCGCCTCGGCCCAGTTGACGTCCACGCCAAGTCCGGGCGTGCCCGGAATCTGGATGCGGCCGTCGACGACTTCCACCGGCGGCGTGACCAACTCGCGCTCCCAGTCGACGTTGAACTCATCGAACAATTCCTGGATCAGCAAGTTTGGCGTGCAGGCGCCGATCTGCACGCAGACCGCGGTCGCAATGGGGCCTTGTGCCTGGTGCGGCGCCACCACCGCGTAGTTGGCGTCCGCCATGGCGCAGACCATGCGGGTGCGCAGGATGCCCCCCATGTTCGATGGATCCGGTTGCAGGATATGAACCGAGTTGTACTTGAGCAGTTCGGCGAACTGATGGGTGGTGTAAAAGCTCTCGCCCGCCGAAACGGGGACGGCGAGGCGCCGCGCGACCTCGGCGGTGGCGTCGATCTTGGTGTGGTCGGTCGGCTCCTCGAACCAGGTGGGATCGTATTCCTCGATCCGCTCCCCGACCCAGATCGCTTCCGACACACTGAAGCGGCGATGGCCTTCGACCATAATCTGGACATCGGGACCGACCGTCTCTCGCACGCCGCGGATGATGTCGATCGAGAGTTTGCGATCCTGCGGCGACATGGTCCGCCAGGCGGCGCCAAATGGATCGAACTTGAGCGCCTTGTAGCCGCGGGAGACGACTTCCGCCGCTCGCTCGTTGAAACTCTCGACCGTGCGATCGCCCTGATACCAGCCGTTGGCGTAGGCGGGGAGATCGGAGTGATAGCGGCCGCCAAGGAGATCATAGACCGGCCGCCCGGTCTCCTTGCCGATGATGTCCCAGCACGCCTCTTCGATGGCGGCGGTGGCGTTGCCATGGATCTGCCCGCCGTCGGAATAGAGGTCGCGGGTCATGCGCTGGTAGATCGTCTCGATCTGGAAGGGATCCATTCCCTCGAAGCGCGGCGCGAGTTCGTGGATGGCGGCCTCGACCGTTCGGGCGAAGGCGTTGAGGGTTCCTTCACCGACACCGTAGAGCCCCGGCTGATCGGTATCCAGGCGGACGAAGAGCCAGTTCTTCCAGGGGTTGCCGACGACGTACGTCGTGGCGCGTGTGATGCGCATCGGACTTTGTCACCCTTTCCGTTATCCACTATCCCCGGATCGCGCCGAGGGTCATACCACGCACGATCTGACGTTGAAACAGCACCAGGAGCACGAGCACCGGCAGCAGCATAACCGTTGTTGCCGCTGACAGCGCCCCCCATTGCACCTCCTGGTACCCGATGAAGGTTTGCAGTCCAACGGGTGCCGTGCGCGCGTTGTTGTTGGTCAGGACCAACGCGAAGAGAAACTCATTCCAGGAAAAGAGAAACGAAAGAATGCCGGTCGCGACGATGCCGGGGACAGCGAGCGGGACCATGATTCTGCGGAACGTCTGCCACAGGGTGGCACCGTCGACTTGCGCCGCCTCCTCCAGTTCAGGGGGCAGATCGGAGAAGAAGCCCTTCATCACCCAGATCACGATCGCCAGATTCTGCGCAACATGCGCCACAATCAAGCCGAGATGGGTGTCTTGCAAGCCAAGTTGCCGATACAGAACGAAAAAAGGCACGAGCATCGCCACCGGGGGCGCCATCCGGGTGCTGAGAATCCAGAAATCGTAATCGGCCCGCCCGGCAAACCGGTGCCGGGCGAGAACATAGGCCGCCGGCACCCCCACCGAGAGCCCGACCAGCGTGGCCCCGATGCCGACGATGAGGCTATTGCGGAAGAACCCGACGATCTCGCCTTCGCTGAGGATTTCGCGATAACTGTCGAACGTCGGGTTGAAGATCCAGACCGGGGGATTGGCCAGGATATCGACCTCTCGTTTGAGCGACATGGTAAAGATCCAGTAGAGGGGAAAGATTGTCCAAACCGCAAAGGCGGCGAGCGCCACGCGGCGCAGGATGACAGCGAGCGGACGCGGACGGGTGACCACTGCTCATCCCTCTCCTGGTTCCAGTAGCCGCGTCATGCGGACGAAGAGCCGGGACGCGATGGTGACCACGACGAGCATCAGGATCGCGATACTCGCGGCGTATCCCATCTCGAGAAACTCGATGCCCTGCTTGAAGGCAAAGAGGTTGAGGGTGCGGGTGGCAGTGCCAGGTCCTCCGCCCGTGAGGACGTAGATGATATCGAAGGTCTTGAACGCGTCGATGAAACGGAAGAGCACCGCGATGGCGAGAAACGGCCGCAGATAGGGGAAGGTCACGTCTCGGAACAATCGCCATCCGGAGGCGCCATCCAGTGCGGCGGCCTCCAGCGGTTCGCTCGGGATGACGCTCAATCCACCGACCACGATCAGCAGAATGAACGGGGTCCATTGCCAGACATCGACCAGGACGAGGGCCGGCAGCGCCATGGTCGGATCGGCCAGCCACGCCTGTGGCGGTAGTCCAAGCCGTTCCAGGGCGTAGTTGATTACCCCGAGCGACGGCGAATACATCAACCGAAAGGTGAAGGTTGCCGCCACTGGGGTTATCGCCATCGGAATCATGTAGACCGCGCGGAGCCATCCAGCACCTGTTTCAGCCTGTAACAGGAGCGCTATGCCGAGTGCCAGCAGGGTTTCGACTCCGACCGCCATCACACAGAACAGGGTGGTGACGCGCAGGGACCACCAGAATTCTCCACCGCGCAGGAGACTCGCATAGTTTCCCAGACCGATGAAATCACGGTCGTTCGGCTCGAGCAGCGAATAGTCAGTCAGGCTGTACCAGAAGCTGGCCAGAAACGGATAGAGGGTCAGGACCAGCAAGAGCAGCGTCGCCGGGGTGAGCATGAGGAGAACAAACCGCCGCCGCTGCCGAACCAGGGACTCCCGGTTCGGGCGAGCGAGCGGTATCTCGGCGGAGAAGGTCGGCATGTGAGCCTGAGAACGGTCCATCACGGATCCGGGACTCCGACCAGGCGCCCTCTCTCCAGTCTCTCCCTGACGACGAGAAGAAGGAACCAGGAGAGAGGGCGCCGATGCGTCGGTCCCGCCGTCAGGAAGCCAGTTCCTCGTTCGCCTTGGTAGCGGCCTCAGTGAGCGCGGCCTGGGCGTCTTTACTGCCGACGACAACTTCGTTGACGGCAATGGCAAGAGCGTCGCCGACCTGCGGCCACTTGGGATTGAACCAGGCGCGGGTGAATTTGGCGCCATTCGCCGCGGCGAGGTTGGCGAGCGCGGCCTCTGCCGCCTGTTCCCCGAATTGTTCCCGGAACTGCGGATCCATCCACGCCGATTTTCGCGGCAGCGCCGCGCGGTTGCGGGCAACCAGCAATGAGGTCGGCTTGCTGGTCACCCATTGGGTGAAGAGCCAGGCCGCGTCCTTGTTTGCGGACTTGCTGTTCATCCCGAAGAGCCAGAACCACATGTTCGGGCTCCCCGGATTTCCGTTGCCGCCGGGAACGGCGCCGTACAGCACATTGCCGACGACGGTGCTCTTTTCGGGGTTCTCCAGATCGAGGGTGAAGTTGGAGGAATCGCAGGCGATGGCGGCCTTGCCCTGCATGAAATCGCCCAACGCCTCCATCCAGTGGTAGTTGCCGATGCCAGCGGGACCGGTTTCGCGCAGGATCTTCCCGTACATGTCGATCGCGGCGATGGCGTCGGGAGAATCGAAAACAGCCTTGCCGGCTTCGTCGATGATCTCCGCCCCGTACGAGAAGATGAATCCGCCGGCTGTCCAGTCGACCGCGTCGGCCGTCGACTTGGCGCGCATAACCATGCCGGCAACACCGTCACTCTTCAGTTTGGTCGCCGCATTGTAGAGATCGTCCATCGTCTCTGGGGCGCTGAGGCCAGCCTTTTCGAACAGATCCTTGCGCATGAACAGCGTCTGCGCTTCGGCGGTGATGGCCACGGCATACCGCTTGCCGTCGGCGGGCCAGACCGGAAACTCACGCGCGCCGGGGAAGATATCCTCTTCGTCGTACCAGGCGAGATCGGTCAGATCGGCATTGGCGAAATAGTCGTCCAACGGTTCGAGAAATCCGCCCTCCACCGCTTGGCCCATCGACCAGACCATGAACACGTCAGGGGTGGTGCTGCCGCCAGCAAGCGTCACCGGCAACTTGGTGACGTACTCCGTTTCCGAGGACTTCTGCAGATTGACCGTGATGCCGGTCAACTCGGTGAATTGGGGGAGAACTGGCTCGACCGCCGCGATCCAGGGATGTTCCAGCGCGCCGAGCACGATCTCTTTGCCATCAGCCATCTTCCAGTCGATCGCGGCCGACGTGTAGTCAGCCATATCGCCCTGCGCGGCGACCGGATGACCGCGTTGCGGGGCAGCGATGACGCCGACGCCAACAGCGCCCGCGGTTTGCAGCAGACGGCGGCGGGTGAGTGCTCGCCGCAGTGAGGTTTCGTGCCATCGGGTGAGATCACGAGACATCAGGTTCCTCCTCGTCGCGCTCCTCTTCAGGGAAAGGTTCAAATGCCGCGCCGGCGCAGGCGATGGTTCTGGCCGCTGGCAAACTCACGCCGCCGGGTCGATAGCGACCTTCCCCACCTCCTCTCCATCGATTCTCCAGCCCCCTTCCGGCGTCAATGCCATCACCGCATCACGAACGCGGGAGAGCGGGAGGGTATGGGTCAGCAGCATCTCGTACGGAAATGCGCGACGTTCGAGCAGCCGCAAACTCTGCAAGAAGTGGTCGGCGCCGTATCCGGAGGAGCCGGCCAGGGTGATGTTGTTTGCCAGGAAGTGCTTGTTGGGATTGAGGGAGATCGGACCGACATCGGCAAAATGACCAACTTCGAGGTAGCGGCCACCGTTGCGCAGGCATTCAATGCCTTCCGGAATCGCGGCCGGAACCCCGGCTGCCTCGATTACGACATCGACGCCCCGGCCGCCGACGGTTGCTTCGCGCACGTGTCTGATCCGTTCACGCGAATCGGTGACTTCCGCAATATCGATGGTCACCTCCGCGCCGAATGCGCGCGCCACTTCCAATCGTCGCGATGGGCCGCCGATCACCAGCACCCGCGTTGCGCCGTGGCTGATGGCGGCGGCGATCGCGAGCAATCCGACCGTACCGGAGCCTTGCACCAGGACGGTGTCACCGGGCCGGATGCCGACGCGCTGCACACCATGGACCGACGTCGAAAACGGTTCGGCAAGCACCGCGATCGCTGCCGGGAGATCGGTTTTGAAGAAGCGGGTGCGCGGATGCTGGTGATGGATGATTTCAGACCAGCCACCGGCGAGCGGACGGACGTCGTTGTTCGTGAAACCGATGACATCGTAGGACTCGCAATTGACGACCGGCCCCGGCTTGATCGTGCATTCGTAGCAGTGACCGCACGGGGTTGCGGGCATCGGCACGACCCGGTCTCCCGGCTTTACCGGGTTGCCCACGGTGTCTCGGTCGATTCCCGGTCCCAGTTGTTCGATCGTCCCCACGAATTCGTGACCCATGACCACCGGGTATGGGATGCCGGGCACCTGTCCCAAATAGATATGGGTGTCGGTGGCACACGTGCCGGAGAGTTCGGTACGAAGCAGGAATTCACCTGCTTCCGGTTTGGGAACGGGGAAAGACTCCACCGTGAACGTCCCGTTGGGGTGGTCGAGAACCGCGGCGCGCGCCTGCATCGCTGTGAACTCCCAATGTCGGACCCGGTTTCACCATGCCAACCCGGTCCGTCACGAACCCTTCAGTTGCCCCCGCGCTCACCCAGGTGCGATGACGAGATACGAACTCCGGAACCTTCCTGCGAACGCGATCCTTCTCCCTGAGGCAGGGGGACGGGAAGGACACCGATGTCGCGCGGCGTGTCGACGATATGGCGCCTCATCGCCAAGCGCGCGGCGGTTTCATCGCCGCGGCGGATTGCTTCGGCTATCCGCGCATGGTCGGCTACCGCGTGCTCGCGGGCTGGAAAGCCAAGTCGAGCGGTTGCGGTCTTGTAGACGTCGATGTCGCGGGCAATGCTGGCCAGGGCCTGCCGGACCAGACCGTTACCACTGGCGATGGCGACGGCGTCGTGGAAGGCGTTGTCACCGCGAACGAACAGTTCGATGTCGAGGGAGTCCATGACGGCGCGCTGCAACTCGAGGGTGCGCTCGATGGCATGGATGTCGAGCGGCGTGGCGCGAAGCGCGGCCAGCGCGGCGGATTGCGTTTCCAGTGCTTCGCGGAGTTCGATCAGTTCGGTCACTGAGCCCTGATGGCTGGCAATCCACGACTTGATCACCAGATCGAGGGTCGCTCCGGGCCCGACTTTGAGAAAAACACCGCGGCTCGGTCGGATATCGACGAGGCCGATCAGCTCCAGGGCGCGCAGCCCTTCGCGCACTGACGTTCTGGCGACGCTGAGTTGAGTAGCCAATTCGCGTTCGGCCGGGAGGCGGTCGCCGGGGAGCAGACCACGGTCATCGATCAACCGCAGGAGGCGATCGGCGACATCGTCTGAGACCCGGTTCCGTCTGACCGCAACCACTCGCTGTGCCTCGGACGCGCGGAGCCGCCTTCATCGCGTATTCTGGTGGTCTGCGTGGTCTGACCACGGCAATCCTAGAACTGGCGCCAGACACTGTCAACACGCGATCCCAGTTTCCCAATTTGCACGGAGGGTGGCCGCTCACGGCAACGGTCACTCGCGGCTCGCGGCGCCAGTGACAGCGGAACAGAGCGAATCTACAAGAGATCCGGATCGATCCGATCTTCGACGCTCGCGGGGGTCGGACCCGGGTGAGCCTGGCCGCCGGTGTGGGCTGGAGGATCAGGGTAGATACCCGGGGCGTGGCCGTCTGGGAGATCGCGCACGACCGTTTCGTCGCCCATGATGCCGGTGCCCGGGGCATCGCTGCCGGTGGGGTCCATCAGTCCAGCCACCGTCGGATCGACATGGTCGATCGACTCGTGCCGGGGCGGTGTGTTGCCCTGGGTCAACGCCTGCTCCTTTCCTGCTGGTCGGTCATCACGCGCGATTGTACCCGCGGGGTGACGCGCGCGAGAACGATGACGGTCCTGCTTGCTGTGGGAAACTGCAGGCTGGGCAAGAAAAGACTGGCCCGCGAGAAACTCTGGTCTGTGAACGAGGGCGGGAGGTCTCTGTGCTCTCCAGGGGTTGGGCCAACGTTCTGATTGGAGCACAACCTGCAGGTCGGGGGCATGGCTTGCCCTGCCCCGGCCCGTGCAAAGGAGTGCCAGATTGTGCCTGGTTCCCGCGGCACACAGCAGTCTGCCGCCTCTGTGATCTCCCAGGCGCGCACTACCGCGCGACAAGTACTTCTCGCGGGCGCGCGCCGGCAGATCGGTCGCTGACCGCGCGCGGTTCAGTTGGCTGAGCCGGTTCGCGGCCAATTTCACCTGATTTCAGCAATACCATCAGTGAGATGAGCAGGATGACGAGCAGGCTGACGGTCTGCCAGAGACGATCAGTCCAGGAGGCCAGTAGACCCAGGTGTGCCAAGTGGTACATGAAGTGCGGCGCCTGGGAGATGAGGAAACCCGCTGCCACCGCCCGGACCAGACCGGATGATGGGCGCGCGAGCGCATAAAGGGAGATGACCCCGATCGCCAGCGATGTGCCGCCGATGTCGCGAATCAGGTGCTCGTTGAATGGACCGTCGACGGCGACCCACTGCCGGCCCAGTCCAGGAAAGGTGTCATAGAACGATCTTGGCGCGAATTGCTGCCAGACACCGATCGTAAGCGCGAAGGCGGTCATCGCCGCCAGGCCGACGCGCGCGCTATACGGAACATTGGGCGAAGATGCAGGATTGAGCGTTCCCAGACGGGCCATTCCTTCGCGCGCGTTCGGCATCGAGGGTTGCCAACCCGTGGCGTCGCGAAAGCGGCGGTTCGAGATGCGCAGGCTGCGCAGCAGCGCGTCACCGGACGTCCCCGCCAGGCGCCGCAGCAGCCAGGCGGGGGGCGAGAAGAGCCGCTTGCGGCAGACAGCCCGCGCGATCTGGACCGAGATTTCACCTTGCCGCAGCGGTTCGTCATCGACAACGTCGTAGATACCCGTCGGCGCGCGCTCGACGGCGGCGACAAGGGCAGAGCCCGCGTCTTCGATCCAAAGGGTTGGCATGAAGGCGCCGCGACGCGATCCGATGAAGGATATGCCGCGGCGGGCATAGTTCAACTGCTCGTCGGACGAGGAAAGACCGGGACCATAGAGCGCGCCCAGGCGGAGGACGATTCCCCGCCGTCCCGGCGTCTCGGCGAAGCGCATCACTTCCCGTTCCGCGGCGATGGCCGAATCAAGATTCTGGACCGGGCGGACCGGGGTCGCTGCTGCATCGATCCAGCGGTCGCCGCAATCCGGATAGACGAAGGCGAAACTGGGGAAGACCATCGTCTCGACCCGTGAATTCGCCGCGGCATCGACAAGGTTGCGGGCGCCGTCCTCGCGAATGCGATCGTTTTCGTGCCAGGCGGTGGGGCGCCGCATCGTTGTTGATGGAGGAATCCGGGTGGCCAGATGCATCACTACCGTGGCGCCAGCGAGCGCGTCAGCCAGTGATGCGGGATCGAACAGGTCCGCGCGGACTGGTTCGGCACCGAGATCGACGACGGCTCGGTCGTTCTCGACCGAGCGCGAGAGGGCGCGCACCCGATAGCCCGCGGCCAGCAACCGCGGGATGGTGGCGCGGCCGAGGACGCCGGTGGGGCCGGTGACAAAGATCGTTGCCATTGCTTGCTCCTGTGGGTCAACGTGCGCCTGATGTCGCGTGCCGTTTCACAGCGTCGGCAGCCGTGAAGCAAACCGCGTCAGTTTTTCCGGATTGACCACAATAAAGATCGAGCGAATGCCCGTTTCGGTGAAGTCGAACGCAACGACATTCTGGATGCGGCCCTCGACCAGCGTCAGAATGCCCGGTTGGCCGTTGACCGTGTCGATGTGCAACTGGGTGTTCGCCGGGGCGAGTTTCATCAGGTTGGTGAGGAAGAGGGCGATCTTCTGCGCGCCGATGACCGGTTTGCGCGCCGCGTTGACCCTGCCGCCGCCGTCCGAGAAGAGAGTGGCGTCCGCGGTCAACGTTTCGATGAGCGCGGCCATGTTACCCTCGGAGACCGCCTGTACGAATCGCTGGGTCAGGCGGGCCCGTTGCTCCTGGTCTGCCTGGAAGCGAGGGCGATGCTCCGCGATGTGGGCGCGTGCCCGCTTGGCGATTTGACGGCAGTAGGCCTCGCTCTCGCCGACAATCTCGCCGACCGTGGCGAAGTCGTAGCCGAACACCTCGCGCAGGAGGAAGACAGCGCGTTCCTTCGCCGATAGCGACTCCAACAACACCAGAAATGCCATCGAGAGGCTGTCGAAGTCGGCGGCGGTGTCGGCAATATCGGGGCTGACGCCGGCCAGCGGCTCGGGCAGCCACGGGCCGATGTACTGCTCCCGCGTCGCCCTTGCAGAGGTCAACTGGTCGAGGCAGATGCGGCTCAGGGTGGTGGTCAGCCAGCCCTTCAGCGCATGAATCTCGGTGCCCGCCGCGCGCGCGCGTTGCCAGCGCAGATACGCTTCCTGCACCGCGTCCTCGGCATCGGCGGCGCTGCCCAGCATGCGGTAGGCGATGGAAAAGAGAAGTGGACGGTATTCGACCGTCGGGTCCGTTTCTGTCATGGGCAAGTCTCCTGCTCCTGGCCGAGTTCGCGCGTCTCCCTTTCGCCAGCCGCCGATGGCGCTCATCGACTCGCGTCCGGAAAGGAGACGATCGACCCGGCGCTGGCGTGACAGTTCTGTCAGGACGATCCGGGTGATCTGCTTAGCCGCGCGGTGTTCCGGTTAGCGTCAAGGGGGGTGAAGACCGTGGTTGCGTCGAGAAATCTGGGGGGCACGTGGGCGGGCGACGCGGGCGTCGCACCCTACGCGCTTGGTGGGAAGGACGTCGCCTGCCTGGCCCGCCTCCCCGTCTTGAATAGGCACGATCGCATCGGTCATTGCCGAGGCACTTACCCGAAGTCGCACCCGATTCCGTTGAAATCAGGATCGAGCGCATGGGGGTCGAACGCCCCTGCTGCTGGATTGTGAATGACCGTGATCGGGAAACCGATATCGGGGCAATCGAGATCGGGCGACGACGGTAGACAGATCTCAGGATAACTGGGATCGCATCCCTGGGCCGCGGCGCCGCGACTGCTGTTGTCCGCACCGGCGAGGAAAGCGCCGCCGAGCACGGCGGCCGTTACAACGATCAGAAGTGGTCGACGGGAAGAAGACATGGTCAAACCTCAATGCGTAGCGCCGCTTGCCGTCTCATGAACACTCCGGTCCGGTCTTGGGCGAGCACACGCGATCAATCCGAATCTGTCGCGGCGCGGATCGTCTGGAGGCCCAAGGGCCGATTGTGATCTAGCCTAACTTCCTGAATGGACTTGATCAATAGGTAATGTCTACTGATGAAGAATCTCGCATAGCGAATTACTGTGCATGCAGTCGCGTCCGGTCACCAGTTCGATGTCCGCCAAATGGCGGCATTCGTGGATGATCGCCAGTGTCTTGGCGCATGCAGTCACGAAGCGAGACTGGATTCGGCTCTGACCGGCCGCCATTCCGTCGTTGCACTGGTAAGCGCAGTCCGTTTCGACCTGGAGATGTCACTATGCTTCGCCGTTTCCTCGGTTTCTGGATCGTTGGCTGCGTGGTCATCGTCATGTTCCAGACGGTCGGTGCGGCGTATCTCGGCCGCGTGCCGCTCGGTCTGATTCCTCAGCTTTCGCAGATCGAACTGACCCGCTTTCTGACCTTCCAGAACAACCTGCTTCTGTTCTGGACGCTGATCGTCATGCTGATGTTCATGCGGCAGCAGGTGCAGGGTTCTTCCATCCTCTCCCGGAAATCCCGGCACATTGACTATTTGCTCCTCTGGATCGTAGGCGCGGTCGCGGTCGTCAATTGGGGCCCCTGGCTTCTCGATGCGCTTTCACCTATCGATTTCACACGTTCCGGATCAGCCCTGACCAGCACGGCAACGGCGGTCGATAGTTCATCAATGGCAAATTCCCCTTCTCCGGGGCCGATTGCTGACGGTGCCTTGCCGCCTGATCTCTCCATGCTGATTGCCTTGCTCGCGGCCTGGACCGCGGTGGTGATCATCATTCTGCTGTTCGTTGGCGATGGCGAAAAGGACGGCTTTTACGATGTCGCCCTGGCGCCGTACAAAGCGGTGCTCATGACATTGACGGTCGTGGTGCTGATGACCTTTCTCGCCAATGTCTTCGCGTTTTTCAGCATTGAGTCCCGGGTTCGCAGCCTGGAAGCGCCGGTACTGCTGCTCAACCGGTCGGTCAGTGAACTTGCGGCCAGCGCTGATACCCTGTATCAAACAGCGAGTGGTCTCAAGGTGAGCGTGGTCAACGCCGCGGCTGGCGGCGCCGAAGGTTCTTCGAGAGATGTCACGGATGCCAACCCTGGGTCGCCCAATGAGCGGCTCGTCCAGCCCCTCGATCTTGGCACGCGCGCCGCGAATGTGGTGCTCCTGGCTCACCAGACAAGTGAACGCGCCACTGATGCCGTGCGGCAACTCGACATTGCCCTGGCGATCGAACGGGCCAAACTGACCGAGAGGAATCAAGGCGGGGAAGCGCCGGAGCAGGAACTTCCCGCCGTGGACGCGGTGCTGAGGGACGCGCAGTCGGCCGCGGTGCAATTAGCCGCACTGGCCACGACCATCGAAAGTGAGCGCTTGCCCTATCTGCGGCGGGACACGCCCTCCTTCATCCCGGCCGAACTCTCCTCCGAACTGGCCGAAATCGCCAACATCAGCGAGATCATTTCGCTCCGCGCGAGGGCCGCAACCGAGGCACTGGACGGATTGGAGAGTCGCGGCGCCACCATCCTCCTCTGGCTGGCCGCATTTTATTCGGCGTTTGTGATGTTTCCCTGGGTGCTGCTGCTGATGTTCTTCTACCGCAAGCGGGAGTTCCGCGCGATCGAGATCATCAGCGACCTGCAACGTCTGGATCCAAGCGACGGTTTGCTCAAGCGGGCGCTCGGCGTGGAAAAGAGTTCGACGGAACTCTCCTCGAGCGCCGTGGATGGGTTGCTGGAACGGGCGTTCAGCAACCGTGAGTATGTCCTGAGCGTGAGTTTGCTGACGGTACTGACCGCGGCGGGTTGGTACTACTTTCTGTATCCTCGCGCTGATATCGGCATCTCGGACCTCGTGCGCTCCGACGCCGGGATCACGGCGCTCACGTCTGATCTGGCCGCTCACGCCAGCCCGCTGACGATGGGATTTGCTGGAGCCTATTTCTTTGTCGCCCAGATGCTGCTACGCCGCTACCTGGCCGGTGATCTCTATCCGTCGGCGTTCCTCCAGGGCGCGGTTCGGATCATCTGGGTGTTCACTTTGAGCGTGGCCCTGGCGGTGCTCCTGCCCGGTGACGAGCACTGGATGAAAACCGGCGCCATCATCGCCTTCGTGGCCGGCATCTTTCCGCGGGAAGGGCTGCGCGTGATCAGCCACGCCGCATCCGGGATGATCGCGAAATGCGTGTCGATCGTCACTCCGGGTGAAGCGTTTCCAGCCGATACCGAACCAGTGCCGCTGACCAATCTCGATGGCATCAATATCTGGGTGGAAAGCCGGCTGCTCGAGGAGAATGTCGAGAACGTCCAGGGTATGGCTACCGCGCCGATCGAGCAGTTGGTGGTTGGCACGTACTATCCGGCATCCCGCATCGTTGACTGGGTCGATCAGGCGATTCTGATGACCCATTGCGGCGATCAGCGGGAATGGTGTCCACCCCTGCGCACTGTCGGCATCCGCACCGCCACCGATCTCCTCGATGCCGCGCTCCCCAGTTCGCGACCGCAATCACTTGACGAGGCCAACTTCGCCGCGGCGGACGCGTCGCTCGTCGAACTCGAACACGCGCTCAGTGACGCTACAGGGAGTGACCTGGCAGGGAAACCGCTCACCGCCGCCATCCTGGCGGAAATGTGCAGGGTGATCTGGCCCGACCCGAACCTGCGGTACATCCAGCGCTATCGCTTGTCGACCGACCAGGGACATGGACCTGCTGGCGCCGAAACCGACAACCCCATCGCCACGGAGTCCAACGGACGCATCACCGTGATCGTGGCCCCGGCTTCAGGAGGGGGTTCTGAGCCCACTGGCGAGAATAGCGCGGCGGACCACCCGAACGTTAAGCGAGCAGCGCCAACGGCATAAGCAGCCCGATGAATGTTGCTACTCAATCGTCAGCCGCGGCGCGCGAAGTGAGATCGGTCGCGGGACGCGGTTCCGGCGTCTGCGCTTGCGGGCGTGGCTGGGCGAAGGCGGAGATGATGTCGATCGGTAGCGGAAAGACGACCGTAGTGTTCTTCTCCGCGCCGATTTCGGTCAGCGTTTGCAGGTACCGCAACTGAATCGTGACGGGGTTCTGATCGATCACCGCGGCCGCTTCGGCCAGCGTCTTGCTCGCCTGGTACTCGCCCTCGGCGTGGATGACCTTGGCCCGCTTCTCGCGTTCGGCCTCGGCCTGCCGCGCCATCGCGCGCTGCATCGTCTGGGGAAGTTCGACGTCTTTCACTTCGACGATGCTGACCTTCACGCCCCAGGGCTCGGTCTGTTCGTCGATGATCTGCTGCAATTGCTCGTTGATCTTCTCGCGTTCGGACAGGAGATCATCGAGCGTCGATTGACCGAGCACGGATCGTAGCGTTGTCTGGGCGATCTGCGAGGTGGCGCGGTTGAAATCGGTGACGTTGACAATCGCCGCATTGGGATCGATGACCCGGAAGTACGCGACAGCGTTGACGCGCACGGTGACGTTGTCCTTGGTGATGACCTCCTGCGCGGGAATGTCGAGGGTTACCGTCCGCAGGTCGATTTTCTGCATCCGCTCGATGAACGGCACCAGAATGATCAGGCCGGGACCGCGGGGTCCCATCAGCCGGCCGAGGCGAAAGACGACGCCACGCTCGTACTCCTTGACCACCTTGATCGTTGCCGCAAGAACGAGCACGATGATAACAACCAGCGCTACCAGAATGAAAAACGAGAGATTCATCGCGAGGTCCTTTGTCTTGACATTGAAATGGCTCGTGAATGTGAACTAGGACGCATCTGAAGCAACAGATACGATGTTCTGCGCCGGGGTAGGGCGGGTATCGCCGATCACCGCAACACCAGCAGCCGCGGCTTCACCCGCGGTGGCGCGGCGAACGAAAAGGCGGAGACCATCCATGCCGGTCACCGTGACCGGTACCGATGGTTCGATCGGCGTCCCCGGTATAGTCTCGTCATTGACGGCCGTCGCCTGCCAGAGCTCGCCGGAGACGAAGACCATGCCGTCCGGATCGAGGGTCTGCCGCACCGTGCCCACGGCGCCGACCAGGCCCTCTCGCCCGGTGGCGGGTTTGCGCCGGAAGACCGTGAGCGCCGAGAACCCGATGAGTACGAACAGGACGACGAGCAGGGCAGTTACCGCCCAGATCAGTGAGCGATCGATCACCACGCTTCCTGACGCATCGAAGAGCATGTAAGACCCGACCACCAGCGCCGCGAATCCGCCCAGGGTGAGCAGACCGAGGGACGGCACGAAGAGATCGGTGACGAACAACACGAACGCGAGCCCGATCAAAAGCGCGCCCCGCCATTGAAACGGCAACTCGGAAAGGGCAACGGCCGCGAGCACCAGACTGATCGCGCCGACCACGCCTGGCACCATCGTGCCAGGAGCCGAGAGCTCGAGAAACAGCCCGAGAAATCCAACGATCAGCAAGACGTAGGCGAGATTCGCGTCAGCGAGCCGATCGAGCAGGGTTTGCGGTAGCGCGTGGTGCGGCAAGGCGCCGCCCGAGAGTGAGAGCAGCATTGACATATCCGGACTCCCGTGTCGTCCGGACAGAGTATAGGCGACCGCCAAATTCGCGGCGTGCCCGGCCTACATCGGGGCGATACCGAGCGCCATGCCATCCAGGACCTGCCACATGGCGAGAAAATCGGGCCAGGCGTAATAGTCGTAATTGCCGCGACCTGGATTGGAGAGATAGACGCCGCCGTCGTCATAGCCATAGACGGTCACGACGTGCATCCCGGGAACGAGCAGGTACGATCCCGAGTCATCCTGGTTGACCCAGCCGGTATCACCGAAGTAGCCGAGCCAGACGACCACGGGCATGCCGGAATCGAGCCTGGCCGTCAGCGAGTCGGCGCCGCCGTAGAAGACATCCCCGACGAACCCGTAGTCGTTGAGCGTCGGAACGAGCGCTTCCGGGTAAATTCCGTAGTCTTCGGTGCCTCCCCAGGGGCCGTAGATGTCACCGCGATAGCCCCAATGGGGGTTGTCCGAGCGCCCGATGCGCTCCATGAACGCGGACTCGGGAATGCCATTCCCGAAGGCCGAGGTCGCGATGTAGGTCGCCGCGTACTCGCATGAGAGGGAGTACTGCTGCTGATAGGCTGGGACATCCGCGGCGAACACGGGCGAATGACGTGGCTCGATCGCGCCGGTGGATGGACCGCCAACGGCCAGATCGGCGCCAAGTGGTTCGGCATCAGGGATGCTGCCCTGGATGGAATCGGTGAGGGGGATGCGCAGGCGGGTCCCCACGCCGAGCGCATCGACATCCTCGACACCGTTGAATGCGGCGAGCGTCAGGGCATCCAGGCCATACGCGCCAGCGATCTTGGCGAGCGTCTCGCCTGGAGCCACGTCGTGCGCGCCAACGACAAACGGGCTGGTCCCTACACGTTGCCTCGCCACGAAGGCCGCTTCGTCCGGCGCTTCGCCGGGGGCCGGAATGATGATGATTTCGCTGGGAGCGAGGAATGGCGGATTCTGGATATCGCTCGCCGCCAGGATGGCCGCCGGATCGACGCCGAACTCGCCAGCCACGCTCTCCAGGGTGTCGCCCGGTTGCACGATGTAACGGCTTTGCGGCGCCAGCGTTTGCGCGTGGGCGGCGATGATGCTCAGCGGCAGGAGCAGCAACAGCAACAGACCAGCGGCCGCCAAGCGCCGTGGCCAACGGTTCTGCCCTGCCGCCGGCTGCCTGCCGAAGGAAACGATCGCGGTTCGATTGCCGGATCTGGAAATCGGCGCCGCGGTGGGAAGCGAGCGATGGCCGCGCGTGCCGCGGCCGAACTGCGCCGCGGGTGCGAGTCCTGCTGATCGCGTCGGCACATGAATCCATTCGGGAGACACCGAGCGGGACGCTCGCGCTTCCGCGCAGAGGGTTCGCGGGTCCACGCCACGTTCCAGCACCCGCAGTGCGTAGATGCTCCCCAGACCGTCTGCGTCCGGATCGAACGTGTATGACGCCCCAACTGGCGCGTGTATCGCTGTCGTGCGCTGAAGGTCAACCGTCGCTGCGCCGCGGTTCGCTTGCTGCAATCGGTTCATCCCTGCCCCTGATCCGATCTCTCGAGCTGTGCGGGGCAGACCGTACGGGGCGTACGTACATGACGTCCCGATCATAGCAAGCGTGTGACTGACGGACAAGCCCGGCTATGGTTGGCGCGAGGCTGACCGCGCCATGACAATTGACACGCAAACGGTGCGCCAACGCTAGACTGTTCAATTGGAACGATCATGACTGACAACGAATCTGTGCCCAAGACCGATCTGCTCTTTCAGCGGGATAGCAGCCTGCGCGCTGTCGATGCCGAGGTTGTTGCGGTGAACGCCGCGGACCGATGCGTCGCGCTGAACCGCACGGTCTTTTACCCCGGTGGCGGCGGCCAGCCGTGTGATACCGGTACGTTGCTGCGGCAATCAAATGGATCGACCTGGCCCGTGACCGCGGTCCGCAAGGAAGGCGAGGTCGTCTGGCATCAGTTGGGTGGCGAGTCAGAACTCCCGGTGATCGGAGACGCCGTGCGCGGATCGCTCGACTGGGACAACCGCTACCGGCTGATGCGGATGCACACCGCATTGCATGTGCTCTGCGGCGTCGTCTTCCGTGACTACGGGGCGCTGGTCACCGGCGGCAACATGGCGCCCGACCGCGCCCGCATGGATTTCGAGATGGACTCCGCGGAATTTACGCCCGAGCGCGTCGCGGAGATCGAACGGCGGGCGAACGAGGAACTGGACGCGGGGCATGAGGTCCGGGTCCAGATTCTGCCCCGGGACGAGGCGTTCCAGATTCCCGATCTGATCCGGACCAAGATCAACCTGCTGCCGGAGGGTATCAGCGAAGTGCGCACCGTCGAGATCGTCGGTCTCGATCTGCAAGCAGATGGTGGGACCCACGTCGCCAATACGCGTGAGGTGGGCCAGTTGCGGGTGGTTGGCACCCGCTCCAAGGGCAAGGCGAACAAGCGGCTGGAGATCGCGTTGTCGGAGCCAGGGGCATCGGCCGGCGCGAGTGGGGAAGCGAGAGGGACATCGTGAGCGACAGCAGCACGTCCGTAGCCGATGGCCGCGTCTCGCGCCGGATCGAACCATTCGCCGCCTCGGTCTGGCCCTGGGTCGATCAGATGGCGGAACGCAATCCCGAGGCGGTGTTCTTCGGAGGAGGCGTGCCCCCGGCGGAGATGATTCCGGTGGCTCGCTTGCGCGAGGGCGCGGATCGCGCCTGGATGGATGGCGCGGAGATCCTGCTCTACGGCGAGGTGCGCGGGTATCGACCGCTGCGGGAACTGATCGCCTCGCGCATGGCGTTGCGGGGCGCCGCGGTCGATCCCGCACATGTGCTGATCACCAATGGCGCGCAGCAGGGGATCGATCTCGTCGCCCGGGTCTTCATCGATCCCGGTGATATCGTGCTGACGGAAGCGCCGACGTTCATGGACGCTCTGCGTGTCTTTCGCTCGCATGATGCGGAACCGATCGGCGTGCCCCTCGACGAAGAAGGGCTCCGGCTCGATCGGTTGCAGGAGATCCTCGACCGCGCTCCCCGCAAGCCGAAATTCCTTTACACCATTCCGACGTACCAGAACCCGACTGGAATCACGATGTCTCTCGCCAGACGGCAAGCGCTCGTCGATCTGGCGCGCGAGCGGGACCTGGTTCTGGTCGAAGATGACCCGTACGGCGACCTGGTCTATGACGGCAATGTGACACCGACGCTGAAAGCGCTCGATCCCGAGGTCATCTTTCTCGGCACCTTTTCGAAGGTTCTCGCGCCGGGCTTGCGCATCGGCTGGATCGCATCGTCGCCGCGACTGCAGGAATCGTTCTTCAATGTCAAGGAAGGAACCGATATCCACAACGAGCGGGTGATGACGCGCACGGTCTATCACACCGCGGAGGGGTTTCTCGACGAGCATCTGAAGACGGTCCAGGATGTCTACCGCGGCCGCCGCGATGCCATGATTGGCGCCCTTGCCGCCAACATGCCACCGGGCGTGACCTGGACAGTTCCCGGCGGCGGCTTCTTTCTCTGGGTGACGCTGCCAGAGGGCTACGACACCGATCAGATGTTGCCTGACGCGACCGACCGCGGGGTGATCTTCCTGCCCAGCACCTGGTTTTACCCGGATCGCTCCTGGTCGCGTTCGATGCGGCTCAACTTCTCGTCCCAGCCCGAAGACCGGATCACGTTCGCCATGGAGCGGCTGGCGGAACTGGTCGCCGCCTACTGACACCAGTTCACGCCGCGGATGATGAGGCGGCGCGCGAAACCTGTGTCAGGCCGAGCCGCACCGGGGCATTTCGGTGGCGGTCGCCATCACCGCTACCGCCGAGGTCCCTCCTGCGTCGGGACGACACGGATGGCGATCGTCTGACCGACACACCGTTTGCACGTCACTGCAAGCCGCCTATATCGGCAGAATCCCACGCCGCGTGGCGATGGTCACCGCCTCGGTGCGGCTCCCGGCGCCCAGTTTGCCAAGCAACGAACCGACGTGAAACTTGGCGGTGTGCTCGCTGATTCCCAGTTCGTGCGCGATGGCCTTGTTGGGGAGACCGGCGGCAACCAGGTACAGCACTTCACGTTCCCGCGCGGTCAGAGGATCGCCAGCGGCCGAGGGACGGGCATGAGCGTGGATGCCGGTGGCACCCGCGACCGCTGGATCGAGCACGATCAACCCCGCGGCGGCGGCACGAACCGCGGCGGTCAGGGCGGGTGCATCGACGTCGCTCGAGAGATACGCTACTGGCTGGTTTGCCAGGCCGGGACCGTCGGTCGCGGGATCGGCGCCAACGAGAACAAGGGGCACGGCCGACAGTGCTTCCCCGACCGCTGCCAGGTCCTCCGGTTCTCCCGCGGAGAAATCGGCGACGATGGCGATGGGAGGGAGGTCGGGGGTGCCAGCGACCTCCGTACCCAACGTCATGACCGGATCGAGTGCCGGATCGCTGGCGAGCAGGGCGAGGAGACCGGCGCGCAGCGCGGGGTACGGCGCAACGACCAGAACCCGCTGCCGCGGTGGTCCGCCCCGTTCCGTCACCTCCGCTCCGTGGGCACCACCGTGAAGCGGCGAGGTTCCCCGCCGCGCAGGATATCGACCTCGACCGCCTGCCCTGGCACGAGGCGCATGACCGCGGCGGGCACCGATTCCGCGTCGATGACCGGCTTCCCGCCGATGGCGACGATAACGTCGCCGACGATCAATCCGGCGCGATCGGCCGGGGATCCTTCGGCTACGGCCGAGAGCAGGAAACCGGCGTCGTGATCTTGCAGCCGGAGGGGAACGACCAGCCCGTCGAGACCGAGCCAAGCGCGGGGATCGCCCGGGTGCTCGCCGGCGACGAGCCGTTCGACCGCCGAACTCGGAATCGAAAGCGCGAGCCGGCCGCTGACCATCGTGTTGATCCCGATCACCGCACCGTGGGCGTCGATCAACGGACCACCGGAGTTCCCGGGGCGAAGGGTGAGATCGGTCTGGATCCAGTCGCCGGTACGTGGGCCCTCGAGCGTTGCCGCCTGACCAGCGGCGACGATGATTCCCATCGTCGCCGCGCTGCGCATCCCCTGCGGGTGCCCGATCGCGATGGCGATCTGGCCCGGGCGGACGGTGCTCGAATCGCCAAGCCGCACCGCTGGCAGACCCTCCGCGGCGACCTTGACCACCGCCAGGTCGTGATGCGGGTGGCGCGCCGCGACAATTCCCGTCAGCCGCCGGCCGTCATCGAAGATCACGTCAACGCGGTCGTCACGCAGCACGTGTCGATTGGTGACAATGATCCCTTCCGAACGCCAGATCACCCCGGCACCATGCCCGCCGTTCTGCCCGATCAGCACGACCGAGGGCTTGACCGCCGCCACGATGGCGGCGAGATCATCGGCAAGCGTGGGACCAAGCAGGGCCGGCGTGATCGGGGCTTCCAAAATCGTCGACATCGATGTGATTCCTGTCTAGTCGCCTTGTCGCTGCCGCTCGCCGACGGTCACCGCGAGTTCTTTCGGCTCACCGCCGCGAACAAAACGGATCGGTATGCTGCTGCCAACGCGGTCACCGGTAAGCCGTTCCTGCAACTGCTCGACCTGGACGACCGGTTCGCCGGCGATGGCGAGAATCAGATCGCCGAGCATCAGCCCGCCCCGATCGGCGGGACCGCCGCTCTCGACCGAGACGATCATGAGCCCCTGGTCCTGGCCGACACTCGACGCCAGCGCCGAGGGGAGCCGCACCGCCTGCGCGCCGACACCAAGATAGCCGCGCCGCACCCGCCCATGCTGCAGGAGTGAGGCAGCGATGGCGTCGATGCTTTCGGTGAGAACGGTCAGGCCACCGGCGCGGCCCAGCGTCGAGGAATTGAGTCCGATCAGGTTCCCGGCGGCATCGACCAGCGGACCGCCGGAAAAGCCCGGCAGCATCGCGACGTCGGCCCGCACGTACCGCTCGAGGGAACCGCCGCCCTGGAGGCGCAGCGGACCAGCCACGGTGCTGATGACACCCAGCGAAGCCATTGGGCCGCTCGGACCGGGACGCCCGATCGCCAGTGACAGTTGGCCGACCCGGGGCAGCGACGGCGTGCGCGGCAACGGATTGATGTCGCTCGCCTCGATCCGCAGCAGAGCGATATCACTCCCTGGGTCCCGTGCCACAAGTGTGGCGTCGGCGGTGCGGCCGTCGGGGAGGCCGATCCCGATTTCCTCGTCGCGCTCGACGACGTGGTTGGCCGTCACGATCAATCCGTCGCGCTGCCAGATGATTCCCGAGGCGGGGAGGCGGTGCCGGGCCTCGACGGTGACGACCCCGCTGCCCGCGCGGTCGACCGCTTCGGCCAGTTCGTCAGAGAGGTTCGAAAGTAGCGTTGGCGTGAGCGTGCTCATCGCGATGTTGCTCCTGTCGTCTGCTGTATCGCCGCTTCGACGATGGAAACAGACTATTGCGCGCCGGAACGCTAGGCATCGCCCGGCTGGCGGACAGCATGCCTAGCCGTTTGGGGAGGAGATCGGTCCGCTCCGCAATTCGCACCCGCCAGGAACTTTGGGATGTCAGGGCGCGTTGCCCAAGAGCATGCTGGTCATCGGGCGGTAGACTGGCAGCAGATCGCAGCCGTCACGACCGACCAAGAGGGTCCATGCAACGTCAGGCGCAGAACGGATCGAGCATTACCGCCGCGGGATTGGCCAAACGATATGGCGCGGTGACCGCGCTCGATCGCATCGATCTTGGCGT
Organism: Thermomicrobiales bacterium; assembly: GCA_046328335.1. Taxonomy (GTDB): domain Bacteria; phylum Chloroflexota; class Chloroflexia; order Thermomicrobiales; family UBA6265; genus JACCXM01. The sequence continues at coordinate 26,532 of JAXLWU010000039.1, forward strand.
GCCGCGCACCGCCGTCGGTCTCCTCGGACCGAACGGGGCCGGGAAATCGACGCTCCTGCGCATCTTGCTCGGCCTGACCAAAGCCGATAGTGGCAGCGCCACCGTTCTCGATCGTGACGTGAAGCGCGACGCGCGGGATCTCCGGATGCGCGTCGGCTACATGCCGGAGGTCGACGCCTTGCCGGAAGGCGCCACCGCGGCGGATTTTGTCGCCCACATGGCGGAGATGAGCGGCCTGCCTCGCCGCGCGGCACGGCAGCGTGCGGCGGACGTGCTCTACCACGTCGGTCTCGACGAGGAGCGCTACCGGCTGATCAAAGGCTTCTCGACCGGGATGAAGCAGCGGGTGAAACTGGCGCAGGCCATCGTCCATGACCCGGAACTCGTCTTCCTGGACGAGCCGACCAACGGACTCGACCCGCTCGGACGCGAGGAGATGCTCGCCCTGATCGGGCGCATCTATCGCCAGCTCGGAATCCTGGTGGTGCTGTCGTCCCATATCCTGGATGACGTCGAGCGGGTCTGCGATTACGTCGTCGTGCTCGATCACGGCCGGGTGGTCGCCTCCCAGCCGATTCGGGCGGCGGAAGACGGGAGTGCCGATCTCCACGTTCGGGTCGATGGCGATCCCGCGGGGATGCTGGCGCGGCTGGCGGCGGCGGGCCTGACAACACGCGGCGCGGGCATCGAGTACGGCAGCGACGAGTTCATCGTGACCAGGGACGGCGACCGCACGTTTGATGTGATTCGGGATGCGGCGGTGGAGACCGGGGCGTCCCTGCGGCTGCTGCGTCCCGCCGTCCGGTCGCTCGAGGATCTCTATGTCGGGTCGGTCACCGCGGACCGTAGCAGCCAGGACGTGGAGGCGAGGTGAGCGCGAAACCGGCTGCCTACGGCGAGATTTTCGATCGCGGATATCTGCATTACGACGGCCCGCGCCTGGGAAAGGGACATCAGATCTGGGCGCTGGCGCGCTATTCGATGGGACGCGCGCTCGGCATCCGGCGGTCGTGGAGCGCGAAGATCATCCCGATGCTGCTTTACGCCGCGGTCGCGATCCCGGTCGCGGTTGCCATCGGGATTCGTGCCTTCTTCCCGGCGGCGCCGTTCCTCAACTACGCCGAGTACTTTGGCGCGATCTTCCTGTTGGAAGGAATCTTCGTCGCCACCATCGCTCCCGAGATGATGTCGAGCGATCGGCACGACCGGCTGCTTCCGCTCTATTTCTCCCGGCCGATCGGCCGTGGCGGTTACGTGCTGGCGAAACTCATTGGCGCCGGCATTCTCACCCTGACGATTTCGCTCCTCCCCGCCCTGATTCTGTGGTTGGGTAATGGACTTCTCGCCCGTGAACCGGCGCAGGCGCTTCGGGATGGGCTGGGAGATCTGGGCCGGATCGTCGTGGCGGGGACGATGATCGCGTTCTACCTCGGCGCGATCGGGCTCACCATTGCCTCCTTTACCTCACGGAAAAGCATCGCCGTCGGGGTCACGGTGCTTGGCTTTGTCCTCTCCGAATCGATCGCGCTGGCGCTGATCCAGGCCCTCCGGGACCGCCCGGAGGTCGCGGACTGGGCTTTCGTTCTCAGTCCCTCGCGGACCATCGCCACCCTGGTCGGCATTCTCTTCGGACAGCCGGATATCGGTTCTGACGTGCCGCTGCCGGCGGTGCTGGCGGTGATGTTCGCGGTGATCGCGGTCTGTTGTACGGTGATGTTTGCCTGGTACCAGCGCCGTGACTGAGCAATCAGCGTCCACGGGGTCCCCTGCGCTGCCGGGGTTGCCGCCCGGCGAAGAACCGGTGATCGCGCTGCGCGAGGTCGCCAAGTGGTACGGCGAGGTCGTCGCTGTCTCCGATCTCTCCTTCGGCATCGGAAGCGGCGTGACCGCGCTGCTGGGACCGAACGGTTCCGGGAAATCGACGACGCTGAACCTCATCTCCGGCCTGCTGGCCCCTTCGTCCGGTTCGATCCAGGTTTTCGGCCAGGCGATGCGCGGCAATCCGGGCATTTACAAGCGGATGGGATTGGTTTCCGAGCACGAGCAGCTTTACGGCATGCTCACCGGGCACGAGTTCGTCCGAATGAACGCGATTCTGCAGCGCGTACCCAGCGTGGAGAGCGCCACGGCGCGGGCCATCGCGACGGTCGATATGACATCGGCTGCCGAGCGCTCGGTTGGCGGCTATTCGAAGGGGATGCGGCAGCGCATCAAGGTAGCCGCGGCGCTGGTGCACGATCCACCGGTGCTGCTGCTGGATGAACCGCTGAATGGCGCTGATCCGGTGCAGCGGGCGAGTCTCATCGCGTTGATCAGGCGGCTGGGCGAGGAGGGCAAGACCGTCGTCGTCTCCTCACACGTCCTCTCCGAAGTCGAGCGGTTCGCCCGCAATGTGCTGGTCATCGTCAACGGCAAGCTCGCGGCGGCGGGCGATTTCCGCACCATCCGGGACAGAATGGACGATCGCGATCATGTGGTCCGCATCCGCTGCGACGCGCCGAGGCGGCTGGCGGCGGCGCTGGTGTCACAGGCGGTGACGACCTCCGTCCGCCTCGATGGCAGTGACCGGTTGGTGGCGGAAACAGGGGACGTGCGCGCGTTCAGTCGGCTCCTTACCGAGGTGGCCAGAAGCGCGGGGATCAGACTGTTCGAGGTGCAGCCGGTGGACGAATCACTGGCGTCGGTCTTCGCCTACCTGGTCGAGAAGTAACCGATGACCGCACTCTGGAAACTCCTCCCGATTACAACCCTGACGGTCCGCCAGTTCAGCGGTGGGAGAACGGCGCGCCTGGTGCTGCTGCTCAGCCTGGTGCCGGTGATCTTCGCGGCAATCTATGCCCTGCGGCCATGGGATGTCGCGCCGAACGACTATCTCCACGATCTCTTTCGTGAATTGATCGTCCCGACCCTGCTGCCGATCATCGTCCTCTTGCCGGCCACCGCCGCATTCGGGGATGAGTTGGAGGACAAGACTGCGCCGTTTCTCGTGATGAAACCGATCAGCCGCGCCCGGATCGTGCTTGGCAAGTTCGCGGCGGTCCTGCTCGTGACGATCCCGGCCCTGCTCCTCGGTCTTGCGGTCACGACCATTGTCGTCTCTCGTGCGCCCGGCGGTCTGGACGCCGGTCTGATGTTTCAGGCGATGGCGGGCGCCTCAGTCATGGCGGCCATGCTCTTGTCCGCGGTCTTCCTCGCCGTCAGCCTGTTCATTCCGCGGGCGCTTCTGGCAGGGATGGTCTACATCTTCGCCTGGGAAAGCCTCCTAGGGCGTTTCCTGCCCGGCGTGCAATCGATCTCCAGCCGCGAGTACACGATGCGCGTCTTCATCGGCCTCCTCGATGGCGACCGTGACGCCGCAAGCAGCGCCGCGCTGACCATGGCGGTCGTCGCCGCGATTGCGTTGATCCTGGCGCTCGTGCGCCTGCGCCAGATGGAGATCGATTAGTCGATTTCCCAGTCCGTCTCCGCCTCATCCGGAGGACGACCAGCGTCTGCCTCTCGACGGTCGCCGCGTGACTCGTTATGATCCTCGCCGGTTTGCAAGCATCAGGATGGCAGGGGGATCGTCTCATGGCGGCTGAAGGTACTCGCGCTCGTCCACTCCAGGTAGGGGTGCAACTTCCCGAAATCGAGTGGGTGGCCCCCTGGAGCGAATTGAAGCGAATGGCGCAGACCGCCGAGGAGGTCGGATTCGATTCGCTCTGGGTCGGCGATCATTTGCTCTATCGCTATCCCGACGAGCCGCCGAAGGGACCGTGGGAAGCATGGACTCTGATGGGAGCGCTGGCGGCGGTCACCGAGCGCATCCAGATTGGACCGCTGGTCGCCTGCACCTCGTTTCACAACCCGGCGATGATCGCCAAGAAAGCGGCGACCCTGGAAGAACTCTCCGGAGGGAGGCTCATTCTCGGCCTTGGCGCCGGCTGGAACGAGCCCGAATACGCGGCCTACGGATTTCCCTACGATCACCGCGTGGCGCGCTTTGCGGAAGCCTTCACCATCATTCGTCGTCTCCTCCAGGGCGAGGAGATCGATTTTTCCGGCGACTACTACCAGGTGAAAGAGTGCATCATCATCCCGCGGGGTCCGCGCCCGGGAGGTCCGCCGCTGATGCTCGGCTCCGGTGGTGACCGCATGCTCGATATCACCATTCCCTACATCCAGAGTTGGAATGCCTGGTACGCCTGGTTCGGCAACAAGCCGGAGGGCCTGGCGCCCTGGATGGAGAAGGTCGATGCCGCCTGCCGCAAGATCGGGCGTGATCCTGGCGAGATCGAGCGCACCTGCGCGGTCCACGTGCAGTTGCCGAGCGGGCAGGGCCGGCCGACGCTGGCGAAATCGGACAGCGAAACGGTGCCGGTGACCGGCTCGGCAAAGCAGATTGCCGACAGCCTGCGCGCGTTTGCCGATGTCGGCATTCAGCATGTCCAGCTCGTGGTCGACCCGATCACCGCCGAGAGCATCGCCGCATTGGGGCCGGTGCTCCAGGAACTCGATCGCGGGTAGGGGAGCGCCCGGCATCCCGGTCCCGAATCTTGCGTAAGAGGTGACCGGAATGATGCATGCGATGACGCGGGGAGGCGTGGCCGTGGCCAAACGCTATGCGGTGGGGATCGACTACGGGGGAACGAAACTCCTTGCCGCCGTCGTCGATCTGAAGACAGGGGAGGTGGTGGCGACGGCCAAGAAGCGGACGTCGGCGAGCGACAGCCCCAAGGCGATCCTCGAACGGATGGAAGCAGTCACTGACGCCGCGCTGGAGAGCGCCAAACTCAAACCGAAGCAGATCGAGGGGATTGGCGTCGGCGCCGCGGGCCAGGTCGACAGCAAGGAGGGGGTGCTCCTCGGTACCCCGAACCTCAGTCAGGCGGTGGTCAATCTCCCGATCGTCGATTCGATGAAGAAGCGCTACGGCGTGCCGGTGGCGCTGCGGAACGACGTGCAGGTGGCGGCGACTGGCGAACTCGCATTTGGTGCCGGCAAGGGGGTCAAGGACTTCCTCTGCTGTTTTGTGGGCACGGGGATCGGCGGCGCAATTGTCGTGGGTGGTTCACTCGTTCTCGGCGCCAGTGGCAGTGCCGGAGAAATCGGCCATGTCGTCGTCGACAGTGGCGGCCGCGTTTGTGGTTGTGGTGGGCGCGGCCACCTCGAAGCCTACGCCTCGCGCACCGGGATGACACTCAGCCTGATGGGCGATCTGAAGCGAGGACGACCCTCGGTGTTGCGCGAACTGGCGCCGGAGTTATCGACGGCGGCGATGTGGCCGGAGAGCGGCGCCGTTCGCTCCGGGGTGTTGCAGGCGGCGCTCGAGGCGGGCGATCGGCTGGTCGAGGACACGATCACCGACGCAGGGCGGTTCCTGGGGATTGGACTTGCATCAGCGATCAATCTCCTCAACCCGGCCCGGATCATTCTCGGCGGCGGGGTCATCGAGGCGGTCGGTCTCCTGTATGACGTGGCGGTTGACTATGCGGAGCGGGAAGCGCTCGCCGCGCCGGGCCGGGTGGTCGAGTTTCGCAAGGCTGGACTCGGGGATCATGCAGGCGTTGTCGGGGCCGCATTGATCGGCGCGGGCGGCTGAATCGTCGTGTTGGCGCGCCGCTGACCGCCAATTTCGCCGTGATACACTGGTCAACGAGCGACCGTTCGTGTTGCGCGGGTAATACGCCGTGCTGGCTTGGGCAATGTGGCCCAGTCGGCGCGGTAATGATTGAACAATGGGGATAAGAGGGATGTCCGCGTCGGGATAGCATGGCGATGTAATTGCCGGGATTCGAGCCGGCTCCCGTGATATCCACTCCGATGCGGAATCCCAGACGCTGGTATAGGGGGTTCAACGGTGCAGAATGAGAATGGTGCGCCCAGTACCGGGCTGTCGAACATGGAAAACGGAAATAGTGCTCAAACTGGCGCGAAGGGTGAAGTTGCCGCGTTTGTTGACTTCGAGAACATCCGCTATTCCAGCATCAACTCGTATGGTCGTGAACCCGATCCCATTGCCTGGCGGGACAAAGCGCTTCGCTACGGGCTGATGGCCGTCGCGCGAGCCTACGCCGATTTCGATCAACACCCGCCCCAGGTGCGGATGCGGCTCGATGTCGCCGGGTTCGAGGCCCAGCACTATCCAGCCAAGCGGACCGCGGACGGAATGGGGCGGGAGAAGATCCAGTCTCGCGCCGATCTCAACTTTGTCGTCGACGTCATCAATACCGCGTTGACCCGGCCGGACATCGAGACCTTTCTCCTCTTTACCGGAGACAAGGACTTCATTCGCCTCGTCACCACGTTGCGGAACCGACTTGGCAAGCGGGTGGTGATCTGCGGGGTTCCGGGCTCGGTCAGTCCCGATCTGGTCGCCGCCGCGGGCTCGGACGATCCGCTCACCTTCCCGCAATCGGCTGACGTCGACCGTCAGATCGTGCAGGCGATCGATGCCTATGTCCGGCAACTGCACGATGGGTTTGTTCCAACGCAAAGTCACATGAGCCGGACGCTCTGGCGTTTTGTCGATCGCTCGATCCTGCCATCAGAGCATATCGAGGCAAAGGTGATGGAGTTCCTCCGCAAGGGGATTCTCACCAAGCGCCAGACGATCAATGGCCAGGGCCAGGAACTGGTGATGACGGCGCTCAATCCGGGTCACGCGCTGGTGCAGGAGGCACTTCCCGGTTTTGTCGGCCATTCGTTCAACTTCGGTCTGCCCAATGAAGGCTTCGATGAGAATGAATACGGCATCGCCTTCGACAGCGAGGAAGAGTTCGAAGAGGAGCGCGACAATCGCGGCAACATCCTCTCGCCGGGTGAACTTCGCGCCTCGCGGGCGCAGAGTATCTGGCAGTAATACCGATTGCGGACACTCACTACCGTTTGCAGTTGGCGCGAACCCTCACCCCAACCCCTCTCCCGTCGAGCCGGGAGAGGGGCTTTTGGTCGTGGTGTCGCCGTCCCGTGCCAGGGCGAACGCCTCGCCGGTCATACCTCCCCCTGTCAGCCATCGAGCCGGGAGCGGGGCTCGGCGCGAGACGACCTGAGGTCAAGGCGTCAGTCTTCATCCGCATTGCGGAGAACAGCGTCCGGCGTCCAACATCCGGCTACGCCACAGACCGCGGGCCGACCCGATTGAGGCGGCCCGCGTCTTTTGCCAATCGGCAGGCTCCTACCGGGTCCGATCAGCGCACTTTGCCCCGCGCAGCGACGGGCCAGTGATCGATCACCTTTCCGTCACGAACTATGGTCAATTCGTCGGTCAGGTTGACCGCCGGGCAGACGTGATTCGGGATCACTTCGACGTGGTCGCCGACGGCAAACCCCGATTCACCTGGTGGCAGCAGGACGACCCCATGTTCTTCGCTCAGGCGGGCAATTCTCGCATCGGGATGGCCGACGATGTAGCCGTGGCCCGGGTGGCTCGGACTGGGATCGAGCGCCAGCGCTTTCGATCCGGCATCGATAATGGCGCGATCGGCGGCGGGCCGACTCACCACCGTAGCCACCACTCTTGCCGCGCACTGGTCGGGACCGATGCGCCCGTGACGGAAAGCGTTGTTGTCATTGAAGGCATAGGTTCCGGGGCGCATCTCGGTGATGCCGGGTACGGCTGGGGTGTACCACGATGAAGGCGTCGACCCGACGCTGACGTGCTCGACCGGCACGCCCGCGGCGCGAATGCGCTCGGCCGTATCGACGAGGGCGCGGCCCGCTCCCTCGGCAATGGTGGCGATCTCCTCTGGCGCGCTGGCGCCGGCGTGACCTTCGTGGGTCATGACCCCGGTCACGCGCAGTCCGGGCATCCTTGAAACGGCAAGGGCGAGATCGAGCGCCTCTTGCCCGGCTTTCGCGCCCGCGCGGTCCTGCCCGGTGTTGACCTCGATGTAGACATCCAGCGTCTTGCCATGCTCCTGCATCGCCGCCGAGAGCGCCTCCGCTGCATCACGTGTATCTACTGCGACGGTGATGCGAGCCCGGTCCATCAGTTCCAGCAAGCGGCGAATCTTCGGTTGCCCCACGACCGGATAGGCGATCAGGACGTCTGTTACCCCTCCCTGATCGATGAAGACCTCGGCTTCGCCCAGTTTGGCGCAGGTAAGTCCGACTGCTCCGGCAGCCAATTGCATCTGGGCGATCCGCGGCGATTTGTGGGTCTTGCCATGGGGGCGGAGTGAAACGCCATGGCTCCGGGCCAGGTCAGCCATGGCCGAGAGATTGCGTTCGAGAATCTGGGTATCGACTGCCATGACCGGCGTGTCGATCTCCTCCGACGGGGAGAGTATGGTGCTTTCAGTCATGACAGCGGGCGCGCTCATTGAATTCTCCTGTTGCACCGGCTTCGCGGAACCGGCGCCAACACGAATGCTGGGGCTGGGCGCCGAGCCAATGCCCTGCTGGCGCCGCCCGAACGAGACCTGACCATGCCCTTTCGAGCCTGATCCCAACCGCCTGATTTTCGCATGGGAAGGGCCAGGAGCGGGAAGGGGAAGGGGAAGGGGGAAGGGGGAAGGGGAGTGGTGACGTTAGCCGAGTGCTGTCCCGGTCATCGGCCAGCGCGCGCCACTGGTATCGATCCAGCGGCCCTGCTGACTGGAGCGCAACGCGCCGTCGATAAGTTCCTGCGCCTTGACGCCATCGGCGAATGTCGGCGACGCCGTCGTGCCGTTGCGAATAGCAGCCGCCCAGGCGCGGAGCAGGAGCGCGGTTGGCTGCGCCAGGTAGTGGCCGCCGGGGATGAACCCGGCGTGGAGCCGATCGGGAATGGGTAGTTCAGTCAGGCTGAATTCGCCCCGGTGCGCTCCCCAGAGCCGCCCGTCGCGGATCTGGAGGGTGCCATCCCCGCCGGACAGGGTGATCTCCTCGTCCCCTTCATGCCCGGCCGTGGCCGTGACGTGGATCGTGCCGAGGGCGCCATTGGCAAAGCGCAGGATCACGGCGAAATTGTCGTCGGCATCAACCTTTGCCATGGACGAAGAGTCGGGCAGACGGCGCTGGCGCACCATGGTCGAGACAGCGCCGGACACGGCCTTGACCTCACCGAACCACCAGCGTAATGCATCGAGATAGTGCGAGCCGGTGGCGCCGAGCATGCCGCCGGCCTTCTCCAGTTCCATCAACCAGCCCCAGGTGCGATCGTGGGGATCGTTGAGGCTGGAGCGGTGGACCACGACACTCGCGGCGTGCGGTTCGCCGATGTAGTTTTCGGCAATCAGTTCGTGGATGCGCATTCGCACCGGGAGGAAGCGGAGTTGGTTGTTGACCATCGCGACCGTTCCCACGCGGTCCGCGATGCGCAGCATGTCACGCGCCTCGGCCAGATTACGGGCCATCGGCTTTTCACAGAGGACGTGTTTGCCCGCTTCGAGCGCGGCGATCGCCATGGAATGATGGAGATGGGGCGGCGTTGCCACGATCACCGCCTCGATGTCCGGATCGCGGACCATGTTCCGATAGTCCGCCATGTGGGTCGGGATACCATGATCGAGCGCTGCCGCCCGGGCGCGTTCCGGCCGGCGTGAACAGATGGCGACGGGGATCAGGGTGTTGAGCGAGCGCATCGCGGAAAGGTGGAGCGAGGCGCCGAATCCGGTGCCGATAATGCCGACCCGCACGGGATCGTCGAGCGAGGGATCGAGGCTGGCGACGAGCGACGATTCGGAGTGGCCCACTCGGCATCCTGCACCCGGTTCGGCAGCGATACTCGCCACGCCGTAACCGAGCAACGCGGCAAATCGGGATACGCATGCTACCACGGTCCCGGCAAGCGACTTATGCGAACGTGGCTGACGGAGAGAGAAGATGCGGCTGTATACGGGACGAGGCGACGATGGAACGACCGATCTGCTCGGCGCGCGGGTAGGGAAGGATGACCCGCGGGTGGACGTGATCGGTGCGCTCGACGAAACGACGTCGGCGATCGGCCTCGGTCGCGCCCTGGCGACGACCGGCGATGTGCGCGAGGGACTGCTGACCACACAGCGCGATCTCTACCGGATCATGGCGGAATTGGCGTTCACCCCGGAGGTCCGTCCGGCGTCATACAGCCTGGCCGCCGATCGCGTCGATTGGCTTGGCGAAGCGACCGATCGGTTGGCCGCGCAAGTTGAACTGCCGCGAGCGTTCATCGTGCCCGGGGAATCGGTCGCGGGCGCGGCGCTCGATCTGGCGCGGACGGTGGCGCGGCGGGCGGAGCGGCAGGCGGTGGCGCTGGCCCACGCCAATGGTGACGTCAGTCCGCCGATTCTGGGATACCTGAACCGGCTGTCGTCGCTCCTCTTCGCCGCGGCGCGGGTCGAGGACGCCGCCGCGGGGGGCGGGATTCAATTGGCGAAAAATCGCTAGGAATCGCCGCCGTTTCGTGAGTCTGCTGGTATTCTCCTCCACCGAGGTGATCGTCGGTTTGACGCTGAAGGAGAGGTTCGAGCATTGATGCGGATGTCACATCTGTTCGGCCGGACGCTGCGGGAAGCGCCTGGTGATGTCGAGTTGCCCAGCCATCGGCTGCTGCTGCGGGCAGCGATGATTCGGCCCCTCGGCGCCGGGATTTACAGCCTCCTCCCGCTGGGCTGGCGGGTGGTGCGCAAGGTCGAGCAGATCATCCGGGAAGAGATGAACGCCATCGGGGGGCAGGAGATGCTGATGCCGGTGGTCCATCCGGCGGATATCTGGCGCGAATCTGGGCGGTATGACCAGATCGGGCCGGAGATGTCCCGTTTCAAGGACCGTGGGGATCGCGACATGGTGCTGGCGATGACCCACGAGGAGATCGTGACCGACCTGGCGCGACAGGAGGTCAACTCCTACCGGCAACTCCCGATGCTCGTCTATCACATCCAGACGAAATGGCGCGATGAACCACGGTCCCGCGGCGGCCTGATCCGGGTGCGGGAATTCACGATGAAGGACTCCTACAGTCTCGACCGTGACGAGGCCGGACTGGATGTCCAGTACCAGAATCACTGGCGGGCCTACGAGCGAATCTTTCGCCGCTGTGGTCTGGCATTCGTGGTGGTCGGCGCCGATACCGGCATGATGGGCGGTTCCGCCTCGCACGAGTTCATGGCTCTTTCCCCATACGGTGAGGACATTGTCCTGATCTGCCCCGAATGCGGGTATGCCGCGAACCGCGAGGTGGCGACGTTTCAACGCGAGGCGCCGAGCGGAGAGGCACCGCTTCCGGTCGAGCAGGTCGAGACGCCGAATGCGACCACCATCCAGGCCCTCGCCGACTATCTCAAGGTGCCGCTGTCACGCACGGCGAAGGCGGTCTTCTTCAAAGGGGATTCAGGGCGCTTCATCTTCGTCGTGATCCGGGGCGATCTAACCGTCAACGAAACGAAACTGCGCAAGGCAGCCGGAGAACTCGGGCTCGTGCCGGCGACAACCGAAGAGATTCGCGCCATCGGGGCGGAGCCGGGTTACGGTTCGCCGATCGGCGTACGCGATGCCGTGATCGTTGTTGACGAGAGTGTGCGGGACAGTCCCAATCTGGTGGCGGGAGCGAACCGCGTTGGCTGGCACTCCCTGAACACCAACCCAGGCCGGGACTACCAACCGGACGTGGTTGCGGACATCGCCGCGGCCGAGGCCGGCTTCCCCTGTCCCCGCTGTGGCACACCACTGATCGCCGAGAAGGCAATCGAGGTTGGCAACATTTTCAAACTGGGCACGCGATATTCGACCGCGCTCGGCGCGGACTATCTCGATGAAGAAGGCATCAGTCATCCCATTCTGATGGGATCGTACGGGATTGGATCGGGGCGAGTCACCGCGACGATCGTCGAGCAACACCATGACGACCGTGGCATTGTCTGGCCGGCATCGGTCGCGCCATACGACGTGTCGCTCTTGTGGATTGGCTCCGCCGATGAAGTGGAACCACAAGCCGCCGCGGATCGGCTCTGCGACGAGTTGACGGCGGCAGGGATCGACGTGCTCTACGACGATCGACCAGAGCGAGCCGGGGTCAAATTCAACGATGCCGATCTCATTGGCAACCCCGTCCGCGTGTCGGTCAGCGCGCGCACCCTGGCGCGAGGCGAGGCGGAAATCAAGCCGCGGTCGGCGATGGAGGCCACCTTCGTACCGCTGGAAGCGGTTGTTTCCACCGTCCAGGGCATGCTTCAGGAATTGCGGGCAGGATTGAGCGGAGACGCGTCCGCCCCGTGAACCGGTTCACCGCCAAGGAAGTTGGTCATGAGCAAGACGCGAATCGAACGTGACTCCATGGGGGAGGTCGAACTCCCCGCCGATGCCCTCTATGGCGCGACAACGCAGCGCGCGGTCGAAAACTTCCCGATCTCTGGCGATCCCATGCCGCGCGAGTTTATCGCCGCGCTCGGTCTGATCAAGTTGGCGGCGGCGCGAGTGAACCGCGAACTCGGTCTGCTCCCGCCGGATGTCGCGGCCGCGATCGAGCAGGGGGCGGGAGAGGTTGTCGCCGGGGGTTTTGACGGTCATTTCCCAATCGATATCTTCCAGACCGGGTCGGGAACATCATCGAATATGAACGCGAACGAGGTCATCGGCTCGTTGGCGTCGGTGACGCTGGGACGGCGTGTGCATCCCAACGATGAAGTGAACCTCGGGCAGTCGTCGAACGATGTCATTCCGACGACATTGCACGTGGCCGCCGTTCTCGCGATCGTGAACGAATTGCTGCCCGCGCTCCGTTCCCTGCAGCAAGCCCTGGCGGACAAGGCGGTCGAGTTCGACGATGTGGTGAAGATCGGCCGTACTCATCTCATGGATGCGGTGCCGATCCGGCTCGGCCAGGAATTCAGCGGGTACGCCCGCCAGATCGAACTCGCCATGGCGCGGATCGAGGCGACGCTGCCGGGGCTGCAGGAACTGGCGATTGGGGGAACCGCGGTTGGCACGGGGCTCAACACGCATGCGGAATTCGGCACGCGCGTGGCCCGCGAGCTGAGCCGCGAGACCGGCATCGAGTTTCGGGAAGCGGTGAATCACTTCGAGGCGCAGGGTTCGCGCGATGCCTACGTCTACACCGCCGGGGCGTTGAATGCCCTCGCCGCGGCGTTGATGAAGATCGCGAACGATATCCGGTTGCTCGCGTCCGGGCCGCAGGCCGGACTCGGCGAATTGCTCTTGCCAGCGACGCAGCCGGGAAGTTCGATCATGCCGGGCAAGGTCAATCCTGTCATCTGCGAAGCGGTGATCCAGGTCGGGGCGCAGGTGACGGGGAATTGCCTCGCGATCACCATCGGCGGTCAGTGGGGTCAACTCGACCTCAATGTCATGCTGCCGGTCATGGTCCGCAACATGTTGGAGAGCATCCGCTTGCTGGCGAATGCGTCGCGGATTTTCGTCGACAAGGCGATTTCGGGGATGCAGGCGAACCGAGAGCGGGCCGAGGGGTATGTCGAAGGCTCGATCAGCATGGCCACGGCCCTCAATCCGTTGATCGGGTATGACAACGCTGCCAAACTCGCCAAGAAGTCGCACGCCAGCGGTAGGACGGTGCGGGAACTGGCGTACGAGGAATCGGGACTGACGCGAGAACAGATCGATGAGGCGTTACACCCGAGGCGGCAAACCGAAGCCGGGGCGAAACTCGCTGGCGGCGGTGGGTGAGCGTGCCCAGTGCGTTGGCTTCACCTTCAGCAGGCCTGACTCGGGCCGGCGTCCCATGAGTTGAGTAATGGCAAGCTTGTAATTGCACCCTACGTTCGTGGAGGTCCGGTCCCAAACGAGACCGGACCTCCTCTTTTCTCACATCCGCGATGTGTCGGTTTCTCCGAGACTACCCGTTCGGCAAAACGCAAATGCCTGAAATGCAATCTGCATCCGCGACGCAGCATTGACGCTTGTCTCCGGAACCACAGACCGAGATCACATCGCACGCAGCGCAGAGCCCAGCAGTGCATCGCCCAGAGCTGCAATCGGCGCCGGTGACACAGACATCGCCAATGTCGATCGGAAGACAGGTGAGTCCGACGCACTCGAGACCACTCGTGTTCGATCTGCCGCACTCATTGCCAGCGGGGGTGCAGACCGCGTTGAGAAGTTCGAACGTGATGTTCGTGATCGCGAACCCCGCGGGAGTGGGAGTTTGCCGGCGGCACGCGCGCTTGCACTGACGCCGCTTGTTCTTGTTCTTTATTTTCCGGCACCGCCTGAAGCAGCCTTTCTTCGCCTCGACCTCGTCCGGGGCCACCCCGACCAGACCGAGTGCGGTGAGTGCGCCGCCGATCGTGCCGGCGGCGATTCGCCCAAACAATGAACGGCGCGACGTGTCTTCGTTGACGAGATCGACGACAAGGTCATCGAATCGGTTCGCGTCCACCCTATTTTCCTTCCTGACGTGTTCTCGGCCATTGCCCGGTGCGCGGCCGTCGCCCCGTGCCTAAGCGCGATGTTGCATAACTCATGCCAAAAGGTGGAAGCTAAAGCGAGCCATGGTGAAGTGAGGTAAAATCAAGTAGCTACATCTGATTATTTTGCCAATGCAGGTGTGATCGTAAGTGGACTCTTCAGCCGCACGGGGTTCGTAAGCAGGGTTGCGACCGGGACGGAGAGTATTTCCTCCTTGACGCGGTCAAGAAATGTCCAACCGCTTCATTTGCGGATTTGAGATTGGAGCCAACGTTAGTGATTTCTGAGGCGCGGTGCGGATCCCTTCGAGAGTGCTCGGCCGTCGCAACGGCGAGCGCCGCCGCGATCTCTGGAATCGACGCAGACCTCAGGCATCAGTGGATTGCAGATGACCGCAAGAACATCCCCTCTCTGGTCGGGCCGGAAAGGGGTAGAGGTGCGGACGTACCCCGAGCAGGAAGTTGGGATGAGCATGCAGAAATCGTGAAGTCCCCCTTACAGAACCTCCCGGGCCACGGCGATGAATTCCTCGACCTGCGCGTCATCCCAGACGAGCGGTGGGAGAAGACGGAAGGTTGTCGCGGTCGCGGGGAGAATGAGGACGCCGGAATCCTGAAATGCGCGAAGCGTCGGCGTGACCCGCTCCTTGAGTTCTACCCCGATCATCAACCCGCGGCCACGGACCTGACGAATCTTGCCGCTGCCGAAGGCGTTCAACTGTTCGATGATGACGGCTCCCAGCCGTTCCGACCGGGCATAGAGACCGCGGTGCTGCAGGGCATGCAGCGTCGCCAGCGCGGCGCGGCAGGCAAGGGGATTCGCGCCAAATGTCGTGCCGTGGGCGCCGGCGGGGATGGCAGCGGAGACCTCTTCGGTCATCATGGTGAGACCGATGGGAAAACCGTTGGCGAGGCCCTTGGCAGTCACCAGGATGTCTGGGACGACACCGGAATGGGAGATGGCCCAGGGCGCTCCGGTGCGGAACCCGGTCTGGATTTCGTCGGCGATCAGGATGGCGCCGTGACTGGACGCGATCTCGCGCGCGGCGCGCAGGTATTCCGGCGTTGCGGGCCAGATGCCGCCCTCACCCTGAATCGGCTCCAGGAGAATCGCCGCGGTTTCGCCATTGACAGCCGCTGCGAGCGCGTCAATGTCGTTGAACGAAACATGCGTTGCCGCTGGGGCGAGAGGCTCGAAAGGCGCGCGGTACTTCTGGTCCGCGGTCGCGGCCAGGGCGCCGAGGGTGCGGCCGTGATATCCGCGCTTGGCGGCGACAAGATAGGGACGCCCGGTGGCGGCACGGGCGAATTTCAACGCCGCTTCGATCGCCTCCGCCCCCGAATTGGAGAGGAAGTAGCGGGTCAATCCCGCCGGCGCGATGGTGGTCAGTTCGGCGAGGAGTTCGGCGCGGACATCGCTGTAGAAACTCTGGTGGCCGGTGGTGAGGGTCTGGAGTTGGCTGGTGAGCGCGGCCGCGTACTCCGGGTCGGCATGACCGAGTACCGCGACGCCGTAGTTGCTCATTGCGTCGAGATAGCGCTTCCCCCCGGAATCAAAGAGATATGGTCCCTCGCCGCGGACCAGGGCGATCTCACGTTTGGCGTACAGTGGTGGTTGGTGATTGTTCTCCAGCGCCTGAATTTCGGTCAAATCGATACTGGCAACGGCCATGAGGCAATGCTCCTTACTTGACTGCGGCGGACGATCCCCGCACCGTCGTTCCCTCGCCCGCGAGCGCAGCGCGGATCGGATGCGGAGCGCGGCCATCGGCGAAGACCACGCGGCCGACACCGCGCTCGATGGCGCCGAGGGCTGCTTCTACCTTGACCACCATGCGGCCGCCGGCGGCAGCGAGCGCCGATTCAGGCGCGCTTGCATCGATTTCCCGAATCAGGGTCGATTCGTCGTTGCGGTCGGCAAGGAGACCAGGGGTATCGGAGAAGAAGATCAGTCCATCCGCGGCCAGCGCGCTCGCCAGTTCCAGCGCCAGTTTGTCGCCATCGACATTGATCGGGATGCCTTCTTCGCCGAGGGCCGGCGGAGTCAGCACCGGCACGTAGCCGTTCCGCAACAGCAACTGGACCAGGGTGGGATCGACCGTTGCGAGAGTTCCGGCATGGTCGTCGCGGAAAATCCTGGTCTTCCCATCTTCGCTGCCGCGCAAGACCGGTTTGCGCCGCCCGCTGCCGATGCCGCCGTCTATGGCGCTCAGCCCGACCGCGTTGACACCCGCGGCGCGCAGAGTCGCGACGAGACGCTTGTTGACTTTGCCGCAATAGGCCATGAGCATGGCATCCATGGTCGCGGCGTCGGTATAGCGGGTGACCCGGCCGCTGGTGGACGTCACCATGCGCGGCGGCATCCCGAGTTGGCGGCTTAGCGCGCTGAACTCGGCGTTGCCGCCATGGACGACTACCACCGGCTCGGTGATCTCGGCAAGATCCGCGGCGAAGTTTGTATAGCCACCCTCACCAATAGCCGCGCCGCCTCCGATTTTCACCACCAGCATCGGCTTCACCGTCCTCCTGTCGTTGCGTCATTCGCGATGGCGACCGAAACCATCACCATCTTCCGCCAGGACCACTGGGTCCTAGATCGGGTGCAAACCAGCGAATTCCAGCGCCGTCGTCTCGGGAAAGCCGCAGCGAATGTTGAAGGCCTGCACGGCTTGACCGGCGGCGCCCTTCATCAGGTTGTCCAGGGCGGCCATGACCACCACCCGGTTGGAATCGGGGTCGCGCTCGAAGCCAACATCGCACCAGTTCGAACCGGAGAGCAGTTTCGGTTCCGGGTAGCGATGAACGCCAGACGCTTCCTTGACCAGCCGCATGAACGGTTCGTCTTTGTAGGCGGCACGGTACACCGCCCAGAGCTCTTTCTCCGATAGCGGTTCATTGAGATAGACGTGGGAGGTTGCCAGGATGCCGCGCACCGCTTCGATTGCCGTCGCGGAGAAAGCGACCTCCGGCGCGCGGCCATCGACCGTCAGTTCCTGGATGACTTCGGCGGAGTGACGGTGTCCCGTCGGCTTGAAAGAACGCATTGCGCCGCTTCGTTCCGGATGGTGCGAGCCGAGACCGGGCGCAC
>JAXLWU010000004.1:0-258774 GCA_046328335.1 Thermomicrobiales bacterium
CCTCCTGGGCCTTCTCCGTCAGTTTGCTACTACTCGCCATCCCTCGTTCCTTCCCATCCCGGCTTCTTGCTCAGTAAGGTTCATCGCTCCGAGGAGTTATCTTCGACTCCCAGGTGCGCCAACAGCGCAGCGACTTCGCCCCGCATGCCTTGCACGGCTTCACCCCCGATAGCGGCATCCTGCTCGGCCAGCCAGCCCTGGAGCGCCTTCAAGCGAAGAGTCAATTCCATAGCGAGTTGCACCCCGGCGAGGTTCAATCCGCGCTCGCCCACCAGGTATTTCACCTGCCGCAATCGCTCCAGGTCCTCCCCGGAATAGAGCCGCAGGTTGCCCGTGGTGCGGGAGGGCGCAATCAGACCCTCGCGTTCATACTTCCGCAGCGTTTGTGGATGCATTTCAAGCAAACGAGCGGCGACGCTGATGACGAACACCGGCTCGCAACCACGCGAATTCATGATTCACTCCCCACCAGACCTATGTCATGTATAGGATAAATGTTGATACGGATCGTGTCAATCATCAGGGAGTAGGTGGATGACCTTGATTTACGCCCATCGGGGGGCGTCCGGGGCGTATCCCGAAAACACGCTGCTGGCCTTCGCGCAGGCCTTACGGCTGAACGTCGCTGGGATCGAACTCGATCTGCACGGCTGCGCCGAAGGGATCCCCGTCGTCATCCACGATGCCGATCTCTCCCGGACCACGAATGGACAAGGGTCGGTTTCCGACACGCCCCTCGCCTCGCTCCGCCTCCTCGATGCCGGACGCGGCGAGCGGATTCCGACCCTCGCGGAGGTGCTCGATCTCGTTGGCGATGCGGTCCATCTCGATCTCGAAGTGAAGGCGCCGGGGATTGAACGGGCAGTCCTCGACCTGCTGGCGGCGTACCCCGGCGCCCGCTGGGCCATCTCCTCGTTCGAGTGGCACATCCTGCGCGCCTTGCGCAGCCGTTCCCCGCACGCCGAACTCTGGCCCCTCGCCGAAGAGTGGAGCGTTGATCTGCTCGCGGTCGCGCGGGAATTGGGATCACCGGTGGTCGCGGTCGGGGACGAAATCTACGATGCAACCACCGCGCAAGAGATCGCCGACGCCGGTCTCGAGGCAATGGTCTGGACGGTCAACGACCCAGCCACCGCCCTCCGCGTGCGCGATCTCGGCGCCTATGCGCTCTGCTCGGATGTGCCGGATCTGATTCAGACAACCTTCGACGGCACCTGAACCAGCAGCCATGCTTCACTCCGGTTCTGCGCCATACTGGCGCACCATGGTGGCGTGGTTGGGAGCATGATGCTGGACTCGTAACCGCCGAGGTTGGGAAGACGGGCGACGCAGGCGTCGCACCCTACGACAAATCCCCGTAGGGCGCGACGCCTGCGTCCCCCGCGCCCCTCACCATCAGGTTGC
Source organism: Thermomicrobiales bacterium (assembly GCA_046328335.1). Classification (GTDB taxonomy): domain Bacteria; phylum Chloroflexota; class Chloroflexia; order Thermomicrobiales; family UBA6265; genus JACCXM01. The sequence goes on from JAXLWU010000004.1 coordinate 1,405, forward strand.
AGGTTCAAGAGTCAGGTGCGGGCGCCCCTCCACCTGACATTGCTGGGAATGTGATGATTTCGATCGCCAGAGCCCGAGCGCGGCTCCGGCACTGAGGGAGTTTCAGAATGCTCGATCGATTGGCGGAATGGGTAGCCGCCGTTGTCCAGGCGCTTGGCTATCCGGGGCTCACCGCCCTCGTTGCCCTGGAAAGCGTCTTTCCGCCAATTCCGTCCGAAGTCATATTGCCGCTCGCCGGTTTCCTCACCGGCCAGGGACGCTTTTCGTTTGTCCTGGTGATGATCGCCACCACCCTCGGCTCGATCATCGGCGCTCTAGTGCTCTACGGCATCGGCGCCGCTATCGGCCCCCATCGCGTGCACGCGCTGGTCGCGCGCTTCGGCCGCTTTGCGCTCCTCACCACGGACGATCTCGCGCGCGCGGAATCGTGGTTCGACCGCTACGGCCCGATCGCGGTCTTCACCGGCCGCCTCGTCCCCATCGTCCGCTCGCTGGTTTCCATTCCCGCCGGGTATCGCCGCATGCCGCTCGGCCAATTCGTTCTCCTCACCGCCGCCGGGAGCGGCCTCTGGAACGGCGCTCTGGTCGCTCTCGGCTGGGTCTTCGGCGAAAACTGGCACGTCATCGAGCAGTTCGTCGGCTGGTTTCAGTACGTGGTGATCGCGGTCGTCCTGCTCCTGGTCCTGCGCTTCGTCTGGACCCGCCTCCGCTCGCGTTCCGCAACCTGACCAACGGCACCCCAACCCCTCGCCCTGCGCACGCTGACGAAAGGAGATATGGGTGGAATGGAGCGATTTCACCCGTTTGGGACGGCACGCATTGAGACGAACGCCCCTCTCCCTGCGCACAGGGAGAGTGGTTTGGGGTGAGGGCGCGCGCGACGAGACCGCGATCCCTCCCCTTGTCAGCCTGCGCACAGGGGGGACTCCTCCGACCGAGGGAGGCTTGGGAGGGAGAACGGGGAGGGAGCCTGGGGTTTGGGGCGAGGGTCCCACCACCGCTACGGATCGATGTCGCCAATCGTGACCGTCCCGCCATTGGCGGTCGCCTCGCAGCGCCCCCCGTTGTCGTTCGACTTCCCCTTGCCGCGACCGGCCGTGTTTTCATCGCCACCGGACGCATCACAGGTCGCTGTGCCACCATTCGCGACAATGTCGATGGTGCAGGAGCCGCTGCCGTCACATGCATCCTTCTCGACGGAAATCTCCCCTGCTTCAGCGCGGCATTTGGCCCGCTTCCCCTGGCAATCGGTCTCACCTGGTTCAGCGGTGACGCCTGGCAGGCGTTCAGCGCGCGTACCCTTGTCCACCTCATTGGATGACGCGTCATTGCCATGTGGCCGGTCGCGGGCACGAGGCTCATCGTCGGTCTTGCGCTCACGCTTCTTCTTGTCCTTGCCGGTATCCTGCGCCAGTGCCGCGCTGCCCCCACGCTCGATCCCATAGGCCGAGATCTCGGCGATGGCCGGCAAGTCTCCATCGTCATCCGCGCTGAGCGCGAGCCGCACGTAGCGTGCCTCACCAGTAACGCCAACATGTTGCCAGCCGGCGCGAACAGGCTCTTCGCCCGCTGCCCGCCATGTCTTGCGATCGGAAGAGACCTCTACCGCGATCGTGCCGCTGCCGCGTGCCAGCCAGCGCACTTCGCGCACGCGTTCGGGTTGGCCCAGGTCGATCCAGACCCACGGCTCCACGCTATCACCTGCAACTGACCAGACCGTCTGCGGATCACCGTCGTACGCAACGGCTGAATTTGGCGCGTCCGAGGGCCGTCCGCTGCGGGCGATCGCGAATTCGACCAGTTTCTCGTCCGTTTGGTGCGTCACCGCGAGCGGTCCGTCCAGCGGATCGCCGTCGAGCGGATCGCTTTCCTCGTGGGCTGGCACCGGCGTCGCCACCATGACCGCCCGCGGCAGTTCATCCGCCTCGGCGAGTCCAGAGGTGTGCGAACGGTCGCCCGCGACAAGGGAGAGCACACAGACCAGAACGAGCGCGCCAATCAGCGCCCGTTTGCGCCAGCCTCGCGTGGCCTCACGACGGGAAAGGAGATCACGGGGTGTTCGGTGGACTCGTCGTCGTGGTTGTGAACTAGGCATCCTCATCCAGCAGATACGCAACCAGCAACCGCGCCGTTTCGCGCAGCGATTCCCGGTGCAACCGCTCGAACGAATGCGAGGCGTCAACTCCTGGGCCAACCAGTCCGCCGCGGACATCCCAGCCCGCCCGCAATGCCTGGCTGACGTCGGAGCCGTAGTCAGGATAGATGTCGATCCGGCAGTCGATGTCATTCTCCCGGGCCAAATCGATCAGGCGCCGGCTGAGGCCATGATCGTATGGGCCGGTCGTGTCCTTGACGCAGACCGTCGTCGCGAATTCGTCCGAGGTCTGTCCCTCGCCTACCGCGGCCATATCGACCGCGATCAGTTCCGTGGTCGCAGGAGGCAGGCCAGCCGAAGAGCCATGACCAACTTCCTCGAAGTTGGAGATGAACAGCCAACTCGGGTCGCTGGTGCCATCCCACTATCGAGCAGAGCCTTGGCGACGCCGAGCAGAATGGCGACGCACGCCTTGTCGTCGAGATGGCGCGATTTGATGAATCCGCTTGGTGTCACGGTGGTGCGGGGATCGAAACTGACGAAATCACCGACCTCGACGCCGAGCGCTCGCGCATCGTCCGCGTTGCGCACCGGTTCGTCGAGACGCACCTCCAGCGACTTGTCGTCGCGCGTCAGTTCGACCAGTTCCTTGCCAAAGACGTGACCCGAGGCCTTGGTGGTCAGAATCGTTCCGGTGACCTGCGAGTCGCCGCCATGGGCGTGCACCACGCAGTACTCGCCCTCGATCGTCGCCCAGTCGTAGCCACCGATCCGCGTCAGTTTGAGGCGGCCGTTCTCCTTGACCTCTTTGACCATCGCGCCGAGGGTATCGACATGGGCGGAAAGGGTCCGGCCGCCACGCGATGGAGCACCACCTGGCAGTTCCGCGACGAGCGCGCCTTTGGTGGTCTGGTGGACATCGAGACCGAGGCGCGCCAGTTCGCCAGCGACGTAGTCGATCGCCGCCGCCGTGAATCCGGTCGGTGATGGAATGCGGCAAAGCAGCGCGGTCTGCTCGAGCATGTACTCCGCATCGACCGCGGGTTGTTTCTTCTCCGACGCCACGTTTTTCTATCCCCTTCCCGAAATGTCTTGCAGGTGATCGGGCGCTCGACTCCCGCGATCCGCGCCGCGTGCCTCTCTCCCTGCGCACGGGGAGACTCCTCCCTCCGGGGAGGGAGGCCGGGGTTGGGATGAGGACTCAAGCCACGAAACCGCGATGCCTCACCTGGTCAACCTACGCAGCGGGCGCAGAGTTGAGGCGAGTGCACTCGCGGCGTGAACCCAACACGCATCGGCCGCAACCACAATCACCGCTCACCGCCTCCCCGCCCGAAGAGTTTGCTCAACCAGTTCAGCCAGGACGCCTGTGTGGGTGGAATCGGTCTTGCCGGTGCGGGCGCGCCGAGCGATGGCTGTGGTTCAGTCGGCCGCATCTCGCTGTACGGGAACAGTTCCTGGCGCTTTTCACGTGCCCACTCCCACGCCAAGACACGATCCGCCAGCGCGGCGGGGTCGCTTTCCGCCCAGTTGAGGTCGAATGGGCTCCAGCGCTTCTCCAACCGCATGACGGTAGCGAGCGCGTCGGCCTCGTGCTCCTCCGCACCTTCGAGCGCAAGACTGTATGCCCGCTGGTCCGCGGTGATGTCGCGCACCAGTTCCTGCTGCACATCGACAACGAGCCGCCCGGCGTACTCCGGATGCCAGGTAAATCGCGCCGCGATTCCCCCTCCCGCGTCCACCGTCACACCGCTTCGCGATGAATGACGCCGGTCATACAATGAATCGATCCTGCCCCCTTCATCAGTTCGTCGACCTCCACTTCCAGGCACGTCACCCCGGCGCGCTCGAGCACGGCACGGGTCACGCGGTTCCCCTGCGGCATCACCACCAAACCCGGGGCCAGCGGCACCAGGTTGATCGACATCCCGTCTCGCGCCTCGTCCAGGTCAGGAACCTCGATGAAGCGATAGCCTCGGTCCCGCAGCAATTCATAGACCCGCCACGGCAACTGCGTCGGGTAGATCATCGCCAGATCGCGATCGAGGAGATTGAGCATGCCATCGATGTGTCCACAACCATAGGGGAGTTGGACGATTTCGGCCTGCTCCACGCCGGCGTCACGGAACGTCTGCGCCACCTGGCGCGCCCCTTCACGATTGGTGCGCTGTCCCTCTGCTACAAAGACCAGACTGTCGTCGACCACGACAACATCGGCGCCTTCAAACGTTCCACTGCCAAAAACGGAATGGAGGATCGGCACCCCCACGCGCGCCAGGGCCGCAGCCGCCTGCCGCTCCTCGCCCGCGCGGGAGGCCGAGGCCGGCCGCGCCAGAATCGCCCCGAACGGCGTCATCGCGAAAACATCGCGGCAAAAGTAGGAGTTCGGTTTATCGAGCGGGACGTCACCCAACTCATGCACGGTGACGCCGTGGGAGCGGAAGAGGTCGGTCAGTCGATCGTGCTGGTCCCGCGCCCGCGTCGGTTCGACGATAGCATGCCAGAGCGCGGCGGCGGCATCGGTAACACCATCGATCTCCGCGCCGGGACGGTGCATGACGACCGCCCGCAGCGGTCCACATTCCGACCGCACACCGCACGCCGCCCAGACCGAACCGAGTTCGTCCGCCATAGTGCCGGCGCGGCTCTGCCAGCCCTCGCCACCATGAGCGGCATCTCGCGCCTGTTCCAACGCGTACTGTCGCGTCGCCGTGACCATTGTCTTCTCCCCGGGGATCCCATCGCGATTGCGGCGAGTATAGATTCCACCAACGCGTAACACGTGTCGTCCCGACCGCAGGAGGGACCTCGGCGTCTGCGCTCATCGCAGCGAGCGACGAGCTGCCTTACGGCGGCTCGGATCGACACGACAGGTACACCCCGCGCGAATCAGCCTCCGCCAGCGCCTGCACCGGCCGCCGCACCTGGCTTACCCCGTCCCGCTCTTCGATCGTCCAGGCCTCGTCCATGACGTGAGATTGCTGGACATCTTCGACGTGACTGATGATGAAGACCTGCTCGAAGTGACCGCCGCTCGCCAGTGAACCGAGCGTCCCCAGCAGTTGCGCCCGTCGTTCGCTATCGAGCGATCCGAACACCTCGTCCAGCACCAGGAAGCGCGGCGGGCGCATCGCCGCCGAGCCGACGAGTTCCGACATCGCCAGCCGCGCGCAAAGCGAAACCACATCGCGCTCACCGCCGGAAAAACTGGTCAGATCGAACGCTTCGTCGCCGTCGTAGACCTCGATTCCGTAGTTCTCATCGAAGCGGACCCGGTCGTATTTCCCGTCCGTGACCTGAGCCAGCAGTCGTTCCGTCGTCTCCGCCAGCAGCGGCCCGACGCGATCGGCAACATAACGATCGAATTCGACAAACTCCCGCACCATGCGGTCGAGTTCGTCCGCCTCGCGCATGGCGCGGTCCGCTGCGTCGGCTAATCGGTGCAGCCGATCCCGCTCCGCGACCACCTGCTGCAACGCTGCCCGCGCCTGCTGCAGAACCTCCCGTGCCGCGATCAGCGCGTTGCGCGCGGCGTGAGCCGCGGCGCGCGTTTCCGCCTCTTCTGCCCGAGCCGTGTCAAGGGCCGTCCGATCGAATCCCACCGCCGCGCGTTCCGCCACGATCGATTCGCGCAGCGCCGCGAGCTGGGCCGACGCTTCGGTCGCGGCGTCGCGTTGCTGCACGTAGCGATCCCGGCTCGCAAGCTCCTTATCGATCTCGACAATCTGGATCGATGCCGTGCGAGCGACGGCAAGATCGTTCTGGGCCTTTTCGTGCGCTGCCCTGTCGTAGGAAACGGGTCCAAGTTCACTGATTTGGCCGTCGGCCGCGCTCAACTGTCGCCTGCTGTCAACCGCCTGACGCCCGAGTTCACTGAGCAGCCGCTGCAGTCCTGACAGGCGCTCCATCCGCATGACCAAAGTTCGCGCGGCATCGACCTGGACATCGAGCGGTGCGGCCGCGACGCCGGCGGCATCGAATGCGCCATCGCGATCCGCAACGCAATCCCGAAGTTTCTCTTCTTCGGTCTCGATCACCCGCCGTCCGTCGGCCAAACGCCCGTCCAGGACAGACAATTCACGCACGCTCTCCGCAGCCGCGGCCCGCGCTATTCCAGCAGCCGCGATTTCGGCCACGGCGGCGGCGACGGTGGTCGCGGCCAGAGTCTCCTCGTCCCGCAGGCGGGCGATATCGGCCTCCAGCACAGCCACGATACGATTCACTTCCGGTTGGCCGAGGGGCCGGGCGCATGTCGGACAAATCGGTTCGACTGGCCGCCCGCGCAGTTGATCGAGAATCCGTTCGAGTTCCCCTCGCCCCGTGTTCGTCGCCGTTTGCGCCTGTCGCGCGTCGCGCTCCGCGTCCCGCCACCGCGCTTCTGCAGCTGTCGCGGCCATCACCGCCGCTTCCGGATCGCCCGCGGCCACAAGCGCGGCTCGCTCACGAGAAAGCCCCTGGAAGTGAGCCCGCATCTTGCTCAGGTTTTTCTCGATATCCGTGGCGTTCGTCGCGCAGACCTGCGCCCGCAACAACAACTCGACGCGTGACCTCGCCTGAGCAACATCGAGCGTCTCAATTGCCTGGCGGAGCCGCGCCGCCACATCCTCCGGACGTTCTTCGTCCCCGGATGACCATGCCCACGGAATCAGCCCGGACGCGTCCCGCTCATGGTCCTTGACCATCTGCCGGAGTTGTCCCGCGATGCGCGCCAACCCATCCTGGAACGCCTGCCGGTTCTCGTCGAGCGTCCGCGCCCGTTCCGCCCGCAGCCGCTGTTCCTCGAGCAGTCCCGCTTCGAACTGCAGGACATCGACCGCTTCCGCCAGCGGCGCCAGCGATTGGCGCTCCTCCGCCCGCAACGCCAGCCGCCGCAACGCATCGTCGGCGGCACTGCGATTCGCGTCCGCGGTTGCCATTTCGCCGGACACTCGCACCAACTCGCGGTCGAGCGCGGCATCCCACTCCTGCTTCGCCCGCCACTGTTCCAGTGTTTCGCGGTTCCGCTCGGCCCGCTCCTCGGCCGCGGTTGAGTGCGTCAGCGACGACGCCTCTTCCGCGCTCGCCTGCGCCAGCCCTGCCTCCGCTGCGGCGATTTCGGCGGCGAAATCACGGTCGCGCGATTCGCGCTCGTATTGACCCCGTAACGAGGTTGCCAGGTTCCGCGCCTCGGTTCGCTCCGCGGCAAGTTCATTCTGTGCTTCGCGAATGATCTGGAAACCGAGCAACTTGCCGACTTCCACCCGGCGATCCGTGGGCGTGAATTCACCAAAGAAGGACAACTCCTTCTGCCGGGTGAAGAAGGTGGAGACGAACGCCGCATGCGGCAGCCCGATCAGTTGCCTGGCGACATACTCGGTCACATCGCGTGCGCCCTGGACTTTCGGTTGCCCCGGTTGGTCCTCGGTGTAAATCTCCGCTTTGGTGCTGCTCGGCCGCAACTCGCGCTGGACGACCCAGCGGCAACCACGCTGCGGCTCTTCGAGCGTCACCCGCACGATCGTCTTGCCCACCCCGCCGTGCGGTGGAATGCTGTCGCGGGCAATGGACTTTGGCCCGTAGAGACACCACTCGATTGCCTCGAACAGCGTCGTCTTGCCGGCGCCGTTCGGTCCGGTGATGGCGACCATCCCCTGCTGCGGAAATTCGATGCGGTGATACCCGGCGTACTGTTTGTAGTTTTCGATCTCGATCGCGGCCAGGATCATCGCGGATCACCTTCCGCCGCGTCGGCTTCCTGGGCTCGGTGGAACGCCGCCTCCAGTACCGCTTCGCCTCGCGTGCGAAACCGGGAGGCAAACTCCGGGTCGTAGATACCGCCCGCTTCCCGCTCGCTCACGAACGATTTGAACAATGTGAGGGGATTGAGTTCGGCGAGACCGCTGATGCGGGGCAAGTCATTCGGGCCATCCACTTCACCCGGCGTCATCAGCCGGATCAGCCATGCCGCATCGGCTGTTTCGCGGCGAACGATCGCCTCGGTTTCGCGGAAAAGCGGGCGCGGCGTGTTGCGTAGTTCAACCCGCACCATCGCCTCGGGCTGTTCGAGCGCGGCCGCGCGTCGCAGAATCGTTTCGGCCAGATCACGCGCTTCCCGCCCCTCGCCATCGATCGCGGGCGTCAGCGTCAGCATTGGCCGCGCCAAGACATCGACGAACTCGACCCGTGGCGTGCGCCCCTCCAGCGTGACCACCGCATAGCCGGGAGTCGCCGCCTGATCACCCCATGAGGTGCGCTCGGTCGAACCACTGAACCAGGCATTGAGCGCCGCCTGACCACGCAGATGCTCGTGTCCGAGCGCGATGTAGTCGAACCCGGTGTCGAGGATGTTGCCTCGCAGTTCTTCCTCGCCCGGCTCGCGGCGGTCTGGTTTCGAGTACCCAGCCACCCGGCCATGGGCCACCACCACGTTGCGCATCCCGCTCTCCGCCAGCAGAAAGGGTGGATCGGGATTGGTCAGCGCGCCGTGTGGCACGCAATGCACGAGCAGGCCCAGATCCTCGAACCGCTCCTCCCCCGGTTCGTAGCCGAAGTGAAAACGCGTCTCCGGGAGCGCCAACCCGAGCAATCCGTAGACCGATCCCGTGCTCCGCAAGCGCGGCGTGTCGTGATTCCCGGCGATCACCACCGCGGGAATCCCAGCCCGTTCCAGCCGCCGCATCTGCCGCACGAAGTGCGACAACGTCGTCCACGACGGCCGCGTGTGGTGAAAGACGTCCCCCGCATGGAGGACGAGATCGACGTCCTGGGTGAGAATGCTGTCGATCGCGGCGGCGAAACTCTGCTCGATATCGACCGCGCGCTGGTTCCGTCCGCTCTCGGGATCGGTCTTGCCGTAGGCCGAGTAGCCGAGATGGGTATCGGCGAGATGGGCGATGCGCAGGGGCCGGGGCGCGGGGCGAACGCTCACAGCCGGGCTTTCTCTTTGGCGATCATGCGCTGCGCCATTCCCCACGGGTCGGACCGCGGGCTCAGTTGACCATTGGAGTACATCCCGGTCAGTTGCAGCACGATCCGGGTCACGACTTCCTGGCTCAGGCCATCAGACGCGGTCCGGACTTCGTGCTTGCTCGGCCCCCGGTCGCCCATCTGATCCCGCAACGTCTTCCAGAGTCCGTCCCCGGCGTGGCCGCGCGGCATGGCTGTGTGCGGCGCATTGAAGATGCGCTGTCCATCCATGCCGTCGAGCGTCGGCTTGAGCGGGAAGGTGCCAAAGAGCGGCGCCCGGAAATGGGCGTGGCGGGCGAGGATGCGCCCCTTCTTCAGACCGAGCAGTTCGTGCTTGATCGTCTCGGAGAGAGACCGGTAGGCGGCGTTGGTCAGTTCTTCATCGCCTACCCGGCCGTAGAACGACGTACCGCAGTTGCCGAGGATCTCGTCATCGACCTTGGAGCGGAACTGCTCCGCCCCGAACAGCACGACGTTGAGATGCCGGCCGCGCGCGGCGATATCGACCAGGGTATCGCGCAATCCGCCCTGACCGCCGCCGGGGGCGTATTTGTTCAACTCATCGACGAAGACGACGACTTTCTCGACCCCGAGTTTCTGCTGCTCGGCCATCTCCCAGACGGCGGAGATGACCTTGCTGACCAGAATTTCCTGCACGTTGCTGTTGCAGCCGGCGATATCGACGACGCGCAATTCCTGATCGCGGAACGGGTCGTCGACTTTTGGCAGATTGCCGTACTCGACCATGCCCCGCGAAAGCAGTCCGGCGAACTTGCCGTGAAGACTGTTGAACCGGTTGCGCGCCTTGGCGATCGTCATCTTGTGATGACCATGCCAACTTTCCCCGCTCCCCTCCCCGGCGAAATAGGCCTCGATTTCATCGAACTTCGCATCCAACTGGTTCAGTGAGTCGATGCCGTCACGAATGTCGTAGATGAAGCCGTACAGTTTGTCGTCGAGATCCATCCGGTCGAAGACCTTGTGCGGCATCCAGAGCAACGGCCGTAGCGACCAGAGGATCGGGTGGACCACCCCGTGAAACTGCTCCGGCGCATCCCGCTCGGTATTCAGTTTGCCCGGAAAACTCGCCGCTTGCCGCTCCAGTTGCACATCGAGATCGCCATACCCCCCGGGCGCCTGCGCTGGTTTGAACGGCGCGAAAATCCGGAAGTTCTCGAATGGTCTTGGCTCCAGACCCAGCGCGGCGTAGGCTTCGAGATCGGTCTCGCGCAGTTGCTTGGCGTTGGCCGCGGCGTAGGCCGCCTCCCACTCCGGTTCCGGTTGGGCCGGTTTGTCCAGCCAGAGGAGGTCCGGCCCCTTGACATTGAACATCAGCGCCGCGACCGATTTGCCTTCCTGCCGCAGCTTCTGGAAGACGGCGCTGAGGAGAAAGACGGCGTGACTCGTCTTCGTCGCCAGTCCCGACTGTCCGGTCCAGTTCGCGTGCCCCGCCTCCGGTCCCAGCAGGTAGTCGCTGTCGAGCCAGATCGGCGCGCGCTGAAAGACCACGTCGCCGGAGGCATTTCGCTTCTCGGCGCCGTCGGCGGTTCGCTCCGGGTTGCCGTTGGTGTGCATCAATGCCGGGATCGCCGTGCCGGTGAAATCGGCACGGCCGAGCGCATAATCGATCGCCTCTGGCGTGGCGAACCAGACCGGCCCACTCACCGGTGGCCGGTGCGAATCGACATCATCCCGCACGTGGCAGGTCGCCAGGGTGTGCACCGCGAAGACCAGCATCTCCGGCCGTTGGGTCGCCAGATCCGCATCGATCTCCGCTTCCATCCGCCGGTCGAAGTAGTCATCGAGGAAACTGCGCAGATCGGAGAAACGCCGCGGTTCGTCGACCACCCCGATCACCGCCGCCTCTTCCGAGAAGGCGACCACGATGTGCCCGACATCGAGCGTCGTCGCCTCGTCGTCGGCCCAGATCTGGAACACGTGCGATCCTGCCGGTTCCTTTTCGCTGCCGACCACGCGGCCGATCGGCCCCACTCCCTCGTCGATGAAGCGCGCGAACTGCTCCCGCGGCGACACATGGATTGAGTCTGCCGGAAGGTGGCCATTTGCCTGGAGCAGCATCTCGAGATTGTCGATCGTGGACGTCATCGCCTATCCCTCAGGCCCCGGGCCAGCCGCGGGTATCCGCGTCCAGCGCGCGTTTGAGCATCCGCTCCAGCAGGTGCACCGGATAGAGCAACGTCGCCCAGCGCGCATCGCCGGTCGCCCGGGGCGTTCGCTCCGCCAGCACCCAGCTCGAAATGCGGTCGATCTCGTCAGTGGTGGTCACCGCACTGCGCGCCTCCACCCGCACTAGCGCGTGACGCGCGTCCAATCCCGCGGAGTCCCACAACCGCAAATACCAGAGCGTCCGCGCTTCGGGCAGTTCGTTGCCGCGGCGGCGGTCTCCTTTGGGGTGAAACGCGGTGGTGCGATGTCCTGGCTGCAATCCCAGCAACGTCTCGGCCGATGCTCCGCTGAGGTAGGCATCGCTGAACTGCTTGACCAGCCCGATCGCGCGCGGTTCGTAGGAGCGCAGGCGGCCATCGACCACGATCCAGTCCTCGCCGTTCGCCCAATCCTCGCGGCTCACCCAGGAGGTCAGCACGTCCTGTTCGAGTTCGTCGCGTACGGTGCGCGCGGCGGTATAGGCCAACTCATGCAGCCGGCCATAGTCGATATCGTCATCAGCGCCGGCAACGCCGTTCGCCCGCCGGCCAAAGAAGCGGGGATCCTCGACCCGCATCCCCTCGCTTCTGATCCGCGCCAGCAGATCATCGACCCGGCCGTCCAGTCCCTCCGGGATCAGCCAGCAGTGTTCGAGACGAAGTGTGCCCCGCTCGATCTCACCTGCGCCCCCCGGCGGCCGTTTGAGAATCCCGGCCGCCACTACTGTCGCCGCGATCGGGATCAACCCGCAGCGCATCACCGCGAACGTCCGCTGCGCGCCATCGAGGAAGTAGCGCAAGCGCGACTCGCGTGGTGCGATCACCGGCACCTGACGGGCGACGATCGGTCCTTCCAGTGGTTCGACCCCCTCGGCCCGTGTCGACCGCTGGCGATCGCCAAGACCATCCACGCCCGCAAACTGCAATTCCAGCGCTGGCGCGCGGCGCATGTCCGCGAACGGAAGCCCATCCCGCCGCAGGTCGGCCTGCAACCGGTTGACTCGGTCCGTGAAGGAAATCGCGGTCGAACCGCCTCGTGACGTCACCGGTCTCCGCTCCCTTTCCAGGCGGGGAAACCCGCACATCGCGGGGACGGCGCGGGAAAATCGAACAGGTGTTCAGATTACCATAGTTCAGTTCGACGCGGGTGTTGCCGATGCTTTCCCGCCGATGGGCGATGCGGACGGAACGGGGGTTCCCGCGCCGCACGGCTGGGCCATCTCCGGAATCGTGACAAACCGGTAGCCCTGCGCCCGAAGATCATGCACGATCTTCGGCAGCGCCGCGGCGGTCGATTCGGCAGACGACGGGCCATCGAGATGCATCTCGATAATCGATCCGTCGGTTACATTCGGCACAACGCGGTCGTAGACATCCTGCGCCGTGATCCCGAAGTCCCAATCGGCCGCGGCGACATCCCAGGCGACCGGCAAGAGTCCCTCGCGGGCGACGATCTCACGCACTCGCTCGTCGATGTCGGCCGCGTATGGCGTGAAATAGGGGTCTGGTTCTTCACCGGTGATTTCCTGGATGTGCTTGAGCGAGTCTCGCACGTCGGTCTGGACTTCATCATCGTTGAACCCGGTCAGGTTCAGCCGCACGTCGCCGTGACTCCCAATCGGGAACCCGAGCATGGCGATGGTACGCATATCGTCCGGAAAGGCCTTTGCCCACCAGCCCATCGGGAAGACGGTCGCGGGAACGTTCTCCTTTTTCAGCCAGCGCAACGCCTGAATCTGGAGCGGCTCACCGATCCCGATGTTGAAGATGATCGCCAACCGGTTGCAACCGGGCGATCCCTGCTCGAGATACGGAATGCCGGTCGCAGGGGTCGCCACGTAGAGATACCAGGCCCACCCCGCGATGCCGCGCCAGACGACCGGGAGGAAGCCGTCCTGCTCCTCGCCGGTGACGGTGATCGGATCTTCGAGTTGCGCCAGACCCCTGGACTTGCAGGAGACCTCCGGACACTCCCGGATGTTCAACCCGGTTGTACCGACAACGACACCCTCTTCCTGGGCTGCGGCAGGCGGGGCGACGGGAAATGCGGGCACCAGCATGACCGCGATGACGATCGCGGACAACAATTGAGCGGGGCGTAACGAATTGCGGAACGTTCTGCGGATGCGGGTTGGCTTCACTCGATAGCAGACCTGCGCCGGCATCGAACCCCTTTCGTCGCGGCGATCTCGTACCCCTTCCCTACGCGACCGTAGCACCGCCGCAACCCGGAATCAATCACCGCTGGTACCTCACTGCGGACCATTGGCGGTGACCCACCCAAGGTACTCCCGCATGCCGTCCTCGAAGGAGGTGCGCGGCGTCCAGCCCAACTCCGCCGCGGCCCGCCGGTTGCTCGGCATCACGCCAGGTCCCTCGCCGGAGACCGGATAGTTCGCCTCTGCCGCCGGCACTTCTTCGTAACGAAGCCCGGGCACATGGCGGCGGAAGGCATCCAGCACCTGCCCGACCGAGTACTGCTCGCCTTGGGCAATGATGTACACGCGATGCGGCAAAGGCCCTGGCGCTGCCCATGCCCGTTCGATCCCTTCGGCGACGTCCTCGGCATAGGTCCAGTCGCGATAGGAACTATCGAGCGACGCGACCTTGATCGGATCGCCGTTGAAGTGGATCCGCAGCATCTCGCGCAGTTCCGTGGCGCCGGCATAACCGGGCGTGAACCGCTCCATCGGTCCATAGACATTGCTTGGCCGGATCGCGATGACATCGAGACCGAACAGGTCGCCATAGCGCAGCGCGAGGCGCTCCCCGGTCAACTTGGTAATCCCATAGAGGTTTGGCGAACGAGCCGGCGAATCTTCATCGAGCGTGGTCAGATCCGAGGTATCACCGAACACCGCGCAGGACGAGATCTGCACAAAGCGGCGCAGATTGGGGAGTTCGCGGGCCACTTCCAGCGCGTTGACCACGCCGCCGATGTTCACCGCGATGATCCGCTCCGGTTCGCGCCGCTCCCGGTCGACCCGCGGCGTGATGGCCGCGGCGCAGACAATGCTTGTCACCCCGTGACGGCCGGCTACCTCACGCAGCCGCTCGCGATCGGTCACGTCGCCCGATTCGAACACCACGCGTTCGGCAACGGGGCCGAGGAATTCGCGCAGATAGGCGTCCGGCTCCATCAGGTCGTAACTGACGACCGTCTCGCCCGTCCGCGCGATGCGCCGCACCACGTGACTCGGCAGCCAGCCATTCCCTCCCGTGACCAACGTGACCACCCGCCTGTCCCTTCACGCCTGAATTGCTATCGCCCAGACCGCTGCGGCCGATGGTACCCCGCGTGACGGAATCGGATGCTATTCTCGCCCGGCGAACGCATGGCCCAGCGAGGGTGCGCCAGCGGTGCCGACGGAGAATCAAGGGAGCAACGTGAGCGATCAGCAGGGAACGGTCAAGGCGTGGGGCGGGCGCTTCGCCGAGCCGCCTGATCGACGTCTGGAAGCCTTCAACGCCTCGGTCGCCTTCGATGTCCGGATGATTCGCGAGGACATTCGCGGTTCGATCGCTCATGCCCGCATGCTCGGCAAGCAGGCGATCATTTCCCCCGCCGAAGCCGCCACACTTGAGCGTGGTCTCTGGCAGGTGCTGGCGGAAGTCGCCGCCGGGTCGTTTGCCCTCACCGTCGCCGACGAAGATGTCCATACCGGAGTCGAACGGCGGCTGCGCGAGATTGTCGGCGCGGTGGCCGGCAAACTCCACACCGGCCGCTCCCGGAACGATCAGGTTGCCAACGATCTCCGTCTCTGGACCAAAGGCGCCCTCCTCGATCTGATGACCGGCGTTCTCGACCTGATCGAAGCGCTGAGCGCGGTCGCCGCGGACCATCCCGACTTGCCCATTCCGGGCTACACCCACCTCCAGCGTGCCCAGCCGGTGCTGCTGGCACACCATATGCTCGCGTACGTCGCCATGCTGGAGCGCGACCTCGACCGCCTGGAAGATGCCTATCGCCGCACCGACGTCCTGGCGCTCGGCGCTGGCGCGCTGGCCGGCGTCACCTATCCCATCGACCGCCAGGCCACGCGCGATGATCTTGGCTTCGCGGCGATCAGCGCCAACAGCCTCGACGCGGTCGCCGATCGCGATTTTGTCCTCGACACACTCTACGCCTGCGCCATGATCGCCATGCACCTCTCCCGGCTGTCGGAGGAGATCGTGCTTTGGACCTCGGCGGAATTCCGCTTCCTGGAACTTGCCGATGCCTTTGCCACCGGCAGTTCGATCATGCCGCAGAAGAAGAATCCCGACGTCGCCGAACTGGCGCGAGGCAAGACCGGCCGTGTCTACGGGAATCTGGTGGCGCTCCTCACCGTCGCCAAGGGATTGCCCCTGACCTACAACAAGGATTTTCAGGAGGACAAGGAAGCCCTGTTCGATTCTGTCGATACGGTCGTCACGGTCCTCGATGTGCTCCCCCCGATGATCCGCACCGCGCGCTGGCGGGCCGACCGTATGGGTGAAGCCGCTATCGCCGATTTCTCACTCGCCACCGATGCCGCCGATCTGCTTGCCCGGCGCGGCATCCCCTTCCGCGAGGCGCACGAAGCCACTGGCAGACTGGTTCGCGCCTGCGTCACCGCGGGCAAGACCTTTGCCGATCTCAGCGACGAGGAGTGGACCTCCGCCCATCCGCTCTTCGCCACGGAACGGCCGCCGCTCACCGCCATGGCGAGCATCGCCGCGCGGGATGTCCCCGGCGGCACCGCGCCGGGACGCATTGCGGCCCAACTCACCGCCGCGCAGAATGCTCTCGCCCGCGCCCGCGCCCGCGTGGCAGAACGTCTCGCGGCGCGGGCGACGCTGCTGGCTCAACCGGAAGGCACGTCCGGGTGACCTTCTCCGCATTTCGCGATTGGCCGGATACCTCGCTGGCGCCACCCGGGCCCCAGGAGTTCGACGCCTTTCGCGCCACGACGCCGGAACAGGTCGCCGCCGCACTCGAAATTCGCCGTCGCGTCTTCGCCCAGGAGCAGGCGGCGCCCGATCTGCGCGTTGCCGACCCCGATGATGCGCGCAGCGTCATCGCGCTCGCCACGCCGCGCGGTGAGAACGGCCACGCGCCGGTCGCGACCGGCCGCATCACGCTGTCGTCCTTCGCCCATGGTCCGGGGCTGGTTGCCTGGGTGGCGACCATGCCGGAGCTCCGCGGCCAGGGCGCGGGGCGCGCCATCATGACGTACCTGATCGAGGTCGCCCGTGATGCACACGTCAGCGAGATTGTCCTCGCCGCGCAATTGCCAGCGGAGCGCTTCTACCGGATGTTCGGCTTCATTCCGGCAGGACCCATCTACGACGTGCGCGGCATCGCGCACCGCCGCATGGTCCTCCGCCGCCCCTTCTGAGCACCAACCGACTCCATGTTATCGCTCAGTCGCCGCTCCGGCAGCAAGACCCCTTCCGTCACCTCGAGTACCTGGAATGGGTGACCCTAACGCTTTACGGCCGCCGCCAACGCCAGCGTGTCATGCTGACGCAGGAAGCATCTCGGCGCTTCTTGTCAATCGGGTTCTAGCTGACCCGTTGCACAATCCCAATGACCGTCTACGGCGAAAGCCCCTCTCCCGCCAAGCGGAAGAGGGGTTGGGGTGAGGGCCGGCACGACGCGACCGCCCGACCTTTCGCTTTCCGTCATCTCCATGGAGTCGTCGGAAAAAGCGGCCAAGAGGTGGCGTTGCGGTCCGTCCTCTACACGGTAGGCTCGTCCCAGGCTGACGGCTCCGTCCCGAACATGCGATCCCCGGCATCACCCAGACCGGGCCGGATGTACGCGTTCCCGTCCAGTTCCCGGTCGAGCCGGGCCACATGGACGCGCACGTCGGGATGCTCCCGTTGCAATCGCCGCACCCCCTCTGGTGCGGCGATTAATCCGACAAAGGTGATCTTCGGCGCCCCCCAGTGTTTGAGCGTCGAAATCGCCGCTGCGGCTGAGCCGCCGGTGGCGAGCATCGGATCGAGCACGATGATCAGGTCGTTCGGGCATGTTTCCGGCAACCGGTTGTAGTAGCTCTCCGGCTTGTGCGTCTCCTCGTCGCGCCGAAAGCCGAGGTGCCAGACCTCCGAACCGGGAAGAATGTTCAGTGCCGCGTCGGTCATGCCCAGTCCCGCGCGCAGGATCGGCACCAGCCCGATCCGGTTGGTGACTTCGATTCCTTCCGCGTCTTCCAGCGGCGTCGGATAGCGGATGACCCGGACATCCAGGTCCGCGGTCGCCTCGTAGACCATCAGCGCGGTCAACTCCTTGACCAACTCCCGGAACTGCTTCGAATCGGTGCGCCGGTCCGCGAGCAAGCGGATCTTGTGTTGCACCAGCGGATGCCTGCTTTCGTGCAGATTTGGAAACTCAGTCGCCCGCGCCGCGTCCTGGCTCATCCCTCTCCCTCCCCGACTCACCGCGCACATCATCTCGGCAAGCGGCCACGGCGGCAAGTCTCCCCTCGACATCGCTCCTCAGTCTGTGCGGAAATACGCACGGAACCACCATGATTGACGAGAGGAGACCATCATGCCCGCCGTGAAGCGATTGCAGCACACCAGCGTTCCCATGCCACCCGGCGGCAACGACCGCGCCCGTCACTTCTACGGGAGCGCGCTCGGTATGCGCGAGATTCCCAAACCGAGCACGCTCGCCAACAATCTCGTCTGGTTCTCCGCCAGCGACGCTGGGGACGAGGTGCATGTCTTTCAGGAGGAGAACATGGGACCGAATTCCGCGGCCCAGCATCTCTGCCTCGAAGTCGACGATCTCGCCGCCTTCGCGGACCGTCTGCGCGAGCACGGCTACGCCCCGGAGACTCCGGAAACCATCATCAACCGCCCGCGTCTCTTCGTCCGCGATCCTTTCGGCAACCTGGTCGAACTGGTCGAAATCCGCGGCCAGTACGTCTAGCGTCCCGCCGATTCGTCAATTGGTTTCATGGCGCAGCAGGGATAGCAGGCTTCACGGCAACGAGCCGCCCTCGTGTCGTCCCGACGAAGGAGGGACCTCGGCGTCGAGGTGAACCGCGACCAACGACGAGATTCCTCGCGTTCCGCTCGGAACGACACAGAACCAACATGCAATTGCCGTCAGGCGCGGTCATGTTGTCGCTTTTCGCAGCCGGTGCACCGTGACGACGACGCCCTTCCGGTTGTCCTCGGGATCGGGCCAGGGGCCGTGAAACAGTTGGCGTTCATCGCGCCAACCTCGAACGGACAGCGTCTCCGCGAAGAGCGTCGCCGGCACCCGGCCCGGCTGAGCGAGCCACAGTTCGCCGCCCGGCGCCACCAGCCGATCGACCAGTTCCAGCAGCGGCTCCAGATCGCGCATCTCATAAAGCACATCAGCCGCGAGAACGCACGGGTAACCCCCGAGTTGATCAGCGAGCAGGTCCGCGGCAGGATCGCGCCAGTTGACCTGCCGCGATCGGGGCATCCGTGCCACGGCGCACAAGGCATTCAACGCGCAGAAAGCGAGGGCTTCCTGGGCATAATCGGTGACCAGGAGATCGGCGCCGCTCTCCAGCGCCGCAACCGCCGTGATGCCGAGACCACAGCCTAGTTCCAGCACCGGCAGCCCAGCGAGGCATCCAGGTCGTGCGTGGATGGCCGCCGCGAGGGCGATGCCGCTTGGCCAGATTTCCGCCCAATACGGGAGATTCTGTTCGGGATCGTTCGCCGCCAGATCGAGGAGTCTATCGAAGTCCGCCGGCCGGCAAACCTCCAGGGCCCGCTCGGTTCCCGGTAACTCCACCCGATCGCGACGCAAGGGACCGACCGGCGCCAGCGAATCCAGCAGCCGCTGGCGCTGTTGCGCGATCTCGCCCTCTCGCTGCCCGCTGATTTCCATCAGCGGCGACAACTCACGACGTGCATTGCGGGGAGATGACCGGAGATCGCACCAGATTCGGATCAGAGATCCGCGGGAGGCAGGGGCGTGTTCGTCGCCGGTCCGACCTTGCCGTAGGTCTCATCGACCCAGGCCCGGATCTCGCGCAGTGTCTTTCCTTCGGGGTACTGCTTCATCACGGCACGCGCGACGTCGAGGCAAACCCCTCAGCCAAAACTCATCGAGTCGAGGAGGACCGAACCGTCAGCGCGCACCTCCTGCACGTAGCAACTGAAATTCGAGGTGTGGCCGTAATCGACACAGCCGCAGAAGCAGGGCATCCACTTCAGGAGATGCTCGTTCGCCACCGCGAAGCGGTAGGTATCCTGTACGCTCTTGGGCGCCTTGGCGAAGAGTTCAGGCCAGCGGTCCTCGGCGGGCCACGCGATCAGCGCATCAGAATCCGACTGACCGGACTGCTGCCCACCGGTCGAGCAGCCGACCAGCGCCACCCCGGCCAGGCCAAGTGTTCCCTGCAACACGAGTCTCCGGTTCAGCCTACGGGAAAAGTGCAGACGGCGCGCCCGCACCGGGGAAAGATCGCTCATGGCTCAAGCGTACCTCGGGAGCCACAAGCACGGCGATGGATCACGACACGGCTATTCGCCGCACTTCTGTCGATCGCCATCCGTGCAAGAGGTGTCGTCTCGACGCAGGAGGGACCTCGGCGGGGTCGCTGGCCGCGATAAACATCCCGATGATTGCTCGACACTGGCCTGGACGGTCAGCGCCCCGGTTGCAGACGCCGCGCCAGGCGGCTCTGGAAGACCACCACGATCAGCAGGAACGCACCACGAATCAGGTTCTCCCAGAAGGCGTTCAACGTGATCGTCCCTTGCCCACGCTCGAAATTGAGGGTGACAAAGATCAGCCCCAGCAGCAGCACCCCGATGAGCGTATTGCCCACCGAGCCGACCCCGCCCGTGAGCAGCGTGCCGCCGACGACCACCGCCGCGATCGCTGACAACTCCCAACCGATCGCTCCCGTCGGCGAACCGGAGAACGAGAGAGCGGCCAGGAACGCTCCCGCCAGACCCGCCAGCGCGCCACTCATCGCGTAAACCGCGATCAGCGTCCGCTCCACCGGAATACCTGCCAGGCGAGCCGCTTCCTCGTTGCCGCCAATGGCCAGCACGTGGCGGCCGAACCGGGTCCGGTTCAACAGGACCATGCCCACCACGTACAGCACCGCGGTGATCACCACCGGCAGCGGCGCCGGTCCCAGATGGATCATGCCCAACTGAGGAAATCCCTGGGCGAAATCGACCATGACCGGCGCGTTGTCGGACAGCGTCAACGCCGCGCCGCGCGCTGCGAGGAGCATCGCCAGGGTGACGACAAACGGCTGCAGGGCAAAGCGCGCGATCAACACGCCGTTGATCAGTCCCGCCAGCAGCCCGATCGCCACCGCGCCGGCCAGCGCTGGTCCCAACCCAAAGACGCTCAACCGCGCCGCCGCCACCGCCGCCAGCACCGCAACCGAACCGACAGACAGATCGATGCCGCCGGAGATGATCACGAAAGTCATCCCCAATGCGATCAACGCGTAGTAGGTATTGTTGTTCAGAAAGGCGTCGAAGATGTTGTACAGGCTGTAGTAACTCGGCCCGTAGCGCACGACGCCAAAGACGATCAGCACCAGCAGCGCGACCAGCGCCCCCTGGCGTTGAATCGTGCTGATCGCTCGCGCTCGGGTGCTGACCGCGGGGTCGAGGGAAACGGGCTGGGCAATCGCGTCTGCCATGAACTCCCCTCAGGAGGTGCGCTGGCGTTGCGCCAGTACGGCCGCCACAATTGCCGCGGCAATCACCATCCGCGTGATGCCATCCGGAATGTTGTGTGCAATCAGGGTAAACCGCAGGAGTTGAATGATCAGCGCGCCGATCAAGGTGCCGAAAATGGTGGCCCGGCCCCCGGTGAGTGGCGTGCCGCCAACTGCCACCGCGGCGATCGCATCCAGTTCCATGTATTCGCCCACCCGGTGCGGATCGGACGATTTGTTGATCGCGACCACGATCAGCCCGGCCAGGCCGGCCAGGAATCCGCTGATGCAGTAGACGGCCAGCTTGACCTGGTTGACTGGTACCCCCGCGAGACGTGCCGCCGCCTGGTTGCCACCGGTCGCCAGCACGTATCGGCCAAACGTTGTCGCCCGCAACACCCAGGCCGCAACCAGAACCACCACCGCCATGATGATGATCTGGAAACGCACCCCGGCGATCTGACCCAATCCGATGAACTCGAATTCGGCGACCATCGGCGAACCGAGATTGCGAAACTCGCGCAATTCGCCGTTGACGATGACCTGCGCGATACCCCGTCCCGCCAGGTAGAGCACCAGGGTCGCGATGATCGGCTGCAACCCCACCTTCGTCACCAGCGTGCCGTTGAACAAACCGCACAGCGTCGTCGCGACCAGCGGCAACACGATGGCCAGCGCCAGGCCGACCACTGGCGTCCCGAACTGGTTGGCCTCCAGCAGGAAAAGCGGCGCCATCACGCCGGCAATCGCCATCAACGATCCGACTGAGAGGTCGATGCCGCCCGTCGCGATCACGAAGGTCATGCCGACGGCGACGATGACGATCGTCGCCACCTGGGTCAGATTCGCGTTGAAGGTACCGACGGACACGAAATTCGGCGTGAAGACGATGTTGAACGCCACCAGGAGCGCCAGCGCCGCCAACGATCCGTAGACGCGCAGGAAGTCAGACCAGCGAGTGTCGGTCCCCCGCAAGGCGCCAAGGCCGCTGGTGGCTGCCTGCCCCGCCGTCTCGCTCATGGCCCGGCTCCGACTCCGCCGCCCGATTTCTGACGGTCGCCCGGTTCAGCGTCTCCGCCTCGACTCCTCGACTGCTCGCCTCCTCGACTCTCGGACTCGTCTTCCCCATGCGCCATGGCGCGCATCACCGTGTCCTGATCGATCTCGGCATGGTCGAACTCCGCCACCGTGCGCCCCTCGCGGAGCACGACAACACGATCCGCCCCCTCGGTAATTTCTTCCAGTTCAGACGAGATCATCAGGACGCCAATCCCACCGTCGGCCAGATCGTCGATCAACCGTTGAATCTCCGCCTTGGCGCCGACATCGATGCCACGGGTCGGTTCGTCGAGGATCAGCAGCGACGGGTTGAGACAGAGCCACCGCGCCAGCAAGACCTTCTGCTGGTTTCCTCCCGAGAGTTCTCGCACCTTCTGTTCCGGGCCGGCGGTCTTGATCTGGAGACGCTCGATGAAACGGTCGACGATCCTCCGCTGTTCGCCGGTATCGACGACCCCATTGCGGGAGAGCACCGGCAGCGCGGCCAGCGTGAGATTCTCCCGCACCGACATGTACGGGATGATGCCGTCCGCCTTGCGATCTTCCGCGCATAAGCCGAACCCGGCCCGGATGGCATCGCGCGGCGAGCGCCAGCGCGTCGGCTTGCCGCGCACGCTTAGCTCGCCATCGACCGGATCGGCGCCGAACATCGCCCGCGCCACCTCGGTTCGCCCAGAGCCCAGCAATCCCGCCAGGCCGACGATCTCCCCGGCATGCACATCCACGTCCGCGCCCGCGAGGAGACCGCCCTGGAGATTGTGCGCGTTCACGATCGGGTCGCCCGCCGGGCGCGCGCTTCGCTCGCGAAATCCGGTGGCGCCGGAGCGGCGTACCTCGCCGATTTCCTTGCCAAGCATGCGCGCCACGAGTTCGACCTTGCTCACCCCGCTGATCGGGCGCACGTCGATCGTCTTGCCGTCCCGCATGATCGTCACGCGGTCACAGACTTCGTACAACTCATCGAGGCGATGACTGATGTAAATGACCGCAATGCCACTGGCCTTCAGCCCGCGGATGACATCGAACAGCACCTCGACTTCGCGCTCGTCCAGCGATGAAGTCGGCTCGTCCATGATCACGATCCGCGCCTCGGTCGAGATCGCGCGGGCGATCGCCACCATCTGCTGGTGCGCAATGTTGAGCGTGCTCAACGGCCGCTGCACATCGAGGTGAATGCCGAGCCGGGCCAGGATGTCGGACGCGTTCCGGTTCATCCTGGTTCGATCGAGGAATCCCCATTTGCGCGGCTCGCGACCCATGGAGACATTTTCCGCGACGCTGCGGTACGGGACGAGATTGATTTCCTGGTAAATCGTGCTGACGCCCGCCTGCTGCGCCTCCAGCGGGCTATGGAAATCAGCGGGCGCGCCCGCGAGCAGAATCGTTCCCGCATCGCGCCGGTACGCGCCGTTCAGGATTTTCATCAAGGTGCTCTTGCCGGCGCCATTCTGGCCGATGACCGCGTGCACCTCCCCCGGTGCCACTCGCAACGACGCATTTTCAAGCGCGACGACACCAGGAAAGGTCTTGTCGATCCCCTCCATGACCAGGATCGGTTCACTGCTCGATTCCGGCATCTCCAAATCGACAATGCCTCTTGGCGTGGCGCGCGTATAGAGACTCTTCGCCGTGTCTGCGGGGCGTGGGCGACGCAGGCGTCGCCCGCTTCCACCCGCGATGTTCTCTCAATTTGAGCGTGTGCTCCGCGGCGTCTTGCGACAACTGAGGCGGCCAGAAGGCCGCCTCAGCCAGAACGATCTCCTCTCGGCGAAGCCTAGAACTGCTTGCCCTTGAACTCGGCCGCGTTGCTCTTGTCGAAGAAGCGGTCCTCGACCTTGACCCAGTCCGGGATGTCCTCGCCGTTGATGTACTTCTGCATCGTCTCGAAGGCGATCGGCCCAAAGAACGGGCTCGATTCGACCGAGGCGCCGAGGGTGCCATCGAGGATGGCGTCCAGGGCCGCGTTCTCCCCGTCGATCGAGACGAGGATGACATCCTCGCCCGGCTTGCGGCCGGCTTCCTGCAACGCGGCGATGGCGCCGATCGCCATCTCGTCGTTGTGGGCATAGACCGCGTTGACTTCGGGGTGCGCCGCCAGCAGGGTTTGCATCACCTCACGACCGGGATCGCGCTGGAAGTCAGCCGTCTGCGAGGCGATGATCTCCATGCCCGGGAATGCCCCCTCCGGGGTCGGCGTGCCGCGGAACGCCCCCTTCAGATAGTCATCGAACCCGGTCTTGCGGTCGATGGCCGGGTCGGCCCCGGTTGTCCCTTCGAGCTCGATGATCTTGGCTTCGCCCTTCATCTCCTTGGCGAGCCACTCCGCCGCGCGGCGGCCCTGATCGACGAAATCCGAGCCAATGAAGGTGATGTAATCCTCGCCCGGCTTGGCGATGGAGTGATCGACGTCGCGGTCGATGAGAATGACCGGAATGCCGGCCGCCTTCGCCTTCATCACGGACGGCGCCAGCGCCTGCGATTCGCGCGGCGGGAAGATGAGGATATCGACGCCCTGGGCGATGAGGGAATCGACGTCGGCGATCTGCTTGGCGGTGTCCTCGTTGGCGTTCGTCTCGACCAGGGTGTAGCCGAGCCGCTTCGCCTCGTCCTGCATGCTCTTGGATTCGCCCAGGCGCCACGGGTTGTTGCTGCCGGTCTGGGCAAACCCGACAGTGTAAGTGTCCTTCTTCTCGAGCGGCGGCGGCGCCGCGAACGCCGGAACCGCCAGGTAGCGGCTCGCCACCACGAGCCCCGCGCCCGCGGCGCTCAGCCGGAACACTGATCGGCGATCAATCCTGCGGTCGAACACTGTATTCCTCCTCCATCGCAGGGCCTGGGCGGTTGAACGACGCCCCTTCGCTCGCGGCGCCTGCTGCGCCACATTTCACCATTCCGCACTTGGCCGAACGATGGGCATTTCCCGCCCACCGCGGCCTCATGGGCGAAACGATTTTGGAATACTACTGTTGGCGTGTATGACGCGGCGACCGCAGTCTCGCAAGGGGATCATTTCGGGTGCGCATCTCCCAGGTCTCGACGATCAAACTCCGTTACACCGTTCCCACACCGATGGTCGACGCCATCCACTACATGCCGGAGCGGAACGTGCTGCTCGTTCAGATCACCACCGACGATGGCCGCGTCGGTCTCGGTGAAAGCGCCGCTTACGGCGGCTCGTTGGAAAGCATGGAGCGGATCATCCTCGATGATCTGCAACCATCGCTCCTCGGCGAAGACCCATTTCACGTGGAGCGGCTCTGGCAACGAATGGCTCGACGTTCGCACCAGCGCGGGACGACCGGGATGCTGCTGCAGGCGATCAGCGGCGTCGACATCGCCCTCTGGGACCTCGTTGGGCAGGCGACCAACACGCCGCTCTATCGCCTCCTCGGCGGTTATCGCGACACCCTCGATGCCTACGCCTCCGCCGGGTTCTATGCCGGCAACAAGGGGCCGGGCGACCTCGCCGCCGAAGTCGCCGGCTATGCCGAGCGTGGCTTCCGTGCGGTGAAGATCAAGGTCGGGCGCAATCCGGACACCCTGCTCAACCCGCTGCCCGACATGTGGGCGCCGGACTATGCGACGGTGCTCTTCGAAGAGGACGTGGCGCGGGTGCGCGCGGCGCGACAGGCGATCGGCCCCGGCGTTCGCCTCGCCATCGACGCCAATAACGCCTGGACGCCAGCGACTGCGATTCAGTTCATGCGCCGCGTCGCGGATCAGAACATCTTCTGGTTCGAGGAACCGGTCGCCACTGACGACCGGGCCGGGAGCGCGGCGGTGGCCCGCGCCATCGATACCCCGGTCGCCGGGTACGAAACCGCCACCGGGCTCGCCCAGTTCCGCGACCTGATCGCCGAGCGGGCGGTGGGCATTGTTCAGCCGGATGTAATCTGGACCGGCGGCATCACCGTCTGCCGCAAGGTCGCCGCGTTGGCCGAGGCATACAACGTGCCAGTCGTGCCCCATGTCTTCTCGTCCGCCGTGGCCTCGATCGCCAATATGCACTTCATCGCGGCGATTCCGAACGGCGGCTTGCTCGAATTCGACCAGAATCCCAATCCGCTGCGGGCCGAACTCTTCACCGAACCGATTGCGGTGCGGCCTGATGGCACCGTGCGGCTTCCTGACCGACCGGGACTGGGGGGCACCCTCAACCAGGATGTGGTCGATCGCTACCGGGTCGCGTGAACTCCAGGCGCGTCAGCGCGCCTGCACGCACCGTTGGTACCCACCGGGAGCGGGTCTGAACACGGCAAGCGATAAGGCGAAGTGATTCCTGAGCGGCCCCGCGTCACCAGATTGAGCGAACAGATCTGACACAAGGAGGATGGATCGATGAAACTCGACGGCAAGGTCGCGATGGTCACCGGCGCCGGCTCCGGCATGGGCGCGGCCATTGCTCGGGCCTACGCGCGCGAGGGCGCCAAGGTCGTCGTCGCCGACATCAACCTCGACGCGGCGCAGGCGACCGTCGATGCGATCGCCGGCGCCGGTAGCGAGGCGATCGCCGTCTACTGCGACGTGCGCGATTCCGCCCAGGCCCAGGCCGCGGTCGACGCCGCGGTAACTCGGTTCGGCGGTCTCGACATCCTGGTCAACAACGCCGGGGTCATCAAGATCATCCCCTTTCTCGAAACGACCGAAGCCGACTGGGACTTCATGTTCGACATCAACTGCAAGGGATTGCTCTGGTGCTCGCAGGCCGCCGCCCGGCAGATGATTGCCCAGGGGCGCGGCGGCAAGATCGTTAATCTCGCTTCGCAGGCGGGCAGGCGCGGAGAATCGCTGGTCCTCGCCTACTGCGCCAGCAAGGCCTGCGTGATCAGCATGACCCAATCGATGGCGCTTGCGCTGGCGCCGCACAAGATCAATGTCAACGGCATCGCTCCCGGCATTGTCGACACCCCGCTCTGGGTCGAAGTCGACAAGCAGTTCGCGGCCCTCTTCGGCTGGGAAGTGGGCGAGCCGAAGCGTCGCTTCGTGGAATCGATCCCGCTCGGCCGCATCGAGCAGCCGGACGACGTCACCGGGGCGGCCATCTTCCTCGCCTCCGCCGACTCCGACTACATGACGCAGCAGACGATCAACGTCGACGGTGGCAACTGGCCGGGATAAGCGCGCCATACCGATCGCGTCCGCGAGTTCTGGCGACGATCTTGGCGTGGGCGTTCCTCGCGCGGCGTGACCGCAACAGATGAGGGCGTTCATTATTCGCGTTCTTGGAAAGCCCTCACCCCAACCCCTCTCCCTCTGCGGTGGGCGAAGGTCGCTTCTGGGCCGCGAGATTCCCGTATGGTATCGACACGTTCCCAAGGTCACGGTCAATGTTCAGGTCAACACACAAGAGGTGTCGCTCTCCCGGTCGACGCTGACCGGGAAAGGTACGGGTGAACTGGGATGTTCGCTCTGGCCCGGACCAGCGACGAAACCGCCGGAAAGCCCCTCGCCCTCCGCAGAGGGAGAGGGGTTGGGGTGAGGGCCAGCGCGGCGAGGTCGTCCTCCCTCCCCTTCTCAACTCGCGAACGAGGCAAGAGGCTCCCGTGAGGGGGCGACGCCTAGCGTGATAACGACTTCTTCGATTATTCCTCGACTGGCGCACTGCCTGGCCTTGGACAAATGAGGCGTCCTGCGCTGGTCTCCCCGATAATCCCATCCGCCACCATTGATCAGCAACAGGTGGGAGGGACGATGAACAGTACGGACCACGGGACCCAGTCCGCGATTGACCGCCTCTGGGCCCAAATCGAGCGCCGCGAAGACGAACTGATCGAAACAGTCACCGAACTCGTGCGCCGCCCCAGTCCGCTCGGCGCCGAGGCCGAGGCCCAAGCATACGTCGCCGAGCATTTGCGCGAGTCTGGCCTCGCGGTCGATGTCTGGGACCTGGAAGATTCCGTTCGCGACTTGCCTAACGGGGGAGATAGTGGTGTGCCTTTCCCCGGCCGCCCAAACGTGGCGGGGACCGTGCGGGGCGCCGGTGGCGGCCGCTCCTTCATTCTCAACGGGCACATCGACGTCGTTTCACCCGAGCCAGTGTCGGCCTGGTCCCATGATCCCTGGCAGGCGACGATCGTCGGCGACCGCATGTATGGCCGCGGCGCGTACGACATGAAGAGCGGCGATGCCCTCAACCTGATGCTCCCGCGGCTCTTGCGCGACGTGGGGATCGAACTGCGAGGCGATCTCGTCATCCACAGCGTGATCGAGGAAGAGTGCACCGGCAACGGCGCCCTCGCTGCCGCCCGTCGCTACCACGCCGACGCCGCGATCATGACCGAGCCGACCGGGGGTCTCTTCACGCAGGCGCACGTCGGTGTGCTCTGGTTCCGCATCGCCATTACCGGAAAATCGTGGCACGCGATGCAGGCCTGGAAAGGGGTCAACGCCATTACCCGCGCGATCCCGATCATGCAGGCGCTTCAGGAACTCGATGCGCGGCTCAATCAGCAGACGCATCCCGCATTCGCCGGCATCGAGCACCCGATCAACCTCAATATCGGGGTGATCCAGGGGGGTGACTGGCCAAGCACCGTTCCCGGCGCCTGCGAAATCCACTGCCGTCTCAGTTGCTACCCAGGACAGAGCGTGCTCGAGACGCGGCGTGAGATCGAGGCCGCGGTCGCGGCCGTCGTCGAAAGCGATTCCTGGTTCGCCGAACACCCGCCGGTCATCACCTGGGACGGGTTCCAGAGCGCTGGCTCCGAGGTCTCCATGGACGAGCCGTTCGTCCGGTTGCTCGCAGCGTGGCACCAGCGCGTCGTCGGCCAACCAATGGCGCTCAAGGCCGGCACCGGCATCAACGACATGCGCTACTACAACTTCGAAGGGATCCCCGCCGGGTGCTATGGCGCCACCGGCGCGAATGGCCACGCTGCCGACGAATGGCTCCTCCTCCCGTCTCTGGTCCCGACCGCCAAAGTCCTTGGCGCATTCCTCTTGGAGTGGTGTGGCGTAGCGGGTAGCGGGTAGCGGGTGGCAGGTGACAGGTGACGGGTGACAGGTAAAAGGCGACGAATTGTGCTTGTTCTCGCCGTCTGGTCGGTTCTCCCGCCACCCGGCACCCGCCATCCGCCACCCGCCACCTGCTATAACTCCGCACCATCTCGACAATCAGAGACGCCGCGAAAGCAGCAAAAGGAGACGCACGATGACCGATCTTCGTGTTGCCCGATTCCTCGCCGACGCTACCAGCGGCAGATTGAGCCGGCGCCAGATGCTGGAGACGGGATTGCGCCTCGGCGTAGCCACGCCGATCATCACCGCGGCGTGGGAGGCCACTCCCGCCCGCGCGACGGGTAACCCCGCCTCCGAACGAGTGTTGCCCGTGCCGGCTGCCATGCAGGGTCAATCGACCGGCAACTTCACCATCCTCCGCGATGGCAGTTCGCCCGATCTCGATCCCCACGTCGCCTACGACAGCCTCTCCTCGATGCTCTTCTTCGGACTCTACGAACTGCTCGTGCAGTACAAGGGCAGCGCAACCGACGAGATCGCCCCGATGCTCGCCGAATCATGGGAGACGAGCGAGGACGGCAAGGCCGTCACCTTCAAGATCGCGCCGAACACGCGGTTCCATGACGGATCGGTGTGTGACGCACAAGCCGTGAAGGACTCGTTTACGCGCTTTCTGGCCCTGAACACCGGCCCCGTCATGGTGTTCAAGCGCTTTGTATCCACGCCCGAACAGATGACCGTGGTCGATCCCACCACGATCACCTTCAACCTCGACCGCCCCTCGCCTCTCTTCCTGGCCGCGATGGCGTCCTCGTATGGCCCGTGGGTGATCAACCCCAAGATGGTCGAGGCGCACAAGACCGCGGATGACCCTTGGGCGCGGTCGTGGTTCCAGATCAACGCATCGGGCACCGGTCCCTACCAGTTGATCGAGAACTCTCCAACCGAGCAGGTGGTCATGGCCACCTTCGCCGATTACCACGGCGGCTGGGAACGGCCCCACTTTGACCGCATCGTGGTCCGCATCGTCGCTGAGGTGGCGACGCGGCGACAGCTCCTGGAAGCGGGCGACGCCGACGCCGCCGCGCATAACTTGACCCCGGACGATGTCGAGGCGATCGCGGCCAATCCTGACATCGACGTCGAAATCTACGACTCGACCGCGGTCTACTGGACGATCATGAACGCGCCGCGCTTGCGAAGTGTCGAGGCGCGTCAGGGGTTTTCGTACGCCTTCCCCTATGCCGATGTCATGGACAGCGCCTACCGCGGCCTGCTCGCCCGCTCCGGTCCGCTCGCCTCCGGCGTACGCGCCTCCGATCCGAACGTCTTCCTGTACGAAACCGACCTTGCCAAGGCGAAAGAATTGATCCTCGCCGCGGGCTTCAAGGAGGGTGATACGTTCGACTATGTGTTCCAGTCGGGCGATGAAGTCGAGCGCGTCATCGCCCAGCTCTTCCAGGCTCAGATCGCGAAGATCGGTTTCACGCTCGACATCGCCGAACTCGAACGGTCGGCCCTCTTCGATCTGATTTTCGGCGACTCGCCGGCCGAGGAGCGGCCGATGTTCATCGGCGGGTGGAGCTGGTGGCCGGACTACAACGACCCGTTCAACCAACTCGACCCCAACTTCTCACCCAAGGACGGCGCCGGCATCTCCAACGCCGGTTGGTGGGTGAACGACCGGTTCAACGAGCTGTTGGCCCTCTGCCAGGTCTACGAGTCCGAAGCCGACCTGGTGACCTGGATGAAGGAGATTCAGAACATCCTGACGGAGCAAGACCCCCCGGTGATCTATTACGGCCAGGCCAAGTGGTACACGGTGCTCCGGAAGGACATCAAAGGATTCATTCCCAATCCGATCTACCTCAGCGCGTTCAACTTCGATGGGATGTATCGAGCATCGAGCGGCTAGGCGAAGCGAGTCGGCAAGAACGAGTCGAGAAGTCGTGAAGGCGAGGAGTCGAGTAGAGTAGACGGCAAGTCGGCAAGATAAGAGATGGCGAGTCGGCGAGGAAGAGGATAGCCAGCCTCCCGTCTCCTGACTCCTGACTCCCGACTCCTGACTCCTGACTCCCGCCTGCTGCCGCCTGCTATAACTCCCCCAACTTCCACAACTCGAAGGTCGCAGTCCGTGAGTGCAGTCAAAGGAGACGCGCAATGGCTAATGCCCGCATCACCCGTTTTCTGGCCGACGCAGCCGCTAGCCGCATGAGCCGCCGTCAGGTGCTCGAAACCGGTCTCCGCCTCGGTTTGGCAACGCCGATCATCGCCGCCGCTTGGCAGGCCGCGCCGGCGATGGCCGCGGTGGCGCCGGAGCAGGAGCAGCGAATGCCGGCCCTGCCCGCGATGCAGAATCAGGCGACCGGCAGTTTCACCGTCCTCCGCGACGGAAGTTCACCCGATATCGACCCGCACTCCGCCTACGACAATCTTTCCTCGATGCTCTTTTTCGGCTTGTACGAGATGCTCGTCCAGTACAAAGGGAGTTCGACCGACGAAATCGCGCCGATGCTGGCGGAATCGTGGGAAACGAGCGAGGACGGCAAGGCGGTCACCTTCAAGATCGCGGCCAACGCCAAGTTCCACGACGGTACCCCCTGCGATGCGCAGGCGGTCAAGGATTCCTTCACTCGGTTTCTCGGCATGGATACCGGCCCGGTGATGGTCGTCAAGCGCTTCATGTCCACCCCGGAGCAGATGGAGGTCGTCGATCCCACCACGATCACCTTCAACCTCGACCGCCCCTCGCCCCTCTTCCTTCCCGCCATGGCCTCATCGTACGGTCCGTTCGTCGTCAACCCGAAGATGGTCGAAGAGAACAAGACCGACGAGGACCCCTGGGCGCATGAGTGGTTCCTGATCAACGCCTCCGGCACGGGCCCGTACCAACTGACGGAGAACTCCCCCACCGAGCAGGTGATCATGACCAAATTCGAGGACTACCACGGCGGGTGGGAGCGGCCCCACTTCGACAAACTGGCGGTCCGCATCGTCGAGGAAGCCTCGACCCGCCGGCAGTTGCTGGAAACCGGCGACGCCGACGCTGCCGCGCAGAACCTGACGCCGGAAGATGTCGAGGTACTCTCCAAGAACCCCGATGTTCAGGTCCAGATTTACGACTCCACGGCCGTTTACTGGGTCATCATGAATGCGCCGCGCCTCCAGACGGTCGCCGCGCGCCAGGGTTTCTCCTACGCGTTTCCCTACGACGACGTCATGAACAGCGCCTATCGTGGATTGATCGCCCGCTCCGGCCCGCTTGCCTCGACCGTCCGCGGTTCCGATCCGGACGTCTTCCTCTACCAGACCGATCTCGACAAGGCGAAGGAGCTGATTCTCTCCGCTGGCTTCAAGGAGGGAGACACGTTCGACTACGCCTTCCAGTCCGGAGACGAGGTGGAACGGATCATCGCGCAACTCTTCCAGGCGAATGTCGGAAAGATGGGTTTCAATCTCGACATCACCGAACTCGAACGCGGCGCGCTGGTTGATATGGTCTACGGCGACTCACCGGCCGAGGAGCGGCCAATGTTCATCGGCGGCTGGGGTTGGTGGCCGGATTACAACGACCCGTTCAATCAGCTCGATCCGAACTTCTCACCGAAAGACGGCGCCGGCATCTCCAACGGCGGCTGGTGGGTCAACGATCGCTTCAGCGAACTGATGGGATTGAGCGAGGACTTCGAGGCGGAAGAAGACCTCAACACGTGGATGAAGGAAATCCAGAACATCCTCACCGAGCAGGATCCTCCGGTCATCTACTACGGACAACTCAAGTGGTACACCGTTCTGCGGAAGGACATCACCGGATTCGTCCCGAACTCGCTCTACCTCAACGCCTACAACTTCGTCGACATGTACCGCGAAACAAGCGCCTGACCGGGCTCGCCTGATTCCCCAACACGCCCCCACAAGAGCCCCTCTCCCATTCCGATCTCACAAGGGGAGGTACGGTCGAAATGGGGCGTTCGCAGGGCTCCAGGTGGTCCACACTGCCGCCAAAAAGCCCCTCTCCCGGCTCGACGGGAGAGGGGTTGGGGTGAGGGCCGGCGCGGCGAATCCGCAAAATCTCCCGGTGAGATTGCGATCGAAAATTTGTTGGGCTGAGGGCCCTACCTCCAATCGACGATCAGCTCGCCCACTGGCAGGCGCGGCCGGCGCACCGGGTCTTTCTCGGCATAGCCCACCGCGATCAGGGCGTGCGGAATCAGCACCGGATCGAGCCCGAGCGCCTCGCGCACCACCTCCGGCACGAAGAGCGGCGCGCACATCCAGCCGCCATCGACGCCAGCCGCATAGAGCGAGAGCAACAGATTCTGCACCGCCGCGCCGAGACTCTGGATCGCCATCGTCGTCTCGGCACGCTGCCGATCCGGGTCGGGATAGACATCGAGATCTTCCAGGTACAGGCACGGCACGATCAGGATCGGTGCGCGATGAAGACGGTCCCGGCTCTTTTCGAGCCGCGCCTCGACGACCGATTCATCCTGTCCATCGAAGCGCAACTGCTTCCGCCAGGTGTCCGCCATCGCCGCGGCGAGCGCCTCTCGCCGCGCCGCCCCTTCCACCACCGCGAACCGCCACGGCTGCCGGCCGTGCGGTGAGGGCGCCCATCCCGCCGCCGCGATCGCTTCCTCGACGATGAAGCGGGGCACCGGCCGGGTGGAAAACGCGCGCACCGAGCGGCGCCCCCGTACCAGTGAGGCGAACGCGGCCCGCCCGTGGCGCGCGGGCGGGCTGCTGCCATCCCTCGCTCGCCAGGAACGCATGGTCAAATTGCGAATCAGGATGACGGGGAGGTCCTCCAGCCGCATCGCCAGGTATTGCGGATACTTCAACCGTAGCGCGGCAATCGCGTCCGCATGCCAGGGATCGTCATGCTCGATCAGTCGTGCCTCACCCCGCGCCAGCACCCATGCCAGGTGATCCCAATCTTCGTCGTAATGGTCGACAACGAGGGAGACCGCGGGGCGCTCCAGGATGTTGCGCACCCGCCGCAACCGGCGCGGGTCACCCTTCGGCTTCTCGTCGATAGCGATGGCGATCGTCGGCGCACCGTCATCGTCGAGGAGCGCGAAGCAGACGGGCACCACCGACGGATCGCCGCCAGCGTCGGCTGTTGCCAGCCGCCCGACCCGTGCATCCCGGACAAACGCAAGATCGGCGGCTGTAGGTTTTTCACTCACTCTGGTGGGGTCGCCGCTCACTCGCTGACCAGTAATGGCAGAATCCAGTCGTCGGGGCGCGGCGTCCAGGCCGGCGCGTCTGACGCAACGCCGTAGAACGAGGTCAGACTCCAGAGATAGATCGCCGCCGGGGCATCGTGCATCACCCGTCCCAATTGCTGGTAGATCGTGTTCCTCTTGCCGGGATCGGTTGCGACCGCTCCCGCGTCGATCAGCGTTTGCGCCTCGGGGTCGTTGTAGCGCGAGAGAAATCCCTTGCTGGAAAAGACCAGGCTGAGCAGCGTGTAGGGATCGAAGAGCGGACGCCAGGTGAGAAAGCGCAACGGGGCGGCGTCCTGATCCTGCCACGTCTGGTTGAAGGCGGCGGTTTCCATTGGTTCGAGCGCGACCTTGATCCCCGCGGTTTCGAGTTGACCGGCGACTGCCGTCACCAGATCGGCCCGCTCGGCGGTGGTGTAGGCGAGCCGCGTTGCGAATCCGTCCGGGTGACCCGCTTCGGCAAGCAATTGCTTCGCCAGACCGGGGTCATATGCGTGCGGCGAGAGTTTCTCGTCGAACCCGAGTCCTCCCGGCACAAAGACATTGGCCAGCCGCTGACCGTTGCCGCCGAGGAGCGCGGTGACGATCGCATCGACATCGACCGCGTGGTCCATCGCCAGCCGCACGCGGGGGTCGTCAAACGGCGCCACGTCGTTGGGAATCCGGACAAAGGCGCACCCCGCGATCGGTTGCGCCACCACCGCCGCGGTCGCTTCCACGGCGGTCAACTGGTCAAACGGTACACCACGCACCAGTTGACTGGTGCCAGAGATGACGTCGGTCACGCGCGTCGTCGCATCTGGCACGAAGCGGAACGTGACCCGGTCGGCGATCGGCGCGCCCTTCGCTTTCGCTGGCTGGTAGTCCTCGTTCCGGGCGAGCGAAATCTGCGCCCCGCGATCCCATCGCACGAAGCGGTACGGCCCCGTCCCGATCGGTTTGTTGGCAAACTCATTCAGCGGATCGCTGGCGTAGTCGGGTGGGAGCATCGCCAACCACGGCCCCATCTGCGAGGGCAACCAGGGCGCGGGCGCCGAGGTGTGCAACCGCACCGTCAGCGAATCGACCTGCTCGACCTCCGCAATGATCTGGAAACTCCCGGCGATCTGCGATTTCGTCTCGGGATCGGTGATGTGCGCGATCGAAAAGGCGACCGAGCGGGCGTCAAATGGCTCGCCATTGTGAAAGGTGATTCCAGAACGGAGTTTGATCTCCCAGATGAGCGGATCGACCTGGGTCATCGCTTCCGCCAGCACCATCTCCAACGCGCCATCCGGACCAAGTTGCACCAGCGCGTCGTAGATCGAGTGGATGACCGACCAGCCATCGGATTCGTAGACCATCGCCGGATCGAGCGTCGCCGGCTCGACGGCCAGATCGATCGCCATCTGTGCGGCGAGGGTTTGCCGCATCCCCACAGCGCGTGTTTCACCGCGTGACACCGGGAGGAGCGCGCTGCCAACCACGGCCGCTCCCCTGGCCAGGACTGCACGCCGCGAAATCGCCCGCGCGTGTAATCGTTCCCACTGATGCATGGATTCACCCCACCTAACGCCGTCGCTCACGCGCGGCCAGCCAGTCACCCACCAATTGAAACCCCAGGATCGCCATGGCGATGACCACCCCGGGTAGCGCCGCGACCCACGGCGCACTGAAAATCGCCTCGCGTCCCAGCGCCGCCATGCCGCCCCAGGTCACGACATCGCCGCCCACGCCAAGTCCGAGAAACGTCAACGACGATTCGTACAGAATCATCGCCCCCGCTTGCTGTGTCGCCAGAATCACGATCGGCGCGACAAGATTCGGCAACAGGTGCCGCGTCATGAGCCGACCGGGACCACACCCGCTGGCGCGCGCCGCCTCCATCCATTCCGCCCGGCGCAGGGCGTGGGTCTGCAGCCGCAACACCCGGGTGTAGGTCACCCATCCCGTCGCGATCAGAGTGATGGCCACATTGCGGATGCCGGGACCGACGATAGTCGTCACCGCGATGGCGAACACCACGAACGGCACCACCAGTTGCACGTCACACAGCCAGGTAACGAACCGGTCGCTCCACCCCTGGCGATACCCACCGATCACGCCCAGGGTGACGCCGATCGCCGCCGCCGCTGTGGTGGTTCCGATCGCCAGCGGCAGCGATACCCGCGCCCCGGCGATCAGCCGCGCCAGGGTGTCTCGGCCAAGGGTGTCCGTGCCGAGTGGATGCGCGGCCGATCCGCCCATACCCCACGGCGGGGCAAGACGCGCCAGGAGGTCCTGGGTATTCGGATTGACCGTCCACAGCAGTGGACCGGCTGCTGCGGCGATCCCGAGCATCAGGAGGATCGCCAGCCCAGCGATCGCCGCGGGAGTCCAACCCGCTCGTCGACGAGGACCGGCAATCGGCAGCAACACGGAGTCCTGGTGAACCCGGCCCCGGGTGGCCGGAGCGACGGAGGTGATGACGGTGGTCGCCATCAACGAGCGCTCCCGGCCAGCAGCCCCGTCTCCCGGAGTCTGGGGTCGAGGAGATACGCCAAGGTATCCGTCACCAGATTGATGACCAGGATCAGAACGGCGACGGCCCAGACGAAGGCCTGCACGAGTGGCAGATCGCGGAACAGCACCGCGTCCAGGGCGAGCGCCCCGACGCCCGGCAAGGCAAAGACGCTCTCGACGATCACCGCGCCGCCGATGAGAAAACCCGCCTGCAATCCGGCAAACGACAACGCCAGGAGCGCCGCGTTTCGCAAGGCATGGCCGAGCAGAATCTGCCGCCGGGGCAACCCCTTGGCACGCGCGGTCCGCGAGTAGTCCGCCACCAAGGCTTCACCCATCGCCGCGCGGATGAGGCGGGTCATCGTCGCTGCCGGATACGCCGCGAGGGTCAGCGCCGGGAGCACCAGACTCGATGGTCCCGCGAGACCGGAAGACGGCAGCCAGGCGCGATTGACGGCGAACAAGAGGATGAGCATCGTGCCCAGCCAGAACGCCGGAATCGCCTGCCCCAGCAGCCCGGTCAACCGCGCGATGACATCCCAGACCGATCCTGGCTCCGCGGCGGCGAGGACCCCGAGGCCGACCCCGACTACGGCCGCCAGGGTCACCGCGCCTCCGGCGAGCGCCAGCGTCACCGGCAATCGTTCCAGTACCGCGTCGAGCGCCGATCGCCCCTGGCGCCACGAGTCGCCGAAATCGGCACGCAATCCACGGCTGAGAAAATCGAGGTACTGCACGAGGATCGGGCGGTCCAGCCCGTAGCCGTGGCGAATGTGCGCCTCGACCTCCGGCGACGCGCCTGGCGGGATCAGCCCCGCCAGCGGATCGCCAGCCACATGCAAGAGCATAAAGGTCAGGCTGAGTACGCCGATCAACACGGCGGTCGCGTGCGCCACGCGTGCAACAAGAAACCCGGCCACCACCATCCCTCGCGAACGGCAACACCAATCCGCCGGGCCGGGCACGGCAAAACGCCCGGCAGCGGCGGCCCCGGGCGGAGATGGAGTTTCGGCGATGCGCAAAAGACGCCGGTGGCAATGGCCAACGTCGCCAGCGCGCCTTCTCCCATCCGGACTGTACCGTCGGCTCCGGAATTCCACCGGATCGTGCCTGCGCGTGATTCGCGCTCGCTCGCGGGCTGTACCGCCGGTCGGGACTTGACTGGCGTAGTACGCCAATCTCACCACAACCCCGAAGGCTTGACTGAACAGAGGATAGTCAGCGCTCAGGCGCGCGTCAACTACAGCGCCGTGCAGTCGTCACGGCATCCTGGTGGGGAGCATGGTGTCGTCCCGACGCAGGAGGGACCTCGCCCGTGGCCGTAATCGTCCCTGACGCCGAGATTTCTCGCTGCGGCTCGGAACGACACCATTTCTGCACGGCGCTGAAACTCGAACCTCGCGCGGCGAAAACGGGTGCGTTGGCCGCAGTCGCGAAAAGCACCGATTGCGAGACACACGCGGCCGGCATTGACGATGGTCGCACCGCGTCCGATCATGCGCGCGTGAGGCCCGTCGTCGCGGGACTGCCGCCGCCAACTCGGGAGGTGTCGTACCGTGGTCAGCACCTCTCCCTTCCCTGACACCACCGGCCTCCCCCTCCCCCGCACGCCGCTGATCGGCCGCGACTGGGAGTTGGACGCCCTCGGCGCGCTGTTGGTGCGCGAGGACGTCCCTCTCGTCACCCTCACCGGCCCGGGCGGCGTCGGCAAGACCCGTCTCGCCGTGCAAGCGGCCGCGCTCGCGGCCCCCGGCTTTGCCGACGGTGTCGTCTTCGTCTCTCTCGCCGCGCTGCGCGATCCGGGGCTCGTTCTACCGGAAATCGCCCGCGCCGTGGGTATTCAGGACGCTGGCGATCGTCCGCTCGTGGTGCGGTTGCGGGCCGTCCTGGGCGAGCGGCGCCTGTTGCTCGTACTCGACAACCTGGAGCAGGTCGTCGACGCCGCCCCCGACCTGGGCGACCTCCTGACCACCTGCCCGGGCCTGACGATCCTGGCCACCAGCCGCGAGGTGCTCCGGCTGCGGGGCGAGCACGAGTTTCCCGTACCACCGCTGGCCGTGCCCCGCGCCGGCCATCGGCCCCCGCTCCCCGCGTTGGCGCAGCTCGGCGCGGTTGCCCTTTTCGTCCGCCAGGCACGTGCCGCCCGGCCCGCCTTCGTGCTTTCGGAGGAGAACGCGGCGGCGGTCGCCGAGATTTGCGCCCGCCTCGACGGGCTTCCCCTCGCCATCGAACTCGCGGCGGCCCGCGTCACCGTGCTGCCGCCCGACGCCCTGCTCGCCCGCCTCGACCGCCGCTTGCAGGTCCTCGTCCACGGCGCCCGCGACCTTCCGCCCCGGCAGCAAACCATGCGCGATGCCGTCGCCTGGAGTTACGATCTCCTGACGGCGGACGAACGGGCCCTGTTCCGGCGGCTGTCGGTCTTCGTCGGCGGCTTTCCGCTCGAAGCGGTCGAAGCCGTTGCCTCGGCCACCGGCGACCTCGCGATCGATCCCCTGGACGGTATCACCTCCCTCATCGAGAAAAGCCTGGTGCGAACGGACGACCGGTCCCCATTCCCTCGCTTCGTCCTGCTCGAAACGGTGCGCGAATTCGGGAGAGAACAACTCGAGCGCAGTGGCGAGGCCGCGGCGACACGCCAAAGTCACGCGATGTGGTATCGCGACCTCACGGAGAGCGCCGGGGTGGTCTTGGGCGGCGGCCGGATCGACGTGGATTGGATTTCGCGGCTCGACATCGAGCACGATAACATCCGGGCGGCCCTCGCCCTGGCGGTGGAGCACGCCGATGCCGAGACCGCCCAACGGATTGTCTACTCCGTCGGTTGGTATTGGTACGTTACGCGGCAATGGAGTGAGGGGTGCGCCTGGACCCGGCGGTCGCTGGCCTGTGGCGGATCGTCGCCGCCCGAGGCGCGAGCACCCGCGCTGCTCGCGGCGGGCTGGCTGTCCGCCGAACAAGGCGACTACGACCGCGCCCTCCCGCTGCTCGACGATGCGCTCACGCTCGCGCGGGCGATCGGCAATCGCGAGCTAGAAGGCCAAACGGTTTACGCCAGGGGTCTTGCGGCCTTGAGCCGTGGGGATCTTGATGCCGCCGAAGCCGCATTCCGGGCGTCCCTCACGCTGTACGAGTATCAGGATGATCCGTACTGGAAGACGTTGTCGCTGAAGAACCTCGGGTACGTTGCCTACCGCCGGGGCGACCTTGCCCACGCCGGCGCATTGTTCGACCAGGCCCTCGCCGGGTTTCGCGCCGCGGGAA
The DNA here is from genome assembly GCA_046328335.1 of Thermomicrobiales bacterium. Lineage (GTDB taxonomy): Bacteria > Chloroflexota > Chloroflexia > Thermomicrobiales > UBA6265 > JACCXM01. The sequence goes on from JAXLWU010000004.1 coordinate 41,240, forward strand.
TTGCGTTCGGCGCGGCGCTCACGCTCATCAACATGGCAAGCCTCGCCCGGGATCGGAATGACCTTCCGGCTGCCGCCGCGCTCTACGCCGAGGCGCTGGCGCTCCGCAGGGACCACTTCGATACAGTCAGCTTGGCGAGTAGTCTGCGGGGTCTGGCGATCATCGCGGCGCGCACCCATCGGGACGAGCGCGCCGTCCGGCTCTTTGGCGCGGAGGAGGCCCTTCGCACGGCAATCGGCGCCGACGAGCCCCGATCCGGGTCCCGTCTCCTCGCCCTTGCCGAGTGTCGCGAGCGATTGGGCGAGGAAGCATTCGACGCCGCCTGGCGCTCGGGCCAGGCCCTTTCGCTTCCCGACGCGGTCGCCGAGGCGCTGACCATTCCGAAGATGACGCCGGGTGCACAGCCGGCAGCGGCGACCGCCGGGCACGGCCTCACCGCCCGTGAACTCGAGGTGTTGCGCTTGCTCGTCGCCGGGCGCTCCAACCCCGAGATCGCCAACGCGCTTTACATCAGCAGGCGGACGGTTACCACGCACCTGACCAACCTCTTTACCAAGTTGGGAGTCCGTAATCGGGTGGAAGCGCCGGTGGCTGCCCAGCAGCGCGGACTCATCGCCGAAGAGACAACGTAAGACACCTGTCATCTACGACCTGTCGTAGGCCAGGCTTTTCAGATTCACGGTGGAAATCGGGCGACTGTACGATGTGGCGGTCATGCCTCAGACGCAGACTGGGTGCACACCCGTCACGGGAGCGTTTGCTGACGACGGCGACGCCGGATATCGTGGCCGGTCGAGTCGAGGAGGACCGTCATGATCGTTCGCAGCCCTCATCCCGATATCGTCATCCCTGATGTATCGCTGACCTCCTTCGTGCTGCAGCACGCCGACCGCCTCCGGGACAAGCCAGCCATTGTCGATGGGCCAAGCGGCCGTGTCATGACCTATGAGCAGCTGTCTGACGACGTTCGTCGGACGGCGGTTGGCCTGGCGAGCCGTGGCTTCCAGAAGGGTGATGTCCTGGCCACCATCTGTCCCAGCATCCCCGAATTCGCCGTCGCCTTCTATGCCGCGGCGGCTGTCGGCGGCGCCACGACGATGCTCAATCCGCTCTACACCGCGGAAGAAATGGCAACACAGCTAACAGACGCGGAGGCTCGTTTCATCCTCACCATACCGGACCGCATCAATGAGGTGCGGGAGGCGGCGGGAGCGCAGGTTCAGGAGATCTTCGTCGTCGGTGAGGCAACCGGGACAACGCCGTTTACCATGTTGCAAGCGGCCGATGGCCCATGGCCGTCCAGCAAGATCGCCCCGGCTCGAGATGTGGCGGTTCTTCCCTATTCCAGCGGCACAACTGGGCGGTCAAAGGGCGTGATGCTCACCCATCAAAACCTCATAGCCGGGGTGTTGACCTGGCAAGCCGTCGGTACGATCAAATCTGACGATGTCGCGGCGACCATCTATCCGTTTTTTCATGTCGGCGGCATCATCACGCTCAATTACTTTCTGAGCAATGGCGCCACGCTCGTCATCATGCCCCGCTACAACCTGCGCTCCTTCCTGCAGATGCTCGAGGATCAGCGCGTGACGCGTGCCGCCCTGGCGCCACCGGTGATCCTCGATCTCGTCCAGCAACCGATGGTCGATGACTATGACCTATCGCGGCTCGAGCTCATTCACTGGTCGGCGGCCCCCATGGGTGAGGACCTGTCCCGCTTGTGCCGTGACCGCTTGGGCTGTAGCGTAAAGCAAATGTACGCCATGACGGAGGCGGTCCCCATGCATCTCGTGCCGACCGAGTGGCAGGACCGGCCAGCATCTGGTGGCCCACCAGTGCCGAACACCTCATGCAAGGTCATTGATGTCGAGACCGGAACGGAACTCGGCGCGGGCGAGACGGGCGAGATCTGCGTGCGAGGTCCCCAGGTCATGAAGGGCTACCTCCATAACCCCGCTGCCACTGCGCAAACGATTGACGCTGAGGGGTGGCTGCACACCGGGGACCTTGGCTGCGTCGACGCGGATGGCTGGATCTATATCACTGACCGGCTGAAGGAACTGATCAAGTACAAGGGCTACCAGGTCGCTCCGGCCGAACTGGAAGCCATCTTGCTCACCCACCCCGCGGTCGCCGACTGCGCCGTCATCCCCAGCCCCGACGAAAAGGCCGGCGACGTGCCGAAGGCCTTTATCGTGCCTAAAAGCGAGGCCACCGCCGAGGAGTTGATGGCCTACGTTGCGGGGCGCGTCGCCCCGTACAAGATGGTGCGGCGCCTGGAGTTCATCGACGCCATCCCGAAGTCGGCCTCGGGCAAGATCCTGCGCCGTGTGCTGGTCGAGCGCGAGCGCGCGGCCGTGCCGAGCCCGGCGTGAGAGCGTCGTCGCCACGCACGACCCCCAGCAGCAACGAACCGGTGCCCGCCACCGCAATCGCTACGGTGGCGTTGGCCGACGTCGAGGTCCGCTTCCGCGAGCAGTTCAGCCCGTTGCGACTCTTCCCCGGCGCGGCGCTTGCGGTCTACCTCGACGGACGGCTCGTCCTCGATCTCGCCGTCGGGTTCGCCGACACCCAGCGGGCCGAGTCGGTCGGTCGGGAGGCCCTGTTCCCGCTCTTCTCCGGCACCAAGCCGTTCGGGGCGGTCGCGCTCTGGCAACAGATCGAACGCGGCCGGCTCCGACTCGACGACCCGGTCGCCGCGCACTGGCCAGCGTTCGGCGCCAACGGCAAGGAGCAGGTGCTGGTGCGCCACCTCCTCTCCCACCGCGGCGGCTTTCCATCCACCCCACCGGAACTGACGCCCGACCGTTGGGGCGATTGGGAGGCGGCGACCGCGGCGGTCGCCGCGATGCCGCTCGAACACGCCCCCGGCGCCGTCAGTGCCTACCACTTCCTCACCCAGCATTGGGTGGCCGCCGAGCTCGTCCGCCGCCTCGACGGCCGGTCCTACGGAGACTACCTGCGCGCCGAGATCACCGGTCCCCTCGGCCTGGCCGACACGTACGTCGGGCTGCCGTGCGAAGTCGAGGACCGCCTCGTCAAGATCCACGTTACGGACGGCACAGACGGGTGGGGTCTGGAATCGGTGCGCGCCCTACGTGACGTGCCATTCCACCGAATGGTCGTGCCTGGGGCGAGCGGCGTCTCGACCGCCCGTGACATGGCCCGCTTCTACGCGGCGCTGGCGGCGGGCGGCGGGCTCGGAGGGGGCCGCATTCTGAAGCCGGAGACGGTCGCCCGGATGCTGCGGATCGAGGTCGACAGCGACATCGACGCCACGTTCGCGGCACAGGTGCGGCGCGGTCTCGGGTTCGAGCTAGGCGGACTCGCCGACCCGCGGCGGCACTGGCCCGGCGCCACCAGCACCGCGCGCACGTTCTGGCACGGTGGCTTCGGTTCCTCCGTCTGCTGGGGCGACCCTGACCTCGGCCTGGCGATGGCCTTCCTGACCAACGGCGTGCGTCGCGACGAAGCGGGCGCCACCGCCCGCCGCGACCTCTCCGACGCCGTGCGCGCCATCCGCGATGCGGCGGGCTGGAGCGAGAACGGCCTGATGCTGGCGGGAATTCGAGAAGACGCGCCCACGCGCCCCTCGCCCGATGTCCCTCATGCAGGCTTTCACTGAGGCGAGACGGACGTGGAGCCACGTTGTGACAGGTGAGGTTCAAAAGTATTCGGGACCAAAGCGCTTTACTACGGAATATGGGTGAACAGCATACCTTTCCGGCTGACGCGTCGCCTGCAACGAGTCCCTCGCCCCGCGCACGGGGAGAGGGGTTGGGGTGAGGGGTCGCGTCGGTATGGCGGCACTGATCATCCGGAGTCCGTACCCAGGGTGTCTCAGAAACGACGGTCCGCCGTACCCGATGCATTCTCCGGGCGCCCGCACTTCCAGTCACCGACGATGACGAAGCGACAATCACCCTTGTCCCGAACCCAGGTTCACGGTCCGGGAGGCGGCGGTCCCGACCCTACCGAAACAGGTCCCGCTCCGGGCCCAGGATCAGATCGCGCCCGGTGCCCGGCTCGGCCGGCAATGGCGACTCGTACCCGCGAATGATCGCGACCGGACGCCCCGCCAGTTTGTGCATCACCAATTCCGCCGCGGCCGCGATCTCATCGGCCACGGCGAGAATCGAAGCCGAGAGTTCATACCCCGCCGGATCTTGCAGACCGCGGTAATCGGCGAGCGGCGCCATGCCACTGACGCCAACCGCAACATTGACGATCCCCTTCCGCCACGGCCGGCCGAAGGAGTCACTGATCACCACCGCGGGCGCGGCCACCAGATCGAATCCGAAGCGGGCGGCCAGCGCGGCGCGGATGCGATCGGCCGACGCGTCCGGGTCCTCCGGCAGCAAAATCACGGTGTCCGGCGACGCGTTCGAAGCATCGACTCCGGCATTGGCACAGACGAACCCATGCGGTGTTTCCGCGATGATCAGGCTCCCGATCATGCGAACGATACGGATCGATTCGCGCAGGACGACTTCGGTCTTGCGGGGGTCCTTGTCGTCGTGGGCGGCGATCCGCAGCGCCAGCGGCGACGGCACAACCTCGCGCAAATCAACCAGACGGCCTTCGGCCTTGGAGACGATCTTGTGGGTGACGACCACGACATCACCCGCTTCCAGGACATGCCCGGACGAGACGATCGCATCGCCGATCAACCCGGCGACATCGTCGCCAGTGCGCACCTCGCCGATACCGTCGATCCCGATGACGCGGATTTCACCGCCACCGTTCACCTTGCACACACCCCATCGCACGCGGCAAGCGCGCTCCAATCGGCGGCGTCACCCGCGACGGCTTCCAGGAAATCATTCCAGTCGTCGGGCGTATCGAGATCGAAACCGATTCCAGGGAGCACGACGGTTGTGCATTGCAGGCCGAGCCGCGCCGCTGCCGCGCGGTGCTTGTCCAGGCTCCCCGCCCCGAAGGCAAACTGAAAATTCGCTCCGTCACCCGGGAGCCGCAACAGGAGAGCGTTCGTCCCTTCGCCGCGCCGATCGGGGCCAAGGACCACCGGTTCCGCTCTGATCGCCATCGCCTCGAGATCGCTCGCCGCAATCAGGGGCAGGTCGGCGAAGAGCGAAAACATCCGCGCGAAGCCATGGTCGATCGTCCACTCTCGGCCGGCGTCAATGGCGCCGTTCAGCCCGAGCCGGGACTCCGGTTGCAGGAGCGGGGTGACACCCCTGCCAAGCCGGGATGCCCAGTCGAGAACGTCCGGATCAGGACTGACCACCACCGTCCTCGCCACGACATCAGCCGCCGTCGCCGCGGCGATGACCCGCTCGGCACTACGCCGGAGCAGTGCGGCCCTCGCTTCCGGGGACAAGACCGAACTGAGCCGCGTCTTGCCGTTGCGCAGGGAACGAACCGGGACAATCGTGACGATCGGTTCTCTCACCGCGAGATCGCCCGCTCCATCGTCAGGGCTTGCGCGAAATCGAGCACTTCGCGCGCCAGCCGCGCCCGGTCCGCGCGGTCCCCCATGATCGTCTCGCTCACCAGCACCCGCATCCCGAGCAATTCGATCTCCGGCTGAAGCGCGCGATCGACTTCGTCGATCACCAGACCGTCGACGAGGTCGGCGTAGAGTCGCGCTATGCCAAGCGCCGACACGTCGTGTCCGAGCGACAGGAGCATGTTCGCCGCCGGACCCTTCACGGCGCGGCCACCGATGATCGGGCTGATCGCGACGATCGGGGCTGAGGTGCGCCGCAGCGCGTCCCGCATGCCGGGCGTCGCCAGAATCGGCTCGACACTCACGATCGGGTTGGAGGGCGCGATGATCACCGCCGCTGCTTCCTCGATTGCGGCGAGTGCCCGCGGTTGCGCGTTCGCGGTCGCGATACCCGCGAAGGACACCCCGAGCACATCGTCGCTTTGCCGCCGCGCTACGAAGTAATCCTGAAACTCGAGCCGCCCCTGCTTCGTATCGACCAGCGTCGCCACCGGATCATCGGTCATCGGAACAATGTGGCTCGTCACCCTGAGTGCGCTCGCCAGTTCCTCCGTAACCGTGGTGAGCGATGCTCCCTGCCGCAGGCGCTCGCTGCGCAGGATGTGCGTCGCGAAATCCTGATCGCCCAGCAAGAACCAGGGATCGCGGCCATAGCGGCCAATCGCGTCGAGGGTGCGGCGGCTATCGTTTGCCACTCCCCAACCCTGCGCTGGATCGGCGATACCGGCCAGCGTGTACATCACCGTGTCGAGATCGGGCGAGATGTGCAGACCGTAGAGGGTGAAATCGTCAGCGGTGTTGACAATGACCGTCAAATCACCGGCCGGAAGCGCGGCCTGCAGGCCGTCCGCCATTCGGGCGCCGCCAACACCACCCGCAAGTGCAACGATCACGGACTAACTCTCGCCCTCGAATCCATGTGCATCCACCTGCTCGATATGCAGGAGCAACGACACCCGCTCTTGCTGGCTGAACACCGTGCGCACGATCTCTTCCGCTTCCGCTTCGCCGACGTATCGCCGGGTCAGCGCGGCGATGTCAGCCTGGCCGGTCGCCGGATCGTCTACGATTTCGATGCGGCCGGCAAGCGTGACATAGCGCTGCCCGTCCTCGACACAGACCGAAGCCCGGGTATCGCGCAGGAGATTCCGGTCCTTGCGCCGACCGCGCAGCGTGTTCATCATCACCATATCGCCGCGCAGTTCGTACCACATCACCGTTTGCTGTGGACTGCCATCGGCATTCACGGTCGCCAGCACGCTGTAGCGCACTTCTTCGAGAAACTCCCGCACATTGTCCGCTAGTTGCATCAGCCCCTCCGCCGCGCGTCATCTGGCGCGGGATGCCGCAGTCTACCCGGCATTTTCAGCAACAATCTACCGTTCCGCACTCGATATACTCTCCGGCCAGCGGCCGGTCCGGATCATTGCGAGGAGCGCGAGCATGACGCCCCCACCCGCAGCGAGGAAAAAGGCGCTCGTTGTCGCCCTCGATGCCGGCACCTCATCGGTCCGCGCCCTCGCCTTTGACCTGGCGGGGCATCCCATCCCCGGGAGCGAAGAGCAGATTCCCTACACGTTGGAAACGACGGCCGACGGCGGCGCCACCTATCCGTCGCAGCCCCTCTTCGCTCTACTCGTCCGGGTCATCGATGGACTCGTCGCCAGACTTGGCGATCGCGTCCGCGATGTCGCCGCCGTCGGCATGTCGTCTTTCTGGCATGCCTTGCTCGGACTCGATGCGGATCTTGCTCCGACGACGCCGGTTCTCTTCTGGGCTGATACCCGCGCCGCCGACGCGGCGCGGCGCTTGCGCGAGGAACTGGACCAGGAGGTCGTTCTCCAACGGACCGGGTGCCGCTTCCATCCCTCCTACTGGCCGGCGAAACTTCGCTGGCTGCGGGAAGACGATCCGCGGACCTTCACCCGCTCGCGACACTGGCGCTCGTTCGCCGAGTATGCCCTGTCACGTCTCTGCGAGAGCGACGCCGGGGCCGTCACCTATTGCATGGCCTCGGGCACGGGCCTGCTGGACATCCATGCGCTCGGGTGGGATGCGGAAATGCTTGCAGTTTCGGGCATTGCCACGGACCAACTCTCCCCACTCGTCGATCTCGGTCCGCCCGGGTTCCTGACTGCTGAGTTCGCGCGGCGCTGGCCCGGTCTACGCCAGGCACAATGGTTTCCGGGATTGGGCGACGGCGCCTGCGCAAACGTCGGCAGCGGCGCGGTCGGGTCTTCTCGCCTCGCGCTCACCGTCGGCACGTCCGCCGCGATGCGGATCATCTTGCCGCGTCCCCCAGGGACCGTATGGGAGATTCCGTCCGGACTCTGGGCCTACCGCCTCGACCGCGAGGGCGCCGTGCTTGGCGGCGCGCTGTCCAACGGCGGCAATCTGCTTCGCTGGATGCTCGACACCACGGGAACGGCTCCCGACGGCGACGCCGTGCACGCGGCGTTCGCCATGCCGCCGGACAGCACCGGGCTCACCTTTCTCCCTTTCCTGGCCGGTGAACGCTCACCTGGTTGGTACGAAGGGGCATCGGGATTCCTCGGCGGGTTGACCCTGGCCACGCGCCCGGCAACCCTGATTCGCGCCGCCCTGGAGGCGGTTCCCTACCGCCTCGCCGCGGTCTATGACGCGCTCGCTCCCCTCGCCCGGCCCGATCACCAGATCGTCGTCAATGGCGGCGCCATGCTCAATCTCCCGCCGTGGATTCAACTCACGGCGGATGTTCTCGGTCACCCGCTGACGGCGCTCGCCCCGGATGACGAATCAACCGCCCGCGGCGCGGCGATGATGGCCGCCGTCGCCGCCGGTCTAGTCGATTCCCTCGCACAGTTTCCGGACATCGCCGCGGCTGCCATCGTCTATCAACCCGACTTGGCACACTTTTCGCGGTATCGTGAGGGCCGGGAGCGTCAGTCGCGACTCGAGCAGGTCTTGGTAGAAGCGGGGGTTCTTGGTTGAGCGGTCCACTCCTTCTCATCTTTGCCCATCCTGATGACGAGACGTTCTCCTCCGCCGGTCTCATGCGCGCCGCAATCGAGCGCGGCATCAAGGTGACGGTGATCAGCGCCACTCGCGGCGAAGCCGGCGAAAGCAGCATCCCCGGTCTCGACGACCCCGAACGGCTCGGCGCGGTTCGCGAGACCGAATTACGCGATGCCATGCACGAACTCGGCGTGGATGATGTGCGCTTTCTCGACTACCACGACTCCGGTCTTGCCGCTTCCTCCCAGCCTGATCCCCTGGCGTTGACCGAAATTCCCGTCGGCGTCGTCGCGGCCCGCCTCGCTGAACTAATCCGCTCCCTGCAACCGCAGACCATCGTCACCTTCGGCTCTGACGGCATCTATGGACATCCCGACCACATTCACATCCACGACGCCGCATCCCTGGCGGTGCACCTGGCCGCGGACGCAGCATGGCATGGCACAGACGCACATCCGTGGGCAACGCCATCGGTCTATTTCGCCACCGCGCCGCGAGAGGAACTCCAGGCTATGGCCGCGGCCGATGACGGCCCGCTCTCCTGGATTTCGCCCGAGTGGCGGTCCCACCTCGGCACGCCAACTGCGCAGATCACCCATATCCTCGACTTGAGTCCGTGGGCGCCATTCAAGGAGGCGGCCATCCGCGCTCACCGCACCCAGATCGCTCCGGGAGGGCCACTCAGTTCCATGCCTGAGGAAGCGAGAGAACGCTGGCTCTCGCGCGAGCACTACGTCCAGGCGCCGCTCTCCGCGGCGCCTGGCGGGACCAGCGATCTCCTGGAGTCGCTTGTCGCGAAGTAATGCGCGGGCCGCCTTGCCCAACTCGGGACCAACGCCACTTGGTGCCCGCGCCTAACGACCATTCGCCGTTTCGAGCGTACGATCGATAGGCATCCGGTCGCGTGCCGATCGGCCCTGGCATTGTTCGCCGCCACGAAACGGACCCGCATGAACGACTCTGTTCTCGAACCCATCAGCCACATCGCGGGACACGCCACCGCCGAACTCTTCATGTGGCGCGGCGGCGGGGTCGCCCTCTTCGGTCAGCCAGAAGATGGCCGCTGGGTCCTCGCCCGCGCCTGGCTCAACGGCGATCGGCTGGAGCATATCCGGCGTTGGTCCTTCGCCGAACCGATTGCGTTTTCCGGCCAGGTCCGCCGGCTGGTGATGGAGGCCTGCGAGGACGCGCCAACCGCGCGTGCCGAGGGATCGCGTGCCCTCGCCTGGAGCGAAGCAATCTCCTGATCCCGGTACGGGGCATCAGACGTGGAGCAAACGCGTCGAGGTCGGTCGCTGACGATTGACCGACGATCGGACCATTTCGCACCCCCAATCACGACAACCTGTTAACATGGGTATCGCCATTCGCGTGATCCTCCGGGAGGACCGATGCCCAGCAACCCATTGATCCTTCGCGCCGCGGCCATCGTTGCCATCATGAGCTGCCTCTCCGGCGCGATCGCTACCGTCACCATGGCGCAGACGCAGGAGCCCAAACCAATCCTCTCCCCGACCCCGGCGCAAGCGGAGGAACAGTCGTCCGCTGCTACGACTTCCGGGGTGGTTGGCGCTGCCTGGACCGGTCCCAACTGGGGCGTGCAGGTCGCCTGGGACCCGGCAATCTGGTCAGTCGAAGACGAGTACATCCAGACCGGCTACGACGGTCTCCAACTCGGCGCCGCCAACAGCACGGTCTTTATCGAGGCCTACGACGGTTTTTCGGGCGATGCCCCAGCCTGCCTCGACGCCGCCGCGGGCGAAATCTCCAACCGCGAAGGCGTGACCGAAGCCGCGCCCCTCTCGGGTCGCCCGCTCCCGGTGCCAGACGATGCGCGCGGCGCCGCCCAACTCTTCGGGGTCACCGCCAAACTCGCTGATGGATCGCCGTATCGGGGTATTGAATATGTCGAGTGCCGGACGGCTGCTCCGGGCACGGCCGTCCTGGAACTCACCTGGCAGGCGCCGGTCAACGCCTACCTGCAGGATTTGCCGAAAGTCTCCGACCTTCTGGCCGCGATCGTCGTGCCATCCGCCCCGCCGGCCGCCACGCCTGGCCCAGCGTTGGCGACTCCGGTCGCCTGACCTCGGACGCGATCCCGGCGAACCCCGTTAGTCGACCTCGTCTCCACCCGACCGCGCCAGCGCGAAGTACCGCGCGTCAGGATGGAGCACCACCAGCGCCGCGGTCGTCTGTTCCGGCTCGAACTGGAAACCTTCGGTCAGCCTGATCCCGGCTGCCCCGGCATCCAGCAAGCGATCGACCAGGGCATGTTGCGCCAGGTCCGGGCACGACGGGTAGCCCCACGAGTAGCGCTTTCCCTGCTCTGGCTCCACGCCGAGTTCGGCCCGGATCCGCTGGTGGGCGTACTCGGCCAGCCCCTCCGCCGTCTGCACGCTCAAACCGTGACTGAAGAAACTTTCGCTGTACTCCCCCGCCGCCTGCAGACGCTCGGTCCGCTCCGTCGCCTCGCTGCCGACGGTTACGATCTGGAAGACCGCGACGTCCCGCCGCCCCGCCGCGCGCGGCAGGTAGTAGTCCGCCAGGCAGAGCCGATCGCGCCGTGGCTGCCGGGGGAAGGTGAAGCGAGCGATCTCGCGCTCCTCTTCGTCCGGGCTGAACACGACCAGGTCGTTCCCATCCCGGTTCGCCGGGAAGTACCCGTAGCGAACGACGGGCCGCAGCCATCCTTCCCGTTCCGCTTCCTGCTGCATGCGAGCGAGACGCGGCTGGAAATCATCCCGCTGCATCGCCTCCCAGGCCTCGTCCTTGAGCCCTTTGCCCCCCCAGTGCAGACGGAACAGCGTTTTGAGATCGAGATGCGGCCAGACATCCGCCAACCGCACGTCTGGCATCGTTCGCACTCCCCAGAAGGGAGGCGACACCGGCTCCACCTGGCGCACCGTCGCGCCTTCGCGGTCCGCCGCCTCGGCCGGGACCGTGAAGGCCTCGCGGCCGGGGCGAGCTCGCGCCGCCACCGCTTCCTCGATCGTCTCGCGCACCAGTTTCGGTCGCTGTACTGGATCGATCAGGGAATCCATCAGCGCCAGGCCCTCGAAAGCATCCTTGGCGTAAAACACACCCGGTTCGTACGGCGTCTGATCCTCGACAAAGAGAGTTCGCTGCGCGTAGCCGCGATTGATCGCCGCGCCGCCAATGATCACCGGGTACTTCAGCCCGGAGCGATGCAACTCCTGCACGCAGAGCGGCATCTGCTTGCTCGTCGAGACCAAGAGCGCCGAAAGGCCGATGGCGGTGGCACCGACTTCCTGCGCCTTGTCGATGATCCGGTTGACCGGCACCTGCTTGCCCAGATCGTGCACGGTGTAGCCGTTGTTGGTCAGGATGGTGTTGACCAGATTCTTGCCGATATCGTGGACGTCGCCGTAGACCGTCGCCAGAACGACGGTTCCCTTGGTCGTCCCCTCCTGTCGCTCCAGGTAATGCTCGAGGCGGCTGACCGCCCGCTTCATCACCTCGGCCGATTGCAGCACGAAGGGCAGAATCAATTGACCGGCGCCGAACTTGTCGCCGACCTCCTTCATCGCCGGGAGGAGCACGGTATTGAGCACGGTCACCGCATCCTGCCGGGCAACGGCCTGGTCGATGAGGTCCTCGACGCCCTCTTTCTTGCGATGCACGATCTGGTAATGGAGACGCTCTTCCGGCGTCATGCCCGCGGTGGGATCCGGTCCGCTCTGTTGCGTTTCCTCTTCCCGGCCTTCGAAGTACTCGATCAGCCGGGCCAGGGCGTCCGGCCGCCGCGCCAGCACCAGATCTTCGGCGAGCAAGCGCTCCGCTTCCGGGATTTCCGCGAAGGGAACGACGTGCGAGGGATGAACGATCGCCAGATCGAGACCCGCCTCGACCGCGTGATAGAGAAAGACGGCATTGACGATCTTGCGCGCCACCGGGTTGAGCCCGAAGGAGACATTGGAGATGCCGAGAATGGTCATCACGCCCGGCATCTCCGCCTCGATGCGGCGGATTCCTTCCACCGTCTCCAGCGCCGAGCGGCTGAACTCCTCTTCACCCGTGGAAAGTGGAAAAGTCAACGGATCGAAGATCAGCGCTTCCGGAGAAAGGCCATACTCGTCAACGACGATATCGTGGATCTTGCGCGCCGCCTCGACCTTGCGCGCCGCGCTCTTGGCCATCCCGTCTTCATCGATGGTCATGGCCACCACCGCCGCCCCATGCGCGATCGCCAGCGGCATCACGGCATCGATTCGCTTCCGGCCGTTCTCCATGTTGATCGAATTGATGATCGCGCGGCCGGGAAACTGCTCCAGCGCGTCCTTGAGCACGTCCGGTTCGGTCGAGTCGAGCACTAAAGGCGCCTCGACATTGAGCGCCAACGTCTTGACCAGCCGCCGCAGCATGTCCCGCTCGTCGGTCCGCTCGGTCATCGCCACGCAGACATCGAGCGCGTGCGCCCCGACGTCCATCTGTTCGCGCGCCACACCGACCATGCCGTCGTAGTCGTCGGCAAGGGCCAAGCGCTTGACCTTGCGCGACCCGAGGGTATTGACCCGCTCCCCGACGATCAACGGCGCCGGGTCCTGGCGCAGATCGACCGCGCGCACCATCGAGGCGATGAACGGGAGCGGCCGCGCCGGCCGCGGCGACGCGGGGCGATGCCCGATCGCCGCTACCAGCGCTACCAGATGGTCGGGGGTCGTACCGCAGCAGCCACCCACGAGGCCGACTCCGAACGATTCGACCATCTCGCGCAGATCGCGCGCCATGTCGTCCGGTTGCAGCGGATAGGCGGCCTGACCATCGACGTTGATCGGAAGTCCCGCATTCGGGATGATCGCCACCGGGCGGGTGGAGTGCCCTCCCAGATAGCGCGCGGGCTCGCGCATGTGCTCCGGACCGGTCGAGCAGTTGAGCCCGACGATGTCCACCGGCAGCGACTCGAGAATCGCCAGCGCCGCGGCGATGTCGGTCCCCAGCAGCATCCTGCCCGCGGTGTCGAGGGTCACCTGGGCCTGGATGGGAATGACGATCCCCGTTTCCTCGCGCACGCGCAGAATGGCGTGGACGGCCGCCTTCAACTCCAGGATGTCCTGCGTGGTCTCGATCAGCAGCAGATCGGAGCCGCCCTCGCTCAATCCACGCACCTGATCGATGAAGAGGTCGACCACGTCCAGGAAGCGGTGATTGCCCAGCAGTGGGTCTTCCGACGCTGGCAACAGACCGGTCGGGCCGATCGAGCCGGCAACGAAACGAGGATGGCCGTGGGTCGAAAAGTCGTCCGCGACGCGCCGCGCCACTTGAGCCGCGGCGCGGTTGATCTCGTAGGTCCGTTCGCCGAGTCCGTACTCCTCCAATTTCAGTTTGCTGCCGCCAAAGGTATCGGTCTCGATGACATCGACCCCGGTATCGAGGAACGAGGCGTGAATCTCCTCGATGAGGCGCGGATCATGGAGTACGAGATATTCGTTGCACCCCTCGATGCCGCCATACCCGGCCGCGTCGAGTCCGTAGCGCTGGATGGAGGTCCCCATCGCGCCATCGAAGATGACGACTCGCTCGCGAACGGTTTGCAGATAGGAATTGGGCTGCGCGGCTTGCGGACTCATGGCGGGCGATCACTCCTGACGAACCTGGCCGGAGTATAAGGCGCTCGACGCGATAACTGACCGGCACGCACGGACGATGCCGACCAGCCATCGCGTTGGCCCGCTCCACGTTGGCCCTGTTTCCTGCCCGCCTATACTCGGTTCGCCCGCGGCCTGATCGATCCGGAAGGGATGAAGAGTGGTACGCACGCGTCAACGACTTTTGATTCTCGTTCTTGTCTTCGCCGCGTTCTTCGCGCCGCTCAGCGCGTCGGCGCAATCGACCGTGGAAACGATCGTCTCCGATATCGACGCCTACTGGGCGGCGCGGTTCGCGGACGCGGGGCTGACCTACACCTCACCGCGATTGGTCGCCGTCGATTCGACGATCGAGACGGGCTGCGGCACGCTCGATCCCCGGTTCAGCCCTGGCGCGTACTGCGCGGCCGATCAAACGGTGTACTACTCCCTGCTCTGGGCCCCAAATGACGATGCCGGTCAACTGGTATGGTGGACCGTCCTCGCTCACGAGTGGGGACACCATATCCAGTGGCAGGTCGATACCGGAATCAGCACCGTACTCGAATCGGAGTTGCAGGCCGATTGCTTCGCCGGCGCCTTTCTCAACTACGCCGGTGACGCGGGCATCGTCAGTCCGATGATGCTGACGCTCGCAATGCAACTGACCCAGAGCGCGGGGGATGTGTTCTTCCTCTCCCCGGAGGGTGGAGCGCCCCATGGCAACGGTGCGCAACGGGCTCTGGCGTTCATGACCGGGATGAACGGCACCGCCACTGACTGCGGCTTCCCCGGCTGATCCGGAATCCGCATTAGGAATCCCGCCATGCCCGCGGGAGACCAGGACGCCAAGTGCCCCTCTCCCAGAGGGGTTGGGGTGAGGGCCGGCGCGGCGAGACCGCGATACCTCCCCTTGTCAGCGCGCACAGGGAGCCGGATTGGGCTGAGGGCGCTCGCAGCAAAACGCCCCGGGCATTGCGCCCGGGGCGTTCTTGATTTCCATGAACCGAAGTTCGGCTCCGCGACGATGCCGCGCCTAGCGCTGGAAGAGGCGCAGGATGAAGAGCAGAATCAGGGCACCGATGACTGCCACCACGAAGCTGCCGATGCTCCAGCCGAGAACGACGGTCCCGCCCTGGATGAACGAAAAGATCAACCCGCCGATGATGGCGCCGACGATGCCGACGATGATGTTGCCGAGCCATCCCTGACGAGCATTGTCACCGGCGATCATGCTCGCAACCCATCCTGCCAGGGCGCCAAACACGATCCAGGAGATAATGCCGAACGTACTCTCCATCGCAGCCCTCCCGTCTCCCCACCGGACGTCCCGGCGTCCCCTTAGTGTAGCAGCGGAAACGCGTTTGCCAATCAGTCCGGGCACCCGGTGAGTGGTTCTTTCGTGCCGGGTGCGGCCCATCGTTCCGCCCACGCCGATACCGACGCGATCACCTCGTGCAGCGCCTGCCCCTTCTCGGTCAGGGCGTATTCGATCCGTACCGGCGTCGTCGGCACAACCAGGCGGGAGACGATTCCCTCCCCCTCCAGTTCCTTCAGCCGCTCCGAGAGCAACCGGTCACTCAGTCCAGGCACGGTCGCCACGATATCGCTGAAGCGTGCTTCGCCCGAGAGCATCGCCCGCAATATGGCCCCGGTCCAGCGCCGCCCGATCAACTCGATCGCGTTCCGGTACGCCGGGCAGAAGGCGGAGAGGTGAACGTCGGCGTCTTCCCCTGGTCGCCCCGCTCCTTCGCACTCGTTCATGATGAAATCCTCTTGTTACGGAACGTAAGCCACTTGACAGACGTAAGTATACCGCGCTATCGTAAGTACCGCCATCGCGGTGATGGCCCGTCTCCCGCTCAGAACGCGGCGGGATGGAGGCTGGATCACCAGCAAGAGAAAGAGCAGGAGCCGAACCATGAGCGCCACCGAATCAGCCACCAGGACCACCACCTGGGCCATCGACCCTTCGCATTCCAGCGCCTCGTTTGTCGTCCGCCACATGTTCACCAAGGTCCGCGGCCGCTTCACCAACCTGAGCGGCACGATCGAAACCTCCGGTGACAGGTTCACCAATGGCAGCGTCGCCGTCGAAATCGACGCCGACAGCATCGATACCAACGATCCGCAGCGCGACGGGCACCTGCGCTCGAACGACTTCCTCGGCTCGGGTGACAACCCGAAGATCACCTTCCGCTCAACGTCGATCTCCCCGCGCGACGGCGATGAATTCCTCGTCCACGGCGATCTGACGATCCGTGGCGTGACCCGCCCCGTCACCCTCGAAGTGGAGTACGAGGGCGGCGGCAAGACCCCCTTCGGCACCGAGGTCGCGTCCTGGAGCGCCGAAACCGAGATCGATCGCAAGGAATTTGGCGCGAGTTGGAACGCTCCACTCGAGGCCGGTGGCTTCCTCGTCGGCGACAACGTCAAGATCCACATCGACATCGAAGCCGTCAAGCAGGGCTAACGTGGACTTGGGGTGACGGGTGGCGGATCGTCGCCAGTCATGCGTCGGCCACAGCCGTCGTTCCACCGCCTGTCACCCATGGTTCGTTCCCAGATTCGCCAGCAGCGCTCGTCCTGCCTCGAGTTCGTCCCGGTTCACCGTGTGGCCCATCCCGGGATAGAGTCGCAGGTCCACCGCGGCGCCGAGATCGGTCAGCGCCACGGCGCTTTCCTCCACCCGCTCCCTGGGGATGTGGAAATCGACATCGCTGCAGCCAAGAAACACCGGAGTGCCGGCAAGCGACCCGGGGTACGTGAACCGCGTTCCGGGGGGACCGATCAACCCGCCGCTGAAGCCGAGCAGCGCGGCGTAGCGGCGGGCGTTGCGGGCGGCGCTCTCCAGCGCGAGACAGGCGCCCTGCGAAAACCCGAGCAGGGCGATGCGCTCCGCCGGCATACCATGCGCCTCCACTTGGGCGATCAGGTCGCTCACGGTCCGCAGCGCGGAGGAAAGATAAGGTTCGTTCCGTTCGAATGGCTCGATGAATCGGTAGGGATACCAGGTGTTCCCCGCCGCTTGCGGCGCGACCAGGGCGACGCCGGCCGGAGCAACCTCGGCAGCCAATCCGAGGATATCCTCCGCCGAGGCGCCGCGGCCGTGCAAGGCAATGACCGCGCCCCGCGCCGTCTCCAGCGGCTCACCGGCAATCAGGAGCGGCTGGTTTGCATGCGGATGGATAGGTGTCCGATCTCCCATGTTTCGTCCTTAATGGTGATGTATCGCAAAGACCGGGAGATCCATTTCCGCCCCGGTCGCCTTGGAAAGGTGTATCAGTGAGCGTACCCCCTGGTGGGAGCCAGCGTATCAGCGGTATTCATCATCTCACCGCCGTCTCCGCCGATGCCCAGCGCACGGTTGATTTCTACACGCGGCTACTTGGTCAGCGCCTCATCAAGCAGACGGTCAACTTCGATGATCCGTCGGCATACCATCTCTACTTTGGCGACGAGGAGCACGGTCCGGGCGTCATCACCTTTTTTGAATGGAAGGGAGCGGCGCGCGGACACTATGGCGTCGGGGGGACCCATCACCTCGCCTACGAAACAGCCAACGGGGACACCCTCCGGCAGTGGAAACGCTGGCTGACCGACAACGGCGTTCCTGTCACCGGTCCCTACCACCGCGTCTATTTCGAGAGTATCTACTTCACCGATCCCGATGGTCTGATTGTCGAGATTGCCACCCGCGGTCCCGGCTGGACGACCGACGAGCCGGTGGATCGCCTCGGCAGCGAGGTCAAGGCGCCACCGCGCGAGACGACGGCGGGCCACCGTGATGAGGCGGCGATTGCCGCCGATACCTGGCCGGAGCCGGTTCCAACGCCAACGCGCGAGATGCGCTTGCAGCGGATGCACCACATCACCGCGATCGGCTCCGACGCGGCGGAGACGGAGCGCTTTTTCACCGACCTTCTCGGCCTGCGCACCGTCAAGCGCACGGTCAATTTCGACAACCCGTCCTCGCCGCATCTCTATTTCGGTGTCGATGACGGCGAACCGGGGACGATCATCACCTACTTCGCCTACCCGCACGGCACCATGCGGCCCGTGCACCACGGCGCCGGCATGACCCATCACTTCGCGCTGAGCGTCCCGGACGAGGCCGCCCTCGCGGCCTGGCAGGGTCATCTGCGGGGAGCGGGCATTCCGGTCACCGATATCCGCGACCGGTCCTACTTCAAGAGCATCTACTTCCACGATCCGGACGGTCACATCATCGAGATCGCGTCTGCCACCCCTGGCTTCGCGACGGACGAAGCGCAAGCGGATCTCGGCCGGTCGCTGCAACTGCCGCCCTGGCTGGAATCGCGCCGCGGTGACATCATGCGGCAGCTGACGCCGCTCGACGTTTCACGGCCGGTCGGCCGCGCCTAACTCACGGATAGATATGCAGAAGGAGCAACAGTCAATGGCATCCACGATTCCGGCACCGGAGATCACCCCGGTGGAACCATCCATTCACCCCGAAACCCGCATCGGCCACGTCCACCTGAAGGTGTCGGACCTGGCGCGGTCGATCGCCTTTTACCACGATGCATTCGGGTTCGACGTCATCCAGCAGTACGGCAACAGCGCCGCCTTCCTTTCCGCGGGCGGATACCACCACCACCTCGGTCTGAACACCTGGGAGAGCCGTGGCGGAAAGACTCCCGCGCCAGGAACGACCGGTCTCTACCACTTCGCGATCCTCTACCCGAACCGGAAGGAGTTGGCCCGCGCCCTGAAGCGGCTCCTCGATCATGGCGTGGGGATCGACGGTGCGTCCGACCATGGCGTCAGCGAAGCGATCTACCTGCACGATCCGGATGGCAACGGCATCGAGATCTACCGCGACCGCCCGCAAACCGAGTGGCCGCGCGACCCGAACGGTGAACTCGCGATGGTCACCCTGCCACTCGATCTGCGCGGTCTTCTCGCCGAACTCGATCGGTAGATCGCGGCGAAGAAATGGTGTCGTCCCGACCGCAGGAGGGACCTTGGCATTGGCGTCGATCGTTACGGATGCCGAGATTCCTCGCTGCGGCTCGGAATGACACAATTTCTGCATGCTGCCTCAGCAGTTCGCCCGCGCTCACCATGAGCACCCGCGCGCCCGGGCCAAGGTCTGATGGTGAATCCTCGGTCCATTGGGAAGTGTCGTTCTGAACCCGTGGGCGAACCATCTCGGCCGTTCCCATCACCGTCTCCTCAGTCCGCCGCAATGCTTCATCGCGTGCGCATGACACGCTGCTGGGGCGCCATGCGCATACTTCCCCCATCGTCACGCTAAATGCCCCTCTCCCTGCGTACAGTCACAGGGGGAGGTACGGCCGAAATCAGGCGTTCTTGTCGTGGCAGGTAGGCCACGAGACGCGCAAGAGCCCCTCGCCCATCGCAATGGGCGAGGGGTTGGGGTGAGGGCCAGCGCGGCGAGACCGCCGTACCTCCCCCTGTCACCCTGCGCACAGGGAGAGGGGTTGGGGTGAGGGCTGGCGCCGTGAAAACACGGCATCGGTGCCTTGAAATCTGCGACACCGACCTGAAAATGCGCGGCGCCGCCAAGCGCGCAAGAGACCGGTCCAAGGTCAACGCTCGGAGGGACTCGTGGCACAGGATGTACTCATCACGAACGGCAAGGTCTGGACCGGCGATCCGTCAAACCCGGTCGCCGCGGCGGTCGCCATCTCGCGGGGCCGGGTGCTGCTTGCCGGACGCGAGGAGGCGGCGCGTGGCGTGATCGCGCGCGAACCGCGGGTGATCGATGCCGGCGGCCGCACCGTCTTGCCGGGGTTGATCGATGTCCACAATCATTACCTTGCCACTGCCGAGGCGCTGGCATCGGTCAACGTCCGGTTCCCCGCCGTCGCCTCCCGCGCCGATCTCACCCGCGTCATCGGCGACGTCGCCGAGGTGACACCGCCCGGGCAATGGATTCGCGCCGTCGGTCTCGACTGGTCGAAGTTTCCCGACGGCCAGCCTCCCACCCGCGACGATCTCGACGCCGCGACGCTCGGGCATCCGGTGATCGTCTATCACGTCTCCGTCCACCACGCGCTGGTCAATACGCCCGCCATGCGGGAACGCGGCATCAGCGAAAGCGTCACCGATCCACCTGGCGGTCAATTCGTGCGCGATGCCTCGGGGCGGCTGACCGGGCTCTGCCTCGATACCGCGACCGACCACATCCTGCCAGTCGCGATCGAGATCGGCTGCCACGGCCCGAACTTCCACACCATCCTGCCCGGCGAAGACTCGGTCGCCCTCCTCGCGGCGGCGGGTCCTGTCTATCACGCCGCCGGTCTCACCACCGTCTGTGACCCCCAGGTCACCCGGCGCGAACTGCGGGTCTATCGCGAGGCGGCGCGGCGCGGCTTGCTTGGCTTGCGCGTAGCGTTGATGCCCCTCTCCAATCATCTCGATGATTTCGAAGCGGTCGGCATTGCGCCGCCCTTCGGCGACGATCGCCTCCGCATCGCGGCGATGAAACTCTATGCCGACGGCACCCTGATCGGAGGCACCGCCTGGTTCACCGAACCGTATGGCCCACATCAGGAGTTCACCGGCTCCACCTTCTGGCAGCCCGGTCAACTCGCCGATCTCGTCGCGCGGGCGCACCGCAATGGCTGGCAGGTTGGCATCCACACTCAAGGTGACGCGGCCATCGACATGACCCTCACTGCGATCGAGAGCGCCATGCGCGCCGCGCCGCGCATCGACACCCGCCACCGCATCGAGCATTGCGGCTACCCGACCCCGGACCAGATCGGCCGCATGGCGCGTCTTGGCATCACCCCGATCAACCAGCCGAACTTCCTCGTCGACTCCGGCGACGATTTCATCCGCCATCTCGGTCAGCGCGCCCATCGCCTGCAACCGATGCGGGAGGAACTGGATGCCGGAATCAGACCGGTCCTCTCCAGCGACGCCTTTGTTTCCAGCCTGCGCCCTCTTGACACCATCGGCGCAGCGCTGACGCGCCAGACCCGCACCGGTGCCCCGATCGGCGCCGATCAACGCCTGACCCTGGACGAGGCGTTGCGGGCCCACACGATCGACGCGGCGCGGGCGATCGGCATGGAGGATCGCATCGGGTCGCTTCAGCCAAACAAACTCGCCGACGTCGCCATCGTCGACGGCGATCTGCACGCCACCTCGCCCGAAAGCATCCCCACGATGGCGATGTGGATGACGATGCTGGACGGCGAAATCGTCTGGCGCGCCCCGGCCGCCCAGGCGTGAGGGATTTCGACCAGCAGAGACGAGGCAGGCGACGCACGGACCGCACGCGCGGCCAACCACAAGGAAACGCGCGCTGCCGGCGCCGGCCCGCTTGGTGTCGTCCCGACGCAGGAGGGACCTCGGCGTTCGCACCACTCAGATCGACCGACACATTGCTCCGGGTCCGCGTGGTCGGCGTCCAGGTCCCCGCAGCGCAGATGGCGCCTACCTCGTCTGCACCCGTCCCATGCCGACAAACGACCCGACGCCCAATCCCAGGGCGGCGCCAATGAAGGCCATCCCGATCGCCACCGCCGCCGGCACCGCCAGCGGAGAGAGTGCAGGCGCCATCAGCCAGCCGACGATCGCGCCGAGCACCAGACCGACGACCACCCCAGCCGCCGCGCCGCGCTCGGCGGAAGCGGCATGGCGATGATCGATCTCGGTATCATCCAGCCAGTCATCCGCCGCCTCGGCGTAGGTCACCCCGAGGACCGCGCCGTACACCAGGTGCAACACCAGATTTCCCAGAATGGGCAGCGGACCGGCATCGAGACGCAGTCCGAGGAAGCCAGCGCCCATCAGGGGCAGGAACACGACGAGCGACAGCAGCCACGGAATCAGCCCGAAACGCATCCCCTTGCTCAGGCTGGACCCACTCCACATCGGCTCGAACACCCGGGCATAGAGCAGGGCGAAGCAGAGCCCAACCGCCAGATTGGCGCCGATGGCCAGCACCACGGTCTCGCCGGTGCGATCCACCAGCGGGTTGTGAACCAGCGTCCACGACCAGCGCTGCAATGCGTTCCCGCTGCCGCTGCCGATCGCGTTCGCCAGCCAGTAGGCGGCGACCAGAACGACCGACATGGCGAAGGTCGCCAGAAATCCGGCGAGCACTCCGGCCCGGAGCCAGTCCTCCCGAGGCGATGCTTTCGAGGAAAAGGCGACAGTGCGGCTGTTCATGAGACCTCCCGAATCCAATGATTGGCTGAACGATGCGTGGGTCCCAGAATGAGGGGGCTCGTCCGAATGTACGCCGCATGACGCGCCCCGGATGCCCGGAAGCCGGCGTCATTCCGATCAGCCGCGACGTGGGCTACAGTTCCATCAGCACGTGATCATCACCCGGGACCAATGTGATGAGAGCCGCAGACACCGCCACCATGGCATGGCAAAGCATCCGCACATGACCCGACGCGACCTGAATGTGGTACTCATTTCGACGTACGAACTCGGCCGCCAGCCGTTCGGACTCGCCTCCCCTGCGGCCTGGCTGCGTGAAGCGGGAGCGCATGTCCGCTGCCTCGATCTCGCCGTGGAAGGACTGGATCGGCGCGCGATTGCCGCCGCCGACCTGATCGGCTTCTACGTGCCGATGCACACCGCGACGCGCCTCGCCGCGGGGTTCGTCTCTCGGGTCCGGCAGATCAATCCTGCTGCCCATCTCTGCTTTTTCGGGCTCTACGCTCCGGTCAATGAAGCGTATCTGCGTGAACTGGGGGCGGACACCATTCTCGGCGGTGAATTCGAGGCCGGTCTCGTCGCTCTGGCGACTCGGCTGGCACAGAATGGATCGGCGCCCGCGGCGCAACCAGAACCGGTCATCTCCCTGGCGCGCTTGCCATTTCTGGTACCCGACCGCTCCGGACTTCCCGACCCGCAACGCTACGCCCATGTCGTTATGCCGGACGGCGCCCGCCTCGTGGCTGGCAGTACCGAGGCAAGTCGCGGCTGCAAGCACCGCTGTCGTCACTGCCCGATCGTTCCGGTCTACGGTGGCCGCTTCTTCGTGGTGCCCCCGGAGGTCGTTCTGGACGATATCAGGCAACAAGTCGAACGCGGCGTCCAGCACATCACCTTTGGCGATCCCGACTTCTTCAACGGCCCGGTTCACGCCATGCGGATCATCGCGGCGCTCCACGCGCGCTTTCCCGACCTCACCTACGACGTGACGATCAAGGTCGAGCACCTGTTGCGCCACGCCGATCTGCTGCCACGATTGCACGAGACCGGGTGCCTTTTCGTCACCAGCGCGGTCGAGGCGGTCGACGACCGCATCCTGGCCATCTTCGACAAGCGGCACACCCGGAACGATTTCATCCGCACGGTGGCGCTCTTTGCCGAGCATGGCTTGGTGCTGAACCCGACGTTCGTCGCCTTCAATCCCTGGATCTCGCTCGAGGGATACCGCGATCTGCTGCGCACGATTCACGACCTGGAACTGGTCGAGAACGTCTCCCCGATTCAGTACGCGATCCGGCTTCTCATTCCCGCCGGATCACGTCTGCTGGAACTGCCATTCGTTCAGGAGTTCGTCGGGGAGTTCGATCCCGTCGCCCTCGCCTATCCGTGGACGCACCCCGATCCACGCGTCGACCGCCTGCAAGCGGCGATGCTCGATCTCGTCGGCACCAGCGACGGAAACACCCTGGACCGCGCGGCGCTCTTCGCTCGCCTCTGGGACATGACGGACGAGGCCATCGGTCGTTCCGTGCGGGAACCGCTCACCCTGGCGACCGCCAATCCCGGCCGCAACGAACCGATCCCCCACCTCAGCGAACCGTGGTACTGCTGAGCGGAACCCACCGCGGAGCAGTTCGCTCCCGACCGTGTGTAGGAGGGCAGATAGTGGATTTCGCACCAGCATCGTCGCGTCTGGAAACAAGGGCGACGCAAGCGTCGCACCCTACGACGGCATTCCCGTAGGGTGCGACGCTTGCGTCGCCCGCATCTCCAACCATCATGACTCCGGGAAGTCATCTCCAATCTTCTCGTAGCACCGGTATGACGGTCACCCGGAGCCTTGCGGCGCCATGACCACAGCCATCGAACTTACGGATCTATCGCCAAGTTTTCTTCAGTTCTGGGAACAGGCGGCCGCCCTTCCCCGCGATGTTCAGCGCCACCTCTGGTATCACCTGTATGAAGATCGATACCGTGCCTACTTCGTCGCTGGCGATGGGCGACACGGAAACAGTGAGGCTTTGCCTGCCGCCCTGGACCGTTTCGCCGACGCTGCAACCCGGATTCCGGAAGCAGCACAACGGGTTCGCTCCGCCATCAACGCGGCGGCACCGGAACTTGCCAGGATCTTCGATCTCGCTGCACTCGACCTCTCCTGGGTGTTGCTGGTTGGCATGTACTGGTCCGACGGCTGGGTTGCCAAATTTGCCGGCAAGCAAACCTGTTTCATTGCCCTGGAGATGATTGGGGACGCCAGCGGCCGTGCCGAGATCTTGACCGCCCATGAAGGTGCACACGTCGCTCACTCCGCGTCTCTTGGCGCCTCCTGGGACGATCTCGATACGCTCGGCGATGCTCTCTTCGTGGAAGGACTGGCAACGCTGGCCTCAGCTCGCGTGGCGCCAGGTTTTGATCCGGCGACGTACTTATGGGCTGCTGTCGAACCGACGGTGCTGCGCGGACTGAGTCATCGCGATTGGATAGCACAATGCGAGGCAGCGTGGCCTGATCTCCGGTGTACGCTGCTGCGTGACCTCGCTACCAGAGATGCCACGTTGATCGACCCGTTATTCCTGGGCAGCAGCGCGCCATTTGCCCAACCGGAACGAATCGGCTACTTCGCGGCTTACCGGCTGGTTTCCGAGCTGGCCAAGAGTCACTCGATCGCTACCCTGGCCCGCTGGCGGTCGCGGCGCATCCGTCGGGAATTGGCTGTCCTTCTGTCGAACGCGATCGACGGCGAAGTGCCGCTGACGCCGGAAGGCGCGCCTGGCGAGTCGGGTGAGTGAGGCCGAGGCGACGCGTCATGCCCCAATCGGAATCTCCATCAGGTCCCGCCCAACGATCACCTCACCGCCGAACCTCTGTTGCGCCTTCGTCTGCCAGGTTTCGTCGGCGACCTCGTCGCCGTCGGGCACGATGTGGGCCAGCACCGGCGTCTCGACCCCACACGCCGCGGCGATCCTGCCCACCAGATTGACGTCCGTGTGCGATTCGCTGAGATGTTGCAACTGTTGCGGTGACGATCCCAGCGACTTGGTCCAGTCGAGATCGACCACCTCGTGCAGCAGGATGTCCGCGCCCTTGGCCAGGGTGATCAGATTGTCGCTGGTCGTGGTGTCGCCGGAGATGACCACCCCCCCGCTTCCGAATCGAAGCGGAACGCGAACGACGGAAAGGCCCGAGTGTGGCGCACCAGGATGGCGGTGACGGCGAAGTCGTCGTTCTCCATGATCGGGAACGGATCCATCAGCGGCGCAGTATCTCCGGTTGGACTCGCCCCGACATCCGGCAACACGATGTCATGCGGCCGGATCATCATGCGGATGTCAGGGTATCCCTCGTCGCGATTGCGGATATTGGCTTCGTATGCCGTGGCCGCGCCGCGCATATCCCGTTGCGAGGAAAACCCGCCGTGGCACGGGTAGCGAAATCGTCGTACCGGTTCCCGCGCCATGAATGGCTGCTGATGGTTCCACCCCGTCCAGTGAGTCGTGCCCCGCGCCGCGAGAGCGGCGTGATACCATCCGGATCGGTTCGCACACTCCGTTTCGATGACCCGCGTGGGCGGTTGATTCCCGGCATTTGTGGCGCCGTATCTGCCGCGCGATGAATGAGGAGCAGGCACCGGTGACGCACGATCGATCGGTCACGCCCTCTGGCTCAGGTCCCGCCTTCCCCTTCAGCCGCCGTCGCCTCGTCGCATCGGCTGGTGCGGCGGTCGCCGTCTCCGCCGTCTGGCCCGTTGGCCCTGCCCGCGGCCGGCAAGACCCGACGCCTGCTGGCTCCGATACCGATTCGGCGCGGATCGCTCCGTTCATCACTCTCTCGCGGTCGCTCTGTGGGGGTGGTGCATTCGACCAGGGCATGGCCGCGCAACTGCTCGGTTGGATGAACGAGGACCGCCAGTTGCGCGAGGGTCTTGCCACGCTCCTGGCCGAACCTGACGCGATCCCGACGCCGCTGGCCGGCGGCAAAGCGTCTGCGGAGACGGAAGCCGCTACCCTGGCCGCCGACGCCATCCTGCTCTATTGGTACACCGGCTATTTCAAGGGCAAACCGATTCCCGACCGCGGCCTGGCCTACACCCGGCTGGTCGCCTGGCAAGCGATGTACACCCCTCCCTTTGCCGAATGCAAAGAATTCGGCGGTTGGGCCGATCCGCCAAATACAGAACCGATCATTCTCGGTCTCTAGAAGTTCAACGCGGGTCGTGACCGTAGCCAGAGAGGAACTTCGTCAGGCCGATGAGGAGTGAAACTGGATGCCCCAAGACCGACAGGTTGATTGCGATGTTGCCATCGTCGGCAGTGGCATCGCCGGCGCGCTCATTGCCTGGAATTTGGCCTCGAGCGGGGTCAAGGTGATCATGCTCGAGGCCGGTCCGGCGGTCGACCGTGCCAGCGGGATTATCCGCGCCCGGTCGACGATCGCGACCACGATTCCAGAGGCGGCGATCGCCGAACATCCGTGGGCGCCGCGGCCCTCAACGCTTGATCCAAACAACTATCTGGTCCAGACCGGACCCGATCTCTTTGTCAGCAACTACGAGCGGGTGATTGGGGGGACCACCTGGCACTGGCTCGGGACCGCGCTACGGTTGATTCCGAACGACTTCCGCATCAAATCCGTCTACGGCATCGGTGCAGACTGGCCGGTTTCCTACGACGATCTCGCGGCGGCCTACCTCGCGGCGGAAGAGGCGATCGGCGTGGCCGGGGAAGATGCCGAAGATAGCGGCGCTCCCCGCAATGGCATCTATCCGCTGCCACCCTTCCCGTTGACCTACAGCGATACGGTGTTTCGCGATGCCCTCGCGCCGCTCGGCCTCGATGTCACTCATACGCCACAGGCTCGGGTCAGCGCAGCGGCCGGATTCCATGGCCGGAGACAGTGCTGCGGCAGCTCTTTCTGTATACCGATGTGTCCGACCGGCGCCAAATACGACGCCACGGTCCATGTTGGACTCGCACAGCAGGCCGGGGCGGATTTGCGCCAGAACGCGGTCGTCTTCAAACTCGAATCGGACGCCGACGGCCGCATCACCACCCTGCACTATCGCGATCCCGACAAAAATGACCACACCCTGACCGCGAAGATGTTCGTCATCGCCGCCCACGCCATCGAGACGCCGAAACTGCTGCTCATGTCGCGCAGCGATGCGCATCCGGAGGGATTGGCCAACTCCAGCGGGCAGGTCGGCCGCAATCTGATGGACCACCCCTCCCAGCTCTCCTACGCCTTGGCGCCAAAACCGATGGGACCATACCGCTCGCCTCTCTCCACCGCCGGCATCGAGAATCTTCGCGACGGGGCGTTCCGCAAGGAGCGGGGCGCTTTTCGCATCGAGATCGGCAACGACGGCTGGATCTGGCCTGGTTTCGATCCAGTGAGTTGGTCGCAGTCGCTGATCGAAAAAGGGGTCCGTGGCCCGGACCTTTACGGTCAGATTTCCGCGGTGTCCCTGCGCATGATCCGGATGGCGGCGCTGGTGGAACAGTTGCCGCTCGCCGATTCCCGGGTCACCCTCTCCACCAAAGTCGACGCCATCGGCATTCCGCGACCGGAGGTCCACTACGTCATCAGCGACTACACCCGGAAAGGTCTCGATGCGGCGCGCGACCAGTTCGACACGATCTTCACCGCGCTCGGCGCGACCGAGGTGACCCACGTTGGCCAGGTCCAGGGCGCCGGCCACATCATGGGCACCTGTCGCATGGGCAATGACGCCAAAACCTCGGTGACCGATTCCTACGGCCGCACCTGGGACCACCCCAATCTCTGGCTCGCCGGCTCCGGTCTCTTCCCCAGCGTCGGCACCGCCAACCCGACGCTGACCATCGCCGCCCTGGCCCTGCGCGCCGCCGCGGAGATCGCGAAACAGTTGGCCTGATCGGCGGGAATGCCGCCACCTGAGTTCCGATTCGCCGACCATTGCCGCGCCGGAGATCAGGTCCGTTGCGGTAAACATCTGAGCTGCCATCCTGCTTGCTTCGGTAAACGCCATCATCGCTTTCCCCACGCGCGCCTCACCCCCGGCCATCGCCCGGCAGCCGCGCTCGTTCCCTGTTCCCGATTTGACAGGTTGTGCGCCTCGTTGCTGACGGCCCCTCTCGTGCCTGCCACCCGATCATGGTGACAGGTCCGGAGGGAGCAGCAAAGGACCAGAGCAGTCACCCCGGTAGGAGGCAGGACATGACGGCGAACCAGACGACGCGACGAACGTTCGGAACCCGGATCATCATGGGCGCACTTGTGCTGTCGCTCTTCGCGGTTGCCGGCGCGCCTGCTGGCGTCGGCGCCGAGCGACCCCCGAGCAACGGTGACTCCCACCAGCAAGCGTGCCGCGCACTTTACGACCGCGCTGAGCAACTCCGGAACGAATACAAGAGCGTCGCCGCCCAGAATCCGGGCAGCGCCAGCCTCGACAGCATCCTCGCCGAGCTGCGCAATATCGGGCAGACCTGGAAGGACATCAAGTGTGATAGCCGTTACGGCAGCATCTCGGCGCTGATCACCCCGCAGAGCACCGCGTTGCACAGCGGCGTTGCGGACAACATCCTGGTCAACGTTTCAGACGCCGCTGCCGCCACTGAACCCGGCGTCGACAACCAGCCGACCGTCGATACGGGCAACGATGACACCAGACCTACCGCGACCGTGCATGGTCACGGCAAGCACGGCAAGAAAGGCAAGACCGGCCGCCGCTAGAAACCGTTCACTTTGTCGAAGGATCGAGGGGAGCGAGGGAGGGCGATGGCCTTCCCTCGCCTGTCATGCCTCGAAGCAACCTCCAGTTGCAGCGTTTCGGCAACCCTACAGGGACCGTACCGCGTACTGACCGTGGTGAGTGCGCCTTTCGATTCCTGAGCCGCATGGGAACAAAGGTGCCGGGAGCGGGACTCGAACCCGCACGGCCTTGCGGCCACCAGCTCCTAAGGCTGGCGTGTCTGCCATTTCACCACCCCGGCCCGGGTGGAACCTCAGTGTACTGACCGCTTCACCCGGTTGCCGCCTCTGCTAGCATCGTCCGGTCAAACCGGATGAAATCCACGCACCGGGAGAGATGTCATGACCGCCACCGCCGCCGATCCGCTTGCCCGCCGACCGTTCGGCCAGACCGGCCTGATGGTGCCCCCTATCGCCGTCGGCTGCGCCCCCATCGGCGATATGCCCGACGCCTTTGGTTATGGCGTCACCGAGGACGACGCGGTCGCCACCATCCTCACCGCGCTCGACAGCCCCATCCCCTATATCGACACCGCCGCGCTCTACGGCAATGGCGAAAGCGAACGCCGCGTCGGGCTCGCCCTGCGCGAGCGCGGTGGGCTCCCCGCCAACGCCGTCCTCCAGACCAAGGAAGGGCGCGACCCGACCACCAACGACTACTCGGGAGAAACGGTCAAGCGCCGCTTCGAGCGCTCCCTGCAACTGCTCGGCGTCGATCGCGTCGAGACCGTCTTCCTGCACGACCAGGAATGGACCACCTTCAAGGAGGCATTCGCGCCGGGCGGTCCCATGGATGTCCTCCAGCGCTACCGCGACCAGGGCGTCATCGGTCACCTCGGCGTCGCCGGCGGCCCTATCCCCCTCCAGCTGCGCTACATCGAGACCGGCGCCTTCGATGCCGTCATTCATCACAACCGCTACAGCCTGCTCAACCGCTCCGCGGAACCGCTGATCGAGGCCGCCGCGGCGCGGGGCATGGCGGTGCTCAATGCCGCCCCCTACGGCAGCGGGGTTTTGGTCAAGGGTCCAGACGCCTACCCGCGCTACGCCTACCAGCAAGCCCCGGCGGCGATGATCGAGCGCGTGCGCCAGTACCAGGCGATCGCCGATCGCTACGGCGTTCCCCTCGCCGCCGTCGCCCTGCAATTCTCGACGCGGGATCCGCGCCAGGCGGTGACCATCGTCGGCATGAGCCGTCCCGACCGCATCACCGATACCATCCGCTACCTGACCACGCCGATCCCCGACGCCCTCTGGGACGAGGTCGCCACGGTCCCGTTCGATATGAGCGATCCGGAAGAACATCGCTTCCGCCGCGTCGAACTCGCCTGATTGCGGCACCTCCCGCGATCGCCCACCTCACCATCCCCGGCACCGTTGCTGCCAGGTCATCTTGCCGGCTTGCCGTCTCGCTGCCTCGACGCCTCGACTCCTCGCCTTGCAGTTGCTCCCGTCTTGCCGTATGATGCCGCCCATGAGCGACATGATGCGCGCCACCATGACGACCGGCACCGCTTGCGTGATCTCCATTACCGAGACCACCAAGATTACCTTGCCTGCCGGTCCGGGGGCGCGCGGCTAGGGTCGCGAACTTCACAGGACGGATCGGCAGGCGGGAGCGGAAACGCTCCCGCCGCTGTTTTTAACCGCGCATCACTGGCGGCCCGCAACGCCGGGACCGAATCGGAAAAGGACGGGCGTGATGATCGTTCTCAAATTTGGCGGCACGTCAGTCGCCGACGCCGCGCGCGTGCAGCAGGCGGCCGCCATCGTCGCGGCCCAGCCCTTGCCTCGTGCCGCGGTGGTCTCTGCCGCCTCCGGCGTGACCAATCTTCTCCTCGATGCCGCCCGCGCCGCCGCCGCCGAGAGCGAAGCGTTCGCCGCCTCCCTCGCCGCCCAGATTCGCGCCAAAAATGACCACATCGCCGCCGGCATCGCCAACGAGCAGGAGCGTGCCGCGGCGGTCGCCGCGCTCGATCAACTCCACGCGGCGCTCGATGACGCCCTGGCCGATGTTGCCCGCGCCGGTGCGCTCAGCCCCCGCAACTCCGATCGCATCGTCGCCACCGGCGAAAAGGCGATGAGCCTCCTCCTTGCGGCGACCCTGCGCGATCGCGGGGTGCCGGCCGTTCACGTCTGGGCCGATCGCGTCATTGCCACCGATGACCGCCATGGCAGCGCTCGACCGGATCGCCTTCGCACCCGCGAACTGGCGGAGCGGGAAGTCCGGCCCCATCTCGACGCCGGTCTCACGGTCGTCTTCACCGGGTTTATCGGCTGTGCCCCGGACGGTTCGACCACGACCCTGGGCCGGGGCGGCTCTGACTACAGCGCCACCCTGCTCGGCGCGGCGCTCGATGCCGATGAGGTCCAGATCTGGACGGACGTCCCGGGTGTCCTCTCCGCCGATCCCCGCCAGGTCGCCGACGCGCGGGTGGTGCCCGCCGTCTCTTACGACGAGGCTCAGGAATTGGCCCATTTCGGAGCCAAGGTGCTTCACCCCCGCACCATCCGTCCCGCCGTGGCGCTCGGCATCCCGGTGCGCATCCTCTCTACCTTCGCCCCGGAAGAACCCGGCACCCTGGTCACTCGCGACGCCTCCGGCGAAAGCGTCAAGGCGATCACCGCGCTCACCAATCTCCTGTTGCTGACGATCGAGGTACCTGAACTGGAGGATCTCGCGGCGGCGTCGGCTGCCGTCTTCGGCGCACTGCGCGACGACCGGATCGAGGTTGTCGCCGCGTCGCAGGCGTCATCCCGCCGCCGCATGACCTATGTCGTCGATGCCTCGGGTCATGGTGGTTGCGCCCGCGTCGGGCGGCGCATGGAAGACGCGCTGCGCGAGGCGGAAGTCGAGGCCGAGGTCGGCTGCACGGAGGATGTCGCCCTCGTGGCCGCTGTCGGCGCCGGCGCCGCGGCCGAGCCGCGCACCCTGGCGCAATTGCTCGCGGTCTTCAGCCGGGCCGGAATCTCGGTGCTTTCGACCAACCAGCAGCACTCGAACATGGCGCTGACCGTCGCCGTGCCGGCGGCTGATGCGCCGCGCGCGGTGTTGGCGTTGCACGATGCCTTCATCAAGCCGCAACCCGCCAGCGCTCGCGGCCGCCGCCCCCGGCGCGCCGAAATGCTCGCGGAGAGCGTCCGCGTCGGCTAGAGCGACGTCTGCTTGCGGTGTCGTCCCGACGCGGGAGGGACCTCGGCGTCTGCGTTGACTTTCAGTGATCCGGAATGCGGTTCAACGCGTGCTCGATGGCCCGCATCCGGATAGATCGAGAGAGCCCCTCTCCCGGCTCAACGGGAGAGCGGTTGGGGTGAGGGTGCGCGCCACGGGCAAACGGCAGTGAGTATCCGCAATCGGTATGAGATATTCGTCGCGGCGAACCGCCGCACGTAGGGAAGGGTTCATCACATGGCAAAGGATTCTCGTATTCCAGTTGCGGTGCTCGGCGCCACGGGGAGCGTCGGGCAGCGATTCGTCCAGTTGCTGGCCGGGCATCCCTGGTTTCGCCTCGCCGAAGTCGTCGCCTCCGATCGCTCCACCGGCCGGCCCTACCGGGAGGCCACCGATTGGCGACTGAGCGCCAACTTCCCGGAGGAGGCCGGCGAACTCGTCGTCAAGGACTACGATGCGTCACTGGTGAGTCCGGTCGTCTTCTCCGCGCTGCCCGGCGAGATCGCGGGGGAGATCGAGCAGCGCATGGCACGCGAGGGCCGCGCCCTCTTCTCCAATACCTCCACCCACCGCATGGGGCCGGATATTCCCCTGCTCATTCCGGAGGTCAATCCGGAGCACGTCGCGGCGCTGGCGGTGCAACGGCAGAACCGCGGGTGGAGCGGCTTCATCGTCACCAACCCGAACTGCTCCGCGATTCACCTCGTGCTGGCGCTCAAACCGCTCCACGACGCCTTCGGCATCGATGCCCTGGCCGTGACCACCATGCAGGCGGTCTCCGGGGCCGGCTACCCCGGCGTCCCCTCCCTCGACATGATCGACAACGTCGTCCCCTTCATCAATACCGAAGAAGAGAAGATGACCGAGGAGGCCAAGAAACTCCTTGGCGGCTTCGATGGCGCCTTCCGCCCCGCCTGTTTCACGATGTCGGCGCATTGCAACCGCGTCCCGGTGCGGGATGGCCACACCGAGTGCGTTTCGATCCGCTTCGCTACACCCGCCACGCCCCTCGATGCGGCGCGGGTGATGGCCGCCTTTCGCGCCAAACCGCAGGAACTCGCTCTGCCCAGCGCGCCAAAGCGGCCGGTCCTCGTCCGAGAGGAGCCGAATCGGCCCCAGCCGAATCTCGATCGCGACGCGGAGAAGGGCATGGCGACCACCGTCGGCCGGGTGCGCGAATGCGCTCTGCTCGGCACCAAGTTCGTTCTCCTCGGCCACAACACCATTCGCGGCGCCGCCGGCGCGTCGATTCTCAACGCTGAACTGTTCAAGGTCGAGGGTTTGTTGCCGACCTAGGGAATACGATCGCGAAGATCGTCATTCTGATGGCCGGGCGCTGGCGAGGCAGGCCTCGCCCCTACCAGAGGGTTTCGTAGGGTGCGACGCTTGCGTCGCCCGCGTTCCAAACACACGTACCAATGATGATTCCGCCGTGTCGTCCCGACGCAGGAGGGACCGCGGCGGTAGAGTGCGAACCAGCTTCCAACCCAATTCGTAGCGCCGGTCCTTCGTCCACTTTCCATGGTACGCGTTCTGCAACCAGAATCCCGTGACCTGCGGGTGGGAGTAACGAGTCCGCGCTCGCCGCGTCCACGACGCCGGGGTTGACCCATCGCGGTCCCTTCGCATATCCTTCGGCTCATGAATGATTCGCATTCCGAACGATATGGAAACCGAAGCGATGAGGAAGCACTGGTCGAGCGCGCGGTGTACCTCCTCCCGATCATCGGCACCTCGCTCTATTCCGGTATCTCGCACCTCGGCCACTCCTACCAATTGACCACGACCCAGGTGAAAGTCCTGCTCCATCTTGGCGCGAAGGGTGAGATGACCGTCGGCGAGATTGCCAACGCGCTCGGCGTGTCGATGCCGGCC
The DNA here is from genome assembly GCA_046328335.1 of Thermomicrobiales bacterium. Lineage (GTDB taxonomy): Bacteria > Chloroflexota > Chloroflexia > Thermomicrobiales > UBA6265 > JACCXM01. Next base: position 75,237 of record JAXLWU010000004.1, read on the forward strand.
GCCTCCGAACTGGTGGACCGCCTGGTCGAGGCCGGCCATCTCACGCGCACCTCCGATCCCGCGGACCGGAGAAAGGTCGTCATCGTCGCCACGCCCGAGGCGAAGCGGATCGGGATCGCGCTACGCCAGTTGCGCCAAGATCAGGTCCGTCTCGCCCTCGATCAGATCGCCCCGGAAGAGCGTCCCTGCTTCGTCCGATCGCTGGAAGCGCTGGTCTATGGCTTGACCCAGGGCAACCCACCGGTATCGGGTTGTGTCGCCTCCCCCCCGGATCGTCAGAATGCAACAACGTTACAGATCGTGGAGCAAACTTCGTGAATACCACCACCGCGGGCCGGCGAACCGCCACGCCCAGCACGCCAGAGCGCAATCCCTGGCTGATTCTCTTCGTCCTTTGCGCCGCGGTCTTCATGCTGTTGCTCGACACGACCATCGTCAACGTCGCCCAGCAGAAGATCAAGGAAGCGCTCGGGGCTGACCTTTCCGAAATCCAGTGGATCCTCGATTCGTACATCATGGCCTACGCCGTCCTCATCCTCTCCTTCGGGCGCCTGGGCGATGTCTTTGGTCGCAAGAAACTCTTCATCATCGGCATGGCGATCTTCACCGCCGCCTCCGCTCTCTGCGCGGCCTCGACCTTGATCGGCCAGGCAACCGGCATTCCGCCTGCGGCCGCCCTGATCGGCGCCCGCGTGCTGCAAGGTGTCGGCGGCGCCATGATGATGCCGCAGACCCTCTCCCTGATCACGGTCGCCTTCCCGCCTCAACAGCGCGGCGCGGCGATGGGCACTTGGGGGAGCGTGGTCGCCCTCGGCGCGGTGGTCGGTCCGATCATTGGCGGTTGGCTGGTCACCAATTACCGCTGGGAGTGGATCTTCCTCATCAACATCCCGATCGGGATCCTCGCCATCGCCGCCACCATCTTCATCGTTCCGGAATCGATCGATCCGCTGGCGAGCGGCAAGATCGACTGGGGCGGTCTGATCCTCTCCGCAACCGGTATCTTCGCCCTGGTTTACGCCGCGATCGAGGGCAACGTGCTCGGCTGGACCAGTCCCATCATCCTCGGCTCGTTTCTCGCCAGCGCCATGCTCCTGACGGCCTTCGTCTGGTGGGAGAAGCGCGCCAGGGATCCGATGATGAAAATGGAACTCTTCGCCATCCACAACTTCTCCGTCGCCAACGTGCTCGCGCTCGCCGTCTCCTTTGGCATGCTCGGCATCTTCTTTCCGATGACCGTCTTCCTCCAGGGTGCGCTCGGCATGAGCCCGATCGAAGCGGGGTTCGCCATGCTCCCGAACGGTCTGGTCCTGATGTTCGTCGCCCCGCTCGCCGGCCGGCTCACCGATCGGGTTGGCGCCCGCTGGATCCTGGTCGGGGGTCTCACGCTGATGAGCGTCGGCATCATGCTCCTCATCCACCAGATTTCGGAGACCACGAGCCAGTGGTCGCTGGTTCTCCCGCTGATCGTCACCGGCGTCGGCATGGGCATGACCTTCGCCCCGATGACCGCCGCGGCGATGGCCCAGGTGCCGCCGCGCATCGCCGGCAGCGCCTCCGGCATTCTCAATACCACCCGCAATATCGGACAGGTCCTTGGTATCGCCATTCTTGGCTCGATCCTGCAGGGTCGCCTCGCGGTCCACGGCGCGGCAGCACTGCAATCGGTGCCGTCGCTCGATCCGGTGGTCGGGGATACGATCGGTGATCTGATCGCTGGTGGCCGCGTCGAAGCCATTCCGGCGGCGTTGCCGGCCAACTCCGCCGCGCTGCTGCCCGCGATCTTTGACGCGGTCAAGAGCGCGTTCGTGCTCAGCCTGCACGAGACATTCGCCATCGGCGCGGTGGTCTGTCTGATCGGCGCCGGTATCGCGCTCCTGATCCAGAATCCCAACCGAAAGACGGTGACCGCGGAACAACGCCTGCCGGAGCGCATCGCCCAACCCGTCGCCGCGGACTGATCGCGCATCCGACAGCGGCGTGCGGACGTGGTGGCGTCCCGAGGAACGAGGGACCTCGTCGTCCGTCTTGGCGCGCCGAACGCCGAGATTCCTCCGGCGTCGGAATGACACCTCTCCTGCACGCCGCTCTAACCCGTCTCCGGCGCAGCCCACGCGACCATCATCTCGTTTTCCTTCAGCCATGAAGCCATCGGGAAGCGAGATGATGGTTTCGCGGCCAAATCCGCCATACTCCACACCAGGGCAATCGGGTTGGATCATACGGACTCCGGATGAATGCTTTGGCATCGAGTCCAGTGACCGAGGGACAAAGCCCCTCAAGCCCCTCTCCCGGCTCGACGGGGGACTCCCCCCTCCAGTGGAGGGAGGCTCGGGAGGGAGCCAGGGGTTGGGGTGAGGGTGCGCTCCACGAGGAAACGGCAGTTATCATCCGGATTCGGTATCAGTGGGGTGCGTGCATGGAGATCAGACTCGACGGTCAGCGTGCCTTGGTCACCGGCGCCGCGACCGGCATCGGCCGCGGCATCGCCGTGGCCCTGGCCAATGCCGGGGCAGAAGTCGCGATCAATGTTCGCGGGGATTCTTCCCGGGGCCAGGAAACAGCCGATCTGCTTCGCGCCAGCGGCAAGGAACCGCTCATTGTGCAGGGCGACGTCGGCGATCCCGAACAGGTTGCCGCCATGTTCGCCCGCCTCGATGACGCATGGGGCAGCATCGATATCCTGGTGAACAACGCCGGCCACGGCTCGTCCGGCAAGCCAGTCCACGCCAACTCCTGGGAGGAGTGGCAGCGCGTCATGCGCTCCAATCTCGATGGTCCATTCCTCTGCAGTCGCGAGGTCGCACAGCGGCTCCTCGCCCGCGGGGCCGGTGGCCGCATCATCAACATCACTTCGGTCCACGAGGAAGCCTGCAATGTCCCGGGGGATGGTCCGTACTGCGTCTCCAAGGGCGCGCTGCGCAATCTCACCCGCGCCATGGCGCTCGAACTGGCTCCCCACGGAATCACGGTCAATGCCGTCGCTCCCGGCATGATCCTCACCCCGATGAACCGGAGAGCGATGGACGACGCCGCGTACCTCGCCGAGGCCGAGGCGCAGATTCCCGTGCGGCGCGTGGGCCTACCGGAAGACATCGCCGCGATGGTCGTCTTCCTCTGCTCGGCCCATGCGTCCTATTGCACCGGTGGCACGTATCTTGTTGACGGTGGCTGGATGCTGACCTGGCCACCGGTGTGATGACTCGCGAAGGATTGACCATGCTTCGGATTACCCAGGGTTCGTCCCGGCGCGCACTGCTTGGTGGCGGCATGGCGTTCACGCTTTCCGCCGCCTTCTTCCACCCTCTCGCGGCGGCGCCGGTGACCGACCGCGAGTTGCTCGCGCTCCTGATCGCGGTCGAACGGGTGCAGATCGATCGTTACGACGCGATCCTCGACGCCTTCGATGCCGCCGCATTCACCGCTACCGGGTTCAGTGAAGCGGATCGTGACCGCCTGGTTGCGGCGCGCGAGGCCGAGGCGACGCAACGAGCGGCGCTCGAAGGCGATGACCCCGTATTGCCGCCGCCCACCGCCCCAACCGATCTCCGGTTGGCGCTGGGAGAACTGGCGGAGCTCGAGAATCTGGCGGTCGCCACCTATGCCGGCGCCATTCCGCGCATCGGCCGCCGTGGGCTCCTGCCGGAACTGATCGGTATCCAGAGCGTCGAGGCCCGTCATGCCGCATGGCTCGCCATGCTGCTCGACGGTGATCCATTTCCTGCCGCGATCGACGAAGCGCTGCCTCCCGGCGAGGCCCTCAGCCAATTGCAAGTCATCGCGGGATTGGCAGCACCCGCGGCTACACCAATCGCGGCGGGCGACAATCTTGCCGCCGTTGTTGCCGCCATCGCGGCCGAACTCGGGGTCGCAGCAAGTACCGTGCAGGTCGTCGCGGTCGAGCCACGGACCTGGCCTGATGCCTCCCTCGGCTGCCCCGAACCAGGTCATGCCTATGCCCAAGTCATCACCCCGGGCTATGTCGTCACCATCAATAGCGGCGGCAAGGAGATGACGTTCCACACCGATCAGAGCGGAAACATCGCCCGTTGCTGATACGCTGAAGTGGGAACCGGATGATGACTATCGATTTCATCCCGTGCCCGGGGAGACGCCTCCGTCCGGGGAGGGGGACTCCTCCCTCCAGTGCAGGGAGGCTCGGGAGGGAGCATCGGGAGGGAGCCAGGGTTGGGATGAGGGGGCGCCTCACGGGCAAACGGCAGTGATCATCCAACGGTAGCGGACCGCATTTTGCCGCGCCACCACGGCGACAATGTCAGAGTCGCTGATACTCTTCCAGATCGAGCACAAAGACCGTGGCCGCCGCCGGCGGAATGCCATCGCCCGTGTCTGGCGGCGCCATGCCCGAGCGCGCCGTCTGCCGGATCAGGTCGAGCACGTAGTCGACCTGGGTTTCATCGGCGCCGATCATCAGCGTCGTGTTGCCGCGGCGCAGAAAGCCGCCGGTGCTGGCGAGCCGCGTTGTCCGGAAATCGGCCTCCAGGAGTGCATCGACAACCGCGTCCGCGACCTCGTTCTGGATTACCGCGATGACCAGTTTCTTCATCCGCTTCACGCCTCACGAGACTGGCGGCTCCCGGTGCTTGCCGCGGTGTCTGGCAACCCCGGTATCGACTCACGTCGTGCCAACGTCGGACCCGCGCCCGGAATCCCCCCGATGCCCAACCAACGTGGCTTACATACTACCCTGCCACGCGCCGCTTTGTGTCATGTCCGTCGTGCAAATCGGCCCAGAACCATTGCATTAGGACGAACCGGCATCGATCGCCCGCGCCAGGACCACGGAAGTTCGCCTAAACAAAGATCGCACCCACGCCCGCACGGTTGGCACCTCAGCCCATCGCTGCTTCGATCATCCTTCCCCAGCACGCACGGTGCGTGCCCGCCTCGAATCGAGGTAACCCTGGAGGATGACCGCCGCTGCGGTCGCATCAACCAATTCGCGCCGCTGCTTGCCTTTGATGCCGCGCTGGCCGAGTGATCGCTCCGCCACCGCGGTCGTCAGACGCTCGTCCCAGAATTCGACGGCGATCTCCGGCTGCACCCGCGCCTCCAGTTCCGCCGCAAACTCGCGTACCGTCGCTGCCTGCGGCCCTTCTCGGCCGGAAAGACTGGTCGGCAGTCCGATGACGATCGTTGTCGCGCCGCGTTCGCACGCCAGCCGCCGCAGCGTCTCCAGATCGTCGCGGCCCCGTTGCACCGTGGTCAGTGGCGAGGCGATAGTGCCGAGTTCATCGGCGATTGCCACCCCAATGCGACGCTCTCCGACATCCAGCGCCATCGTTCTCGCGCCGGAGCGATTCACTTCTCGGTCTCGAACGTGATCTGGTTGGCGTTCCCCGGCATGCTTCTGACCAGCCAGGACGGACTGTACGCCACGCGATAGTCCGCGATCTCTGGCGTCTTCCCCAGAATCGCGCTCACCTCGTCCGCGCTCGCGCCAGCCAGCGCCGCCGCCAGGGCCGCCCGTTCGGCATCGTCCAGTACCGCCACGGCATCGGCCTTCGCCTCGACCGCGAAGCGAATGGCGCCGTTCTGATTGCCCTGTTCGACCGGATTCGCAAACGTCACCCGCTCGGGATCGATGGCGAAACCGGCTGGCACGTCGTCCTTCAAACTGGCCAGCAACGCCGCTTCATAGGCCTTCGCCGCGGCGTCACCGTCATAGGTTTTCACGTTGAGCGTCAGCGTCGAGGTCGTGCCGACCGCGGCGGCATCCTCACCTGCCTGATGATCGAACGCATCGTTCTGCGCCGCAATCTCGATCGTCGACGGTACGATCACCTGCCCGCTGTCCTCCTTGGCGAGGAGATCGGCGGCCAGGGTCGGCGCCGCCTCCTGCGCCTGCCGTTTCAGCTGCTCCAGATCGGCCTCGGCCACTACCTGGAACTCTTTGTCGGTTCCACCGGCGGTCGGCTCCATGCGGTTGCTGTAATAGATCCCGTTCGGCAACTGCCCGCCAATTTCGCCCTGGCCGACGTTGCCCCCCGATCCCGGCTTGGTCGCTCGTACCTGGCTGGTCGCGGCCCCGGGTTGACCAGTGGCACTGTCAGCGGCGGGGACGGAAACGTCCTCGACAAAGGCAAACTCGACGCCCTCTTCTGTAGAAACCCTCGTTCCCGCGGCCACCGTGACCCCGCTGTTCGCCGCGTTTCGCAGTTCGATAGGCCCGGCGGCAGTACCGTCCGGTTCCACACGCACGCCGGTTGCCGGAACGTTGCCGGTCCAGACCACCTCGATTTGGCGATCCTGCATCGGCACCGCAAACGCCGCGCCACTATCCTGCGATTGACCATTCCCGGTAACATCGAATGCCAGCGTTGCGGCCACCGGTTCGGTTTTCGGGATGATGGTCACCACCGCGTGTGGCAGGAGCAAACGAACCGCCCCCGCCGTTCCGGCCACCAGCAGCACGAGCAGCATCGCGACCGGCAACCAGCGCCGTGGCGGGTTCGCGGGCGCGGCGGTTCCGGCGGCCTCTTCTTCGGTTGTCTCCTCGTCTTCGCCCGGTTGTTCCTCGGACACGGGCCAGAGCGAGGCCGGATCGACGCGCACTGCCGGCTCTGGCGGCGCCTCGTCCAGGTCGGGCCAGTTTCCGTTCTCCGGGACGGGTGGCGGCGCAGGTACCGGCACCGGACGCGCGGCGGCAACCGGCGCCGGTTTGGCGCGGGGAATCGGCTTGGCGGCAAGACCGAGCCGCTCGGCGAGTTGCAGTCGCAAAGGATCGGCGGTGCGCAGAACGGCCGGCACTCGGTCGGCATCGAGCGCCTCTTTCAGCGCCCGGAACTCGGCAGCAGTCAGGAGCAGCGGGCTATCGATCGGAACGACGAGATCGACGACCTGCCCGCTCTTCGCCGCCTCCCGCACGTGGCCGATGACATCGGCCAGCGTATTGTCCGAGGTGACAACAACCCTGAGCGTACGCTCGGTCATCGGGCGAACCCGGGAATCGACTGGATCGATTCAGGCGACGGCACCGGAGGGGACACCGCCACCCGGCGAGCCTCACGGCGCGACGCCATCCCCGATTCCTGCTGGATTTGCCGTGGCCTGGACAAGCGGCCGTTACCGCGCCGCGCCACGCTCGACGATGCCAGCGACCGCGGCCAGCGCATCATCGAGTTTGGCGGCATCTTTCCCGCCGGCCTCCGCCAACTCCGCCCGTCCGCCACCCCGGCCATCGACGATGGCCGCGGTCTCGCGCACGATATCGCCTGCCTTCACCCCTTGCGCGACCAGATCCGGGGTGACCATCGCCAGTAGGCTTGGACGTCCCTCGATGACCGCGCCCAGCACCACCACGCCGGATCCCATCCGGTCGCGCAGGCGGTCGCCCATCTGTCGCAGCGCATCCTTGCCATCGACATCGGCGCGAACCGCAAGGACCCGCAATCCGTTGACATCGATCGCGCGGTCGATCAGGTCACTGGCGCGGGCGCTCGCCAGTTGGCCGCGCAGCCGCTCGTTCTCCCGCTCCAGGCCGCGCATGCGCTCCTGCAGCGCTTCGATCTGGGCGGGCAGTTCCGGCCAGGTCGCTCGCAGGGCGCGCCCACTCTCGCCGAGGACGCGTCCTTGCGTCAGCATCCGCTCGATCGCCGCATCGCCGGTAACCGCCTCGATCCGGCGCACCCCGGCCGCCACACTCCCTTCCGAGACGATCAGGAAAGGACCGATCTCACCGGTCATGGCGACGTGGGTCCCACCGCACAACTCCTGCGAAAAGTCGGGAATCCCCACCACGCGCACGGTGTCGCCGTACTTCTCGCCGAAGAGGGCCATTGCGCCGCCCTCGACCGCGTCGCGATACGCCTTGATATCGGTGGTCACGGCAGCATTGCGCAGGATCTCCCGGTTGACGATCTCCGTGATCCGCTCCACTTGCTCGTTCGAAACCGCGTCGAGCGAGGTGAAGTCAAAGCGCAGCCGATCCGGCGCCACGAGCGAGCCGGCCTGTCGTGTCTCTGCGCCGAGCGTCAACCGCAAGGCGCGATGCAGGAGGTGAGTGGCGGTGTGATTGCGACGGATCGCCTGCCGCCGCTCGCGGTCGATCTCGGCACGGGCGGTCTCGCCAGCCCGGACAAATCCCTCCGCTACGGTCCCCCGGTGCACGAAGACATCGGGTGTCGGCTTGAAGGTGTCGTCGATATTGATCACCCCGGTATCGGTGCGAATCCAGCCGGTGTCCCCGATCTGCCCGCCTGACTCGCCGTAGAACGGCGTGCGATCGAGGACGATCTCGACCGGCTGCCCCGCCTCGGCCTCGTCGAGCGCGCCATCCGGTCCCACCAGCCCGAGAATGCGCCCCGTGCCCGCCGTTTCGCGATAGCCGAGGAACGCTGTTGGCCCGCCCGCGATTCCGACATAGACTTCGGCCCGCGACCGCGCGCGGTCGCGAAACGCCTCGCTGGCTCCGCCCCGGCTGATCTCGCGTTGTTCGGCGAGCGCCTGCTCGAAACTGGTGCTATCGACCTCCAGGCCCTGCTCCCGCGCCAATTCGAGCGTGAGATCGAAGGGAAAGCCGTAGGTATCGTAGAGTCGAAAGACCTCGCGGCCCGGCAGGACCTGCGCCACCGTCTCGCCACGGGCGGACGCTTCCCGCGCCAAGTCCTCGACCAATCCCTGGAACCGCGCGATGCCAGCCGCCAGCGTTCGTCCGAAACTCTCTTCTTCGTGGGTAAGCACCCGTTCGATCTGCACCCGCCGCTCGGACAACTCCGGATGATGGTGCGCGAACTGGGCAATCACCACCCCCGCCACATCGGCCAGGAACGGGCCTTCCAGCCCCAGTTTGCGCCCAGCGCGGATCGCCCGGCGCAGGATCCGCCGCAGCACGTAGGCGCGGCCCTCGTTGCCGGGCAGCACGCCATCCGCGATGAGGAAGGTCCCCCCCCGCGCGTGATCGGCGATGATCCGCAGAGCGCGATCCGTTTCCGCGTCGTTGCCGTAGGTGACGCCGGACAAACCAGCCACCCGCTGGATGATGGTCTGGTAGAGATCGATGTCGTAGACCGACCGCGCCCCCTGCATCACCATCGCCAGACGCTCGAGCCCCATGCCGGTATCGACATGCTGTCGGGGCAGTTTCGTGCGCGTGCCATCCGGAGCCTGGAAGAACTCCATGAAGACGTTGTTCCAGACTTCGAGATAGCGCTCGCAATCACAACCCGGCGCACAATCGGGTGAACCGCAGCCGTGCTCCGGACCACGGTCGAAATAGACCTCCGAGTCCGGTCCGTTCGGTCCGGTCGCGCCAACTGGGCCCCACCAGTTATCGGCGAGCTTGCCAATGCGCTCTTCCGGGACCCCGATCACATCCCGCCAGATCCGGTAGGCATCCTCGTCGTCGGGATGGACCGTTGGGTACCAGCGGTCGGCGGGCACGCCGAGTTCCTGGGTGAAGAACTCCCACGTCCATTGCAGCGATTCGTGCTTGAAGTAATCGCCGATCGAGAAGTTCCCGAGCATGAAGAAGAAGGTGAGGTGGCTCTCGTCGCCAACCTCATCGATATCGACCGTGCGGAAACACTTCTGCACCGAGACCAGCCGCTGGGCCGGTGGCTGCTCCAGACCCAGGAAATAGGGGGTCATCTGCTGCATGCCGGCGGTGGTCAGCAGCACGGTCGGGTCGTTGTGAGGAACGAGCGATGACGACGGCACATGGAGATGCCCGCGCTTCTCGAAAAACGCGACAAATCGTCGGCGCAATTCCTCTCCGGACATCGGAGCGGGCATCGGACTCGTCATGGACATGGATCGGGCGACCTCATTCCTCTGTCGTGCGTCATTCTCGTTCGTCAGCGTCGCGAAATGCCGGCAACGGCGAAATGGCCCGGGAGCAACCGGACCGAGCGCAGATTGTGACAGACCCCGCGACGCGCGGCAATCCCGTTCCCTGAAATTGCGCGAAGGCGCGCGCCGCGGCAACGTCGCCGGGGCCGTACCCCGCCGCGATTACTCCCCCATCGCCGCGCGCCAGGCCCGCACGTAGTCCTCCCGCGCCGGCACAAAGGTCTCGACGATGAGCACGCCGTCTGGACCGGCGGTTCCACTGTGCCGGGCATGCGGTGTGATCACGTAGCCCTCGCCCACGTTCACCTCACGAGCCTCGCCCTCGACCGTCAGAGTAAACGCTCCCTCGACCACCACCCCGGACTGCTCGTTGCGATGGCTGTGCTCGACCACCGAGGCTCCCGGATCGAGCGCGATCCAGCAGGTCATCATCGCCTCGCCGACGATCGGCTGGATGTAGACCCCGGGCGCCGGCGAAAACGCTTTCACGTCTGTCCGTTTCGCCCAGGTGACCGGAGCCTTCGCTTCTGCCACCCCGTTTTCCTCACCCATGACACGCTCCTCTTGCCTGCAAATGCCAACCACCTGCTCATGATCACACGCTTCCGCCGCCGACGCGAACTGACACGGCCAGGGCTTGCCCGTGTGGGCACTGACCACCGTCAGCGCGGCATCACTTCGCTACCCAGGCCGAAGTTGAGATATGGACGTGGACCTTCACACTGGACGAAGTTACCGATGCGACAAGTCTCGCCCCGTGTGCGCGGGGGGCGAGGGGGTGGGGTGCGGGGACGTCTCAGGAGCAGATGGCCACAATCATCCTCGATCGGTAGTACTCTGACACCCTGCCATCATCCGAGCGATCCGCCAGCCTGCGTCCGAACGAACGTTCTTGACACACGCCGCGCCGCGCGGTTAGCCTCTTTCCGTCAACCGCTCCACCCGGAGGCGCTCATGGCACGCTCCTCACAGTCAGTTCCGCGCCCCACTCCGGCGGCCCGCCGCCGCATCCCCGGCGACGGCGTCACCATCGAGGAGCGGGAGCAACCCTACACCGACGACCCCGCGTTGCTCGCGGCCGAAGAGCGGTTCGCCGCCGCCGTGCCGGATCAACTCTCCCTCTTCGCTCCCGGACCGGCGGGATCGTTCGCCCCGCTCCTGGGTGGATTGCCAACCCTGACGCCGCACAGCAGTCTCGAACTTGCCCGCGCCTGGTACCGTCGCGAGTTGGAGCAGGCGGGACGGCCGACCAACACCGTCGAATCCTATTGCTACGACCTGGCGATCCTGGAAAAACTGATCGGTCCCAAGCCGATCGCCACGATCGACCAGACCGACATCGCCAAACTCCTCGGCGACGCGAATGGCCGCGCGACCCGCAAGCGTCGCCTGACATCGGCCCGGCGCTTCTTTCGCTATCTCATCGACGACGCCCGCATCCTCCGCGTCGATCCGACCGAAGGCCACTATCCGCACACTATTGCCCTGCGCTCTCCAGTTCCCCTCTTTCTGGCCGAACAGGAGGCGCTCCTCGCCGCCGCGGCAGACGATGAACCGTGGAGCCTGCCAGCGATCTGGCTGATGCTCCGCACCGGCCTGAGCCGCTCCGAACTGCTCGCGCTGCGCCGCGAGCATATCGATTCCGGCGATCCCGAGAATCCTGTTGTCTACGTCTTTTATGACGACCCAACGAAGCGCGGCAAGGAGCGCAAGATCGCGACCGGGCCCGACTTCGCCGCGATCTATGCCCGGTATCTCGCGGAGAAGCCTCCCGTCGACCTCCTCTTTCCAGTCGGGCCGCAGGCGGTCAATGGAATGGTCGATCGGGTCAGCCGCAACGCCGGCATCCAGAAGGATGTAACGCCGCAGACGTTGCGCAATACCTTTGCTATCGACCGCGCCCACGCGGGCGCGACCGAGGACGACCTGCTGGCCCTGCTCGGCCTCGCGGACGACGCCCGGAACCGGGGCAGCGTCCAGCGCTACCTCAAACTCGCCGCTCCGCCGCTGTAACGGTTCATTCTGCCAGCCGCAGCAGCCGGGCCGCTTCCTGTTCGAGCCTGTCCCGGAACTGGACGTTGTCCCGCCAGGACCGCGGCAATGCCGCCGCACCGTAGGCTGCTCCCGCCATGGCGCCGGTTACCGCTCCGGTGGAATCGGCATCTTCCCCGAAGGCGACGGCGGTTTCGATGGCGGAGCGCGCGTTATCCGTATTCAGCAGCGACCAGAATGACGCGCCAAGGGTCTCCAGCACGAAACCTGCGGCGCGCACCTCCTCGCGCGGGGTCCCCGCCGCGTTCAGCACGGCCTCGCGCACCGCGTCGTTCTCGATTCCAGCAACCGCCACGGCCGGAGCATCAGCGATCATCCCGCCATTCAGCAGATGGGCGATGGCCTGGTTCACCGCCACCGTCGCCCACGATGCGCGCGGCTCGGCGTGGGTAACGCGGGCGCTATCCAGTGATGCCTGCACCAGCGCGGCGGGATCGCGCCGGAAACGCAGCGCGACCGGGGCGCACCGCATCACCGCGCCATTTGCCGCCGATCCCTCATGACCCCGCTCCTTGACTGCTGCCAGCCCGGCCTCCAACGGTGGGGTCCCATTGGCCAATGCCGTCAGCGAAACCCGCGTGGTGTTTCCGATGTCTTTCGGATCGCTCCGCATCCAGGCGATCAATCCCGCGGCAAACCGCTCCAGGTCGAGACCGTCGGCGGTCAGGGCATCAGCCAGAATCAGCGTTTGCTGCGTGTCATCGGTCACTTCACCCGGGTCGAGATCGAGCCATCCGCCGCCGATAAACTCACGCACGCCACCGGGAAACCGCGCGACGATGTCGTGCCGCGTCAGAAACTCGACCGGTCCGCCCAAGGCATCGCCATAGGCCAGCCCGAGCAGGACGCCCGCATAGCGATCGCCTAACGAACCAGCCGCAACCTCGCTCATCCCGCTTCCTTCCCCCGCTACGTTCCGCAATCCGATTCCATGACCAACGGATCATTGCCCCGCGCGCCCGCCGGGTGTTAAGGTTCGGGCAACAATCGGCGTTGGTAGCCAACGCGGAATTCTGGCATGAGGCCGGATCCCGCCCTGACTGCGAGGAGGGTAAACCGCATGCGCGTGATCCGCCGCACCCGCCCGTCCCAGGTTGGTTGTGGAGCGTCAGTCGCCCGGCGGCGCCTCCTGCACACGAGTTCTCTTCCCGCCACACCCGAGTTAGGTGAACCATCCATATCTCCCCTGGCGGGCCTCGTCTCGATCGATGCCCGCGATCTTGCCCGCATTGGCGATCGTCGCGCCGATCTGGCAGACGCGCTCCCCGCTCCGATGCCCGTTCATCACTCCGCGAGCGCCCGCGGTCGGTAACGCGCGATCCAGCGCCGATACGCTTGAACCTCGGCTTCCGCCCGCTCCGCGTCCCAACCCAGGACTTCTCGCGCCACGCTCGCCGCGGCCCGATCCGCGCCGACGCCAGCCGAAGGCCCCCACCCGATCATGGTCCGCCGCGCGAGTACGTCCGCGAGCGTGCGCGCCGCTTCCTGTTGCATCGCCCAGGGAATCTCCGCCGCAATCGCCCCTGAGTATGGGTCGATGATCTGGCGCAACGCGGCGCTTTCTGCCGAAGCCAGGATGTCGACTGCCCGCGATCCATACACCCGCAACAGGTGATCGCTCGCCTGGCGTGGTAGCGGACTCTCCTGGAGGAACCGCTCACGGAACGCCTCCCAGCCCGTGGCACTCCGCCCCCCAGGCAGCGGCAACGCGGCGGTGCGGGACATCACCTCCGGTCTCCCGGCACGCTGGCGCACGTAGTCGACCGCCTGCTCGGCCAGTTCGCGGTAGGTGGTCAGTTTCCCGCCAACCACGGAATAGAGTCCCTTCGGTCCACCGTTCTGACCGTGATCGACGATATCGTGCCGACGCGAGATGCTTCCCTCGCTTCCGTTCTCCCCAAACGGAAGCGGCCGCACGCCAGCGTAGGTGTAGAGGACATCGCCCGGCGTCAGGCGCGCGCTCGGAATCACCCGGTTGGTCTCCGCGAGTAGGAACTCGATCTCCCAATCCGCGGCGACAACCTCGTCGAGATCGCCGTCATAGTGCGTATCGGTGGTGCCGATGAGATAGAGACCGTTCCAGGGAACGATGAAGTAGGGACGGCCGTCCTGGCGCGCCTCGATATACAGGGCATCGTTCGGCGCCCCCGGAAACGGCGCGACAATGATGTGACTCCCCTTGGTGCCACCGATCAGTCGCGTTGCCGGAACTTGCGGTGTTCCCGCCAACACCCGATCGACCCACGGCCCGGCGACATTGATGACCGCGGGCGCCAGAGCGGTAAAGGCGTTGCCGGTCTGGACATCGTGCCCGGTCACCCCACCCACCTGTCCTTCCTGGCTCAGGAGGCGATCGACCTGGTGATAGGTACGCACGGTGCCGCCATGCGCGCGGGCATCGAGCGCGTTTTCCACCGCCAGGCGTTCGGCGAACTCGACCTGAGCGTCGAAATAGAGTGCCGCGCCGAGCAGGCCCGCTGACGCGAGACCGGGCTCACGCTGCGCGGCGGCGCGGCCGCCAAGGAGCCGATGCCGGGGCAGACTCTTGTCGAACGACAGCGTGTCGTAGGCCAGCATCCCGGCGCCGATCAGCAATCGGCCGCGGCGGTCGCCCCGGTAGATCGGGATCATCAGGGGCAACGGGCGCACCAGATGCGGCGCGATCCGCAGCAGTCGCTCCCGCTCGCGCAGGGACTCCCGGACGAGTCCCACTTCGCCGTGTTCGAGATAGCGCAGGCCGCCATGAATCAGCCGCGTCGCCCAGGCGGTGGTGCCGTTGGCAATATCGCCCTTGTCGAGGAGCAGAACGCGCTCGCCCCGCAGGGCGGCTTCCCGCGCGATCCCGGCGCCGTTGATCCCGGCGCCGATCACGATCAGGTCGAACCGCTCCTCGCCGGCATTGGGACCAGCGTTTCCGGGGCCGGGCGCCACCTATGGCATCCAGCCGGTGTGGCGCCCCGACGCTGCAGGGTCCTCGTCAACGGGCGCAATCGGTGGCGTCCCGACGAAGGAGGGACCGCGGCGCTTACCTGGCCGCGGAAACGGCCAACGGGAAGAAACCACCCGCTACTCCTCACCCGTCTCCTCGACACGGTCGATGTCATACGGCGGGAAGCGGAAACCCATCCCGCGATCGAGTAGCCCGCCGAGACCGAGCGCGGCCAGCGTCCGCGGTTCGACCCGCTCCCCCGTCATGATCCAGGGCAGCACCACATCGGCGATGGTCGACTTGGAGAACATGGAACACGAGGCGAGATTGAAGATCGGCAGGTCGCCGCGATAGGCCAGCCAGAACATGCTCCCCGGATGGGCCGGCGCGCCAAAGCGCACGATCGCCGCGTCCGCCAGTGGCAGTGCCAGTAGCGTCGCATCGAGCGGATCGATCGTATTGCCGCCAGCGGCAAGAATCAGATCCGCACCGGCGTCATCCAGCCGCGCGATCTCGGCGGCGATTGCCTCCGGTTCGCGCGGCAGATCGCTCAATGCCAGCAATTCACTGCCGTACCAGCGCAATTTCTGCTCGACCGAAGAGCGGAACTTGTCGCGCACGCGCCAATCTGGCCCCTCGGTGCTGATCACGCCGACCCGCAGGGGTTGAAACGGCGCGATCCGCGCGACCGGCGAGGCCGCGCCGATCGCTTCCGCTTCGCGGAGCGTCACCCCCGACACCGCCACGGGGGTCACCTTGATACCGGCCACAATCTTTCCCGGCACGATTGGCAGGCGATCGGCGAGGGTGAAGATGGCCACCCCTGGCAGGAGATTGAGCCGTAGCAGCGCGTCGGCATCGATGCGCAGCAAGCCCTTCTCGGTGGCGACGAGGTTGTACCGGCTGAATGACGGTCCCCGAATCTCCAACCCGGGGCCAGCCACCGCCACCGCCAGGCGGCGCCCGGCGTCATCCTCGTGCACGTCCTCGGCATCCAGCACTACCGCATGCACCGGCGCCCTGAGTTGACGGAGCAGGTCGCGGTCGCTGTCGCGCAGCCGCCGCCCTTTGCGGACGCGTTCTTCGCCGATCTTGACGTCCTGCGTGATGACGACTCTCCCCGAGGCCAATTCGGGAGGAATCGCTCCCGGCTCAATGGTGATCGAGCGCATGACCGATCGCCCTCCGCCTACTGCCTGACCTCATTCGAGCAATCGTTGCACTTCCGCGGCGAGCGCTTCACCCAATCGGCGCTGTTCGCCCGCCTCGAAATGGATGCCATCCAGGTCGCTGGACGTGATGACGGCACCGGCGTCAAAAAACGGCAACGCGGACCAGTTCGCCGCCAGTCGATAGTAGTGCGAGAACTGCCGTGATTTTTCCAACGCCCCGGCAAACATCTGGTCGAACTCGGTCAGCGTGGTCACCGCAGGTGGCGCTACCAGCAGCACTACCGGCGGTGGGAACCCGGGCCGAAGCCCAAACCGGCGCGCGGCATCGGCGACGGCCGCGGCGCTCTGCGCGATATCGGATGCGTTCAGGTTGAACCGTGCCTTGAGATCGTTTGTGCCGAGCATGACGATGATCATGTCCAGCGGCTGATGCGATTCGATACACGGCCGGAGGTAGGTCATCCCGTTCCGGTGCGGTTCCATCGGATCGTCCCAGCGCGTGGTCCGCCCGTTCAGCCCCTCTTCGATGACCCGATATTCCGGTCCCAGCGCCGCGGCCATCACCCCGGTCCAGCGCGTGTCAGGCACGAACCGTCCCCGCGTCGCGGGATCGTACCCCCACGTATTCGAATCACCGTAACAGAGAACCGTTTTCACTGGCCGCGCCCCTCCCATCGTGCCAACGA
Source organism: Thermomicrobiales bacterium (assembly GCA_046328335.1). Lineage (GTDB taxonomy): Bacteria > Chloroflexota > Chloroflexia > Thermomicrobiales > UBA6265 > JACCXM01. The sequence continues at coordinate 91,886 of JAXLWU010000004.1, forward strand.
CCGTTTCACATCGGAATGTGGCCGCCGGCGCTGCCGGCGGCCACCAATACCCCTCCTCCGGTGAGCGCACACCTTTGTAGGATATGTCGCGATTGATCTCCCCCGGACGGTCCGGGCTCAGACGCCTTCCGGACGCGTCGCCAGCGGAATCTCCACTCGCCATGAAACAAGCCCGCGCTGCACCGTCAACTGCACGGTATCGCCCGGCTTGTACTGGAACAACGCGCCCACCATCGTCTGCTGGTCGCCAACCCGCTCCCGGTTGATCGCCGTCACCACGTCTCCAACCTGCATCCCGGCTGCTTCCGCCGGACTGCCGGCAACGACGCCCTGCACGTAGAACCCGTCACTGATCGGCAACGCCCAGCGCAATGCGGTTGGCTCGTCGAGTTGGGCCAACCGCAGCCCGAGGTATGGATAATCGACCGCTCCTTCACTGATCAACTGCTGCGCGACATCGCGCACCGTCTCCGACGGCACCGCGAAGAAGAGTCCCTGGGCGTCGATGATGCCCAGGGTGTTGATGCCGACCACCTCGCCGGTCAGGGTCACCAGCGGGCCGCCGGAGTTCCCGGGGTTGATCGCGGCGTCGTGCTGAATGAGGTTGAGCAATTCGGGACCGCCATTGTCATCCGGCACGGTGCGCCCGAGCGCGGAAACGATGCCTTCGGTGACGGTATTGCTGAAGGTGCCGAGGGGCGAACCGAGCGCGAGCACCGGTTGTCCGGGCAGGAGATTGCCCGAATCCCCGAGCGGCGCCACCGCTGGCACCGGCCCATCCACCTTCAGGACCGCGACATCAGCGTTGCGATCGGCGCCGACCAGGGTCGCCGGCAACTCGTTCCCGTCCGAGGTGGTGACCACGAACGCCACCCCATTCTCGACGACGTGCTGATTGGTGACCACGTGACCATCGGCATCGAGGAAGAAGCCGCTCCCCGATCCCACCGGTACCGGCTCCGTGCCGTCTTCTTCGATCTGCTTGTTGATCACGGTCACCACGGCGGGACCGACGTGTTCGACCACCTGAATCGGACTCAGCTCTGGCGAGGTCGACGGGACCGGCGGCTGCGGCTCCGGCTTGAGGGGCACCGGCATCAGTTCCGCCGGCGGCACCATGGCCGCTTCCCCTTCGCAGACGGCGTAGGCGATCAACGGCCCGGCATCCCCGGTCAGTGTGTTCGGCACCGCCGTCCAACCAACCTGCGCCACGTTGCCGTGGGCGTCCAGGCGCTGGGTCGGCCGCGATCCGGCCACAAAGACGACTGGCGCCGGTTCCGTCGTGATCGTATCGGTCGGCGTTTCCGTTGCCGGCGGCGCTTCCGGTGCGGCATTTTGCAGTTCATAGCCGCCGCTCACCAGCCGCTGGCCCGGCTCGCACCAGGCGGTCATTGGTCCTTGCACAAACGTCTGGCCGCCGTCTGGCTGTGATTGGGCCACCACCGGGGTTGCTACCAGCACCGGCACGGCAAGCGCGACGGCAATTCGAATTCCAGGACGCATCGAAATTCCTCCGCAAGACAGTGGCTTCGCGGGCCGCCTATAAGGATGCACTGAATCGCCTCCATCGTGCCGGTTGACCGGGCGAAGACCCTGGATGCTTTGCTGCCGTTTGTATTGATTTGTATACTCGTGATAACGCATGAGTCCAATTGGAGGTTTCCGATGGAGTATTTGACCGTCAAGGAAACAGCATCGTTGCTGCGGGTGAGTCCAATTACCGTGCGTCGCTACATTGCTGCGGGAAAACTGCCAGCGGAACGGATCGGTCGCGGCATCCGCATCCGGCGCGCCGCAATTGATGAGTTGGCGGAGCCCATTGATCGCGGTGCTGTCTCAGTCGACAACACCAGCATCGGTGAACTTCCTACGGTGTATGAGGCGCTGTACACCATCATTGGTCTTGGCCATTCTGAGGAACCGACAAACATCGCTGAATTCAAGGACGAATATATCGCCGACGCGATCTTGCCAGCAACAAGATGACCTTTGGTTCCCGCTCCACTTCTGCTCGAGTATTGGTTGATACATCTGCCTTCTTCGCCTTGATCAGCTCGTCCGATGCCAATCACCGTCAAGCAGTGGAAGCCTCCAAGCAGATGCGGCGGCAACCGATCACCACCAACTTCATTGTGGCCGAGACCCATGCGTTATGCCTGCGGCGACTGGGGCGAGATTCCGCGCTTCGGTTTCTCAACAACGTGAACGACCGCTTGGCGACTCCTGTACGGGTCAGCGAGGAAGACGAGCACCGTGCTCTCGAGATTATTGTTTCGCACACCGACAAAGACTATTCCCTGACCGATGCCACGAGCTTCGCGATCATGGAGCGGTTGCGCATCGATGCCGCCTTCACCTTCGACCGCCATTTTGCCCAGTTTGGGTTCGTCGTACTCGGCATGGAGTGAGATAGGCCAGAACAGCGAGGGGCCCGGCACGAACGTGCCGGGCCCCTCGGGTTCCAGACCCGGCAGAGTGGCTACGCCGTTTCGGCGTACGGAATCTCCTGCTCGTTGACGCTCATGAGCAGCGGCCGCGAGCGGTTGTTGATCACGTTGGCGTCGACGACGCACTTGCGCACGCTCTCCAGCGACGGAATCTCGTACATCACGTCCAGCAGCACCTCCTCGATGGTGGTGCGCAGTCCGCGCGCGCCGGTGCGGCGCTCTTCCGCCTGCTTCGCCGTCGCCTCCAGCGCGTCGTCTGTGAAGATCAGATCGACGCTGTCGAGGGCGAAGAACTTCTGATACTGCTTGACCACCGCGTTCTTCGGCTCGGTCAGGATCCGGATCAGATCGTCCCGCGTCAGCCTGTCTAGCGCCACCGAAACCGGGAGGCGACCGACAAACTCCGGAATGAGCCCGTACTTGAGAAGATCATCGTGCGTCATATGGTGCAACGGGTTCTCGATCGCGACGCGGGCTTCCTCCGCCGATGAGCCAAACCCGATCGGCGCCTGCTTGCCAATCCGTTTGCTGACGATCTCTTCCAGCCCCTCGAAGGCGCCACCGCAAATGAACAGGATATTGCGGGTATCGATCTGGATGTATTCCTGGTGCGGATGCTTGCGGCCGCTCTGCGGCGGCACATTGGCAACCGTCCCCTCGATGATCTTGAGGAGCGCCTGCTGCACCCCTTCCCCGGAGACATCCCGTGTAATGCTGGGGTTGTCCGCCTTGCGCGCGATCTTGTCGATCTCGTCGATGTAGATAATCCCGGTCTGCGCTCGCGCCACGTCACCCGCGGATTGGATCAGGCGCAGCAGGATGTTTTCCACATCCTCGCCGACGTAGCCCGCCTCGGTCAGCGCGGTCGCATCGGCAATGGAAAACGGCACATCGAGAAGTTTGGCCAGGGTCTGCGCAAGTAAGGTTTTGCCGCAGCCGGTCGGCCCGACGAGGAGGATGTTGCTCTTCTGCAACTCGACATCGTCGTCGCTCTCGAGACCGGCATTGATCCGCTTGTAATGGTTGTAAACCGCCACCGAGAGGATGCGCTTGGCGCGGTCCTGCCCGATGACGTACTGGTTCAGCCGTTCGTAGAGTTCCCGCGGCGTGGGGATCCCCGCGAACGACGGTTCGGTGCGCGGTGCGGCCGGCTCCTCCTCCTCGATGATTTCGCGGCACAGTTGCACGCATTCATCGCAGATATAGACCTGGTTTGGCCCGGCAATCAGCCGCCGTACCTCTTCCTGGCCCTTGTTACAGAAGGAACACCGGTAATGCACCCGCCCACCTCGCGTCGTGTTCATGTCGCCGCTCTCACTCGTGGTCTTCGCTGCATTACTGCGCGAGGACGGCGCCTCCAGATCATGCGCCAACGGCACGCCGTCGGCAAGAGGGGAAGCCCTCGCTTAGCGCTTCTTGTGTCCGTTTTCCGAAGTCTCGGCGTGCGCTACTCCCGCCAGAGTCTTCGTCGGCTCCAGAACTTCATCGACGATGCCGTACTCCTTTGCTTCCTGCGCGGTCAGGTAGTAGTCGCGTTCGGTATCACGCTTGACCTTGTCGAATTGCTGACCGGTATGATGCGCCATGATCTCGGTCAACTTGGTCGTCAGGGAGAGGGTCTCGCGAGCAACCACCTCGATATCCGGCACCGCGCCGCGGAACCCCGCTGAACCCTGGTGAATCATCACCCGCGCATTCGGCAGCGCGAAACGCTTGCCGGGCGTTCCTGCCGCCAGCAGCACTGCCGCCATGCTGGCGCCCATGCCCATGCAGAAAGTGGCCACGTCCGGCTTGATCATCTGCATCGTGTCGTAGATGGCCAGCCCGGAGTAGACAACCCCGCCCGGGGAGTTGATGTAGAGCTTGATGTCCTGATCCGGGTCCTCGTGTTGGAGGAAGAGCATCTGGGCGATGATCAGGTTGGCGATCTGGTCGTCAACGGGGGTGCCGAGAAAGATGATGCGGTCTTTCAGCAACCGCGAGTAGATATCGAAGGCGCGCTCACCCCGGTTGGTGCTCTCGACGACCATCGGAATGAGATTCTCGACTGAGGGAAGGTGCATGAGGTCGGGTCCTTTTGCTCTAGATCTGTTCGCCGCATCACCCGACCGAACCGACGCGGCGGCGTGGGGCGGGGTGGGCTCGTCGCTGTGAGGGGATTCTACCGCCAACGCTTGGACGGACGGTAGTTCTTGCCCTGAGAAGTTCGTCCTGATTGAACGGTGAGCGGTCGGCGCGGTTGCGCCGACCGCTTCCTTGTACTTTATGTCACAAAACCAGCCTGGCTGTCCACCCCCGCGGGTGATTGGTTGCCTATTCCTCGCCGCTGGCCGCGCCCTCCTTGGCCGCCGCGCTGGTCTCCACCTCAGTGATCTCCGCCGCGACCGGCGGTTCCCAGCCATTGATCACCGCGTTGCCGCCCTCGGTCGCGATCTCCAGCAGGCGCGCGGTCAACTGTCGCTCGAACATCCCCTGTTCCAGCGTATCGCGGATGTACTCGCTCCGTGCGAAACGCTGCGCTTGCCGCGCATTGCCGGATTCCTGCAGTGACGCGGCAAGGCGCTCCACCGCGGAATCGAGCTGCGCATCGTCGATGGTGATCCCTTCCTTCTCCGCCACCGCGCGCAGGAGCAGTGCGTTCCGCAGGCGGGCCGTTGCCGCAGGGCGCAATTCCGCGCGGACCTCGTCCTCGGTCTGACCGGTCGCGCGCAGATACGCTTCCAGTGACGCCCCCTGTTGGGCCAGCCGGCCGCGGAAGCGGCGAAGATCCCCCTCGACCGCGCGGTCGATCATCGGCGCCGGCAGTTCGATGGTCGCTCCCTCGACGATCTTCTCCACGATCTGGGCGACCGCATCACTTTGCGCGTAACTCGTCCGATTGCGGTGCAGTTCATCCCGGAACGACTGGCGCAACTCATCGAGCGTCTCGACGTTGCCGACCTGCTTCGCGAACGCGTCGTCCAGCGGGACCAGTTCGCGCTCTCTCAATCCCTTCAGGGTCACCGTGTAACTGAGCGTCTTGCCGCGCAAATCGGGATCGACCGTCTCGTCTTCTTCCTCGAAGAGAACCGAGAACCCGGTCGTCTCGCCAACTCGCAGCCCCTTGATGGCGTCTTCGATCGCTTCCAGGAGGCCGCTCTCGCCCAGCACGAACTCGGCATCGACTTCCGGCTCCTCCGCCGGCTCGCCTTCCGCCTGCACGCTGTAATCGATGGTGACCTGATCGCCTTCGCGCGGATAGCGGCTCTTCGGGCTCAGTTCGAGGCCGGCGCCAACCTGCAGCCCTTCGCTTTGGGCATCGACCCACGGGCTGATGTTGCGGCGCATTCCTTCGATGAGTTCGTCGACCGTGGCATCGTCCACCGACGCATCGATCGGCTCGATCCGCACGTCGCGGTACGGACCGGGATCGATCTCCGGGTAGACCGGCACCACCACCGTGAAGGTCAGGGGATCGGTGGCCGCGATATCGACCTCGGGGTCGCCGACCGGGGTGATGTCGGTCTGCTCCAGCGCCTGCCGATACAGATCGGTCATCAGGTAGCGGTTCGCCTCTTCCACAAAGACATCGGGGCCGTAGACGCGCTCGATCATGGCGCGCGGCGCCTTGCCCTTGCGGAAGCCAGGCAGCGCGATCTGGTTTCCAACTTTGCGCACCGCCCGCTGCATCGCTTCGGCGGATTCCGCCTCTTCGGCAACGATCTCCAGTTGTACGCGGCTTTCTGGCAGCCGCTCCATGGTCAGCTTCACCCGCTCGTGTCCCCTCATATGGCGGCCCGACGACACCGGTCAGGCTGGAAACGGCAGCGGGCCGCCCTTGCGGCGGCCCTGCTCCCCGGTGCTCCCGGATTGCCAACCGGCGAGTATAGCAGAGGGTACCTCAGTCCCAAATATCCCACGTCCGCTCCGGCGACTTTGGCGGACGCGGTCCCCGGCAGGCCAATGCATGGCGACCCTCTGGCACATCCCATGCCGCCGCCAGCGGCTCCAATGCACCTGGCTGCGCCGGAAATCGCGGTCGTGGCGCGCCTTGCTCCGCGCTCCTGCGGCCAGCGGGCGGCAGCGCGGTCCGGCCGTCCTGTCTGATTGGCATGGATTTCTTCATATTGTGACTCGAAGTCACAGATCGTCATTGGATTGCGAACCGATTCAGAGCCATGTATCGTGCAACACAAGCAAATCGCAGGAACGGCCATCATTCCGATAAGCCGAACCTGACCCCCGCATGTGCTCCCCGCTCGGAATGGTCATGTGGCGCTTCGCGTCAGGCGCGCCACAGCGTAGCCGGGAAGGCCCGCCCGCGCGACGATCCGCGCCGCAAGGTTCGGTCGTACAGCGAATGATGGGCCTTGGTTCGCGACATCCGGTTCGGATCCCGCCGCCATGCCGGAGTGTGGCTGCTGCCAGGAGGGAAGGCAGATGAAACGCGGACGAGCCGCCGCGCGCGCCCGGGAGCGGGTTGTGGCGGTGGCGATGACGCTGGCGGTAATGCTTGCCGCGGCGGCGCCGGCGATGCCGACGAGCACGTACGATGTCTCGGCGCAAGGAGGAACCGGCACCATCGTCCATAGTTCGGACGGGGTGCTGCTCCGGGCGGAGCCTGCCTACGACGGCGAAGTGCTGACCACGCTCGCCGAGGGCACCGCGGTCGATCTGCGCACCGATGCCGCGGACACCGTCTACGACGCCGACGGAGTGACGCAATGGTGGCCGGTGCGTGGCGACGGCGCCGATGGTTGGGTCGCCGGGTTCTACCTGAAGATCGCCGGCTTTAGCGATGCCCAGCCCACCGAGGCGACAGATTCGGCTTCCTCCTCGATTGGTGGCGGCGAATCCGAGGCTCCCGCCGAAGAGGTCCAACTGGCGACGTGGGATCTGGCCAACGCCGCGGCGGTCGTCTCCGAACCAGAAGGCGTCAATCTGCGTCAGGACCCCGGTTCGGGGAGCCCGGCGGTGAAGTCCCTCGCCTATGACACGGTTGTCCAGTTGCGAATCGACGAGGTCGATACCGTCTACACCGAAGGGAGCCGCTGGTGGCCCGTCCGGGTCGAAGGGCTCATCGGATGGGTTTCCGGCGCCTACCTGGCCCCGACGGACAGTCCCGCGCCCGCGGCCGACGATGGCAGCGCGGACATCCCCGGCAAGGTCGCCGACTGGTTTTCACCCGGCTCGTATGTCATCGCCCAGACCGATGACGGTTCCGGCATCAACATCCGCGCCGACGGTGCCCCGGATGCGGAAGAAATCGGGATCGTCCCGGAAGGCGACGTCGTCCAGGTCATGGACGGTCCCTACTACGATCCGATCGGCAACCCCTGGTACATGATCACCAACGGCGAGGTTACCGGCTATGTCGCCGGCTGGTTTCTCGGCTGGGCCGATCAACCCGGCGCGGATCAGGCCCCGGAGATTCCTTCCAAGGTTTCGGTGCCGGGCGTGGCGACCGGCAAACTCGACTATCCGCTCGCCAAATGGGTGTTGACGCAAGGATTCGGGTGCAGTCCGTACTGGTTCGAGCCGTGGGTGGCTTCGGTCGGTTGCAACTTCCACAACGGCGTCGATCTGGCGGCGGACATGTACTCCCCGATCGGCGCCGCTGACGGCGGAGTGGTCGAATACGCCGGTTGGTGCGACTGTGGTCTTGGTTACTACGTCAAGATCGACCACGGCAACGGATTCGAGACTGTTTACGGGCACATGTCCGAACTCTACGTATCCGCCGGTGAACCGGTGTCGAAGGGGGACGTCATCGGCACCGTCGGCAGTACCGGCAACTCCACCGGTCCCCACGTCCACTTCATCGTCGAATACAACGGCGTCGACGAGGACCCGCTCTCCTATATCGGCTGATATCTCGCTCACTGATAACCAGAGGGACGCGGATGCCTTTGCGCATCCGCGTCCCTCTGCAAACAGGATTGAGGATCTACAGCGACGTGCAAGAGATGTGTCGTCCCGAGGAACGAGGGACCTCGTCGTGGTGGTCCGCCGTCGCGAAACGCCGAGTTGCCTCGCACCGGTCCCCCGGCAAGTCGCTGGACCGACCTCGGCTCACTCCCCTCCGCGGCTGGAGCGCGCGGCAACCGGGGCGAACACCTGCACACGGTCGTTGTCGGTATCGGTAACAACGACCCGGCCAGCGCTGGTCACAGCGACGCCATTTGGTCTCTGAAACTGCCCATCGCCGTTGCCCAGCGCACCCCACTTGGTAATGAAGGTGCCATTGCTGTCGAACTTCTGGATCCGGCGGTTCAGGGTGTCAGCGACATAGACATCACCGAATTGATCCACGGCGATTCCGGTCGGCGAGTTGAACTCTCCGTTTCCCTCGCCGCGTACACCCCACGCGGTGACAAATCCTCCACCGCTGGTGAACTTCTGTATCCGGTGGTTCCCTTGGTCAGCGACATAGACATTGCTGTCCCGGTCAACCGCAATCCCTGCTGGCGAAGTGAACTTCCCGTTCGCCGTTCCGGGCTCACCCCACGACGTAATGAATTCGCCAGCGCTCGTGAATTTCTTGACCAGACCAGCGCCGAAATCGGTCACATAAACGCTTCCTGTATTGCTGACGGCCACACCATAGGGGAACGTGAAGTAGTCGGTATCTTGTTGACGACGAGAACCCCACTTGGTGGTGAAGATTCTGCTACTGTTGAACTTCTGGATGCGGACGTTGCCGGTATCAGCGACATAGATACTGCCGTCGCTTCCGATCGCGATGCTCCGCGGAGTATCAAAGAGGCCGTCGGCCGAACCTTGTGCGCCCCACGTGTGCAGGAAGCCGCCGCCGCCGTCGAACATTTGAACGCGGCCGAGGCTCACTTCAGTCACGTAGACGTTGCCTGAAAGGTCGACACCGACGCCGAATGGCGACTGGAACTGGCCTTCTCCTGATCCTTCTTCACCCCAGGTGGTCAGGAAGCGGTAAGCGTCGCGGCGAGCGCACTGCCCGCCGAGGCAGGTTCCACCTGAGCACGCGGTGCCGTCCGCCTTGGACCCTATGCACTTCCCCTTCTTGAGCGTCTGGCACGGATCGCACCGCTTCGGCTTCTTTTTCTTCGCCTCTGCCTCGGCGGTGGAGATTGCCGCCAGCGCCGCGCCGAGCAAGCCGCTGCCCCAGGCGCGCCGCGATATCCTCGTCCGCTCGCTCATCTGGCGCACCCAACGGTCAAAGGTCACGTCGTCCATGTCGGGATCCTTCCATTGCGAGGGGTGATGACATCCAGAACGGATTGCCGCTTCACGTGCGGCGAATTCTGCCATGGGAATCCATGAGCCATGCGCTCATGAAGTTGTCAGTCATCTGATGGTCGAGAGGCGGAAATGCGGCCGGAATGCCCGGTCTGGCCGCGCAACACCCTGACGCTTCTCCGGTATGATGCAGAGAGTCACGTCGTGTCTCTACCCGCGGAGAAGCCATGGACCCGAGTATCGAAGTTCTGGCGCCGGTCGATCCGGCCAACGCCGGGATGCTCAGTCCCGAAGCCCTCGCCTTTGTCGCTGACCTGCATCGCCAGTTCAACCGGCGCCGCCACGAGTTGTTGCGCGCGCGCGCCGTGCGTCAGGCGGCGATCGACGCCGGAGCGTCACTCGATTTTCTGCCGGAAACCGCCAGCGTTCGCGACGGCGAGTGGCACGTGGCGCCCGCGCCCGCCGATCTCGACGACCGCCGCGTGGAGATCACCGGGCCCTGCGACCGCAAGATGGTCATCAACGCGCTGAACTCCGGCGCCCGCGTCTTCATGGCCGATCTCGAAGACGCCTCCTCGCCAACCTGGAGCAACGTGGTCGAAGGCCAGCAGAACCTCTACGACGCGGTGCGGCGCACCATCGCATTTCAGAACCCGGACGGCCGCGAGTATCGCCTCGCGCTGGAAACAGCAACCTTGCTGGTGCGCCCCCGCGGCTGGCATCTCGACGAGCGACACATCACCGTCGACGGCGAGCCCGTTGCGGGAAGTCTGGTCGATTTCGGTCTCTACTTCTTCCACAACGCCCGCGAACTGGTGGAACGCGGCTCCGGACCGTACCTTTATCTGCCGAAGTTGCAGAGCCACCGCGAGGCGCGTCTCTGGAACGACGTCTTCAATCACGCGCAGGATGCGCTGGGCATCCCTCGCGGCACCATCCGCGCCACCGTCTTGATCGAGACCCTCCCGGCCGCCTTCGAGATGGAGGAAATCCTCTACGAATTGCGGGACCATGCGGCCGGACTCAATGCGGGGCGCTGGGACTACATCTTCAGCGCCATCAAGACCTTCCGCAATCGGGACGATGTCCTCTTCCCCGATCGTGCCCAGGTCACGATGACTGTCCCCTTCATGCGCGCCTACACCCAGTTGCTGGTCAAGACCTGTCATCGCCGTGGCGCCCACGCCATCGGCGGCATGGCCGCCTTCATCCCTTCCCGGCGCGATCAGGAGGTGAACGCCATCGCCTTCGCCCGCGTGCGCGAGGACAAGGAGCGGGAAGCGGGCGATGGGTTCGACGGAACCTGGGTCGCCCATCCCGGTCTGGTGCCGGTGGCCACGGAGATTTTCGACCGCGTCCTCGGTGAACGCCCCAACCAGAAGGAGCGGCAGCGAGACGATGTCGTCGCCAACGCCGCGGCGCTGACCAATTTCACCGTGCCGGGCGGCCAGATCACCGACGCCGGGATTCGCGGCAATGTCAGTGTCGCCCTGCAATACATCAACGCCTGGCTCGAAGGGACCGGGGCGGCGGCCATCAACAACCTGATGGAAGATGCCGCCACCGCCGAAATCTCCCGCGCCCAACTCTGGCAGTGGCTGCGCAACGGCGCGCGCACCGCAGACGGCGACCTTTTCACCCGCGAGCGCTATCAGCGCATCCGCGATGAGGAACTGGCCAAACTGGGGGGAGCGGCCAATGCGCGCTACGGCGACGCGGCGACGATCCTCGACAGTCTGGTGCTGGCGGACGAATTCGCCCCGTTCCTGACCATCCCCGCCTATGCCTACCTCGACTGACGGAGGGCGACCACCCTGGACGATGCGCGAGATCGCTGCGCTCGACCAGGAGGCATTCACCGCGCGTCTTGGCTTCCTCTTCGAGGGCTCGCCCTGGATCGCGGCGGCAACCTGGCGGTCGCGGCCGTGGCGCTCGCGCGAGGCGCTGCATGCCGCGCTGGTCGCCACCGTGGCCGCCGCGGGGGAAACGCGCCAACTCGATCTGATTCGGGCACATCCCGACCTGGTCGGACGGGCCGCCCTGGCGGGCACGCTCAGCCGCGAATCGACCGCGGAGCAGCGCGCAGCGGGTCTCGATCCCGAGGCCTTGACCGCGGCCGATGTCGCCCGCTTCACGGAGGGAAACGCCGCCTACCAGGCGCGCTTCGCATTTCCGTTCGTCATCTGCGCGCGCGAGAACCGCAAGGACGCCATTCTCGACGGACTCCGCACGCGGCTGGCGAACGACCGGGAAACGGAGATTGCCACGGCGCTGCGCGAAATCGGCCGCATCGCCTGGCATCGTTTGACGGATGTGATCGCGGTGGATGAACCGCAGGGGGAGGTCCGCATGGGCGACTACGAGTTCGACATCTCCTACGGCAAGAAGGGCGTCCCGGTATACCGCGTCTTCGCGACCCCGTTGCGCGACATCGCCCCGATCCCGGAGTCACCCTTCACCGGCCGCGACAACAACCTGCTCGCCTGCGAGGTCGATGTCGAGGTCTTCGGCGACGAGTTTCTCCCCGCGTACACCGTGGGCGATAACTCGATGGTGGTGGCCACCGACAGCATGAAGAACTTCATCATCCGGGAAACGCTCAACTATCCCGGCGCCACCATGGAAGGACTCTTGCACTATCTCGGTACGGGGTTCGCGAACGCGTACGCCCAGATGCACACCCTGAATCTATCCGGGAGGGAGATTCCCTTCTCCGCCGCCGTCGTGCCTGATGGCGAGGGCGGATTTCATCATGGCGGCAACCTGTTCCGGCATGAGCAAAGTGATCGCGCCGTCGCCTCCGTCGCCATCCAGCGAGGCGAGGACGGTACGGTCGGCGTGACCGGGCATTCCTGCGGCATCGTCGGCATGGAACTGATGAAACTCACCGGAAGCGCGTTCACCAGTTTCGTCCGCGACGGCTACACCACCCTCCCCGAGCGCGGCGACCGCCCCCTCTTCATCCTGATGGATGTCGGCTGGCGCTACGCCGACCCCGGCGATCTTCTCGACATCCACCGCGGTCACTACGTCCCTGCCGAGCAGATGCGCGATCTGCTGATGGTCACCTTCGCTGACTTCGTCTCCGAGTCGATCCAGCACTTGCTCTACGAAATGGGACGGCGCGCGCTGGAGCGCTTCCCGCAGCTAGCGGAACTGTCGTTCGACGCCCAGAACCGGACCCGCGATCCCTACGGTCAGCGCGACGACAACCCCCGCGCCCGGGTCTACAGCGATCCCTTCCCCGCGTACGGGCGCCTCACCCTGACCATGCGGCGAGGAGCGAACTGACCCATCATGGGCGACGCATGTCGATCCGGACAGAGGCTTCCGTGTCGTCCCGAGGAACGAAGGACCTCGGCGCTCGGTCCCGTTCAGCAGGGTGACGCCGCGGTTTCTCGCTCTCCCTGGGAACGCCTCGAGGTTTGCGCCGTCTCGTAGCAGATCGCGGAGAGCATCACGATGCCCGGACATCTCACCACCCACGTTCTCGACACCGCGCACGGCCGCCCTGCCGTGGGCGTCGCCATCGAACTCTTCCGCATCGACCGCGAGAGCGGCGAGCGGGAACGGATTAGCCTCGTTCGCACCAATGCCGAAGGCCGCACCGATAGTCCATTGCTCGCGGGCGACGACCTGACCGCCGGGGTCTACGAGATCGTCTTTGACGTCGGGGACTACTACCGCACCAGCGGCAGCGCCAACGCCGATATTCTCTTTCTCGACAAGGTGCCCGTCCGCTTCGGCATCTCCGACCCCGAGGCGCACTATCACATCCCGCTGCTGACCACGCCGTGGTCCTACACCACCTATCGTGGCCGCTGACGGAGGGTCCATCGCGGCGGCCGCGACTCGGGCCGCTTCGGTTTTGCTGCGTTGCGACCAACTCGCGGCATGTACGACCGAACCGGGTCGCATCACCCGGCCCTACGGCGCTCCCGCCCTGACCGAGGCCCGCAACGCGGTAGCTGCCTGGATGCGGGAAAGCGGTTTGGCGGTTCGCGTCGATGCGATCGGCAACCTTCGCGGCCGCTATGAAGGCAGCGACCCCACGGCGCCGGCGCTCCTGCTCGGGAGCCACCTCGACAGCGTGCGTGACGCTGGCCGCTACGATGGTCCGCTTGGCGTCCTGGTTGCCCTCGCCGCCGTCGCGCGCCTTGCCAGCGAGCGACGCCGGTTGCCCTTTCCGCTCGAGATCGTCGCCTTTGCGGACGAGGAGGGTCTCCGCTTCCAGGCCACCTACCTCGGCAGCCGCGCCCTTACCGGCACCCTCGATCTCGCCCTGCTCGCCTTGCGCGATGCGGAAGGTGTAACCCTCGACGAGGCGATCGCGGCGTGGAGCGGCGATCCCGCGGCCCTCGCCACGGCCGCCCTGGTCCCCGGTGACGCCTTCGCCTACGTCGAAGTCCACATCGAGCAGGGATCGCACCTCGAAGCGGTCGATGCTCCTCTCGGTGTGGTGACCGCCATCGCCGGACAGACGCGCGCCACGATCACCTTCCGCGGCGAGGCCGGTCATGCCGGCACGGTGGCAATGGACCGGCGGCGGGACGCCCTCCCCGCCGCGGCGGAATTCGCGCTCGCCGTGGAACGGACCGCGCGCGAAACGCCAGAGATGGTTGCCACGGTCGGCTCCCTGACTCTCGAACCTGGAGCGAGCAACGTCATCCCCGCGGCGGCGCGGCTGACCCTCGACCTTCGCCATCCGGACGACGAGGTTCGCCAACGAGCCGTTGCCATGCTCGAAACGACCGCCCACGCGATCGCGCGGAACCGCGGACTGGAATTGGTCTGGACGCTCGTCCAGGAGAACGCGGCGGTCCCGTGCGATCCCGCGCTGACCGCCCGGCTCGAACATGCCGTCGCGGCTATCGGCGTCCCGGTCGTCCGCTTGCCGTCCGGCGCGGGGCACGACGGGGTCATCATCTCGACCAGGCTCCCGGTGGCGATGCTCTTTGTGCGCTGCCAGGGCGGGATCAGCCACAACCCTGCTGAGTCCGTGACCGACGACGATGTCGCCGCTGCCATTGCCGCCCTCGATCGTTTTCTCGACATTCAGGCCGGGGAGTGGTCATGACCCAATTCGATACCATCGTCCGTGGCGGCAACGTGGTCGGCGCGGATGCCGTCGTTCCCGCCGATATCGCCATCGTCGATGCCGCCATCGTGGCCATCGCGCCGGACCTCGCCGGCACCGCCGGCAGCGAGATCGACGCCCGCGGTCTCCATGTTTTCCCCGGCGCGATCGACATCCATGTCCATTTCAACGAACCGGGCCGCACCGATTGGGAGGGTTGGACCAGCGGTGCCGCGGCCAGCGCGGCCGGGGGCACGACGGCCGTGGCCGAAATGCCGCTCAACGCCAATCCTCCCACGCTCGATGGCGAGTCCTTCGACCAAAAACGGGCGGCGGCGGCAGCGGCATCCGTCGTCGACTTCGCCCTCTGGGGCGGTCTGACGCCCGACAGCCTGGCCACCATGGACGAACTCGCGGCGCGCGGGGTGATCGGATTCAAGGCCTTCATGTCCGCCTCGGGCACCTCGGAATTCCGCGCCGCTGACGATGCCACCCTGCTAGCCGGCATGCATACCGCCGCGCGGCTCGGACTGCCGGTTGCCGTTCATGCCGAGAACGACCAGTTGACCAGCGCCTACGCGGCCCAGGCCCGCGCCGCGGGCCGCGCCGCCATGCGGGACTATCTCCATTCGCGGCCCGCGGTCGCCGAAACCGAGGCCATCTCGCGGGCCATCCACTTCGCGGCCGAAGCTGGCTGCACCCTCCACATCGTGCACGTCAGCACCGGGCGCGGGGTGGCGATCATCGCCGATGCGCGGGCGAGGGGACTCGACGTCACCGCGGAGACCTGCCCGCATTACCTCGTGTTCGACGAGGAAGACGCGGTCCGCCTCGGCGCCGTCGCCAAATGCGCCCCTCCCCTTCGGACGCGAGATGAAGTCGACGCGCTCTGGCAGTCTCTGTCGCGCGGGGATATCCAGATCGTCGCCTCGGATCACTCCCCCGCCCCGCCAGCCATGAAAGTGGGTGATGATTTCTTCCAGATCTGGGGCGGGATCTCCGGTTGCCAGTCGCTGCTGCCGGTGTTGCTCGACGCCGGTCACACCGCACACGGGCTGCCGTTGCCGCTCCTCGCCTCCCTACTGGCCATGGCCCCGGCGAAGCGATTGCGGTTGGCGCGGAAGGGTCGCCTCGCGCCGGGGTATGATGCCGACCTTGTATTGGTGGACCTGAGCGCCCGCCCGGCCCTGCGCGAGAGCGATCTGCACTATCGCCACCGCCAGAGTCCGTTCGTCGGGATGCCAGCGGCCCGCGTTGTCCGCACCTTGCGCCGTGGCGAAACGATCGCGCGGGAGGGACGGGCAGTCGCGGCATCGCCTGGGCGGTTGATCACACCAGAGTCCACATAGTCCGTCGCTGCCGACGGTCAGGAGTTCAGTTTCATGGCCATGTGGCAGGAATACCGGCAACCACAATCGCTGGAGGAGGCGCTCGCGCTCCTCGCCGCGCGCGCTGGTGAGGCGCGGCTGGTCGCCGGGGGCACCGATGTCGTGGTCGAACTCTCGCGCGGCATCAGGCCCACGCGGACGCTGATCGACATCACGGCGATTCCCGGCTTGCGCCAGATTTCGCAAGCGGACGGGATCATCACCCTGGGCGCGCTCACGACGCATAACGATGTCGTTGCCTCCCCCATCTGCCGGGATGGCGCGCTGCCCCTCGCCCAGGCGTGCTGGGAAGTCGGCGCGCCGCAACTGCGCACGCGAGGCACGGTCGCGGGAAACCTCGTCACCGCCTCCCCCGCCAACGACACCATCACCCCCTGATCGCGCTCGACGCGGAACTCCTCCTCGTCAGCGCCCGTGGGGAACGACGCCTGCCGCTTGCCAACTTCTATCTTGGTGTGCGGCGCACCGCTGGCCCCGGACAGATTGGTGCGCGAAATCCGGATTCCGGCGCTGACCGCCAATCAGCGCGGCCAGTTCATCAAACTCGGTTTGCGCCGGGCCCAGGCGATCTCCGTCATCGACGCGGCGGTGATCCTCACTTTCGACGGCAAGACCGTCACCGAGGCGCGGATCGCGCTTGGCTCCCTTGCCCCGACCATCGTGCGCGCCAGCGCCGCCGAAGCATCCCTCGTCGGCCAGCCGCTGACCCAGGAGCGGTGTGACGCCGCCGCGGCGCTGGCGCTGGAGGCCGTCTCCCCCATCGACGACGTGCGCGGCAGCGCCGCCTATCGCCTCATCACGCTGCGCAATCTGCTGGCGCGCACCCTGCTCGATCTGGGGGAGGGCAAGGCGGCGTCAGCCCTGCCAGCCAATCCGGTTCTGCTCGATACCACCGGCGAGGCGTGGGACCGGCTCACTCCCGGCGGCGAGCCGTTCACGGGCACGATCCGCACCCGGATCAACGGGCGCCCCGTCGCACTCCGCGATTCGGCTCACGGCACGCTGCTCGATGCCCTGCGCAACGAGGGGGGGCTGACCGGAACCAAGGAGGGGTGCGCCGAGGGGGAATGCGGCGCCTGCACGGTCTGGCTGAATGGTCAGGCGGTGATGTCCTGTCTCGTGCCCGCACCGCAGGCCCATAACGCGGAGGTCACCACCATCGAGGGTCTGGCCGCCAGCGCGACGAACGACGCCGGATTGCATCCCTTGCAGCAGGCCTTCGTCGAAGAAGGCGCGGTCCAGTGCGGCTACTGCATTCCCGGCATGCTCATGGCCGGCGCGAAACTCCTCGCCGAGCAATCCCAACCCGAGCTAGCCGCCATCCAGACCGCGCTCAGCGGCAACATCTGCCGCTGCACCGGCTACCGCAAGATCTTCGCGGCGGTCCGCGCCGCGGGAGGCGCCTCATGACCCGCGCCAGTGTCATCGGGGAACCACTGCCCCGCCACGACGCCCTTGGCAAGGTGACCGGTGAAACCCGCTATCCCGGCGATCTCCTCGCCGCGGATACGCTGCGGATGCAGGTGGTCTACGCCGGACGGCCCCACGCCCGCGTCGTCGCGATCGACACCTCGTGCGCCCTCGCCGTACCCGGCGTCGTCGCCGTCCTCACCGGCGCCGACGTTCCCTACAACGGATTCGGCCTGATCGATCACGATCAACCGGTCCTGTGCGACAGCGTTGTCCGCTTCTGCGGCGACAAAGTCGCCGTCGTCGTTGCCGAAAGCGACGAAGCCGCCACGGCGGGCGCGGCGCTCGTTGCCGTCACCTATGACGATCTTCCGGCGGTCACCGATCCCCGTGCCGCGCTGGAACCGGACGCGCCGCTGGTCCATGCCACCCGCGGTTCGAATCTCCTGGTGCGCATCCCGATCCGCAAGGGCGATGTCGAGGCCGCGCTGGCCGCCGCGGATGTGGTCATCACGGGCGAGTTTTCCACCTCCTGGCAGGAACACGCCTTCCTCCAGCCGGAGGCCGGTATCGCCTGGGTCGATGACCGGGACCGCGTCATCGTCGAGACGGCCGGGCAATGGCTGCACGAGGACCGCAAGCAGATCGCGACCGTGCTCGGTCTGCCGGAAGAGCAGGTCGTCATTCGTTACGCCGCAATCGGCGGCGCCTTTGGGGGGCGAGAAGATCTTTCCGTCCAGCATCTGCTCGCGCTCGCCGCCTGGAAACTGCGGCGCAAGGTCGGCATCGTCTGGAGCCGGGAGGAATCGATTCTGGCGCACCACAAGCGCCACCCCATGCACATCCGTTGCACGTGGGGCGCGAGCCAGGACGGCACGATCACGGCGGTCGACGCCGAATTCGTCGCCGACGGCGGCGCGTATGCCTCGACCAGCGCCGAGGTGACGAAAGTCGCCGCCCTGTTTGCCTCCGGTGTCTACGAAGTGCCGAATGTCCGCGTCATCGGGAATGCCGTCTACACCAACAACATCCCGAGCGGCGCCTTCCGCGGCTTTGGCGCCCCGCAGGCCCATTTCGCCGCGGAGTCGATGGTCACCCGTCTCGCCCGTGCCATTGGCATGGACCCGATCGAGTTTCGTCGCCGCAACATCTATCGCGAAGGAGCGATCGAGCCGACCCAGCAGCCGTTGCCGCCGGGAGTCAGCGCGCTCCCCGTCCTCGATCGCTGCGTCGAGGAGGCCGAGCGCCGCTTTGGCGGCACGCGACTGGAGGGCGCCACCGACGCGGCTCGTCCCTGGGTGCGCCGCGGTATCGGCATCGCCGCCGGAATCAAGAATCTCGGCTATTCCTTCGGCTACCCCGAGCAGTCGACGGCGACGGTCGAGATCACCGGCCGAGGTGAACCGGAGCACGCCGTGGTCCGCGTCGGCGCGGCGGACGTCGGTCAGGGCACGCATCTCGCCTTGCGCCAGGTGGCCGCGGAAGCAACCGGGTTGCCTCTCGATGCCATCACCATGATTACTGACGACTCATCCGCAGCGCCCAACGCCGGGAGCGCCTCCGCCTCCCGCCTGACCCTGATGGCCGGGCGCGCCGTGCACGACGCGGCGGCGCGGGCGCTGGCGCGCTACGAAGGCACCGACGAGGAGCGGGTCGAGGAGACGGTCACGTTCCGTCCCGCGGCAACCACGATGCTCGCCGAGGATGACGGCTCCGGCATCCCAAACTATTGCTATGGCTACGCGGCGCAGGCGGTCGAGGTTGAAGTCGATACCCTGACCGGTCAGGTGGGGGTGACGAAGGTCATCTCCGTCCACGATGTCGGCCGGGCGATCAACAGGCAGCAGGTGGAAGGGCAGATCGAAGGCTGTCTCGCCCAGGCGATCGGCTACGCGCTGCTGGAAGACCTCAAGACGCGCGACGGCGTCATCCTCACTCCGCACCTGAGCACGTATCTCCTGCCGACCGCACTCGACATGCCGGAGGAGATCGTGCCGGTCGTGCTCGAACTGGCCGATCAGCACGGCCCCTTCGGCGCGCGGGGTGTCGCGGAGATGCCGCTCGTCCCCTTTCTGCCTGCCGTCGCCGCCGCGGTCCACGACGCCACCGGCGTCTGGCTCAGCGAGCAGCCGTTCACGCCGGAACGGGTCCTCGCCGCGCTCGAATCAAACGCCGCCGGTGCGGTGGCCGGATCGACGGAACGATAAGATCATGCCCGTTGGATACCCCATGGTGGATTTGTGAGACCAGCGGTCCGCGGCGCGGGCGGCGCACGCGTCGCGCCCTACGACCGGGACTGCGTAGGGGCGAGGCCTGCCTCGCCCGCTCCCCCAACCGCGATGCTCCTGGTGCGAGGTCATGGCCCGGCCTCAGATCAGGTCCGGTTCTCTTGCTCGACGATCAACTCGCGCACGCGCAGTTGCCCGACCCGCAGATCGTTGACCTCAAGCCGCCCAAACGACGCGCGCTTGACCTTGAGCCGCCCGATCGCCAACGCGCCGATCGCCAACGCCCCAACCGCGGCCGCGCCAAAGGCCACCGCGCCAATCGCCAGCGCCTTCCATGCCTGAGCGGACATCCTGGGCGGGTGGTATTCCACGGTTGCTACCTCCTGGCGGATACACAAGACGCGGTATTGCTCGGACGGAAGTATCCACTCATCTCGAACCGGGAGTGAGGACCGCCACCCATCCCATAGGGCGCGACGCGTGCGTCGCCCGCGCTCCTCACCACCATGATGATCTTCCCCTCGACGGCTCCGCGTCGCTCGCGTACGCTGCGGCGCCAAAGGCCATTCGCCCCGAACACGAGGAGCGCGCGACAATGAGCGAACTGTTGAAGATCACCGCCGGTCAGTACGAATTCCTGGCGAAAATGGAGGACGATGCCGCGCCCAAGACCTGCGCCGCCTTTCGCGACCGGCTGCCGTTCCGCAACAAACTGATCCACGTCCGCTGGAGCGGCGAATCGGCCTGGATTCCCCTCGGCGATTTCGATTTCGGGATCGGTTACGAAAACGCCACCAGTTACCCGGCCCCCGGCCAGATTCTGCTCTATCCCGGCGGCTACAGCGAAACGGAGATCCTCTTTCCCTACGGCTCCTGCTGCTTCGCCTCGAAGATGGGGCAATTGGCCGGCAACCACTTCCTGACCGTCATCGAGGGGAACCAGCATCTCGCCACGATCGGCAAACAGTGCCTCTGGGAAGGGGCGCAGGACATCGTCTTCGCTCGGGCCTGATCGCGATGATCGGCACCATGACTCATGAGCCGGTGGCGGCTTCCTGGGCAAAGCCATATCCGGAGCGAAAACACCAGCAGTAGAAATCCTGCATCAGGCAATAACAGCGGTACTCGTCGCTCCGGCAACAGCTGGCTCCATCTGGTGCTGCCGCCGCGCAGGCGGCGTCGAGGGCAGAGGACGCCGTCTCGCACCCGAGGGAGCGCGGATACGGCGGCCAGCCGCTCGAGGCATCGATGCGGACAGCCTCGTCGCACGTTTCCGCACCGCGCGG
Source organism: Thermomicrobiales bacterium (assembly GCA_046328335.1). Taxonomy (GTDB): domain Bacteria; phylum Chloroflexota; class Chloroflexia; order Thermomicrobiales; family UBA6265; genus JACCXM01. The sequence continues at coordinate 112,916 of JAXLWU010000004.1, forward strand.
CAGACCGGGACGCGGATATTCCTGACCTAATCGCGCACTGGCCACTTGCAGACGAAGTAGCCACTACCGATTATTCCGCGAAGCCACGAGAATTGCAAACCGGTCGCGGTGAACGCCGCAATCAGCGCTCGCCGCGTCGGGCGCGAAGACCGGCATTGCCCGCTCTGGCATGCCTTCCGGGTTTCATGCTGCCGAACCGCGCGGCATCAGCCGCGACCGCCGCTCTTCGAGTTCGGCGTGCGTGTCGATCTCACCCCGCGCATAGCGTTCGTCGAGGATGGCGAGGGCGCTTTTCTCCGGGACGCGGATCCCGAACATCGCGGCCCGCCGCGGCTGATTCAGCCATCGCCAGGCAACCAGGACGCCCACGGTGACGACGAACACCTGAAACGCGAGACGCGCAAAGCGAACGCGATGATGAACAGATTCTCCGCGAGCGGAAGCCCAATACGATCGGTCTCCTGCTGCTTCGCCTCGAAGATGGGGCAATTGGCCGGCAACCACTTTCTGACCGTCATCGAGGGGAACCAGCATCTCGCCACCATCGGCAAGCAGTGCCTCTGGGAAGGGGCGCAGGACATCGTCTTCGCTCGGGCGTAGCGGGCTGGCAAAGATGCAATAATTCCCCGCAGTTCCCGCCGCGCCCGTCCGGCGTTGTCACAATCGAGCACATGTAGGAGGATCGGTATGGATCGACGTCATCTGTTCCGAGTGTCCACGTTGATGGCCGGCGGCGTGCTGCTCAAGCCCATGATCGGGCTTGCCGCGCAGGATGCCAGCCCCGCCGCGGAGCCGTTCAAGGTCGCCTTCATCTACGTCGGCCCGGTCGGCGATATGGGTTGGACCTACGCCCACGATCAGGGGCGCAAGGCCCTCGAAGAGGCCATTCCAAACGTCGAGACCTCCTTCCAGGAGAGCGTGCCCGAGAACCCGGCCGATGCCGAGCGCGTCATCCGCCAGTTTGCCCAGGATGGCAACAAGGTCATCTTCACCACATCGTTCGGCTACATGGACCCGACGATCAACGTCGCCAAGGATTTCCCGGACACCGTCTTCATCCACATCTCCGGCTACAAGACCGCCGACAACGTCGGCACCGGCTTCGGCAAGATCGAGGAACCGCGCTACGTGACCGGGGTCCTCGCCGGCAAGATGACCAAATCGAACCAACTCGGCTACGTCGCCGCGTTCCCGATTCCGGAGGTCATCCGCGGCATCAATGCCTTCACCCTCGGCGTGCGCGAAGTCAACCCGGACGCCACGGTGAAGGTCGTCTGGACCAACACCTGGTTCGATCCGCAGAAGGAGCGCGCCGCGGCGGAAGCGCTGCTCGATGGCGGCGCGGATGTCATCGCGCAGCATCAGGACACTGCCGGTCCGATGCAGGCGGCCCAGGATCGTGGCGACTACGGCATCGGCTACGACTCGGATATGTCGTCTCAGGCGCCGAAGGCGGTCATCACCTCCGCCATCTGGAACTGGGCCCCCTTCTACATCGACACCGTCAAGCAGGTCATGGACGGCACCTGGCAGTCGAGTCAGTACTGGGGCGGGTGGAAGGACGGCGTCGTCGATATCGCGCCGATCGCCGACTTCGTGCCCGAGGACATCCGCAAGCTGGGCGAGGATGAAGTCGCCAAGTTCAAGAGCGGCGACGAGACCATCTTTACCATCTTCACCGGGCCGATCAATGACCAGACCGGCGCGGTGAAAGTCGCCGACGGAACGGCGATGACCGCCGAAGAACTCCTCGGCATGAACTGGTTCGTCGAGGGCGTCGAAGGCGAAATCCCGAGTTAGTCCATGGGCCTCGGGATCATGTGCGTTTCGGTTGCGGAAACGGGCGAGGCAAGCTTCGCCCCTACGACCACACCCCGTAGGGTGCGACGCTTGCGTCGCCCGCGTTCGTGATCACCATGCCCACAGACCAACATGACGTGGCTATCCGCGCGAGGACGCCAATGACTGATGGCAGATGATGGCTGCATCGCAGGGTCGATCAGCCGCCGCGCCGGGGACCGGCAGCATGGAGCCGCGATGACGTCCGCGCCAAACCCGGCCGCCCACGCACCCTCCTCCCACCCCGCCATCGCCATGCGTGGCATCAGCAAGCGCTTCGGGCCGGTGATCGCCAACGATCACGTCGATTTCGAAGCCGCCTGGGGGGAGGTTCACGCCCTGGTCGGCGAGAACGGCGCCGGCAAATCGACCCTGATGAGCATCCTCGCCGGCCTCTACCGCCCGGACAGCGGGGTGGTCGAGATCGATGGCCAGCCGATCCGGTTTCGCTCCCCGCGCGATGCCATCGCACACGGCATCGGCATGGTCTACCAGCACTTCATGCTGGTCGAACCATTCAGCGTGGCAGAAAACGTGGTGCTCGGGGAGCGGCGCGGTGGAGTCGATCTCCAAACGTCGCGGGTCGAGCGTGAACTTGCCGCGTTGAGCGAGAAGTACGGGTTGGGTGTCGATCCCCGCGCCCGCATCTGGCAACTCTCCGTCGGCGAGCAGCAGCGGGTCGAGATTCTCCGTCTGCTCTACCTGGGCGCGCGCATCCTCGTCTTCGACGAGCCGACCGCGGTGCTGACTCCCCAGGAGGCGGACAGTCTCATCCGTACCCTGCGCGGGCTGGCGGCGCAGGGTTTCTGTGTCATCTTCATCTCCCACAAACTCGATGAAGTGCTGGAGGTTGCTGACCGGATCAGCATTCTCCGCCGCGGCAAGGTCGTCGCCTCGGCGCTGCCGGAGGAGACCGATCGCCGTACCCTGGCTCGCCTCATGGTCGGGCGGGAACTGGCCGAAATGGTCGAGCACCCGGCCGGCGAACCGCACGAGCGGGTGGCCGCTGGCGATGTCGTGCTCGCACTGCGCGATGTCGGCGCGATCGGCGAGAAGGGCTTGCCCGCCCTGAACGACGTCGATATCGAGATCCGTGCCGGTGAAACGCTCGGCATTGCCGGGGTTGCCGGCAACGGCCAGCGGGAACTGGCGGAGGTGGTGACCGGGCTGCGTCCCCTCTCTCACGGCACAATCAGTATCGGCGGCAAGGAGACGACGCGGCGACCGGTCGCGGAGATCGCCCGCGCCGGGGTGGCCCACATCCCGGAGGATCGGCTGGCCACCGGCCTGATCGGGGGCATGGACCTCACCTCGAACGCCATCCTGCGCGAATACAATCGCCCCCCCTTGAGCAGCGGCCCGTTTCTTGTCACCCGGGCCATCAACGCCTTCACCGACAAGTTGATCGGCGATCACGATGTCAAGACCCCCGGCCGGTGGGCCCGGGTGCGCACCCTCTCCGGCGGAAATCAGCAGAAACTCCTTCTCGCCCGCGAACTGGCCGGCGCGCCCCGTCTCATCGTGGCCGTCCACCCCACCCGCGGCGTCGATGTCGGCGCGACCGAGGCGATCCACGCGGCCTTGCGCGAGCAGCGCACGCGCGGCGCGGCGACGCTGCTCATCTCCGAAGACCTCGACGAACTCCTCGCCCTCTCGGACCGCATCGCGGTCCTCTTCGCAGGCCGGGTCATGGGTATCGTGACCGCCCGCGGCGCCGATCCGGAGCGGATCGGACTGCTGATGGCGGGCGTGGCGAGTCGGGAGTCAGGAGACGGGGGCCAGGAGTCAGGAGTCGGAGGTCGGAAGTCGGAAGTCGGGAGTGAAGCAGACGCCTCGACCTTGGCCCCGCAAGAGAGCAGCCAGCGATGATCGCGGACCTCCGACCTCCGACCTCCGACGTCCGATTCCGGATCGAGCGCGTGCCGGCGCCGTCGCGGTTGGCGACGACGCTCGTTTCGGTGCTGTCGCTCCTGCTGGCGCTGATGGTTGGTGGCGTCGTGCTGCTGCTGGCTGGCGAAAACCCACTGGTGGTCTACGGCGCGATGCTCTCCGGCGCCCTGGGCGATCAGAACGGCATCGCCGAAACGCTGGTCAAGACCACGCCGCTGCTCCTCGCCGGTCTCGGCGTCGCGGTCGCCTTCCGCATGCAACTCTGGAACATCGGGGCCGAGGGGCAACTCTACTGGGGCGCCATCTTCGCCACCGGAACGGCGCTCTTCCTTATCCCGGCCGCGCCTGGCTGGGTGATGGTCCCGGCGATGATCGTTGCCGGGCTGCTCGGTGGAGCGCTCTGGGGACTCATCCCCGGCGCGCTGCGCGCCTGGTTCGGCGCCAGTGAGATCATCACCTCGCTCATGCTCAACTATGTCGCGATTCTCTTCAGCGACTATCTCATTCACGGGCCGTGGCGCGATCCCCAGGCGTTCGGTTTCCCCGGCACCCCCCAGTTCCCCGACGCGGCGTGGCTGCCGAACTGGGGGACGACGCGAGTTCACCTCGGTCTCCTTTTTGGTCTGGTGGCGGCGGTCATCCTCTGGTTCATGTTGCGGCGCACCCGCTGGGGCTACGAAATCGGGGTGATGGGCGAGAGTCCCCGTGCCGCCCTCTACGCCGGGATGCCAACCAAACGAACAATCCTGCTGGTGATGGCCCTCTCCGGCGCCCTGGCGGGATTGGCGGGCATGAGCGAGGTCGCTGGCATCGGACATCAACTCCAGCGCAATCTCTCGCCCGGCTACGGCTACGCGGCAATCATCGTCGCCTGGCTGGGACGGCTGCACCCCTTCGGCGCGGTGCTGGTCGCCTTCCTCCTCGCCGCGCTCACCGTCGGGGGCGACCAGATCCAGATGTCGCTCGGGTTGCCCGCGGCCATTGCACCGATGCTCCAAGGCACGATTCTCTTCTTCCTCCTCGGCGGCGATGTGCTGACACGCTACCGCTTGGTGCGCGAGGGGGTGTCGCTTCGCTCAGGGGGAGAAGGGGGTGTAGGGGGAAAGGGGGAAGGTGAATGACCGGGGTCACTAAACGTCCTGGGCGGGAATCATCTATTGCTGCGTTCCGTCTCGACTCCTCGACTCCTCGACTCCTCGACTCCTCGACTCACGATGTCTGACGTCCTTACTCCCGCCTTCATCGTCTCGGTGCTGGCGGCGGCGGTCGCGGCGGGCACGGCGATCCTCTTCGCCTGTCTCGGCGAATTGATCACGGAGCGGGCCGGCGTCCTCAATCTCGGCATCGAGGGGATCATGTTGATGGGCGCCCTGTCGGGCGTTGCTGGCTGTCTCTGGTCTGGCAGCGCCTGGGTTGGCGCCGGGCTGGCCTTGCTTGCCGGGGCAGCGATGGCGGCGATCCACGCCCTCCTGACGGTCGGGCTGCGCGCCAACCAAGTCGTTTCCGGTCTGGCGTTGACCATTTTCGGCGCCGGGCTTTCGGCGTTTCTCGGCCGCGACATCGTCGGTATTCCCCCGCCCGATTCCTTCCACCGCATCGATATCCCGGTCCTTGCCAGCATACCCGCGGTCGGGCGGATCTTCTTCCAGCAATCGGCCCTGGTCTACATCTCGATCCCGCTTGTCGTCGTCTGCTGGTGGTACATCTACCGCACCCGCGCCGGGCTGCGCCTGCGCGCGATCGGCGAGCGGCCGGAAGCGGCCGACGCGATGGGAATCGATGTCGCCCGCTTGCGCGCGATCTACGTCATCATCGGCGGCGCGCTGGCAGGCCTCGGCGGCGCGGCCATTTCGCTCGGCACCAATCCCGGCTGGACGGAAGGGATGACCGCCGGACGCGGCTGGATCGCGGTTGCCCTCGTCATTTTCGCCGCCTGGAACCCGGCGCGCGCCGCCGTCGGCGCCTATCTCTTCGGCGGCGTCGAAGCGGGGCAGTTCCGGCTGCAAACCGCCGGGGTCGATCTCTCACCGTTCTTCCTGAACATGCTGCCCTACCTCTTCACTATCCTCGTGTTAGTCCTCTCCACTCGCGAATCGACCCGCCGCGCCCTGAGCGCGCCAGCAGCGCTAGGGCGCCCATACATGAGGGAAGATCGGGGGTAGGACCGGGCCGCTGGTATCAGAACGAGTTGCCTTCGCCCCGGCCCTCACCCGCCTTGCAGGAGAGGGATATTTGGCCGACTGATACGGAATCCGGATGAAGACTCCCGTTTTCGCGGCGACCGGTGACGCCAAGAGCCCGTCCCCCCGTATACGCTCACAGGGGGAGGTATGGCCGAATTGGGGCGTTTGCCCTGACTCCGAGCGGCGACGAATCGACGAAAAGCCCCTCTCCCGCCGGGCGGGAGAGGGGTTGGGGTAAGGGTTAGCGCGGCGAGAAAACGGTACTCATCATTTGCAATTGACATGACTACGCGCCAGAAGTTGCCTTAAAGCGCCTACTTTCGGGCGATGTAGACCAGCATCATGTCGTCCGGGCCCGCCGGCTGATCGCTGTAGTCACCTCGGACCTCGACACCGGCGAATCCGGCGACATCCAGCATCAGCAGCAGTTCCTGCGGGAAGTAGAGGTTTGCGGCCAGGATCCCCTCCTCCTCCTGGATCAGGTTGTCGCCACGCCAAAGTCGGATTCGGATCTGCTTGGTGTGCCGCTGCGTCAGCGGGTCGAGTTCGATCACCCGTGAACTGAGGGCGATTTCGTCACCGTCTGCCGCGCGTTTGCGGAGATCGGTATCCGGCCAGGGCTCGGGCAAAGCCTGACGACGCTCGGGGAGCCAAAACGCCCATTCGTCAGGGTTGTAGGAGACGTAGGCATTGAAGACGAGCACGCCGCCGGGGGCCAAGTGCTGGTGACAGCGACGAAGGGTCGCCAGGTCGTGGCCGCGGTCGCCGCCGATATTGAACGAGTCACAGATAAAAATGGTGCCGTAGGTGCGGGGCAGCGGCACGTCGTGCATGGCGCCCTGCAGGAGGGTAGGCGTCAAACCCTCGCGCTCCGCCAGCCTGCGACACTGGTTCAGCATGTCAGGCGAGATGTCCGCGCCGTCGACATCGAGTCCGGCCCGCAGCAACGGCAGCAACAGCCGTCCGGCGCCGCAGGCGAGATCGAGTGCCGGTCCGCCGTTGGTCTCGATGATCTTCTGGTAGAAGGCCAATTCATCGGGATCGGCGGTGTTGAACTCGGCCCACCAGCGGGCGACGAGACCATAGTGCCAAGATTGTGGCTGGTCCGACATCGTGCGGTGCTTCCTCGATGCGCGTGGCGTGACGTCGGTTATCATCTTCGCACACTTCCCTCGCGAGGGAATGATCTTTCCCGCCCAGAGAGAAAGCGAGAGGCGCTTCCGCGGATGACACCGGCATCGGCTTCGCGTTCCATACTTCCCCGCTACTCACGGCCACATGAAGCGTCGATTCCCGCCCCTCCCCCTACCGAGGTCATTCCGTTCGCCGCAAGCGACGGTGCGATCGCGGCATCGACGCTGACGCGGGGATCGCGGGCGCTGCTGCGCGGTCTGCTGCGCACTGGCACCGTCCGCGTCTTTCCCGGCGGCGGTCTCGGTATCGAGTACGGCAGCCTGCTCAAGACCGCCGCTCGTCCGGACTACGTCGCGGGGCATGTCCGCGAGGCGGCGGCCCATCTTCGTGAGCACGAGACCGATCTGCTGCTCGTACCCGGCATGTCCGGCTACCCGATCGGCGCGATGTACGCCCTCGCCGCCGAGGTGCCCGCCCTGCTGCTCAAGAAGACCGCGCTCAGCGACGCCGATCCCCACGCCTATCCGGCCGGCGCCTTCGTGATCCCCTCCTACACCGGAGAGGGCGACGTGGTGATGCACGCCGACCCCGCCGCCGCGGCTGACATCATCACCGGCATCGTCGCTCGCAAATTGGCGTCCCAGGCAGGCCAGTCCAGTGTCGAGATCGAGTTGCGGGTGGCCGGGGCGGACGACATCATCGACAAGGCGACGATGAGCCAGGCGGTCGGAGAAAGCGCGATCCACATTGGTGAGAGCGCGATGCGGGACGCCATCGCCCAGCACCGCGCGCGGAGCGGAGACACCCGGCCGATCACGATCCGGGTCGCCATCGTCGCTTGGGTGACGCCGCTGATCAAGAGTTACAACCATGGCTACGATCATCTGCGACAGGCATTCAACCTGCGGCCGTTTGTCGGAATCGACATCACCACCGTCTGTCTCGACCCTCCCGCGATCGGAATCGCTGGGATCGGTACGATCGGTTTTGCCGGCAGCGGCGAGGCGGCGTAGCCGCCATCTCGCCACGTCACAAATCGCAGGACGACACCATGGCGCGACTGAAACTGGCCTACGTCGGCGGCGGCAGCACCCGTGGTCCTGGCACCATGGCCTCGCTGATCGCCCAGGGAGAGAACTTCGCCGGCTCGGAAATCGTGCTCATCGATCTCGACCGGGAGCGGCTGGAGTTGGTGCAGACCCTCGCCGTCAAGATGGCGCGCTGCCGTGATCTCGATCTGACCATTTCCATTGCCACCGACCGCCGCGCCGGATTGACCGATTGCGACGCGGTCCTCACCAGTTACCGGCCCGGAGGATTTGCGGCGCGCGTGCTCGACGAGCGAATTCCCCTCCAGTACGGCGTGATCGGTCAGGAAACGCAGGGGCCGGGCGGGTTCTTCATGGCGCTCCGCTCGATCGCGGTGATGCAGGAGATCATCGCTGACCTCGAGCGGGTCGCGCCGCGGGCGATGATCGTCAACTACACAAACCCGGTGAATATCGTCGCCCAGGCCGTGACCGCCAATACCGCGATTCCGTTCGTCTCACTCTGTGAAGGCCCCATCTTCTATCCGGAGGAACTGACGGAAGCGGTGGGACTCGACCCCGCGCGGCTCGATATCCGCTCTATCGGGCTGAATCACGCCTCGTGGTCGATCCGCCATCAGTACGATGGTCAGGACATCATGCCGTTGCTGCGCGAGGCATGGGCGCACCGGCGCGACGACGCAACGATGAAACTGGCGACCAAACGCATGCTGCAGATCGCGGTCACGTTCGGCACGATCCCCAGCGAATACATGATGTATTACTTCTTCACCCCGGAGATCCTGGCCGAACTGACGGCCAAGCCAACGACACGAGCGGAGGACATCCTCGCCGCCGTTCCGGACTACTGGTCGCACTATCGCGAGCAGGCGGCGCGGGACTGTCCCGAACTCGATCCGGCTCGGTCCCGCGGCGGCATCAACGAACTCGAACTGGCGATCGACGTGCTCGATGCGATCGGCAACGACCGGCGCGAGGTCCTCCCGGTCAACGTGCCAAACCGCGGCGCCATCCCCGATCTGCCGGGCGATCTGGTCGTCGAGACTCTCGGGTATGTCGATGCCGCGGGGATCGCGCCGCTCGCGCTCGGTCCCCTCCCGGCACCGGTCAATGGACTGGTGCAGTCGCTCGCCGAATATCAGATGCTGGCCGCGGATGCCGCGTGGCGCGGGACTCGCCGCGACGCGATCCGGGCGCTGCTGGCAAACCCGCTTTGCACCTCACTCCCGCGGACCGAAGCACTCTACGATGCCCTCGCCGCCGCTCATCGCGACTTTGTGCCGGATCGTCTCCTCCATGACTGACCCCGCTCCACGCCTTGCCCTCGGCGTCGATGGCGGCAACACCAAGACGATCGCCATCATCGCCACCACCGGGGGTGAGGTCCTCGGCGCGGGGCGTGCTGGCGGCTCGGACATGTACAACGCCGCCAGCGAGCAGGCCGCGTTGGACGCGGTCAACAAGGCGGTACGCACCGCCCTCACCGAAGCCGGTGCCGCGCCCGCCGACCTCGCCGTCGGCGCCTTCAGCATGGCCGGAGCCGACTGGCCGGAAGACGTCACCCTCCTGCGCGAAGCGTTTCTCGCCGCGGCACTGGGACGAGATGTCTGGGTCGTCAACGACGCCATCGGCGCGCTGCGCGCCGGCACGCCGGATGGGGTTGGCGTGGGGATTACCCTGGGGACCGGGATTGCCATCGGCGCTCGCAACAGCGCCGGGGATATCTGGTACTCCGGGCACTGGCCGGTCGCCTACGGCGGCGCGGAGTTGGGACGAGCGGCCCTGCGCGCGGTCTACGAAGCCGAACTCGGTCTCGGCCAACCGACCGAGTTACGGGACGCGGCGCTCGATTGTTTCGGGGTGACGACCGTCGAGGAGATTCTCTACCGCTGCACCGCTCGCGGCGGTGGCTGGAACATCTGCACCGAGGCCAAATTGGCGCCGCTGTTGCTCGATGTCGCCGCGGCGGGCGACGCGGTCGCGCTGGAGATTGTCCAACGGGCCGGAACGCGCGACGCCGATTTCGCCGTGCATGCCGCGCGGCAAGTGCGCCTTGATGGCGCCCCCTTCCGCCTCGTCCTCTCCGGTGGGGTCCTGCGCCACCCCTCCCGCCTCCTGGAACGGGCCATCCGGGTCCGCATCGAGACCAAGGCCCTGCCCGCGGTAACCATCGTGACCAACACCCCGGAGCCGGTCGTCGGCGCACTCCTGCTGGCCCTCGACCGTCTCGGATGTCAATCGTCCCGAGCCACACTCGCTCGGCTCGAAGCAACCCTGCCCGGTCCCGATCTGTTCAAGACCTGACCGGCGCCACCCAAGCAGAACGGAAGACGCGCGCGTCGCCATACTGGATCCGGAGACGACGATTCCCGGACGGTTGTCCCGCATCTCCCAATCACATTCCAGGGTGTCTAAAAAAGACAGGCGTCTCCTGGTGGCGGGACGGCGTGCGGCCAGGTCCGATCGGTGGAGGGCAACGACCGAGCTGGCCCCGGCAGAGGAGGAGCGCCTCGCTGTTGACCTTCTCCAGCCCCCGTACGCGAACCTGGCGTTGGCCTGTCTGCCACGGCGGCGAAAGAGCTCCGCATCGTCAGGGGCCCTGGCCGCGCTTTGCCTCGTGGGCGAAGCACGCAGGTCTGACAGGCTCGCCAAGGGTTATACCCGAGCGGGACTCTCCCGGCCGTTGCCGCGGCGAGTCGTCTACGAACGGCGGGAACAGCGGTCAGTCCTCAGCGCCGACGGACAGCTCGTTGGCGAGCGCCAGGGCCTGGGCAATCACTTGCTCAATGGAAAGGAGGCTGCCCACCTCCCAGGCTTGGGCGAAGCGCTGGTCACCGAGGTGCGCAATAAGGGCTTGCCGCGTCTGCCCCAGGAGAAGCGCCGCTGCTCCCCACCCCGCGGAGCCGAATACCGTGCGGTAGGTGTCCTCCGCCCCCAGCATTCGCGCCGCGGGTTCCCAATAGCCCACGGTTCGTGCGATCTCGGCGATCCCCACCAGATCGTCGAACGCGTCGATCAGCACCCCGGAGTCGCGACGCAGCCGCAAGGATTCGGCGTGCCACCGCGCGGCGTGCGCGAGGTTGCCTTCACTCCGCGCCACCCCCGCCAGATTCACCAACGTGTTGCACTCGCCCAGGACGCCGCCCATCCGGCGGAACAGGGCGAGCGCTTCTTCCAGGGTCGATGTGGCCCCAACGAGATCACCAGCATGCCGCTGCGCAGCACCGAGGCTTGCCAGCGCCCAGGCGAGCGTGTCAGGGGCCTCCATGGTCCGGGCGGCGGTGACCGCTTCGACAGCGAATCGACCTGCCGCATCCATCCGTCCAGTGAATTCCTCGACGAGGCTGAGCGCCAACGCCCCCCGCGCCGCCAATACGGGATCGTCGGTCGCGAGAGCCTGGGAATGGCACGCGGTGGCCGCCGTCCTCGCGGTCACAAAGTCGCTCTGGATGAAGGCGATAATCGTGAGGCCATAGAGACCCCATACCCGCGCCGCAGGCGAGACGGCGGCGCTGTCGCGTAATGCGCGGTCCAACCACGTGCGGGCTTCGGCGAACCGACCGCCGGCGACCGACCAGTAGACGCTCAGGGACCCACCGACCACCCGCAGCGCGGTTTCGGCATCGCCTGCCGCGAGCAGCTGTACCAACATCAGGCGGAGGTTGTCCTCCTCTCTTCCGATGCGCCTGATGGCTTTCGGTACGCCAACATCGAGTTCCGCTCGCGCCGTCAGCGCCAATTCTGCGAAGTACCGGGTATGTGCCCGGCGGATGGCATCCTCTTCTGCCGCATGCTCACGAAGCTGCTCGAGGGCGAACTCGCGGATCGTCTCCAGCATCATGTACCGCGGCTCGTCCTCCGCCTGGTAAATGTGCTGCACCAGGCTCTTGTCGACGAGCGAGGCCAGAAGATCGAGGGTCACAACTGTCGAGCATCCACTGTCAGAAGGCGAATCGCCCGGCGCCTTAACTGATCTCCGAGATCCGGCACCCACCACCCACTCGGCGGCTTCCAGCGTCCAGCCTCCGGCGAAGACTGCCACGCGGCGAAAGAGTGCTTGTTCTTCGGATGTGAGGAGGTTGTAGCTCCAGGCGATCGTGTCGCGCAGCGTTTGCTGTCGTTGCGGCAGGTCGTGAGCGCCGCCGGTCAACAGGGGCAGCGTGCGGTCCAGGCGTAGCAACAGCGCCTGAGCCGGCAGGAGCTTGATGCGGGCGGCAGCGAGTTCCAGCGCCAGGGGTAGGCCGTCCAATCGCTGGCAAATCCCAGCGATGATCGGCCCGTTTTCCTCCGTCAGGGCGAAGCCGGGTTGCAGGCTGCGCGCGCGGGTAACGAACAAGTGCACCGCATCCACATCTTGCAGATGGTCAAGTGGTGGCAAGTGCGCCAGATCGGGGACCGCCATCGGCAATACCGGCAGCTCCTGTTCGGCCGCCAGATTCAGCCGCGCGCGGCTGGTCGCCAGGATCTTCACCTCCGGTGCGGCCGAAAGGAGATCGCTGACGACCACGGCAGCGGGCAGAAGATGTTCGAAGTTGTCGAGGACGAGCAGGAGCTGACGAACCGCCAGCATCTCACCCAAGGTCTGCCTGAGCGGTCGGCCAGCCTGCTCACGCACGCCGAGCGCCGCGGCGATGGCCACGGGCACGTGCGCCGGGTCGGCAAGCGGAGCCAGATCGACGAAGACCACGCCATCGCGAAAGGCGGGGCCGAGCAGCCTCGCCGTGGCGATGGCGAGGCGCGTCTTGCCGCTGCCACCGGCGCCGGTCAAAGTCAGCAAACGCAGCTCGGGTGTACGAAGGAGTGCGGTGGCCGCCGCGATCTCCTCGTTGCGACCGATCAGGGGGGTCGCGGGGACAGGAAGCTCCCCCCGCCTGAAGGTGACAGACCCGTCTGAGGTGGCAAGAGCGCCACGCTGGCGTCCTGCCCCACGCCGGGCGGCGGCCAGAAATGCGCTGTGTTGCGCGCCAGCCAGGTCCAGCGCATTGGCCAGAAGCTGTGCCGTCTCCCGATACGGATGACTGCGGGCACCGCGCTCCAGATCGCTGATGCCGCGGGAGCTCATCCCGGCGCGTTCTGCCAGCTCTTCCTGGCTCAGTCCCGCCGCATGGCGGTGCTGGCGCAGCAGATCGCCGAAGGTCAGGGAGTCAGTGCCGCGGTCGGCGGTCATCGGGGTGTCCGTCTCCGCGTCCGGCTAATCGCATGGCGGGCTGGTCTGCCGCGATGGCGCGATTCTAAGGATCAGCTCGCCCCCGCGCAATCCACGCAGTTACGCGGTGCGTGCCTGTGTGCGTGCTCTGCTCGTGTTCCGCCGCTCGGTCGCGACCTAAGGTGGTGGCACGCGAGTGATGCAGGACAAACGATGTTCGGTACCCGCGCATCATGAGGAACGGAGATTGCCATGCTGCCGCACCCGTCGATGTCTTTCGCCTGGGAGGAAGGTGTTGTCCGCCCCACCCGGATGCTTGTTGCCATGCTCCTGCTGGCGCTCATCGTGGTGGCCGGCGCTTCGGGTCTCATCGAGTTCACGATACGCGACCATCAAGCCGCGATTGCGGCTCAGCGTGAACGTCACCCTCCCATCGCCGCCATTGCGCCCTGACCAGACGAGCGACACCCCCACTGGCAGCAGATCGGGCTTCTTCGAGAGCCCGTCCAACGAAAAGGCGACATTTGGAGCCGCGGTCACGAAATGGAGTCCGTAGGCGCGTTCACCGTGGCCCCTAGAAGTCGGTCGAGCCGAAGATCGCGATCTGCCCCGGTCAATCAACCCCAGGTCACGACTCATTCGAGGAAGGAACACAGCGACATGAATCTCCCCGAGCTTGCGGCGTACGTGGCGCTGATTGCCGATGACGCCGAGGGCCGCTTCGGACCCGAAGCCAGTCCGTCGCTCTGGGAAGCCTATGCCCACGAGGCGGTGCTTGATCTGTGGTTGGCACAGCCGGGGGTCACTGTTGCCACCGCGCATCGCATGCTGCATCAGCTCCGCACCGAGCTCCGGCGGCGCTGGAACCAGCGCATGGAGCAGCAAGAAGAGCCGCAGTTGGCGATCGAGGTCCTTCCGGCTGAGCTCGGAACCAGCGCTTTGCGCATCACTCAAGGCAACGGACCGAACGCTCGTTCTTTGGCGCCCATCATCGGCGGCCGCTCCTTGTGTCAGGCAGGTCAGCAGAGGAAGATTCATCTTCTCATCCCGCAGCCGCCACGATGACCGAGGCGGGATAATGCCAGGCTCGGACGTGCCAGTGCGCGATGACGTCCTGGCGACTCTGCAGAGCAGTCGGGCGTGAACCACCGATTCCCCTGCCCGTCCGTTCGATTTCGTCACCGGGCAGATTCGTTTCTGGTACCTTGACGAGCGGCCCCGGGAATCCCGGCGGTTGTGCGAGTTTTTCGGGTTTCACCGTTATGAGGAGGTCTATCCGCGATGCCTTTCGAGCTTCCCCCGCTTCCCTACGCCTATGAAGGTCTCGAACCGACCATCGACACCGAGACGATGCACCTCCATCACGACAAGCACCATCAAGCCTATGTCAACAACCTGAACGCGGCCACCGAGGGGACCGCGTTCAGCAACATGAGCATCGACGAACTGGTGCGCAATCTGAACCTGGTGCCGGACGACAAGCGAACCGCCGTTCGCAACAATGGCGGTGGCCATTACAACCACTCGATGTTCTGGAACATCATGAAGCCGGGTGGCGGCGGAGCGCCGCAGGGTCCGGTCGCCGAGGCGATCGACAGCGCTTTCGGCTCGTTCGATGCCCTCAAGGAAGCCTTCAACAAGGCGGGTGCCGGCCGCTTCGGCTCAGGCTGGGCCTGGGTGATCGTCGGCTCGGACGGCAAACTGGCGGTCACCTCGACCCCGAACCAGGACAATCCGCTGATGTCCGGCTTCGTCGAGACGGTCGGTTACCCGGTTTTCGGTAACGACGTCTGGGAGCACGCCTACTACCTCAAGTATCAGAACCGCCGCCCCGATTACCTCGCCGCCTGGTGGAACGTCATCAACTGGGACGAGGTCAACAGTCGCTACAACGACGGCGTCAACGCGATCGGCGGCTAACGGCCAACTCGCGTCGCCAAGATCAGCGATTCCACCAAGAACACCTCCGCCCTTTAGACGGCGGGGGTGTTCTTGTTTTCTGGAGAGCGCATTGACGATGCCCCCGACCACCTCCGGGCTCTGCATCATTTCGTGGAGAATGCGGTCTTTGCCGGGCACCACCACCGGCAGTCATGCCTCAAACTCACATTGACGGGTATCACGTTGATTGATACGAATTTCGGATGAACGCTTTCGCTCTGAGCCGAGTTCCTGACGCCCAAAACCCCTCTCCCGGCTCGACCTGACAAGGGGCGGTATGAGTGGATTAGCCCGGATTATTCATAAACGGCCCTCCCGGGTGGCGAGGCGGTGCCATAAGGGCTCGCCGGGATGGCCGGAGGCGAGGCGGAGGTGGACGCGGGTGGCGAGTTGGCGCACCCGGCCGCCGATCTTGATGAGGCGCAGCCGCACCGTCTCCAGGGTCATCCGCTCCGTGCCGGCCCGGACCAGCCAGCGGCGCAGCGTGTCGAGCAGGACGTAGGCCGCCCCGTGCCGCAACAACCGGATCTGGTTGGCCAGGAAGCGGTGGCACGAGAGGCGGTCGGCGAAGCAGGCGAGTTTGAGATCCTTGATCCAGTTCTCGGTCTCCCCGCGGTCGGCGTACCAGGCATACAGCGCTTCCGGTTCGTCGGTCCGGGTGGTGACGACGAAGCGGGTGTTGGTCCCCTGGGCCAACGCTTCGGCCTTGATGACGACGCGCCGTTCGTGCGGCCAGGAGTCGGCCCGATAGACATCCTCGGCCAGCAGCCGGACTTTTGCCCCGTCCGCGGCGGCGTGGTGGGCCAGGGCGTCGGCCAGCAGCCGGGCGGCCAGCGCCTCCAGCCGGGCATTGGTCACCAGCCCGATGGTGTAGGCGATGCGTTCGGCCTCGCACCAGGCGTAGACCTCCGGTTTGGCGAACCCGGCGTCGGCGCGCAGCTCGATCGTGACGCGCGGCCAGCGGGCGCGCAGCCGCGCCACGACCCGCTTGAGAATGGCCAAGGCGCCGTGCCCGGCGTGCGCGGTGCCGGGGCGCAAGACCGCCGTGATGAACTGGCCGGTCTCCCCGTCGAAGATGAGCAGGGGGTGGTACATGTGCTGGCGAAAGTAGCCGTGGTAGGCGCTCCCCTCCTGCTCGCCGTGGGTGGGATCGTCGGTGCTGTCCAGGTCGAGCACGATGCGGTCCGGGATGCCGTCCCGCTCCCGTTCGGCCAGGTAGACCGCGCCCAGCGCCTCGGCCAGCCGGTAGCAGTCCCGCGCCGAGAAGCCGTTCTCCAACCGGGAGAGGGTCGGCTGGCTGGCCAGGTCGGGATCGCTCTCCGGCAAGCGGCCGCAGACCAGATTGAGCAGCGGGTCGCGGCGCAGGGTGTCGGCGTCGTTCTGGTCGGCGTAGCCGGCCGCGATCTGGTAGACGCGCTGGCGCACCAGCCCCGCCAGCGGGTGCCGACCCCGGCGACGTCGCGGATCCGGGAGGACCGCCGCCAGCGCCTCCGTCAGGCCGAGCACGGCGTCGGCCTCGGCCACCCACGCCCAGCCGCCGTCGCTGGTCAGCCGCCCACCGCGGAAATCCACCGCCAACGGCAACGCGGCGGGCGGGACAAAACGCATCACGGCTGTGGCAGACTGGTCCATGCGGGGCGCCTCCTGGCGGTAGCAGCTCAACACTCCTACCGATACCAGACCGGTGCCCCGCTGTCACTCATGAATAATCCGGGTTAGAGCGATTTCTCCGACGATGGATGGCTCATGGGCTGCCAGAAGCCCCTCTCCCGCGCACGGGAGAGGGGTTTGGGGTGAGGGCGCGCGCAGCGAGACCACCATACCTCCCCTTGTCAGGGCTCGACGGGAGAAGGGTTGGGGTGAGGGTGCGCTCCTCGAGGAAACGGCAATCATCGTCCAGAATCGGCGTGAGACGCGCAAGACATACCGGTTTCAGGGGTGATGAACCGGAAGGTTGCGGACACGTGTCCGCCACGCTGTCCGCCAGATCAGCCCAACCCGCGTGCCAGCGCCAGCGCCGCTGCTTCGCGCCGGGTTTCCACCCCGAGTTTGCCGAGAATGCTGTGCACGTGCCAGTTGACCGTTCGGCGGCTGATGTAGAGCGCCTCCGCGATCTCGCGGTCGGTGCGATGCGACGTCAGTAGGCGAAGGACATCGCGTTCACGCCCGGTCAATTCCGCCATCGGGTCCGCTGGCACCGCATCGTCATCGCCCGGAGCCGCCACCGACTCCGCGACCCGGAGCGCTTCGTCCAGGGTGAGGGACTGTCCCTCCACCAGGAGCGATCTCACCCTGGCGTCCCCCATCGTCGCGCGCAGCGCCTCGAGCCGCCTCTCGTGCATCGCGATGTCGACCGGAAGCCGCATGTCGATGCCGATTCGCTCCCGTGCGGCGTCGGCCGCGCCAAACAAGAGAAGCGCCGCCCGCTGCTGGCGCCAGTCGCACGCGACCGCGGCGATGCCCGCGAGTGCCTCCGCCAGCAGGCGCAATTCTCCCCGCTCCCCGCTCGTCATCAAACAGGAGCGATACCGATCGATCGCGAGCCGCGATTTACCCTGATCCCTGGCGATGTCGGCCAGATCCATCAGGGTCCGGATCTCCGCCAATTCGAGGTGCCGCCCCTGGAAGCGGATGAGCGCCCTTTCGGTGAGTGACTCCGCCAGATCGAGATCGCCCAGACCGCGCGCCGAAACGCCAAGGTTGGCGAGCGCCCTACCCGCGGCCACCGCGCGCAACGTCGGATCGGTGATGGCCTCCGCGGTCGCCAGCGCTTCCTGCAGGATCGGCGCGGCTTCGCCATACGCCCCGCCGTAGTTGAGCGACGCGCCGCGCGAGATCATGGCCATCGCCAGGTCGAATGGTTCCTTTTGAGCCCGCACCAGTTCCAGGCCTTCGGCCAAGGTGACATTGGCGGCAGCCAACTGTCCCTGGATCATCAGGAGTTCGCCAAAGCCGATCACCAACCGGGCTCGATCTGCCGCGGCGGCGCCATCGAGAACACCGCTGGCAATTTCGAGCCATTGCTCGGCCTCCCGGAAATGGCTGAGCGCGAAGAGATAGGTGTAACAGGACGCCACCAGGCCAGCGAGATCCGCTACCGGTCCGTTGCGTTCCAGCCAGTCGAGCGCCGCGCGCAGATTGGCCCCGTCCGCTTCCAACCGGGCGAGCGGAGCGCGAGTAGAACGGGTATTCGCCAGCGGCCGCTGCGCCCGCGCCAGGCGGAGAAAGTAACGGGCATGCGCCGTCCGCGCGGCCGTCTCTTCCGCGGAGGATAACCGCTCCAGGCCATATTCCCGGATGGTCTCGAGCAGGCGGTAGCGCGGCTCGCCATCGAGGCCATGTTCCCGGATCAGCAGGCTCTGGTCGACCAGCGCGGCGATGAGATCCAGCGGTGAAGACGTGGGGCCGTCGTCGCCGCCGGCTTCGGCCGAAGCACAGTCCGTCGCCAACGTCGCGGCGCTGGCAACCGCCTCGACCGCCTCGAGGGTAAAGCCGCCACTGAAGACCGAGAGGATGCGGAAGAGGCGCCGCTCCGCGACAGAGGCGAGGTCGTAACTCCAGGCTATGGCATCGCGCATCGTCGCGTGGCGGGGCGTGGCATCACGCGGGGCGCCCGTCAGCAAGGGCAAGCGCCGCTCCAGCCGATCCCGCAGTTGCCGGGGAGGAAGTGACTTGACCCGGGCGGCGGCCAACTCGATGGCCAGTGGCAGACCATCCAGCCGGTGACAGATCTCGGCTATGGCGGCGGCGGACGGATCGTCCATTTCGAACGCGGCGTCGATCGCTTCCGCCCGCTCGACAAAGAGCCGCCCGGCATCGGAGCCGAGCAGCGCTTGCAGCGAAAAATCCCTCTCGCCGCCCGGCATCGACAGCGGCGGCACGGCCAATTCACGCTCTCCGGCGAGACGGAGCGGAATGCGGCTGGTAACCAGGACCGTCAGCCCTGACGCGTTGGCAAGCAACGGCGACAACTCCGTCGCGGCGGGGATGACATGCTCGAAGTTATCGGCCACGAGCAGGATGCGGCGCGGCGCGAGGAAGGCGCGCACCCGCTGGTGCAGGTCATGGCGCACCGGCTCCTTGACGCCGAGCGCGTCGGCGATGGCGGGAAGTACCAGATCGGCGTGAGCGATCGCGGCGAGATCGACAAAGACCACCCCATCGGGAAAATCCGTCGCCACCTCACCGGCGGCCGCCATCGCCAATCGGGTCTTGCCAATCCCACCCGGTCCGGTCAGCGTCAAGAGGCGGACGTCCGGATTGCGCAGCAACGAGACAACCGTCGCGCGTTCGTGCTGGCGACCGACGAACCGGGTCAACTGCGCCGGCAGCGGGGTCATGACGTCGGGCGCGTGCGGGAACCGGACCAGTTTCGGTGGTGATGGCGGCGCCGCGAACTGATCGATGACGGAGGCGGCGATCCGGTACGAGCCGCCTTCCCGAATCGCGGGAATCTCGCCGCGCGCGATGGCACGGCGAATCGTGCGTTCGCTGCGGCCGAGCCGGGCAGCGGCCTCCCCGGTGGTCAGCATCGCCGGTGGCTCTGCGTTGGGGCCAATTTGATCTGCTGCGCGGTGTTGCATGTCAGTCCATCGCGTCATCCGGATCACGGCGATTGTAGCCTCTGCTGTCGGTGACCATAACGTGACCGGCTCTCTGAAAATGATGCCGTATCCAGCACGCACGCCACGCGCGTTCGTCGTCTAATCTAGAAGCATCGAGCACGGTGCTGCACAGTGGCCGGAATACCGAACCAGGACGGAGGGTGCCATGTCCGACGAGCCTTTTGATCTCGTGATTCGCGGTGGCGTGGTCGTCACCGCTGACGACGAACGCCGTGCTGATGTGGGGATCACCGGTAGCAGCATCGCGGCGATCGCTCCCAACCTGCACGGCAGCACCGAAATCGACGCGACCGGGCAGTTTGTCCTCCCTGGCGGCGTCGATCCCCACGTTCACCTGACTCCAGCGGCACCGCCCCCGGCGCCGGGATGGCGTGACGATTTCTGGTCCGGCAGCCGCGCGGCCGCCGCAGGCGGGATCACCACCATCGGCAACATGGCGTTCCCTTGGCCGGGAGAAACGTTGCTGCAAGCGATGCAGCGGGATGCCGCCGCCGCCTCGCGCGACGCGGTGGTCGACGTGGCCCTCCATCCTGTGCTCACCGATCCCGATACCCAGCCCATCTCCGATCTCGACACGCTGGCGGAATTGGGGCACACCACGCTGAAATACTTCATGTCCTTCGGTGGGTTCACCACCGCGCCGGATCGCTACCTGGCGGCGATGCGGGTAGCCGCTGCCGGCGGCATGCCAACCCTCATTCACTGTGAAGATGCGGCGCTGCTGGCGGACGCCCTGGCGACGCTCGTCGCCGCGGGCAAGACCGCGCTTCCCCATTACCCCGCGTCCCGGCCGACGACCGTCGAAGCCGCCGCTACCGCGCGCGCCATTGCCTTCGCCGAGCAGACGGGCGCCCTCGCCTACATCGTCCACCTTTCCTGCGCCGCCGCGCTCGACGAAGTACGCCGCGGCCGCGAGCGCGGCGTGCCGATCTGGGTGGAGACCCGCCCCCTCTATCTCTTCCTGACCGAGGAACGCTACGCCGAGCCGGACGGCGGCAAGTACGTCGGTCAGCCGCCGCTGAGAACGGCATCGGATGTCGCCGCACTCTGGGATGCGCTGGCCGCGGGCGAAATCCAGACACTCGCTACCGACCATGCCCCGTGGTTCTACGCGGACAAGGTTGGGCCTGGTCTCGATCTCATCTCGACCCCGCCCGGCGTCGCCGATCTCGACGTGATGCTGCCGATGCTCTGGTCGCACGGGGTGACCACGGGACGCATCTCGCGGCAGCGGTTTGCCGCGGTCTCCGCGACCAACGCCGCCATCATGATGGGGCTCTATCCCCGCAAGGGAACGATAGCCGTCGGCTCCGACGCCGATCTCGTGCTTTGGAACCCGGCTGAAACGCGGCCGGTGCGGGCTGAGTCCTTCTATTCCAACGGAGACTTTTCACCCTACGAGGGGTGGTCCCTTACCGGCTGGCCGACAACAACGATCAGCCGCGGCGACATCATCATGCGCGACGGCAAGGTCGATGCCGCGCGTGGGCGTGGTCAACTGCCCCGGCGTGAGCGAGTACCGACGTCGGCGTTCGTTTGATCCGGTGCTTCGACAGTTGAAGCGGCAAGTCGCCCCTTCAACCGCGACCGCGTCATGGCCCACGTAGCCAGAGTGACTTCCGCCGGATGAAGACCTTTCAGCGTCGTGCCGAAGCTGGGTCGTTCACACGAGGGACGAGGGTGTCGTCCCGACGCTGGAGGGACCTCGGCGTTGGCGCGGGTGCTGGCCAGTGACGAGATTCCTCGCGTCGGCTCGGAATGCCACATGATTCGGACGCCGCTCCAAGGTCACAGAACGTGACGCGACAAACCCCTCTCCTATCACGGTATGACAGGGAGCGGTAGGTCGAGAATCGAGGAGGTTCCGGGCTCAGGTCGTCGAAACGGCGGTCAAACAGCCCGTCTCCCTGCGCACAGAGAGAGGGGTTGGGGTAAGGGCCGGCGCGACGGGAGCCGGTTGGGGTAAGGGTGGGCGCATTGAGCAAGCCGGAGCAATTGTCCGAGTTCGATGCAACCCGCCTATCGCCGTTCGGGCGGAATCCCCGCTTCGATCACCATCGGTTGCAGGAGCGTGATGTAGTGGGTCAGCCTGTCCGCAACCTTCAGCGCGAGGGTGCGGTCCATCGCGTGGAGTGGCAAGGATTCGAACAGGTGGCCCCAGGAGAGCGTCCACCGTTCCAGTTCGACTTCCCAACCGAGGGTGTGCTTGATTTCGACGATGCGGCTGTCGAACAAGGCCAGGTACGCGGCGGTGCTGGCCGGGCCATCCTCGAAATGCAGCCCGAGTTCGATTCGGCGCCGCGCGCCATCGGCCCAGACCTCGAAATGAACCCGCTCGTTGCCGTAGTCGATCTTGAGCAGAGCGATGTTGGCGCGATGGCGAAATCCACGCAGTTCAACCGGGAGCGCGCGGCGAGTCTGGTCGACCACCATGGCGAAGAAATCGCGCCGGGGCAAGCTCCGGGCACCGGGAGTTGCTGGCCCGATCCATGCGGAAGCATCTGCGTCTGCGGCCATGACCGCAGTGTAGCGAGAGATCGATGGAGCGCGCCGCACCAGGCAGCCCGTTTCGACGACTCGTCGTACAATTGAGGGGTGATGGGCGGACCGTCGTTGTGCTGCAATTGAACCATCCGTGTCATCGCCGGTCAACAAAGATGCTGGAGCGATTCATGTCGCGGAGACCCCCGAAAAATCTGCGTGAGAAACTGGCCGATGTCCTCGAGCGTCTGATCGGCGGCCTCGCGCAACCGCTGCATCCGGCGCCCGCCCCGGTGCCGGTGCCAGTGCGTCGTCCCGGCGCCTACCCTTCCCCACGCATTCGCCGCTAGTCTTCAACATCGGCGCCATCCGCGCCGAAACTTTCCTGTCGGTGTAAAATCCTGGACGCCACCCGCGCTCTCATGCGCGGCGTGGCATTGTGTGTGTCTAGTCGCATGCGGTCGCGAATGTGACAGCGGTCGCCTCGCAACGAGGCGCCGCTGGCGCGCCGCGCAATCAGATCGGCTCCGGCGGTCGCCCGGGGTCGGTGGCCGCTCGCACGAGGTGGAGATGGAAGGCCAGACAGGGAGCGCGCTGACAACCGGCGTGCCGCGAGAAACGGCCGCGGGCGAGCATCGCGTCGCCTTGACCCCGGATATTGTCAAGCGTCTTACCGCCAAGGGCGTGATCGTCAAGGTCCAGTCCGGCGCGGGTCGCGGCGCGGGACATGACGACGCCGCCTACGAGGCGGCCGGGGCGAGAATCGTTCCGGCCGCCGCCGGCGCCTATGACGCCGACATGGTGATCAAGGTGCAGAAACCAACGCCGGAAGAAGCGGCACAGCTGCGGCCCGGCTCCACCCTGATCGCGCTGCTGCAGCCGTTGACCAATCACGACCTGGTCAGCGATCTGGCCGCGCGGGACATCACTTCCTTCAGCATGGATGCCATTCCGCGCACCACTCGTGCCCAATCGATGGACGTGCTCTCCTCGCAGGCGACCGCAGCCGGCTACAAGGCGGTGCTGCTGGCCGCGACCGCGCTGCCGAAGTTCTTCCCGATGCTGACCACCGCCGCGGGCTCGATTGTCCCGGCCAAGGTGCTGATCGTCGGCGCGGGCGTGGCCGGGCTCCAGGCGATCGCGACCGCCCGCCGCCTCGGCGCCGTGGTCGAGGCGTACGACACGCGCCCGGTCGTCAAGGAGCAGGTCGAGAGCCTCGGCGCGAAGTTCGTCGATATCCCGGTCGATACCAGCGATACCCAAACCGCTGGCGGATATGCCAAGGAAGTGTCCGCCGAAACGTTGCGCCGGCAGCAGGAAGTGCTCGCCGACCGCGCGATCAAGTCGGACGTGGTCATCACGACCGCCGCGGTGCCGGGCCGCCCGGCGCCCCGCCTGATCTCGCGCGAGACGGTCGAGCGGATGCGTCCCGGGTCGGTCATCGTCGATCTTGCCGCGGAGACTGGCGGCAACGTCGAAGCCACACGTGCCGGAGAGACGGTCGATGTCAACGGCGTCACCATCATCGGCCAACTGAACCTGCCGAGCACGATGGCGGTTCACTCCAGCCAGATGTACGCCAAGAACATCGAGAACCTGCTCGCGTTGCTGATCACCAAGGACGGCGCCTTCAAGCCGGACTACGAGGACGAGATCGTCAAGGGCACGGTCATCACCCGCAACCGCGATGTCGTCCATGCCATGACCCGCGAGCGCATGGCGGCCAGCGGGGCCGCGCCCGCGGCGCCCACGGCGCCCACGGCGCCTGCTGCTCCCGCCCCGGCGGTGCCCGAGCCGGTGCCACCGCCGGCGGCGAGCGTCGCGGCCCCGGTTGTGGAGACCGCAAACGGATCGGCCGCGGGCAGCGCGATGGGGATCGTCGCGCCGCCCGAAACGGAAGCGGAGAAACTCTGCCCACCCGGCGCGGTCGTCGGTCCTGGCGGTCACGAGTGCCCCGAGCACTATCCGATCAAAGGCAACGCTTCGTCGCTGATTTACCACGTACCGGGGGGCGGATCGTACGAGCGGACGATTCCGGAATTCTGCTTCGCGACCGAAGGCGACGCCGAAGCCGCGGGCTATCGCGCCGCGCGCTAGCAATCAGTGGTTGCGCCGCGCGCAACGGACGGAGGGTGGAGAGCACATCATGCTTGCGGCGATACCGTTGCTCCAGG
Organism: Thermomicrobiales bacterium; assembly: GCA_046328335.1. Classification (GTDB taxonomy): domain Bacteria; phylum Chloroflexota; class Chloroflexia; order Thermomicrobiales; family UBA6265; genus JACCXM01. Next base: position 137,378 of record JAXLWU010000004.1, read on the forward strand.
AGGAGCTGCAGACGGCGATGAGCGAGAACGCGACAGTGATCCTGCTGTCGATCTACGTTCTGCTCCTGGCGATCTTTCTCGGGTTCGAGTTGATCGGGCGCGTTCCGGCCACCTTGCACACCCCGCTGATGTCCGGCACGAACGCCATCCACGGCATCGTGGTCCTCGGCGCGGTGCTGATCATGGGCAGCATCAGCGGCAACAGCCTCGGTGACAATATCCTCAAGATTCTCGCCTTCATCGCGGTCATCCTCGGCGCCGCCAACTCGATCGGCGGCTTCGTGGTCACCGACCGCATGCTGGAGATGTTCAAGAAGAAGCCCGCCGCCAGGGGCGCCAAGGCGGGAGGGAAGTCGTAACGATGAACTGGATCCTGGATAACCGAGTCGTTCTCATCAACATCGCCTATCTCATCGCGGCGATCTGCTTCATCATCGGTCTCAAACTGCTCAGTTCTCCCGCTTCGGCGCGCCGCGGCAATCAGATCGCCGCCGCCGGCATGGCGGTGGCCCTGATCGCGACGCTCTTCATGCCGGGGCTGCAGAACCTGCCGCTGATCCTCGTCGGTCTGCTCATCGGGGGCGTCGCGTCGGCCTATGTCGCGCGCATCGTCAAGATGACCTCCATGCCGCAGATGGTCGCCATCTTCAACGGCATGGGCGGCGCGACCGCGGCGCTCGTCTCCCTGGTCGAGTTTCAGCATCGGTCCAGCATCGGCCGTGGCGAGATCATCTCGATTGTGCTCGGCCTCATCATCGGATCGATCTCCTTTGCCGGCAGCATGATCGCCTTCGGGAAGTTGCAGGAGCTGAAATCGCCCTTTCTGCGCCCCTCCCCGGTCCTGCGCAAGTTCAATCCGCTTGTCGGCGTCGGCGTGCTGGTGATCGGTCTGATCATCATTCTGCTCGGGCAATCGGCGTTCAGCAGTCTGCTGATCGTGATTCTGCTGCTGGCGGCGCTCGCCCTCGGCGCGATGATGGTGCAGCCGATCGGCGGCGCGGATATGCCGGTGGTCATCGCGGTCCTCAACTCGATGACCGGCGTGGCCGCCGCGTTGACCGGATTCGTGCTCAACAACCAGGCCCTGATCATCGCCGGCATCCTCGTTGGCGCCTCCGGTTCGTTCCTCACCCTGCTCATGGCCAAAGCCATGAACCGATCGGTTGCCAACGTCCTCTTCGGCTCCTGGGGCGCCGCGGCGGTCAGTGGCGGCGGCGCGGCCGGCGCCGCGCCGGAGATGCCGATGCGCGAAGCGACCCCGGACGACGCCGCCATCCCGCTCGCTTATGCGGAGAAGGTGGTCATCGTGCCCGGCTATGGCCTCGCCGTCGCCCAGGCGCAGCATGTGGTGCGCGAACTGGCGGAAACGCTGCAAGAGCGCGGCGTCGACGTCAAGTACGCCATTCATCCCGTGGCGGGCCGGATGCCGGGCCACATGAACGTGCTCCTCGCCGAGGCGAACGTGCCGTACGACGACCTCTTCGAGATGGACCAGATCAACGACGACTTCGCCAACACCGACGTGGCGATCGTGGTCGGCGCCAACGACGTGACCAACCCGGCGGCGCGTGATGACCCGTCCAGCCCGATCTACGGCATGCCGATTCTCAACGTCGACCAGGCGAAGCAGATCTACGTGCTCAAACGGGGCCGTGGCGCCGGGTTCGCCGGGATCGAGAACATGCTCTTCTACAACCCGAAGACCTCGATGCTCCTCGGCGATGCCAAGGATTCGCTGACCAAACTGGTCGGCGCGGTCAAGGAGGCGTAGCGGCAAACCGGTCCGGCCGTCGCATCTCGACCGTCGAACCGATGTCTCGCGTGAACCCCTCGTCCGCGACCCGGACGAGGGGTTTTTCTTTCGCCAGAGAAAGGATCATCAGCCGTGGATGCGTTGCCCCATAACACGCTTGCTCCACCGGTCGACTTCCTGTTGACCGAGTCGCTCCTCAGCGAAAAAGAGCGCGCGGTGCGAGACCGCGTCCGCGCCTTCGCCGAGACGGAGTTGCGGCCGGTGGCGCGGGCCTGCTGGGAGGATGCGGTCTTTCCCAAGCAGTTGCTATCGGCGCTGGGTGCGCTAGGCGTCGTCAATGCCACGCCTGCGCCGTATGGCGGGACGGCGGCGAGCAGCGTGGCCTTCGGCCTGGCGATGCAGGAACTGGCGCGCGTCGATTCCTCCTTCGCCACCTTCTACACCGTCCAGGCCGGATTGGTGATGACCGCGCTGGTGATGTGCGGCTCCGCCGAGCAGCAGGCGTTCTGGCTGCCGCGCTTGGCGCGGTGCGAGTCCGTCGGCGCGTTCGCCCTGACCGAGCCCGACCACGGCAGCGACGCCGCCCATCTCACCAGCCGGGCGGACCGCGACGGCGATGGCTATCGCCTCCACGGCGCCAAGCGCTGGATCGGCAACGCCACCTTTGGCGATGTGGCGCTGGTCTGGGCACGGGCCGACGCCGGCGTTGCCGGGTTCCTGGTCGAACTCCCCAATCTCGGGTTCGTCACCTCGCCCATCGCCGGCAAACTCTCCCAGCGCGCGGTGATGCAGGCGGATATTCGCCTTGAGGATTGCCGGGTGCCCGCCGCCAATCGTCTGCCGCGCGGCGGCTTCCGCGCGGTCAGCGAAATCCTCACCGCCACACGTTATAACGTGGCCTGGCATGCGCTGGGGGAAGCCATCGCCTGCTACGAGATCGCCCGCGACTACGCCCTCCATCGCGAGCAGTTCGGCTTGCCGCTGGCCGCCTTTCAGCTCGTCCAGGCCAAACTGGTGCGGATGCTGGGCGAAATCAGCAAGGCGCAACTCCTCGTGATCCAGGTCGGCCGGCTCCTCGACCAGGGGAAGGCGACACCCGGTATGACCGCCTACGCCAAACTGAGTTGCGCCCAGATGGCGCGGGAAGTCGCCGCCACCGCCCGCGAGATCCTCGGCGGCAACGGCATTCTCCACGATTTCGAGGTCATGCGGCATCTCTGCGACATCGAGGCGGTCTTCACCTACGAGGGGACCCACGACATCAACACCCTCGTCGTGGGCCGGGAAATCACCGGCATCGCCGCGTTCGACGGGGCGAAGGCGCCCGTGAAGGGATCGACCGGCTGATCGCCTCGGAATAAGCGCCATCGAGCTTGTTTCACGGGGTCCTGGCTCGTCGAAAGATAGGTTGAGAACGGACGTCTGGAAGAGTGACCCTGCCGTTGGGAGCGCGGGCGAAGCAAGCGTCGCACCCTACGACACCTCTCCTGCGGGATACGAGACGTGTTCCCGGCATATCCGCCCCAAATCCACCGGCGGTTCCATGGCAACGTATCACCCACTGAAATACATATGCGGCTACACAAATCTGAGGATGCCCGGAATCACCTCCAACGCCATGATGGCCTGGTTGGCGCCACATGGACGCCGGCCAGACCGATCGAGACGGGCGAGGACAAACCATGAATCTGCGACAGTTCGTGAACCTGAGAACCCGGAAACCCAGTGGTCCATCTCGCCGCGATGTGCTGCGCGGTCTTCTCGGCGCCGGGCTCATATCCTTCGGCCCGCAACCGGTAGCGACCGTGGCAGCGGGTTCGAATCGCTCCCGCAGGAAACGAAGCAACCACTGTGACGTCTGTGCGCGCGGTTGCCGCTTCAAGCACCTCCAGTCGGCCATCGATGCGGCCACTCCCGGCGCCACGATTCGCCTCTGCCAGGGCACGTATCGCGGGCAGATCAGCATCACTCGCGATCTGACTCTGAGCGGGGCAGGGAGGAAGCAAACGGCGCTTGACGGGGAGCGCCGTCCTGGGGCCGCGGTCATAACCGTCGGCAGCGGAGCGACGGTCACGGTGCGGGAACTGACCGTGCGCGGTGGCAACGGCAACAACGGCGGCGGCGTGGACAATGCCGGCGCGCTCACTCTCGCAGGCGTCACCGTGACCGAGAACCATGCCTCCCAAGGGGCGGGTATCGTCAATCAGATTGGCGGCACATTGACGCTCACCAACTCGCTCGTGACTGACAACACGGCGAACTCCCAGGGTGGCGGACTTTTCCTCTTCGGTGGTCAGGTGACACTTGATGCGAGCCAGGTGACCGCGAACAAGGCCGATCCCGAGCAATCGGGTCAGGGGGGTGGGATTTTCGTCTTCAATGGCGCATTACGGCTGACGCGGAGTTCGGTCGCCGCCAATGTCGCGGGACTCGCCGGAGGCGGGCTGTTCCATCTTGCCGGAGCGACGAGACTCGATGACAGCCGCGTCATCGGGAACAAGGCGACGGGAACCTCCAGCCAAGGCGGCGGACTCAAGATTCTCGACGGCGCAGTCACGCTGAGTGGTACCGAGGTAACGGGAAACAAGGCCGCCGCGGGAGGAGGCCTCTACAAGGTAGGGGGAGCTTTGACCATCGACCCTGACAGCGTGACGGGCAACACGCCGGACAACTGCGCGGGTCAGGCAGTAGCCAACTGCATCAATTGAACCGCCGGCTGCCAGCACGACGTCCCACCCCAGCGGGGAGTCCGAGGTCCAGCGGTGCGCGGCAGGAAAGGCACGAGGCACTCCGTCAGGATCGCGGCGCCTCGCTCGCAATCACCTCGCGAACAGCCCATGTGAGGCGGCGGAAAACCCTCGTGCCGAGTCAGACCATCGGTTGGAGCAGGGAAGGGATTCAGGCCCGGCATGCCGGGCCCCTACCGCGTCATCATCGCGCCATACCGCAGCTTGGCTGCTGACGATGCCCTAATGCTTACCGTTCTTGCCGCAGCGGCGTCCATCGCATTTGACGTCGCGCTTTGGTTTGATGCACTTGCCGCCCTTGCACTCCTGCTTGGGTCCACAGCAGTGATTGTCCTTTTCACAACCATGATGGCCTTCAGCGATACAGGTGCAGTTGAACGACACGCAGAGATTGCAGCATTCCGAAGAACTGGTGCAAAACTGACCGTCCTCCAGACACGCTTTGGCATCCTCGGCAACCACGCGAACGGCAGCTGCCGCCATCGCAACCCCACCGGCTGTCTTGAGCGTATGACGACGGGAGAGCTTCCATGTCAGCGATCGGGTCCAGGCATCGAAGCGCCGTCCGTCCACCGCGTGATCCTCCTTCTTGAGTTCGACGGAATCCATTTGTGGCAAGGAGGCTCCGGCGTACGCTCATCGCCGCCGCTCGCGGCCAAACAATGCCGCCAGCCCGATCCACCGTTATGATAATCGACATTAGCGTCGTACGCAGCAGTGAAGCCGTGATGGTCTCTACGCACCTTTTTCCCAGTTCATGCCATGATCCAGCCATCCGTCCTTGCTGCACGTCGCGCCTCGGCTCGCCGTTTCCCCACATTCACGAGTACGATTTATGACATTCCAGCTGGTAGTGACGATTCAGCACGCTGTATTCGTCCCAATGACCACTTGGACCACTTCGGCGTGATGCCGGGGTTCCCTCTCGTACCGTGTGGCCGCGCTCGGATGGCTGATCTGAGGAGGATTCGCTCATGGACGATGCGCACTTTGATTCCCTCGCCCGTCAGGTCTTCACGGGCTTGCGGGGTTCCCGCCGCGCCGCCATCGCCGCCCTCGTTGGCGGTGCGCTGTTTCGATCCGACCTGGGCAAGGGGTTTGCCAGGACGAAAGCAAAGGCCGATGCGAGCGTCTGCTACCCTGGCACGCGCTGCGCGCCCGGCGAGGGCAAAAACGCCTCCGGCTGCGACTTCAGCGGTTCGACCGGGTTCTATCAGGGCAAGTTCCGCGGCGCCAATCTCAGCAACAGCAACTTCACCGGCGCCCAACTCGCCGGGGGAGATTTCCGCGGCGCCAACCTGAGCGGGGCGTGCCTGGTTGGCGCCAATCTGCAGGCCGCCAAACTCGGCTCCTCCGTCAACCTGAAAGGCGCCATCTTCTGCCGCACGCTGATGCCCGACGGCGCGTTCAACGATCGCGACTGCGATCGGGGCACGGCCTGCTGCCCCACCCCGCCACCGATTTGCGAGGAGTGCGGCGACGCCTGCCTGAAACCGGGCGAAACCTGTGGTCTCTTCATCGGGGACTGCTGTCCACGCTATCTCTGCACGCCGTCATTCCTGCCCGTCGTCCTGTCTTGCCAGATCCCGTGCGGCACCGACGCCGACTGCCGCTACTGGGGCCCCAACGGGAAGTGCCAATACGATATCAACTCGTGCCCATTCATGGATCGCTGCTGCGTTTTCCCCTCAGAGGGATGAGGGCATCATTCGCAACTCTGTTGACGCGCCGAGCCCCTCTCCCGCGCACGGGAGAGGGGTTGGGGTGAGGGCAGGCACCGCGATGCCACGGCATTCTCTATCCGGCAACTGAAACGGACCGTTCTGGAAGGGCCAGAGCAACGCGCAATCGCCTGAGGTTCCTTACCTGATCCCCGTGCCGATCGTGACAGACGGTTCAGAATGACATGATGAGTCCCAGCCGCCCCACCACCACCCAGAGCACCCCCACCACGACCGCGGCGACGCCAAGACCGGCAGCCACCTTGCGAGCGTCAAGCGTGGCCTCGGTGCCATAGGCGTTGCGCACCAGGTTCTGGAGGGCTCTGAGCAATTGCGCCGCGGCGACAAAGGTGACAATGACCGCGAGCACCCCGGCCAACAACGCAATCGCCGTGGCATACGGCGCCCATATGACTCCCAGAAGAATCGTCGCCACAAGCGAGAGGATCACCGCCACGATCGACGAAGTCGCGGACGCGGCGAATGCTCTTCCCACGATCTTCAGCTGCGACGAGACCCGCTCACTTACCGCGATCAGGACCGTGGCGATTGCCCCAGTCCCGGCGAGGAGTGCAGCAACCGTGAGAATCTGACGAAACACCGCGGCAAACTCGCGCTCCATTGCATGATCCTCCGTGTCAGAACCGAGTCCAAAACGCAACGTTGCGGTCCATCAATTAACATTACGGCACAATCTGCACGGGTGTTCCCACTGGTGCCCACGCATAGAGCCAGGCCGCAACGTCCATTGGCAAATTGACGCAACCGTGGCTCATCGGCGTGCCGAAGTTGTTGTGCCAGTAGGTGCCGTGCAGCGCATGCCCCGCGTTCGTGAAGTACATCACGTTCGGCACATCGGGCACGTTGTAGGACTCCCCGCCGATCACCCCGGACATCGTCTGCGACGGCAACTTGGTGAGGATCGCGTACGATCCGAGCGGGGTATCGAAACCGGCGCGGCCGGTGCTGACCAGGGAACTGAGCATGACTTCGCCCGCCTTCATCGCCCACATGGTCTGCCGTCCGATGGAAACGAGAATCACCTTCTGCCCCCGCGCCTGCGCGGGCATCGTGCGGCCCGTGTCGAGCACGGAAACGGCCAGGAACGGCATCAGCCGCAAGACCAGGCGGCGGGAAAACGACTGCGCGCGGACGGTGCGGAGCATGGCGGGCCTCCCTGAAACGGCGCGTCGGCTGGTGGTCAGCGTGAACGCCGCCGTCGTCGGTCCCGGCCCGTCCCCGCTTCCGCCCGGCATTCTCTCACCTCGATCTCATCTTCGCGTCACGACCGCCCGCAACCGCGTCATTGGCCATGGAATTCGAGTGAATCCTCGCCGTGATTCGCCAGGACAACGCCGTTTCGGCCTGGACAGCGCTACCGGCTGATGGTACGCTGAACTTGTATGGACAAGTACCCAGCAACCTCAGCCAGGACGATCCCGATGCATGGCGCGCAGCCGGACCAGTCGCTTCGCCGTACGCCGGACAAGCCACTTCATCAGCAGATCGCCGACGCCCTGCGCGAACAGATCGCCGCCGGCGCGTTGCATCCCGGCGATCCGCTCCCCTCCGAGCACGACCTGATGCGCCAGTTCGGTGTTTCGCGCGGCACCATTCGCCAAGCCCGTGCCGCGCTGCGGGCCGAGGGCGCCATCGGCGGTTCGCAGGGGCGGCGCCTCGCGGTACGCGGATCAGCCCTCACGCAGTCGCTGGGCGAACTGGTCAGTTTCACCGCCTGGGCGCGGTCGCTGGGGAAGACGCCTCGCGGCAAGGTCGTGGCCTTCAAACCGGACAAAGCGGACGAGGCTACGGCGGTTGCGCTCGATGTCACGCCGGGCAGCACGGTCTGGCGACTGGAGCGCATCCGGTTTGCCGATGACGAACCGCTCCTGATCGAGCGCACGGTCTTCCCGCACCAAGTTGGCGTCCTTCTGCGCGGCGTCGATCTCGATTCCGGCTCCGTCTACGAGCATCTCGCCCGGCAGGGCGTCACTGTCGCCTCAGCGCGCCACGAGATCGATGCGGTGACCGCGACACCTGACGATGCTCGCCATCTTCGCACGGCAACGGGTGGCGCCCTGCTGCGCATCCGCCGCCAGGCCTTCACCGCTGACGGCCAGCCCGTGGAGTGGAGCGACGACCGCTACCGGGGCGAGCGCATGACCCTCGCGATCGAAAATCGGGCCGGAGATACCGGTCTCGTGCGTCAACTGGCTTGATCGATTCAGCAGGGAAAGAAAGGATCCACAGCCGATGCCCTATGCCGAGACCACCGAAACCGCCCACCGCTGGGCAACCGAACGCGCCGTGGCCTGTTGGGCCTGGTTCGCCGGTGATCTGACCGCCGCCGATCTGCAGGCACTGCGGAACGCCGCGCCGGAGATCAAGCGCGATGGTGCCATCTTTGCCGTCGTCGCTTCCGCCGGTGGCGCCCCAACCACCGAGGAGCGGGCGCTGGCGGATATCGTGGCCACCGGCGAGGCCGGCGCGCCGTGGGGTCTCTTCGCCGCGATGCAGGCGGCGGGTGTCACCGATGTCGCCAAACTCGGCGTCCTCGGCCGCACCCGCCTCGCGCTGGAAGCCGGCCGGCGCGCTGGCGCCGGCGCGGTGATCGCCCTGGCGGCACAGAACCCGGTGGAGCGAGGGCCGCTCCTGCCCGCCCAACCCGACGCCATGATCGAAGCGGCGGAATTCGCCGCGCTGGATGCCGCCCGCTTCGCCAGCACGCGCGCGCACCGGCAGCGTGTGCTGCTCAATCCAGGACCTGCGGTCGTCAGTGATCGCGTCCATCGCGCCGTTGGCGGCCCGGATCTCTGCCACCGCGAACCGGAGTACAGCGACATCCTGGAAGGGGTACGCCGCAAACTGCTCGCGGTGGCGGGAGTACCGGATGACTGGGCGATGGTGATGATCGCCGGCAGCGGCACCTCCGCCCTGGAAGCGATGACCGGCGCCGCTACCCGCCCCGGCAAGAAACTCCTCGTCTGCAAGAATGGCATCTATGGGGAGCGCGTGGAGACGATCGCCCGCCGACTCGGCACACCGGTCGTCGTGGTCGCGGCGTCCGATCTCGAACCGATCGACCCCCAAGCGGTCGCCGCCGCGCTCGACGCCGATCCCGATATCGACGCCGTCGCGGTCATCCACCACGAGACGACCACCGGGCTGCTCAACCCGGTGCAAGAGATCGCCGCCGTGGCCAAGGCGCGCAATGTCCCGGTGCTGGTCGATGCCATTTCCTCGCTCGGTGCGGAAGAACTCGATCTGGCCGATACCGGCATCGATTTCGTCGCCTCGACCTCGAACAAGTGTCTGCACGGGCTTCCCGGCGCGGCGTTCATCCTCGTCTCGCCCCGCGGGCAGGAGCGCATTGCCGCGGTGCCCCCCCGCTCGCTCTACTTCGACCTCGCCAACTACCTGAAGGCGCAGGCGAAGCGGACCGTGCCCTTCACGCCGAGCATTCCCGCGCTCTACAGCCTCGATGCCGCCCTCGACGAACTCGCGGACGAGGGTCTGGAGAACCGCAAGGCGCTCTACGCCGCCCGCATGGCCTACCTGGACGAAGCGCTCACCCAGCTCGGGCTGGAACCGCGGGTCGCGCCGGCGCATCGCTCGCGCTCGGTGCGCTCGTTGCCGTTGCCGGAGGGCATCGTCTACGACGACCTGCACGATCGGGTGAAAGAGGAGGGATACATCATCTACGCCGGCCTCGGCGACGCGGCCAAGACGACCTTCCGCGTCTGCGCCCTCGGCGCGCTGACCGTCGACGCGCTGCACGGGTTCATCGCCGCGCTGGAGCGCGCCATCGCCCGCCAGCCGGTTGCGGTCGGGGCTTAGGAACTCCCGAGCGCCCTCACCCCAACCCCTCTCCCATTGCGATGGGCGAGGGGCTCACGCGGGCGAACAGGAAGTGGCAAGCGAGCAGCCTGGCTGCGGACGCGGCGAGACCAGGGGAAGCCCCTCTCCCCGCGCACGCTCACAAGGGGAGGTATTTTTGGGAAGTATTGGCGCTGGAGCGCGCCATCGCCCGCCAGCCGGTTGCGGTCGGAGGCTAGAGCGGGGCCGTGCGAACGCCGTGTCATTCCGACGAAGGAGGAATCTCGTCGTTCGTTGCGGCCGGTATGCACGCCGAGGTCCCTCCTGCGTCGGGACGACACCATCCTATCGGCTTCCGCCGCACATTTCGAGTCCGATGCTGTCGGAATTCCCGGCGAATCGCACCGTAGCCCCTCTCCCGCCAAGCGGAAGACTCCTCCCTCCGGCGGAGGGAGGCACGGGAGGGAGCCAGGGTTGGGGTGAGGGGTCTCGCACCACACGAAAGGACGTTCAATTCCGATGCCGACCGCAACAGTGACGGTCAACGCCCGCGAGTACCGCGTCCCGACGCGGCCGACGGCGGTGATCACCATCGACGGCTGTGACCCGCGCTATCTGGACGATGCGCTGGCACGCGGCCTGATGCCGCGCCTCGCGGCGATGCTTGCCAATGGCGGCGCATACCATCGCGGCCGCTCCCAGATGCCCTCCTTCACCAACACCAACAACATTTCGATCGTCACCGGGGCCTCGCCGCTGGTGCACGGTCTCCCGGGCAACCACTACCTCGATCCCAGCGGCGAGGAAGTGCAACTCAGCGATCCGAAATTTCTGCGCGCGCCCTCGATTCACAAGGTCCTGATGGACCATGGCGCGCGGGTACTCTGCATCACCGCCAAGGACAAGTTGCGCCGCCTCCTTGCCCATGGCGATGTCCCCGCCACCTCCGCGGAAAAGGCGCACGAACACGCGCTTCCCGCCTATGGCATCGATGACGTCGTCGCCCTTGTCGGCCGCAAGAACCCCGGTCCCTACGAATGGGACATGAGTCATTACGGACTGGAGATCGGGCTCGCCGTGACCCGTGAGCGGGGACCGCTCGATCTCCTCTACCTCTCGACCACCGATTTCGTGCAGCATGCCGAGGCGCCCGGTGGCGAGATGTCCGACCGCTATCTGCGCCGCTTCGACGAACTGCTCGGGGCATATCTCGACCTCGGGTATGTCGTCGGCATGGTTGCCGACCACGGCATGAACGACAAGCACGACGCCACCGGCGCGCCGTGCGTCCACTACCTGGAAGATGTCCTCGCCGCGGCCGGGATTTCCCACTACCACGTCATCCTCCCCATCACCGATCCCTACGTCGTCCATCACGGCGCGCTCGGCTCCTTCGCCTGGGTGCATGTCGAGCCGGGCGATGTCGAGCGGGCGCGGGCGGCGATCGGGGCGCTGCCGGGAGTCGAGGAAATTCTCACGCGGGACGAGGCGTCGGTGATCTACAGTCACCCGCAGGACCGCATCGGCGACCTGGCCGTTGCCTCCGATGCCCGCACCGCGCTTGGCAAGTCCGCGGCCAAGCACGATCTTTCGGTCCTCGCGGGACCGCTTCGCTCCCACGGGGGGCGCCACGAGCAGATCGTTCCGATCATCGTCAGTCATCCGTTGTCGCCGCTCTATGCCGAGCGCCATCGCGCCGGGGTCGAGAATCGCGATATCCACGATCTCGTCCTGAATGGAGTTGTCTGAGTCATGAGCACCCTGACCGCATCCCCCGCCGCCAAGACATTGCCTCGTCACGACCTGCCGACCTGGATCGATGGCCGCGAGGTCTTCGGCAACGCCCAATTCGAGGTCCGCTACCCCTATACCGGTGAGGTCATCGGTTCCGCGCCGCGCCTCACTCGCGAAGATGTCGCCGCGGTCCTCGACAGCGCCGCCAATCGCCGCTTCAGTCTTTCCCGACACGAGCGGGCGCAGATACTCAATCGCATCGCCGACCGCCTCCAGGCGGAAGAAGACGACTTCGCCACCCTGATCACCCTCGAATCGGGGTTGGCGCTCAAGGACACCCGCTATGAACTGCGGCGGGCTCAGGATGTCTTCCGCTTCGCCGCCATGGAGGCGCTGCGCGACGACGGGCAGGTCTTCGCCTGCGACACCTCCGCCAACGGCAAGAACCGCCGCGCCTACACCCTGCGCGAGCCGCTTCGCCTCGTGGCGGCCATCACCCCGTTCAATCACCCCCTGAATCAGGTGGCGCACAAGGTGGCGCCCTCCATCGCCACCAACAACGTGATGGTCCTCAAGCCGTCCGGCCGCACGCCCCTCGCGGCGCTGCGCCTCGCCCGGATCATGCGCGAGGCCGGACTTCCCGACGGCATGGTGACGATGGTCACCGGCGACGCCGAAGAAGTCGGACCGATCCTCTGGCAGCACCCGGCGGTCGAACTCGTCAGCCTCACCGGCGGCACCGAAATCGGCAAGCGCGTCGCTAACGAACTCGGCTATCGCCGCGCCATTCTCGAACTTGGCGGCAACGACCCGCTGATCGTTCTCGGCGACGCCGACATCGACGAAGCGGTCCGTCTCGCCACCTACGGCGCCTTCAAGAACTCCGGCCAGCGCTGCACCGCGGTCAAGCGGATCATCGTCGAGGACTCGGTCGCGGACGCCGTGGCGGAGGGTGTCGCCGCCGGCGCGGCGACGCTCAGGGTCGGCGACCCACTCGATCCTGAGACCGACATCGGCACCGTGATCGCCGAGCGCGACGCGATCGAGTTCGAGCGGCGGATGAACGATGCGCTCGCGGCCGGGGCCACGCTCCGCTACGGCGGGCAGCGGCGCGGCGCCCAGATCACCCCGACGGTGCTCGACCACGTCACACCGGAGATGGAGATCGTCGGCTGCGAGACGTTCGGTCCCTACGCGCCGATCATCCGCGTACCTGACCTCGACGCCGCCATCGCCACCGCGAACCAGCAGGATTTCGGACTCTCCTCAGGTGTCGTCACCAACGACCTGCGCGCCATCAACCGCTGCATCCGCGAACTGCGCTGCGGCACCGTCAACATCCGCGAAGTCCCCGGGTACCGCACCGAACTCACCCCCTTCGGAGGCACCAAAGACAGCGGTCTCGGCGTCAAGGAAGGGGTCATCGAGGCGATGAAGGCGATGACCTTCACCAAGTTGTATACCTTGCCGTGGGAATGAGCGGAGTCGGCAAGTCGGCGAGAAGATTCGGGGAACGACTGAACCGGTAGGTCACGCCTCCTCGACTGCTCGACTTCTCGCCTCCTCGACTCGAAAGGGAGTACCAGGTGTCAATCGAACAGAACAAGGCGATCATCCGCGAGTTTTTCGAGCAGATCTGGAATCAGCGCAGCGAGGAAGCGATCGACCGCTTCGTCTCGGAAAGCGCCGCCGGGAACGATCCCGATTTCGGCCAGGGGCGGGAAGGATTCAAGGCCCAATGGCGGCAGTGGATGGACGCCTTCCCCGATCTCCATTTCGCGATCGAGGAGATGGTCGCCGAGGGCGACACCGTGGTCGCCCGTTGGACCTTGACCGGAACCCACCAGGGACCGTTTCTCGGTATCGCACCGACCGGCCGCAAGATCCGCGTCGCCGGCATGAGTCTCGACCACCTGCGCGACGGCATTCTCGTCTCCGGGTTCGACGGCTGGGACAACTACGGTCTGCGCCAGCAACTGGGAATCATCCCGGCCGAGACCAAGTAGCGTAACGCGTGAAAATGGTGTCGTTCCGAGCCACGGCGAGGAATCTCGTCCGCGTCGGACCGCCGAGGTCCCTCCTTCGTCGGGACGACACCATGGCCTTGGTGCGAACGCCACACCTGCCACGGCATGCGGCTGCCCGATGAGCCGCTGGGATCTTGCCGTCATCGGCGCGGGCGTGGTTGGCGTCTTTCACGCCTACTGGGCCGCGCGCGCCGGAATGCGCGTGCTCCTCATCGAGCGCAACGATTGGCCGCGTCACGCCTCGGCGCGGAACTTCGGCATGGTCATTCCCAGTGGAATGGTGGCCGGCCCGTGGCACGAGCGGGCGCTGGCCTCGGTGGCGGTCTACGAAGAGCTCGTCGCCGCGGTCGGTCTCCCCGGTGTCCGGCGCGGCATGACCTACCTCGCCGCCACCGATCGGGAAGCGGCGGTCCTGGCGGAGTTTGCGCGCATCGGCCCGGATCATGGCTATCGCTGTGAATTGCTCACCCCGGAGGCTGCGCGTGTCGCCAACCCCGCGATTCGGCCGGTGGCCTGCCACGCCGCGCTCTCGTTCCCGGACGACCTGTTGCTCGATCCTCCCGGGTTCTTTCAGCGGATGATTCTTTGGCTGACCGGGCAGTTCGCGGTCGATTACCGACCGCGAACATGGGTTACCGCGGTCGAGCGCGCGCCCGATGGGTGCATTGTTCGCCTCGCAGGCGGTGAAGCCGTGAATGCCGCGCGCGCCATCATCTGCCCCGGAGCGGAATCGGCGACCCTCTTTCCGGAGGTCTTCGCCCGCGCCGGCGTCTCGTTCACCAGATTGCAAATGATGCGCACTGTGCCCCAGGCCGCGGTGCTCTCGACCGGAATCGGCACCGGCTGGACGATCCGCCGCTACGACTCCTTCGCGCTCGCGCCCTTATACGAGCAGCTCCGACAGGAGCCATTGCCGGAATCCATCGCGCGCTTTGGCATTCATGTCCTGATGAAACAGGACAACAGCGGTGCGGTCACGATCGGTGATTCCCACCAGACGCCACCGGACGAAGGCGCGCTCCGGCCGGAACTCGACATGGCGATTGACAACGCGATTCTCGACCATGCCCAGGCGATGATCGATCTCCCCACCTGGCAGATCGCGGCGCGCTGGAGCGGCGCCTACCCCACGCACCCGACCGAGTCATTGCTTCGCGAACAGATCGACGACCGGATCACGCTCGTCGTCATCCTCGACGGCAAGGGGATGACCTGCGCCCCCGCCGTGGCGCGGGAAACAGTCGACGCTCTCGCGTGACGAATGCGCGAACACGCGAAATTGCCACCGCCTCCCGGCCACGCCTTCATCATCAGATCACCTTGCGCACGCTGATAGCCTTCCACCGCGTCGATGTCGTCTGCGTCGTTCCGCTCGCGGCGTTCTTGAAGATGGCGGTCGGCAAGGCATAGTCCGCGGTTGGACTCACCCGTCGTAATGGATCATTGATGTACACCCTGTCCTTGGTTGAATCGATCCCGGTCACCACCACGATGTGGTCGCGCGTGAACCACGTGTCCGCGGTGCCCTCATATGGGCGCGGGGTGAGATTCTGATACGCCCAATTGCTCACCAGGATGATCACGGGGCGATTCTGCGCCAATTCCGCCTTGATCTGCTCGAACGTGGTCACCAGCGTGGCGCCTAGACCGTAGACCGACAGCAGCTGCAACGACTTCCCGGTGGTGAAATCGGTCCCCAGTCGGTTGGCACAGGTGTTGTTGGCCGCACCGCCACGGATGTAATTCGCGGCATTCACCACGCTCAGTTGGGGATTCATCGTGGGCCAGTGATACAGGACGGTCATGGTGATCGAGGCCGGTCCACAGTTGAGGACACCAGAGCCGGAACAACTTGCCGCATTGCTGGCACTGCCGATTTGCGTCCGATGCGGCACGCTCAACCGCTTGACAAAGGTATTCGACGTCGAGTTCTGGACGCGGATCGTGACCGGGGCCGAGTTGGCAACCGTCGCCGACGATCCGACTCGTGCCTCGTACGTGTAGATCGCTCCCGCCGCCCCCACGTCAGTAAGGGTGCATACCGTTCCGAATGCGGCGGAGGCGCGCAGGACACCATCGCGGTAGATGCGCACGTAGTACGGCGTCGGTCCGACATCCTGGTTCGCCCGTGCGGTCAGCGTGTAGGCTTGATTGGCCTGCGGGTTCGTCGTCGATGCGCTCAGCGAAACCGCCCACGCGAGACGCGGCATGACCACGTTCTCCGGAACGTCTTTCGGGACTTCGACGACCTCCGATGTTCCCTTGTGCGCGTGCTTCTGGTTTCGGCTCCCACGATGCGTTTGCTTTTTTTGCTTGGCGTTGGCATGTCGCTTCGCGCCGTTGCGGGGGTGTGTCCCACGGCGCGCTCCTTGCTTCTTTCCTTTTGCCCCAACGGAGCCAGGGGCCGCCGCGCCGCTCAGCACCGCGAGCCCTGAGACGGTCAACCGCCCCAAACCCCGTCTTGTCAGCAATTCATCGATCGTCGCCTGCGACGGATCAATCGGGATACGCGCCATTCCGCTCCACCTCGTCCTCGTGCGTTCACACTGCCGCAGCATCCCTGCCTACCATGACCGTCGTGTGACCGGTCAGGCAAACGGAACGTGCACATGAGCGTCCTGTTTCGATTGTGAGGGTCTGATCGGGCACGTCAAATAAGACGCTTATGCGCAATGGATCGCGCTGGATTTTCGGATCACGTTCTTCGCGGAGAGTTCGGTACGAAATGGGTCGAGGCAATCGGCAATGGCACGCCGGATCAGGCAACGCATTGCCCTGGGCCCAAGACGATCGCCAGGGGTGAGTACGCCTATTCTCCTGACGCTATCCGACCCAGTTCTTCGATCCCGGCGATATCGTCGAGATCGTCGACCCACTGCAGCATGATGCCGTCCGCGCCGGCCTCCTCCCAGGCCCGGAGCTGATCCGGGATGTCGCTCGCCAATCCCACCACCAGACCGTTGGCGCGCAGTTCGTCCGGATCCTGCTCCTCGAGCCGAGACGCGAGTTGCTCCTCGTCGCGGCCGAAGATGACTCGCGTCATCACCGTCCGCCTGATGTCCTCGGGATCGCGCTTCTCGGCGCGGGCGAGGTCATCGAGCAACGCATTGCGCTCTTTGAAGTTCTCCCGGGAGAGGTAGACCCCATTCCATTCATCCGCGTAGCGGGCGGCAAGCGGCAGGGTTCGCCGCGCGCCGTTGCCGCCGATGACGATCGGCACCCGCCCGATGCTGATCGGATTTGGCATGAACTCCCCGCCATCGAGGGTGTAGAACTCGCCAGCAAATGAAACAGGTCCCTCGGTGCGCAGCAGGAGCGACACTACTTCGAGCGCCTCGGTGAAGCGGCGAAAGCGTCCGTCGAGATCGAGGAGGTCGTAGCCGAATTCGCGGTGCTCCCGCTCCTGCCAACCCGCGCCCAGGCCAAGCCGCATCCGACCCGGCGCCAGGGTGTTGATCGAAGCGGCGGACCAGGCCGCCATGATCGGGTCGCGGAACGAGACGGGGGCCACCACCGGACCGAACACCAGGCGCTCGGTCTGCGTCGCCAACCAGGTGAAGGAGGTCCACAACTCCAGCGCATCGAGATGCGGCCCGTCCGGGTTGGTGAAGTGGTCAGAGCGATACAGACCGGCGTAGCCCGCGCCTTCCGCCGCCCGCGCCAGCGCTTGCCAGCGCCCCCAGTTCACACCGTCCTGACCTTCGATCATCAGTCCTACGTCGATCATGCCCGAATCCTTTTCGACTTCGCGGCGCGCCTTTCGCCCATCCACTCAAACCCAGCGCCGGACCCCCCGCCAGCGTGCCGACCCGCCCAGCTCGTATCCGGAGTCTTTATCGTGCCGCGCATCATACGGAATCCGGATGAAGACATTCGCGCTGAGCCCAGTGACAGACGCGGAAAGCCCCTCTCCTGTCTCGACCTGACAAGGGGAGGTAGGGGTGGAATGGAGCGACTTCTCCGCCGATGGATGGCACATGGGTGGCCAGAAGCCCCTCTCCCGCGCACGGGAGAGGGGTTTGGGGTGAGGGCACACGCGGCGAGACCGCCATACCTCCCCTTGTCAGCCGTCTCGACCTGATCGGCGGAGGTACGCTGAAATCGACCGTCATTACCCGTTAGGGACGGCATGAATCGAGCCAAAAGCCCGTCTCCCATTCCGATGGAGGGGTTGGGGTGAGGGTGCACGCTACGAGGAAACGGCAGTCATCGTCCGGAATCGGCATGAAAGGTGTCACTCCGAGCGAGACGCGAGGAATCTCGGCGTCAGTCCGGACCAAGGCCGACGCCGAGATCCCTCCTGCGGTCGGGACGACACACCGGCTACACGTTGCCGTCGGCGGAGCCAGTGATCATGAGGAAGGAACTGACTTCGCGGCGATTACCCGGCGAGGCTGCGCCCTTCCGCGGTGGGCATGACCGCGCCGACGATCGCCGCCACAGTCGGCGCCCAGTCGGCGAGATGCGGCGGGCGCGCGGCAATGGCGGCGGCGATGCGCGCCACAGCCGGATGCCCTCCCCCGACGACCGCGATTGTCACGCAAGTGCCGGGACCGCCGTGCATGCCACGGATATGCTTGCTTGCGCCCGCGGTGAAGACGGTCCCCGGTTCACCCACGACCAGCAGGACGCCATCACGCAGTGCTTCGACCCCGGCCACGCCGGTAACCGCGCTCACGGCCTGCGTTGCATCGCGCAGACTCACCCCATCGCGGAGCCGCGCCAGGGCGGCCCCACCATCGTTGACAACATCGGTTACGACCGCGCGCACCGCGTCGTGTGCGAGGAGATCGACCGGCGGCGCGGTGACCGCCTCCATGCCATGATCGGAGAGCACGATCAGGACGGTGCGTTCCCAATCGGCGCCGATCGCGGCGACGACCTCGCCGACGAGGGCATCCGCATCCTGATACGCCGCTGTGGTCCGTGGATCATCGGGCCCGAAGCGGTGCCCACAGGTGTCCGGTTCGTTCAGATGTCCGAACACCACGTCCAGGTCGCTGTCGCCGACCGCCGCCAGCAGCTGCTCCCGGATCGCGGCGTTCGTCGCGTAGCCGGATGGACAGGTCGGCGTCCCCTCTGGAAGCACGCCGCCGGCAGGCCAGACAACGTCGGCGGTCTCGGTCCTCATGATCCCCACCAGGTTCTGGTCGCCACAGATCGCCGCACTCCGCAGACCGGCGGCGCGCAGCGCCGCGAAGATCGGCGGGACCTGCACCTGGTCGGCGCCGGCCCAACCGGGAACGACATCGGGTCGCGGTGAAGCGGCGAGATTCGATGTCAGCCCATGCGTCAATGGTGGTGTTCCGGTTGCCAGGGTGGCGTGGCTGACATAGGTGACCGCGGGGAGATCGCAGCGGCCCCCTTCCGGGGCGCGCCCGCCCGCTGCCGCGAGGCTCCAGAGATGCGGTGTCGTCTCTGGCGAAACACTGGCGTGGCTGAGACCATCGATCGAGAGGAGAACGACGCGCGGCGAATCACTCATCCGCGGGAAAGACCCGGACGTGATCGGCGGGGACGAAGACCCGCACTGACATCCCCGGTTCCAGTTTGGTCACATCCCGCGTCGGCAAATCGGCATAGAAGCGAATAGCCTGCCCGTCTACCTCCGCCGCCAGATAGAGCCGGGTCAACAGCCCCTGAAACATCTTGTTCTCGACGGTGACCGTCTCGCCCGCGCCGTTGCCGGAGATATGAATATCCTCCGGCCGGAAAAAGGCAACCAGGCGGCCACCCGTGGGGGCGGGCACATCGAAGAGTTGCCCAACACGCGCCCGGCCCTGATCGGCCGGCAATTCCATTGCGTTGCGATTTCCGACGAACCCAGCGCTGAAGCGCGTGGCCGGCGCATCGTAGATGCGCGGCGGCATATCGAGTTGTTCGATCCGCCCCTTGTTCATCACGGCCACCCGGTCCGCGATCGCCATCGCCTCCGCCTGATCGTGGGTAACGTAAAAGGCGGTCGTCTTCACCAGTTGCTGGATGCGGCGGATCTCGTCCCGCAGCCGCGTCCGCACCAGCGCGTCGAGCGCCGAGAGCGGCTCGTCGAGCAGGAGGACATCGGGATCGGGCGCCAGCGCCCTCGCCAGCGCCCCGCGCTGCTGCTGACCCCCGGAGACCTGGTGCGGGTAGCGATCCGCCTGCTCGGTGAGGTGGACCAGATCGATCAGGTAGTCCACCCGTTTGTCGATCTCCGTCTTCGCGATGCCGCGCACCTTGAGCGGAAACCCGACGTTGTCGCGCATGGTCATGTTCGGAAAGAGCACGTAACTCTGGAAAACCATGCCGATCGACCGCTTGCGCGGCGGGTGATGGGTCACATCCTCCCCGCCGATCGACACCACACCCGAATCGGGGTGCTCCAACCCGGCGATGCAGCGCAGCAACGTCGTCTTGCCGCAACCCGATGGGCCGAGCAGCGCCACCAACTCGCCCGAACCGACATCGAGCGAAACGCTATCCAGCGCGGTCACCTGACCGAAACGCTTGCTGATATTCGTGACGGTGACGGTGCTCATCCGCCGCGCTCCCCGCTCATCGCCCGCGCGCCCGGCAGCAACCGCCCCATCTGCCCGCGATTGGCGTAGACCACCCCAACCGAGATCACGAAGAGGATGACAAAGGAAATGATCGTCAGTACCGCCAACTTCTCGACCTGCGATGTCGTCTGCGCGAGAAGATCGAGACTGTAGAGCGACACGTTTTCGAACGCGGCGCCAGCGAGGATCTGCACCAGAGCGAACTCACCGAAACTGGTGGCGAAGACGAGCATGCCGCCCGCCGCCAGACCCGGGGTGATGTTCGGTACCACGATATAGCGCAGGATCTGCAGCGGCGACGCGCCGCAAACCTGCCCCGCTTCGTTCAGCCGGACGACGTTCGCCGCGGACATCGCGCCATCGACCGCCCAGTAGAGAAAGGGGAAGGCAATCGCGGCGTGACCGAGCCAGATGATCCACGGAGTCCCGAGCAAGCGCGAGGTCAGATAAGTCGAACCCATGACTTTCAGGATGCCAAACGCGATGACGACAAAGGGAAGAACAAAGGGGATGGCCGCCGCGAGTTCGTTGATGGTGCGGATGCGGGGATTGCGCACCCGCTGCCAGTAGACCGCTGGCACCACGATCAGCAGATCGAGCAGGAGGACGGCAAATGCCATCCAGATCGATCGCCAGAGCGCCATCTGCAATCGCTGCTCGGTGAGCGATTCTTTCCAATGGTCGAGCGTGTAGTAATCCGGCAGCATGTGACTGGTCCACCGGCCGGAAAAGGAATACAGGAGCACTGCGATCATCGGGATGGTCAGATAGAGCACGATGCCGGCAAAGAGCAGAAATTTCAATGTGCGGCTCATACAAACCACCGTAGCGCGCGTTTCATCATCTTCCGGTAAAGCAGCAGGGCGCCGCTCGCCAGCAGTAGCAGCACGACCGCCAACACGTAGGAGCGCTCTTCCTTACCGACGCCAGTATTGAGATTGAGACCGATCTGCAAGGTAATCAACCGCAGTTGTCCGGTCGATGCCGCGGTGCCCCCCAGGGCATAGGCGATGCCGTAGATACCGATCGACCAGGTGAAGATCAGCAGGAAGCCGGCGGCAAGGAAGGGGGTCAGTACCGGGATTCCGACATAGCGCCAGAATTGCCAATTCGACGCGGCGCAGACTTCCGCCGCCTCCAGCCACTCGGCGCGCAGAATGCCCATCGCCGGCAAAGTCAGCAGCACAAAGAGGGGGACATTGGTGTACGAGTAGGCCATGACCAGACTGGTGAACGAACCGATCTCCGGCGGCATCCAGTTCAGACCGATATCCTGGACCGCCAGCGTGACCATGCCGTAGGTGCCCAGCGCCGCCATGTAGCCGAACGCCAGGCCAATGCCGCCGAAATTCGCCGCGACATTGAGGAGCGCCAACCAGACCGACCGGCGCGCGGTGACCATGCGCGAGATGAACCAGGCGAGCGGGCTGCCGAAAAGCAGCGCCACCGCGGCACAAACGACACCGAGGCGCACGCTGGTCAGGATCGCCTGCCGCCCGCCGTTGCTCTCGAGCGTATCGACCCAGTACTCGAACGTCGCGGTCCCCGGCATGCCGAAACTGCCCAGAATCAGGGCAATTGTCGGCACCACGAGCATTACCCCGGCCAGCGCCAGGAGCGGCACCGCCGGCAACCACGCTCCGATCGCGTTTCCAATCCCCGTGGAAACGCCAGGGGAAGACCGAGGCGACGCCTCGGCCTTCCCGGTTGCGAGGGTGGCCTCGCTGCTAGCCACCCAGAACCTCTTCGTCCCAGGTCTCGGCGATCGTGTTGGCATCGATCGACGAGAAGTCCTCGATCACCTTGACATCCTTGTAGGCATCCTGCGGCAGCCAGTTCGCGGTCGCCTCCGCCGGCAGTTCCTGCTGGCCGAGCACGTAGCGGATCGGGCGAGCTCCGAACTTGGCGAACGCCGCCGCCGCCTCGTCGCCCAGCACGTACTCCGCGAACGCCTGCATGGCGTCCTTCTTGGCCAAGTTGTAGCCGTTCAGCATCACCGCCGACGGCGCGTAGATCGACACCCCCGGGATGACCGTCTGCGCGTTGATCCCCTTCTCCTTCAGCGCCGCCACCGCCGCTTCGCAGTTGAAGTCGTAGCGCATCCAGAGGGCGATCTCGCCCTTTTCGAGCAAATCGACGCTGGCGTCCGCCGCGTTGTATTGCTGAATGATCTTCTTCGAGAAATCGACACCCGGAGCAAGGTTCGCCGAATCGCCGCCGTTGGCGTAGGCCCAGGCGAGGAAGGTCGTCTGCGCCGTACCGGACGAGCGGGGATCGCCTGGCGAACCGACCTTGCCCTTGAGATCTTCCCGCAGGAGATCGTTCCAGGTCATCGGCACATCGGCGCCACCGAGGGCATCGACATTGACGACAAAGGCGGGCACCCCCGCGAACGTGGCCACCCAGCCGCCCGGGTTCCCCTTGTACCCTTCCGGCAACTTCTCCGCGGCCGGCGGCAGATACGGCGGCACGACGCCGCGCTCGTTGGCGACCTTGCCCCAGAGCATGCCAATGTCGGCGAACATGGCCACCGGGTTCGACTTTTCGGCATCGAACTTGGTGATCTCCTCCAGGGAAGACATGTCGGTGTCGGTGTGCTTGCCATCAGTAATGCCAAGCGATGCCTGGAATCCCTTGAAGACCTCACCGTAATTGGCCCAGTCGTCCGGGATGCCGTAGGTGATGATCTCCTGCGCCTGTTCCTTGGCCTTGGCCATGTCCGGCTCGGTCTTCCAGGCCTCATCGCCCTGGGCCAGCGCCGGGTAACCACGCAGACCACCGATCGCCGGCAGCGACGCGGCTACGCCGAGTGCGGCGCCCCACTTCATGACATTTCGCCGCGATGACCGGGTTGTGCCGAAGCTCACGCGTTCCTCCTTGTTCCTCACGCCAACAGTGGCCGCCCATCCACGACAGGCAGCCCGGCCGCGAGCGTACATGATGACGACCGCCAGCCGTTAAAATTTTCGCTAAGGAACGCGCCGGCGGGACAGCAACGTCCCCGTGATCGCGCCTCGCTACCGATCTTGCCTGCCGTTGACACTAATTATCCTGCGCCACAGTCGATTCGCAAGTGGACAAGATCGCGCGACTTGTCCTGGTCGTGGTTTGGATTACGAAGATGCCAGAAGACGGAGGGCGCTGGATCCCGTGGCTCAGAATTGGAGAAGACTTGTGACCTGGTAGCCAGCCAACCGTTCCCGGCCATTCAGCGCCGGCAACTCGATCAGCACCGCGATCCCGGCCACCTCGCCGCGCAGCCGCTCGATTAGCGCCACCGTTGCCGCCGCGGTCCCGCCAGTAGCGAGCACGTCATCGATCACCAGGACGCGCTGCCCCGGCCGAATGGCGTCGGCGTGGATCTCGACGGTATTCGTGCCGTACTCCAGGTCGTAGTCGGCTCGCTCGGTCGCTCGCGGCAGGCGTCCCAATTTCCGCACCGGCACCATGCCGACACCGAGCGCGTAGGCGACTGGCGCGCCGAGGATGAAGCCGCGGCTCTCGATCCCGACCACGACGTCGATGTCGGGATATACCTTGGCCAGGCGATCGACCACGGTCCGCAACGCGTCGCCATTCCCAAGTAATGGTGTGATGTCGCGAAAGATGATGCCCGGTTGGGGAAAATCGGGAACCGCCACCACCATAGATTCCAATGCCATGTCGCTGACCGGTGCGTCTGTCGCGACCGTATGATCCCCCACCGCAATCACCTCGCTCGATTTGGATGCGCCACAATTCTGTCGCGCTTCTTATACCAGCCGCCCGAGTGACGCAGATGTTGTTGCTTGTAGCAAGTGAACGCAACGCAAAATGGAGATTCCTATTATTCGGCTTACGCCAGAGCGTCGCGGGGGAAATAGATCTCCTCGCAGCAACGTTCGGTCATCGGCGGGGAAACGAATACGTTCATGGAGGTTCTTCATATGAATTCGAGCGCAACAGCCGAATCACGACTGGTCAGCGTAGCGATCTCCAACCGGCGCGACATGCTGCGCGGTGTGGCGGCAACGACCGTTGGGCTTGGTCTGGGCAGCCATCTTACATCGGGCGCCGTCGCGCGTCAGACAGATCCAGGTCCCACTGGAATTCAGCCCTACGGTGACTATCCGCTCACCATCGTCGATCCTGACTATTTCGTGCCCCGTCGTTTTCAGGATCGCGTGCTCCTGATCACTGGCGCTGCGCAAGGAACTGCCGCGGGCGGCATCGCCGATCCCGCGTATCGCATGTCCATTGGCGCCGCCACGGCCATACGCGCCGCGCGTGAGGGAGCAAAGGTCGCCTGCGTCGACATCAAACGGGATGGTCTCGCGGCAACCGTGGACACGATTACTGCGGAAGGATTCACCGCGATTGCGATCGAGGCGGATGTCACCAGCACCGCGGACGCCGATCGCATGGTGGCGGAAACGGTCAGTGCGTTCGGCTCCCTCGATCTGGCGCTCAACGCAGCCGGGGTGATGGACGGCACCGATCCCCGTTTGCCGGTCGATTTCGCGCAGACGCAGGATCTGCTGCCGGCTCCGGTGGGCGAAGCCACCGACGAATACTGGGACCGGGTGATGGCGACCAACATCACCGGCATCTTCAAATCGTTACGCGCCGAGATGAACCAACTTGTCAGCCAGAGTCGCGGCGGGGCGGTGGTCAATATCGGCTCGATTGCCGGCACCACGGGCTTGAATGGCAACTCGGCGTACGTGGCGTCCAAGCACGCGGTAACCGGCATCACCCTCAATACCGCGCTCGATTACGCGCCGTACGGGATCAGGGTCAACTCGGTCAACATGGCGCAGACCGACACCCCGATGGTCTACCGCGCGCAGGAATTCGTGAAGTGGGCGCAGGCGAATCGCGGCGGCGGGATGGGCGGCTACAAGACCATGTCCGTCCTGCAACTGATGAATCCTCGTCATCCCGGGTCCACACCGTGGGAGCAGGCAGCGATCATTCTGTTCCTGCTCAGCGACGATGCCTCCAATCTCACCGGTTGCGTCATGCACACCGACGGCGGCTGGACATCATATTAGGCAGATCGTCGCCGCCCCCTGAACCTTCAGCCACGTCGGATGCGAAAGCGGGCAACGCTTGCGACGCCCGCACTCCTTACTGGCACTAACGACTTGATCTTCGCGGTTCCGATCGGTCAATAAACCTTTGAAACGGAATCATGTTCAAGATGCGCGCGTTGCATGCGGGAGGGAGGCTTGAGAGGGAGCAATGGGAGGGAACCAGGGTTGGGGTGAGGGTGGTCGCGGCGTCACAACGGTAGTCATCGGCCCGGTTCCGTATGAGTGCCACCCACCGGACCGTTCCCGAACGCTCGAGAGTTTATCGCGCGGCGGCTTCCGACTTCCGCCTCCGAGTGATAAGATGCGAGCACGTGGCGCCAGCCACGCTCGGCGCGATGGTTTGCGTCGGAAGTTGCACGGCCGACTTCGCGAATTGGGGCGCGGAGCCGTGTAAGGGGGGGACGTTATGAGTCAGCGTGCAGGAGTGGTCGGCGCCGGGAGTCTGGTGTTCGAGCTCTCGAAGAAGTGGTGGGTGTTGCTGGTCAGAGGCATTCTGCTGATCCTGATCGGCCTCATCGCCTTCGTCAATCCAGCGATCTGGATCACCTACGTCGGTGTCTACACCCTCGTCGAGGGTATTTCAATGCTCTTCGCGGGCATTGGCAATCAACCACCAATGCAGAGCCGGTGGCCGTTCATCGTGATCGGCATTCTAAGTATCATCGCCGGCATCATCATTCTCAGCAACCAGGTGATCGCCGGCATTACCCTGGTGATGTTGATTGCCGCTTGGGCGATCGTGATCGGTATTCTGGAGATCATCCAGGCGATCCGGCTGCGCGAAGAGATCGACAATGAGTGGTGGCTGATCATCACCGGCGTCCTCGCGGTCATCTTCGGCGTCCTGGTCTTCTCCCGCGGCGCCGCCGGGATCGTCGTCGCGGCGATCACGATTGGCTGGGTGTTCGGCATCTTCGCCATCCTGGCCGGCATCTTCTCGATCGCGCTCGCCTTCCGCGTGCGCGATTTCGGAACCCGGATCGGCGCCGTCACCTAGACGACGCGACCCGTTCGCGGCAAGACGAGCGACGGGGCATGGCGACCACGCCATGCCCCGCGTGTGCTTTAAGGAGAGCGTCTCATGGT
Source organism: Thermomicrobiales bacterium (assembly GCA_046328335.1). Taxonomy (GTDB): domain Bacteria; phylum Chloroflexota; class Chloroflexia; order Thermomicrobiales; family UBA6265; genus JACCXM01. The sequence goes on from JAXLWU010000004.1 coordinate 163,876, forward strand.
CGCCAAACTGGTCGATCGCTGGTGGCTGTTTCTGGTTCAGGGCATCGTGATGATTGTCATGGCCGTCCTCGCGGTCACCAATCCGACCACGATCCTGACCTTTATCGGGGCCTACGCGATCATCGATGGCATCATCAAGTTGATCTCCGGTTTCGGTGATCAGCCCGCGGACCGCAGCCGCTGGCCTGCCTTGGCCGCCGGGGCCCTGAGTGTTCTGGCCGGTCTGTTCATCATCTTCTATCCGACCGCCGCGGCCCAGGCGCTGGTCTACGTCATTTCTGTCTGGGCGATCGTCGTCGGCATCTTCCTCGCCCTCTGGGCCATCCGGCTGCGAGAGGAAATCAGCGACGAGTGGACCCTCCTTCTCCTCGCGCTGCTCTCGATCATCTTCGGCGTCCTCGCGCTGATGAACGTTCCGGACGGCTTTCTCGCCCTCCGCTCGCTCTTCTCCGCGTACATGATTCTCGGTGGGGTGCTGGCCATCATTCTCGCCCTCCGCGTGCGCAGCCTCGGTGAGCAAATGGCGGCCCGCCGCTAATCGCGAACGATCCCGTTGCGAAGACCGCGTATCGGGCATAGCCCGGTGCGCGGTTCTGGCGTCAGCGCTCGTGCTACGGTAGAGGTCATGCGCGTGCGAGTGTCGCAGCCGGAAGAGACGTTCATGCCGCTGACGGTTCACATCGAGGATTGGGGTTGTGCCTGACAAACCGTTGCTCGCCTTCATCGCCACCTATGACGAGGAAGCCGCCGCCCGCCAGGACTACGAGGAGATCAAGCAGGCGCACCAGGCCGGTCATCTCCCAGATTACGACGCGGCGGTGGTCTGGAAGGATGCCAACGGCAAGGTTCAGATCGACTCCGTCGGTGAGGAAACCGGCCGCAAGTGGCTCCTCGGGGGTCTTGGCGCCGGTATCCTGGTCGGTCTCATCTTTCCGCCCTCACTCCTCGCGTCGGCGGCCATCGGCGCCCTCGGCGGCGCCGTCGTCGGGCGCTTCCGCGATGGCATTGCCGAGCGCGACCTCGATCAGATCGGCGAGGCCCTTACCGGCGACAATGCGGCGCTCGTCGTTCTCTCCGAAGACCACGTCACGGCCGCCCTGGAGAAGATCGGCGCCCGGCTCGATGCGGCGAATAAGCAGATCGAGGCCCGCCTCAGCGACGATGCCGCGGTCGCGGCGGAACAATTGCAGGACGCGATCGCCGCGGCATCACGGCAACTGGAAGAACTCGCGCGGGCCGACGCCGAACGCGGCGGGCAAACCGGGCCAGCATGAGCGCCGACGGCGATCCATCGCTTCCGCATTGAACGACGTGCGATGACAAGCGGCAATCTACCACCAGCCCCGGGTTCGAACCGGAGCGAATCGGAAGGACACGGGCGCGATCCACGCCTGTCCCTGACGGAACTGGAGCTCATCGAGACCGCGGCGATTGCCGCCGCGGCCAGTGCAGAACCAACCGCGACGCCCCCTCCATCTCGGCCTCGTCGGGTGCGGCCGGTGGCGAGGCGGCGCCCACTTGCATCGGGTCCGATGCGGCCGAGTCCAACACCGGTGATGGCGGCTGCACCGGCGGCGCCTCCGCCCACCTCGGCGCCGACGCCCGCTCCGAATCCCGCGCCTGTCGCGGATACCCAGTCCGAGTTGCGAGACTGGATCAAGGACAACGCCCAACTCCTCTCGCAGACAAGCCTGCTGATCAGCATCGCCGCCCTTGCTCTCGGGTTGTTGCCGGGCGATGGCTGGATCGAGCCATACATCCAGGCCCTGCTCTTTGGCGCCGCGTTGCTCCTGCTCTTCGAATTGCACAACCAGTGGCCGGAAGATCTGCAAATGCATCGGATGCGCTCGGTCGCTGTGCCGACCAATCACTCCTGGCGCATGAGCGGGTTCGCATTCTTCATGCAACTGGCGACCATCCTCTTCATCGTCTGGGCCACGCTCACCAATCCCCTGATCCTCTTTCCGCTCACCGCGATGGTGGTCGTGCTGCTGTTTCGCCGCTTCATCTTCTCGCGATTCAGCGGACCCGCGGCCAGGGTTTTGTCGATTCTTTCCCTCGTGCTGGTGTTGCTGTTGAGTGAAGTGCTGATGCTCATCGCCTGGGCGAAAATTTCCGGCGAGCACGTCACGATTCAACTCTGGGCCAGCGATCGAACGGGTTTGCACGGGACACTCGACGTTGCGGATAAGGTGAACGATCCCACTAGCATTCCGGCGACGCCCAACTTGCCCTGAACAACAACCGTGATCGCACCACACGCAGGACCCACCGCGGACAGCCGCACTGACCGCTCACACCGTTCCGGCGGTATCCTCGCCTATGCTTCCATTCATCGTGGACGCGATCAATGCGGAGGCTCTGGGAGAAATCGGAATGGACGCCTCGACGTTTGGCTCGCCGCTGCTCGTGCCGTTCGATGGTTCGGCCAACGCGGAAGCCATCCTCTCCTACGTGCCGATGCTCGTCTCCGATGGCCGCAAGGTCATCCTGTTGCAGGTCATCCCCGAAGCCCGCGATCTGTGCAGCCCACTTGGCGATGTGTCCATCTCCGCCGCCGATCTCCAGGCCGCGTCGGAAACGGCCGCCCGCGCCGATCTCGACCGCGCCGCGGCGCGATTGACCGGCCTTGACCCGAGTATCGAGATCGAGCAGGTCGTCGCCGTCGGCGACCCATCGGAGCAGATTGCCCGCGTCGCGCTCGATACCGCCGCGAGCGGCATCGTGATCGGCAGTCAGGGCATCAGCGCCACCGGTCCTGGTGGGTTCGGCAGCGTGGTCGGCCGCGTGGCGCGGACCACGCCGGTGCCGTTGCTCGTCGTCCAACCAAAAGCAGCGGCCAACACGCCGGAGATCGCCCGCTTTGTCATCGCGCACGATGGCTCCGAACGGGCTGGACGCGTCTTGCCCTTGGTGAAAGACCTCGCCAAGCGCCTCGCCGCCCATATCCATCTCGTGGCCGTGGTCCAGGACGAGCGCAGCCCCATCGCCGCGGCCGCCACCGACTCCCTCGATTCGCACACGATCGAAATGTTTCATGGCGACGCCCGTCGCATCGCCCAGCAACATCTGGAAAGCGTCGGCGCTACCCTGCTGCGTGGCGGCGTATCCGCCTCCTGGCAGGTGCTCACCGGTCCCGCCGCGCCGGCGATCATCGACGCCTGCGCGCCGCACGATGTGCTGGTGATCACCTCCCATGGCCGCGCCGATTCGCGCTGGATGCTCGGCAGCGTCGCGGAGAAACTGATTCGCGAGAGTCCGGTCCCGATTCTCCTCCTGCGCACGCCGCCCGAGCCGCGTGACGGAGGAAAACCGTGACGCCCATCGACCGCGTGCTCGTTCCGCTCGACGGATCGTCCAACGCCGAGGCGGCGCTTTCCTGGCTGGAGACCATCCCCGCGCGTGAAATTCTGCTGCTGCGCGTCTGTCCCGATGACGCGGCACGCACCGACGAGATTACCGGCTATCTCGCAGAAGTCGCCGCGAGACTCACCGCGCCCGGGCGCATGGTCCGCACCAGCGTCACGGTCGGTTCACCTGCCGAGGAGATCGTCGGCGCGGCGGAGAACGCCGATCTGGTGATGATGTGTACTCAGGGCGCGGGCGGCGGTGGCCGCCGCGTCTATGGCAGCGTCGCCGATCGCGTCTCGCGTCACGCCCCGGTGCCCACCCTTCTTCTGCGCAGCGGCGATACCCCGGTGACACCAGCCGTCGTACGGCGGGTGGTCGTTCCCCTCGATGGCTCGGCGGCGGCCGAGGGCGCCCTCCCCACCGCTGCCATCGTCGCGCGGATGGTGAACGCGCCGGTCGCGTTGATCACCATCTGCGACGAACCGACTGGCCCGGTGCCTTCGCCGGAGCAAGTCAGGAACGCCGCGGACCTGCTCGCCGCGCGGGCCCAAAGCCTCCGCGAGGATGGCCTGGTGGCTACCGCGGATGTGCGATCCGGGGAACCGGCCATGGAACTGCTAAAGGCGATCGTTCCCGGCGATCTCATCGTCGCGACCACCCATGGCGCGGGCACCGCCCGGCGCTGGCAGATCGGCCACGTGGCCGAGCAACTGCTGCGCCAGGCTGCGGCGCCGATTCTGCTGATCCGCGCGGATGGCTCGTGACCTTCGCCACAGCCTCGGTGCCGCGCTCGCACTGATCGCGACCGCGTCCCTCGGCGCAGTCTCAGCCGGTGCCTGGCAGGCCACGCCGGAGGCGTCGCCACCCGTCGCGCAAGTCACCTGCCCCGCGCCGCCGGTGAGCCCTACGGCGCTGGTCGAGGTCCTGCGCGAGCCGGTGCCGGAGGATCCGGCGATCGACACCCCCCGCGGCGACGCGGTTCCCCCCGCTGAACGGGCGACCATCGGCGAGCTGGCGGCAACGTGGCAACAATGCCTTGCCGCCGGCGATCTCCCGGCGCTCCTCGGCCTCTTCACGAACGATGGCATCAACCGGCTCTTTGGCGAACGCTCCCCCTACATCGGCGGGCCGGCAGGAGTCACGGTCGCCATTCGCGACGTGCATGATGTCATCCGCCTGCCGGATGGCCGTATCGCCGCCACCGTCATGGTCGATCCCTCCGGGCGCGGCGAAACTGCGCCGGAGCCGATCCTGTTCGTGATCGAGCAGGGGGACGACGGCGTCTGGCGCATCGACAATGCCCGCGCGGAAGAGGGTCCGGTCGGCGCCGCGGGACACCTTCCCAGCGATCCCGGGGCGCCCCCACGCGCGTTGCTGCGCCGTCCCGTCGCCCCCGGTCCCAATGTCCCCGTCCCCGCACCCGGACCGATGGTGCCGATGCGCGGCGCCGATGTCGCTCGCACTGGCATCCAGACCGGCGTCCCACCAGCGACCGAACCCGAGGAACGATGGCGGACCCCAACCGGGTGGCATTCCGATGCCCAGCCGGTGGCGTCGCGCGGGTTGATCTACTTCGGCGGCTTCTCCCTCGGCGAGCGCACCTCCCTCCTGGCAGCGGTCGATGCCAGGACCGGCGGCGTCCGCTGGCAGACAACCGCGCCGGTCGCCTGGGCGGAGATACCCGATTCTCCCGCCATCAGCGGCGATATCCTCTACGCCCCAATCCAGGCGCCGGTGGCCGGCGTGCTCGCCGTGGCTCCGGCCACCGGCGAGGCGCTCTGGTTCGCACCATTCGGCTTCACCTCCGTTACCGCGCCCGCGATTGACGCCGATGCGTTGTACGTGGCCGGCTGGGGCGTCCGCAACAGCCGCGATCGCGCCACCAACGACGAACTCGGCGTCGTCTTCGCGCTCGATCCCCGCACCGGCCGCGAGCACTGGCGCTTTCTCGCCCCAGCCCGCTTCGGCCCGCTCGCGGTCAGTGGCGAGACGGTCTACATTCCGAGCGATCACGGCCTCTTTGCGCTCGATCGCGCCACCGGCCAGAAGCGCTGGCAGGCGCGCTTTTCGCCGCAAACGGGAGTGGTGCCGGTCGTGGCGAGAGACACGGTCGTTTTCGCTGGCGAGGAAGTCACCTCCGGCAAGACCGGCGTCTTCGCGCTCGACGCGGCAAGCGGCGCGCTGCGTTGGGGCAAGGGCCTGCCGATCTCCCCCGGCACGCGCGCCGGCGCCGCGGTCGCCAATGACGCCGTCTACATCACCACCTGGGAAGCGCCAAAGGACAACCTCGCCCTCGGCATACCAACCATCCGCGCCTTCGCGCTCGCCTCCGGCGAGCAGCGCTGGATGCGCAGGATCGGCTCCTCCGCCCGGCCCGTCGCGATCGGCGCGGGAACGGTGACCACGCCGGTGATCGCCGGCGGCAATGTGCTGTTCGGGGTCAGCGTGCGGACCCCCGCGCCCGGGGCGCCGGTCAATGTCGACGGGGTCTATGCGGTCGATACCGCCAAAGGCGCGGTGCTGTGGCACGCCGCTCCGACGACCCCCGTTCGCTCCGCTCCGGCGGTCTACGATGGCACGGTGTACGCGATGGGCGGCCGTCGCGCGCGCGGCGGGGTCTCCGAAGGGATCCTGATCGCGCTCGGCCCGTAACAGGTCGGGGGATTCGGCTATGACCGACGATGCTTCCAAACCCCACGTGACGAAGCTGCTCCACAAGGTGTTGACCCAATTGCGAAGACGCGGGCGGGAGGTAGTGCTCGCCGATTCTACTGGCGCGTCGCTTACCGGCCGTGACGCGCTGCTGCGTTCTCTGGTCCTTGCCCGCCTGCTCCGGCGCGTCCTCGCCAAAGACGGCCGCAACGTCGGGGTGCTGCTGCCCCCGACGGTCGCCGGCGCGGTGACCAACCTGGCACTGGCGCTCGACCGGCGAGTCGCCGTCAACCTCAACTATTCGTTATCGCCGGACCTCATCCGCTTCTCGATCGCCGAGGCGGGCATCCGGCAGGTCATTACCTCGCGGACCTTTCTCAAGCGGATGCCCCTGGATCTCGGCGAGGTCGAAACGATCGTGCTCGAAGATCTCGCCAAACGAGCCAGCGCGGTCGACAAGGCGGCCGCCGCGCTGCTGTCGGCGCTGCCGGTTCCCTGGGTGGAGCGCATCCTCGGCATCGACGCCATCCCCGAAAACGACCTGATGACCATCATCTTCACCTCCGGGTCGACTGGGAGACCGAAAGGAGTGATGCTCTCCTGGCGCAGCATCGAGGCCAATACCGGCATGGTCGATGCCTTGCTTCACCTCCGCCGCGACGATGTGATGCTCGGCATCCTCCCCTTCTTCCATGCTTTCGGCTACACGATCACGCTCTGGACCCCGCTGGCGATGGGGGTCGGCGCCGTCTACCACCACAATCCGCTCGAGAGCCGTGCCATCGGGCACCTCAGCCGCGAGCATCACGCCACCATCCTGCTCGCCACGCCAACCCTCTTGCGCGCCTTCACGCAGCGGGTCCCCGCTGAGGATTTCGCGACTCTCGAACTGGCCGCGGCGGGATCGGAGCGACTACCCGCCGCTATTCAGGACGCTTTCGCGGCCAAGTTCGGCATCCGGCCGTTCCAGGGGTACGGCGCGACCGAACTCGGTCCGATCGTCTCCGCGAACGTTCCCGCCTCCCGCGCCATCGGCGATCCGGCGCTCAGCCTGCGGGAAGGGACCGTGGGACGGCCCGCCAAAGGGGTGCGGGTGGAAGTCCGCGATCTCGAAACCGGCCAACCACTGGGGGCGGGGGAACAGGGTCTCCTCTGGGTCACTGGTCCACACGTCATGCTCGGCTACCTGAATCGACCGGAGCAGACGGCCGAGGTCCTGGTGGACGGCTGGTACAACACCGGCGATGTCGTCTCGATCGACGCCGATGGGTTCATCACCATCGTCGGACGGGCCAGCCGCTTCGCCAAGATCGGCGGCGAAACCGTCCCCTTCGCCGCCATCGAGGAAGTCCTTGCCACGCTCGCCGGTGGCAGTGACGACGGCGCGCCGCGCGCGGTTGTCACCGCGGTTCCCGACCCGGCCACCGGCGAGCGGCTGGTCGTCATTCATACCGCGCTGGAAACCACCCCCGGCGAACTGGTGAAGGCGATGTCACAGGCGGGTCTGCCCCGCATCTACCTCCCCAACCCCGCCGATTTCCATCAGATCGAGACTATGCCCCTGATCGGCATCGGCAAGGTCGATCTCCCCGCCATCCAGCGCATTGCTCTCGCGGCCGCCTCGCCGCGTGCCACACGCGGCGCGCCGGCGTCCAGCTCGAGCCAGGGTTAGTGGCCGGTCCACGATCATGACGCGACGATTCACCATCGCCAACGAACCTGGAAATCTTCATCCAGATTCTCTATGGCAACCCGCACCGACGACAGAGACCCCTCTTCCGGTGCGCGGAAGAGGGGTCTCGATAGGGGCTACGCGGGCGCCCGGAACAGAACTTCCGGCTACTCCTCCGGCGCCGGCCCACGCCCGCAGCAGGCCTTCGCGATCAGGGGGAGAACGGTGAATGCCGGATTGCCCGCGACCAGGCCAATCGCAAAGATGTCGTAAACCTGACCGCTCTTCAACTGGACGTCGGGAACGGTAAGAACCACCGTAGAGGTGTTGGCAACCAGCACCTGCACGTCGTACGTGCCGGCGGGTACCTCGACCGGGTTTGCGGCGTTCGGGAAGGCCAGGTTCTTGGCGAGAAAGATATCGGTGCCTGCCACCTTGACGTCGACAGCCGGCGCGCCCGGCGAGTTGTGGATGATGCGGACTCGTGCTGTCTTCTTGCCCAGGCGCGTGCGAGGAATCGGGTAAACCTGCGCTTCGATATCCACGAGCAATCCGGTTGCCGAGACTTCGTACGACGCACAGCCGTCGAGAACGACATCCTCGTCGATGACGAACGGTGTCGTCTCGCCCGCCGGGGTCACCTTGACGTTGTGCTCCCCGGCCGGAATCTGGAGCAGCGCCGTTGCCTTGCCGAACGCGAGATTTTCGATCGCCAGGGCGTCGTCAACATAGACATCGACATTCGGCGCGTTCGGGGACGCATGCACCACCCGAACTCTGGACTGATTCTTCTTCCCCTTCTTGCAGCACTTCGCGCACTTCTTCTTGTTCTTGCCGAGTGCGACTCCGGGACCCACGAGCGAGGCCGTCGCGGCTGCCGCGAACGCGGCCAGCGCCGCCCGCCGGGTGGTTACCGGGTCAATCACCCCGCGCGGTCCGAACAATCTTCCCTGAACCATGGCGCATCCCTCCAGCAGCCACAAATCCCAAATCGCGCCGCCACGCGGCGGCTCACGCCAGCGCCGCCTGGCGGGCGCTCCAATAACGAGTCTATGGGGCAGGCGGAGGTGATCAGGCCATGCAACGTAGCACCTGAAACAGGCCAGCCAACGCGGGACTACACGGCAGGCTACATTGCGGACACCACGGGGAACGTCCGCACTTCTGCGATACTCCCCTCATGGCGGGACCACTCATCTTTCCAGAATCGTGGGTCTGGGGCGCGGCGACCGCCGCCTATCAGATCGAGGGCGCCGTCCGTGACGGCGGCCGCGGCATTTCGATCTGGGATGTCTTCAGCCACTCGCCCGGCAAGGTCGCCAACGGCGACACCGGCGACATCGCCTGCGATCATTTCCATCGCTATCCGGAAGACATCGCCCTGATGCAGGAGTTGGGGCTCGGCGGCTATCGCTTCTCGATCGCCTGGCCGCGCATCTTCCCCACCGGCGCCGGCCGCCCGAACGCGGAGGGCCTCGATTTCTACCGGAGACTCGTCGATCGTCTCCATGCCGCCGGCATCACTCCGTACGTGACCCTCTATCACTGGGATCTGCCGCAGCCGTTACAGGATCGCGGCGGCTGGACCAACCGCGACACGGCCCGCCGTTTTGGCGAACTCGCGCACACCGTCGCCGCTGCCCTGGGCGACGGTGTCCATCACTGGGTGACCATCAACGAGCCGTGGGTCGCCGGGTTCCTCGGCCACCTTCTGGGTGTCCACGCGCCAGGAACGCGCGATCTGGCAACAGCCTTGACCGCCACCCACAATCTGCTCCTCGCCCATGGCGAAGGAATGAGCGCGCTCCGCTCCGAGATGCGCGACGGCGACGCGGCGGGCATCGCGCTCAATCTGGCCCCATGCGTCCCCGCCGGTGATAGCAACGCCGATCTCGAAGCGGCCTATCGCGTCGATGGCTTCTCCAACCGCTGGTTTCTCGATGCCCTCTACCGCGGTCAATACCCTGACGACATGCTCCAGATCTACGGCGACGCCATGCCGGAGATCCTTCCGGGCGACATGGACCTCATCGCGCAGCCGACCGATCTCCTCGCGGTGAACTACTACACCCGCTCCGTGGTCGAATACGACCCCCGCGATCCGTTCCTGCAGGCCAAGCGCATCGTGCCCCGGGGCGCACCGGTGACCGCCATGGGCTGGGAGGTCTACCCGGAGGGGTTGTACGACATCCTCAAGCGAGTCCACGATGACTACGCGCCGCCCCATCTGCTCATCACCGAGAACGGCGCCGCGTATGACGACGCGCTGATCGAGGGCAAGGTCGACGACCCTCTGCGCGAACGCTTCCTGCACGAGCACCTGATCCAGGCCCATCGCGCCGTCAGCGATGGGGTACCGCTGGAGGGATATTTCGTCTGGTCGCTCCTCGACAACTTCGAGTGGGCCTGGGGCTACGGCATGCGCTTCGGTCTGATCTATATCGACTATGCCACCCAGGAGCGAATCATCAAGCGCAGCGGTCACTGGTACGCCGCCGTCACCCGTGAACATGGCGTGAGCGGGTAGCGGCAGACCAACAATCGTGGGCGGCGTTCGCCGCAACTGCGCTCGTTGCGTGGTCCCGATGGAGTGACCCCAGCACGTATTGACTGCAGCTGACGATCGCCGCCTTCACGGGACGAGCGGCTTTTCGCGCTGTGCCATCCCCCGCACCCCGCTGACTGGCCGCGCTCCGGAGCAGCCAGTCGTCGGATTCCTTCTCCTAATCGAGGCCGTGACGCGGCTGACGTTGACACATTGACTCCCCCCGGTCAGACCGGTTCACTGCGAGTTTCCGGCCGCGTTGTGATCTGGCCCCAGCCTCAATCGTTCGAGATTTGCTTTTCCTTTGCTTTTGCTAAAATGGTGAGGAAACCACCGTAATGACAAACGCCCCTCGCTTCTGCACACGTATTCGAGTCACGCAAAGGGGAACGCTGCCGTGGACGGGTCCCACTTCGATGCCTTCGTCAAAGCCGTTGGTCAGCACGCGCCCCGGCGCGCCATCGTCCGTGGTCTCCTCGGCGGTGGTCTCACCTCCCTCCTGACCGTGATCGCAAGCGCCGCGCGGCACGGGGCGGGTCGGCATGCGGTGTCCGCGAACAAGCCCAAGAAGCCCAAGAAGCACAAGAAACACAAGAAGTCCCGTCCGCCGCGGGACGACGCGCCGCCCTGCGTCGACGGCGCGTGTCCGCTGCCCCCGGGCTGCGCGCAGCCTGCCGTGGCGGACTGCGCCGCGGCGTTCATCGCGGCCACCCAGATCGACTTGGCGGGGTGCCAATCCGCCTGCGCCGAGGCGGACAGCCCCGGCTGTCAGGCCTGTCTCGACCCGATCGTGCGCGCCCATCTCCCCGCGGCGCACACCTGCATCGCCGCGGGCTGCGCGTTTTCGCTCGCGTGGACCGATCCTGCCTCCCGCGGATCGGCGACCCGTCATCGTGCGTGGTCACCATCAGGACGAGCGGGCGACCGCGCCTGGTGGGAACGGGTCTGCGCCAAACCCACCTGTTGCTTCAGCAACCTGGAGACGTGCGGGGAAAGTGCGCGCGACACCCTGGTGAAGTGCGGCGTCGGGGCGTTGGTTGCCGCTGGCCGCGGCGGACCCGCCGCCGGGATCGGGGCGGCGGTGCTCTGCCTGGGCAACTACGCCTATGACACGGGGGCCTGCCTGGCTCGCTTCGGGTGTCGCGACGGCGAATGTGTTGCGGGCGATCGCTGCGTCTGTCCCGCGGGTGGCACCCAGTGCGGCGCCCAATGCTGCCACGTCGATCAGACCTGCTGCGGGGGCCAATGCTGCCCCGAGAACCCGTTCGAAGGCGAGCACTACTGCTGCGGCGACGCGACCCGAGGCAAATGCTGTTCCCGCTTTGCGTCAGACTGCCATGCCGGCAGGGCGAGCGATCCGCCGGTCTGCTGCTTCCCGGGCGATACCGCATGCCATGGGACCTGCTGCGTCGGTCAGCAGAAGTGCTGTGACGACGGTACCTGCGTCGCTCTGGACGCGTGTTGTCCGGATGATCCGACCTGCTGCGCTTCTGGTGGACGTCGTCTCGACGGGTCTGGCACGCCAACCACCTGCTGCCCCGCCGGGGAAGCCGCCTGCCCGGCAGGTGGGTGTTGTTCCGCCGGGCAGCACTGCTGTCCCACCGGCGGGTGCTGCCACGATGGCGATACCTGTTGCTTCCGGGAGAGTTCCCAGACGAAGTTCTGTTGTCCCCCCGGCGCGCAATGTATGCAGACCGGGCTCCCATGTTGCAGTAATTGCTAATCCCCCACGCCCGGTCCAGAGCTGAGAGCGGCGGAGGCTATAGCGGCGTGCAAAGGGTGTGTAGTGCCGATGCACGCCATCGGTGTCATTCCGACGAAGGAGGGACCTCGGCGGTCGCGGTGCGTTCAACCGATACCGAGGTTCCTCGCGGCGGCTCGGAATGCCACGTCTTTCGCACGCCGTATAGGGGAAGGCACAGCCAGAAACAGAATTGGGGCATTCCACCGTACTTGGACGGCGACGAGGTGTGGCAAAAAGCCCCTCGCCCTGCGCACAGGGAGAGGGGTTGGGGTGAGGGTTCTCCGGGTTGGGGTGAGGGCACGCACCGCGTGACAGCGATGCCTCCCTCGTCAGGATCAGGGAGCCGGAATTCGACTGTGCGCGCTACTGCCCCGGAGCGGCGTCATCGGCCCAGGTGATGAATGTCACCACGGCGGTCCCGTCATCGAGGGTCTGCACGGTCACCGTCTCGTTCGAGTCCAACCCGCCCGGCACGGTCGGCAGGGTGGTCGGATCGAAGAAACCCTCGGACGACGCGTGGTTCTTGTTGCGGTGCTTCAGTTCTCGCCGTCGCTCCCGCGCCGCATCCTTGCGGTCCTGGTTCTTCTTGCTGCTGGCCTTCTTTTCGTCGTTCCCCGCGCTCTTCTGCCCCGAGTCCTTCGCCTTCTGGTTGCCGGAAACGGTGGTCGTCGAGTCCTTGTGATCGTACATCTTCGCCAGTTTCCGGAAGTCCTTGTTGATTGGCGTCAGATTGTTGAACACGGCTGACTGGCTGTCGTTCATGCACGATTTGGTGTTGACGTGACCGAGTCCCATCGTGTGCCCGAGTTCGTGGCAGATGGTGTGCTGGCGCGCGGCCTCGCTGTTGTATTGCCCACCACGCTGGTTGAAGTAGGAATCGTTCAGCTGCAAGGTGGCGGCTTCGATATGCTGCCGGCTCTTGTCGAAATAGAGCCGTGTCAGCCCGAGCCAGCCCTCCTGAGTGCCGTAGTTGAAGTTGCACACCTCGACCATGCCCTTGGTCTGGTCGCAGTTCTTGGCGGTCGTCGAACCCGACACGGCCTTCAGGACAACGGTATCGTTCTCGTTCCAGTCCGAAATCGCCCGCTTGATGCGCTTGTCCCAACCGCCATCGACGTTCTCGCCGATCTTGAGGGTAAACGGCGTACTCTTGCGCGCCCAGTGATAGTCGTTCGAGGACTGACTGGCGAGTGCCGGCGCCAGTGGTCCAAGGAGCAGGACCAGCGCAAATCCGGCCACCACGATTCGCTGCAAGGAGTGTCTGGTCACGCTGCGTATCCCCCATTTCACCGTCAGAACAGAACCGAACCGCTTGCCACGGTTCGGTCACGCTCACGGTTTCAGCATGTTATGTCTCAATCATAGCGCTCGCAAGCGTTGCCTGCCCAGCCCCAGCGGTCCCCATTTTCATGGAGACTCGCTCACCATGACGCGGCGCGTGGCACACCGGTTTCGTCATCTGCCCCAGACGAGGCGAACATCCGCCAGATCATCGCGCTCGTGAGCGCCAAGAGCGTAACAGTCAACACCGCAGATGCCACACACCACTGACAGATGGCGTGGATCACCGCCACTTCCAGCCAAGTGAGATACGCGGCGTACAGCGTCCCCGCTAGGGCGATCGCGAACGCGACAGCAGACATGGCGAACGCCACATGCGGCCGGACTCGGGCGACGATCTGCGTGGCGAGCACGGCCGCGTACATTCCCGCCCCAAGGAGCGCCACCGGCGCCGCGCCGACCATCGCGTACTGGCTTGCCTGGACGGTGTGACAATCACCAACCCGGCAAACCAGCGCGCTGATGTCATAGTGGACCCAGGTCAGGTATGCGGCGAGGACGACCCCGGCCCCCGCCACCACCATCGTGACGACCTGGAGACCGGTCGCCCTTGGGTCGGTTACGACCCCTCCGCCAGTGCCGCGTCGATCGTCTTCTTCAGTTCTTCCCATGGCGACCACGGCGCTTCCACGCCATTGACGAACAGGGTGGGTGTGCTATCGACACCTTGCGCCTGTCCTTCGGATATCTCCTTCTCGACCTCCGCCTTCTTGGCGCCACTGTCGAGACAGGAGTTGAACGCCGGCATATCGAGTTTGAGCGATTCCGCGATCTGCTTCAGCCGCGCGTTGCTGAACCCTTCCGGCGCCCGCTGGTTGGCGAACAGGGTGTCGTGGAAACTCCAGAACGCGCCCTGATCGTTGGCGCAGGCCGCGGCTTGCGCCGCGAGCAGGGCATCCGGTCCGCGGAAGGCGTAATCACGAAACTCGAAACGAACTTTGCCGGTTTCCACGTAGTCCTTGATCAGGTTCGGTTTCACCTCACGGGTGAACGCGCCGCAGCCGGGTCAGGTGTAGTCCCCCCATTCCACGACCGTCACCGGCGCGTCGGCAGCGCCCATCACCGTCCCCTCGACCGGAATCGACGCCGGGAGGGGATCACCCGCGTAGATTGGCGACCCCGCCGGTTGCGGCCGGTTGAGCAGAATCAGAAACACCGCCACGATCACTGCCGCCGCGACCGCGCCGCCAATCAACAGCAACCGCTTCTGGCGCTCCGCCTTTTCCGCGGCGAGTTTCCGCTTTTGCCGGCCGGACATGTCGCCGTCGGCGCGGCCGCGCCGCGAGCGGTCAGGCCCCGCCTGATCCTGCGACTGGGGTGGCATTGTTTTGCGCATCCTCTCTGCGGGTTTCATCGACCCGCCATTGCCCGCCTTCCTTGGCAAAGATTAGCCGGGCCGTCTCTTCCTGCGAGACCTGGGCGCCTGGAACGTGGGAATGAATCGCGGGATTGTCGACCGTCACCCGCGCCATGACGCGGCCGTCCGGCAGCACGCGCACGTCGTCGACACTGACCAGCGCCACCCGCTCCAGCGGCGGCAACGGCAACGGCGTCGCCGCCATCGCCTTCAGCGCTTCGTTTGGACCATCCGGGTACGCGTATCGCATGCGCGCGTCGCTGTAGAGCGCCAGACGGCGCAGGATATCGCCCGCATTGGTACACGCGACCAATTCGCGCGCGGTTGTCTTGATCTCGGCCTGGATCGCCGCATCCGCTGGTGTGCCACCCGTCTCCGTCGCGTTCGGTGGCTCCTCGGATGCGGCCGGGGTCGCGGCGAGTTGCGCGATCTCTACCAGGGACCGTGGCGCGATCTGACACGCTTCGGCGCCGGGGGCGTCACGCACCGCCAGCGCAGCCTGCTGCAGACTGCGGACGTAGGTCACGACATCCTGGATCTGACCCTGCGACAGCGTGCCGGAAAAACCGGGCATTCCCGTGCCCTCGATGCCGTTGGCAATCCAGTACGCGATATCGGTATCGCTATGAGCGAAGGCATGCCCCGCGGTCAGGTTCGCCGGC
Source organism: Thermomicrobiales bacterium (assembly GCA_046328335.1). GTDB lineage: Bacteria > Chloroflexota > Chloroflexia > Thermomicrobiales > UBA6265 > JACCXM01. Next base: position 179,200 of record JAXLWU010000004.1, read on the forward strand.
GGGCGCTCCAGTTTCGCCGCCTCCGGTCCATCGCCTTTTCCGGCGGGACCGTGACACGTGACGCAATTCTGGCTGAACAACTCCTGACCGCGGGCGACCGCCACGGGATCGAGCGGAGCCAGGAGGGCATCATTGGGCGAATCAAGCGAGGCGACCGCCTGCTGCGGCAAGCGCGCCTGCGCCAGCAACACCACCCCGATGATCATCGCCGCCGCGCCGAGTCCCACCGCTTCTTTGCGCATTGGCCGCGAACCGCTGATCAAGCCGAAGCCCAGACCGGCGATTCCCGCCACCAGCAGGAACACCGCCGCCACACCGCTCGGTCCAAAGAGGGGCGGCGGAATCAGGTCCGGTCCCCGCGGTGCCTCGGCGGTCACCTCCCGCGTCGCCGTGGCCACCCAATCAGGTTGCCCCGGCAACCGCACGGTCACCTGGAAATGCCATTCGCCGGGGAAGGCGATTTCCGAGCCGTGCGCCTCGTAGCCGCCAGCGGGCGACGGCAGGAGCGGTACATCGAGTTGACCCGTCTGCCGGTCGGGAAGTTCCAGCCGCAGTGTGGCATCGGTAATGGCCGGATTTCGCAGGTGCGCCTCGTGCCCGCTCCCCAGTTCCAGCCGGTAGTGGTTCTGACCAACGGCGCCCGGCGTGATCGAGAGCGTTCCGGTCTGACCGGCGGCATCGAGCGGAATCGTGATGCGGCCGGCGTCGAGGGCGAGCACCTGCCGCGCCGGGGGGGTACCGATCAGCATGCCGACCACGCCGAGCAGCATGGTGACGATCACTGCCTCCGCCATCAGCGCGGTGACAAAGTGACCTCCCCACCCCTCGACCTGCTGCTCCGTCTCCGCGGCGCGCAGTTTGCGGGTGACCACCAACAGGTTGAACGCAGCGAGCGCCAGCAAAGGGACGATGAGTACGAGTTTCAGGATCAGGGTCTGACCGTATGGCGTTCCGGTCAGCGCCGAGAGCCCCCCCACCTGCAGCAGAGCGGAATAGACGCCGGTGACCGCCAGCACCCCCCAGGCGATGAGCGCCAGGAGGGAGAAGCGCGGCAGTGCGCGGCCCAGAATGACGCGTCGGCCGGAGGCGGTGAGATGGCGCTGGATCGGGACCAGCGTCGCCAGGAGGAAGAAGAGACCACCGATCCAGAGCGTGGCGCCGACGAGATGGGCGTAATCGAAGGCGATGGCGGTCGCTTGACCAGCGGGTTCGCCACCGGCGTGGGAGATCATCGAGAACGGCAGCGGCAGCACGGCGGCAACGACCAGCGCCAGCCAGGTCACCCAGCGCTGCCGCCAGGGACGCCACCACGGCGCTCCCAGGAGAACCGCGGCGAAGATCATCAGCGCCCCGGAACGAACCAGCCACCAGGTGCCGTAGCGGGTATCGCTCAAGGTCGTGGTGAGCCCGCTGACCAGGTTCGCCGGCCCGGCAATCGACGCCGCCTGCCCGACCAGCGCGACGACATTCGCAATCATCGCGAAGACGACGACGGCGACAGCGTATCCCCGCGCCCGCCGCGTCAACCGCGGGCCGAGTTGCCAGGCGGGCGCGATCGCTGGACGCACCACGAAGATCCAAACTGGCCAGATCGCCGCCACCGCGGCCAGCCCCAGCAGGGCCAGCCAGCGCGCCACCGAGAGCACCCACCCGGGGAGTTCGCTGGTGTCCGTTTGCGCCACGGGCGGCGCCACGATCTGCACATCGGCCTGCGTACCGATCGTGAACGGCACATAACCCTGCGCGGTGTGGCCGTCGACCGCGGAGAGGGAGCGCCAGAGAATCGAATAGGTGCCGTTTCCCAGCCCGGACGGCAGCGTGACCGTCATCACCGTGGGATCCGAGGTTACGCCGCTGCTGGCGCCTGCCACCTCGGCGCCGGTCTGGTCGAAGAGTTGTGCCCGTGAATACGACGGCTCCAGCGGTTCGGTGAAGCGCAACGTCACTGTCCCGGGAGCGATCGGAACGACGGCATTGGCGACCGGATCGCTGCTTTCCAGGAAGGCATGCGCCGCCACCGGCGCCGGTCTGACGCCACAGGACGCGAGCAGCAGAAAGAGGAGGACGATCAGTCCCCCGGCTCGGGATAGGGTTCGTCCCATCACGGGCAATCCGTCACCGGACCAACTTTCCGGTTGGTTCGAGCGGGACCGCCGCGGGCGCTGGCGCCTTGCTCGTTCCGGAGCGAGCCAGCCCCACGCCGCCCGCAATCAGGCCGAGCACCCCGGCCACGATCCCGGCGATGCCCAGCGTGCGCGCTGTCCCCGCTTCGGCCTGGACCGCGGCGATCGACGTATCGATCTGCGCGGGATCAGGAAGTGGATTCGGAAACGCGATCGCAGTCAGTGGCTGCACAGAGTCGAACGTCGTCGGACTCGACGTGACGCTCTCATCGACCGCCGCGTCGCCAATCGTGCCGCTCACGCGAAAGGTGTAATCGCCGGTCGCGGTAGGCACGAAGGCTGCCTCATAGACGCCATCGCCCTTTGGGACGAGGGAGACGGTCATCGTCTTACTATCGCGGCTGACCTCGGCGGTCAGAGTGCCGGCCAGATCGTCGACCGGTTCGGTGCCACCGGTCGCGTATTTCTGCACGCGCAGGTAGATCGCGTTCGGTTGATTGGTGTAGGCCGGCTCGTCACGAAACCCCAATTCCATGACGTACTGCCCGTCACCAACGTCGATCGAAACGTGCGCCTCCGCAACCAGCGGGGCAACGAGAGCCGCGAACGCGGCTCCCGTCAGCATCAATCCACGCACCACGCGCTCACGCGGCGGGAGTTGCCATTGCTGCGTCATGATCTCCCTCATCATCGTGGCCATCGTCGCTGTGGGAATCACCCATGGTATCGCCATGGCCGGCATCCTCGCTGTCGTCATGAACCGCGCCCCCGGCCGAAACCGGGGAGAGTCCGTGCCCGATCAGGATGGTGACCCTGGTCTGGTCCCCTTCCGGCGTGAAGAGGGCAAATCCGGTATGGCCCGGTACGCCCGCCTCGGCGAGACCCGTGACCAGCATGTCGCCGGTCATCGCGCCGCCGACATTGCCGCAGGCGATAGCGTTCATCTCTTCATCACTCTCGTAGATCATCACCGCGTGATCGGCCGCCAGCAGCGTATCGAGCGGCGTGTCGATCGTCGTCTCACCGATCATGACCTGGTATGAGTTGTCCGGGTTGATGGCTTCAGGCGTCGCAATCGGCGCCCCATCTTCGCCAATGCTGCCGCCGACGCCGTTCAATTGAAACGCGGCTTTCCCAAGTGCGTCACAGGTTCCTTCGTGAATGCGTGCCGGATGTCCGTGCTCAGCATGGGCCAGGCTCGAAGCGGGTGACGCCATCAGAAAACCGGCGCCAAGCAGGGCGGAAGCGACCGCAACCTGCCACAGACTGCCGAAATGTCGTTTCATGAACTCATGCTCTCCCATTGATGACGAATCGTCGCGTAAGACCGCTCCGCTCATCCACGTTCGAAACAGCGGACGCGACCATCCCCACGTCGCGCGGCGAACGTTTCCACAACACCATGACTGCCTAGATCGCGGCGAGAGCGTGCCGCGGCGGCGGGGAAGGAACAGGCGTCATCCGGCCAAATAGACGCCTGACCGGCGCAAAGAGCGGCGCCTCTCCGCGAGAGGGGAGCGGCAAGGCGAAGGTGAGGGCGAGGATGAAATGGAAACCGGCGACCGCCGGGGCAGAATCTTCCTGATGCCCTGGATCGGGTTGTGTATCGTGTCCGGTCCGTGACATGTCACCGACTTCAGGATCGAGCCAGTTCCCGGTGACGGCATCGTGGTGATGCTTCACCCCGGAGGCGCTGTCCAGCCAGAGTTGAATGAGCGAGTGCGCATGGGCCACCTGCGCTCCCGCGCGGTAGTTGGTGGGAAGCAGAATCAGCCCCAGGAGCGCCATGCTCCAGAGCACCCGGCGCGCCATACGTGATATTGAGGTGGCATGTCGATGTCGCACGGAGCCTGAGGTTTCTCGTTCCGCACCCGCGGCACGACGCGGCGGCACGATCGGGGCCATCGCGCCAAAGGTACCACGCGCTTCCGGCGCGGCATCGCGGTTCGTGGTTACGGCACCGCGATCTGCCAGCGCGCGGTCGCGCTCGGTTGCCCCCGTGGCGAGGCGCGCACCGCGATCTGCCAGGGTCCGGACATCGTCAGTGGCACCGCGGCGGCCTCGTAGACACCCGGTTCAGGTTCGCTCGCGGCCGTCTCGGTCCGGCTCGTTGCCATGCCAACCATCGTGCTGATGACCACCACCTTGGCGCCCACCACCGGCTGACCGGAAGCATCGCGAATCGAGACAGCGATTGGCGCCAGTCCCGCCTGTTCCGGGACCGATAGCAACCGCAGCGTCAGTTCCCCGGAGGTGACCGGGGTTCCGGGAGCGGGCAGCGCCGACGCCGCGGTTTCCCCGGCCATCGGTGTACCCATCACATGCCCCATGTGTTCCTCGGCGGGTTCGGGAGAGTGATCCGCCTCGCTCGGAGCTGCAACTGACGATAGCGGCAGCGGAGCTGGAGGTTGCAGCCGGGTCACGGTCATTCCGGCAACGCCAACCCCAATCAGCGCCAGACCTAACCCGAAACTCCGCATCCGGGTCAATCTCCCGTTGTTGACAGCGAGGGCGGTCGACAGCGAGAGTAGTCCCAGGGCGAGCAGAATCAGGGCGACGACCGCGGACGGCGCAAACAGCGGCGCGGGATTGACCGCGGGAGGAAGCGACGGCGATTCGGCAATCGCCAGAACCGCCGAGGCCGGCCACGAGAACGCCCCGATCTTGCGCACGATCGCTTCGATCTGCCAGGTACCCGTCAGGGCAAGTTCACTACCTTCGGCGCGAAACTGGTTGCCCTCGGCGCGGCTCAGGCGCAACTCCTGGGCGCCGATGTCCCGCTCAGGCAGCGAAAAGCGCAAGACCGCTTCCGCTCCTTCCGGCAACGGCGGACCGGGCAGGTCGAGGTTGAAACGATTCGCGCCCGCGGCGCCGGGAGAAACGGTCAACGTGCCGCCGCGCGCACCGTCGCTGCTCGCGAAAAGCAAAGGCGCGGCGAGGAAACCAGGGGTCTGGCTCGCCAGTACCTCCCGCGCCGGTTCCTGTCCGATCAAGCGGCCAATAACCACCAGCACCGCCAGCACCAGGATCGCTTCCGCCGCCAGCGTCCGGTCGCTTCGCTCGGTGGCATCCGCGCCCGCCACCCGGCGGCCACGCTGCAAGTGATAGGCGCCAAGCGCAAGGACCGGAATCAGCAGTGCGCCCTTGAGCAGGAGCGAGCGGCCGTAGGGCGTGTCGGTCAGCGCCTCCCGCGAACCGACCTGCAGCCAGCTCGCGTACAACCCGGTCAGCACCAGCACCCCCCAGGCGGCAAGCGCGATAGTGGAAAAACGCGGGATGATCGACCGCCAGACCGCACCACGCTCCGCACCGCGCAAAGACGGGGCGACGGCGATCGCGAACACCACGACCCCTCCCCCCCAGACCGCGGCAAGCAGGAGATGGAGCGCGTCGGCAGCGACGGCCACCGCTCTCCCCTCCTCCAGTGCCGCGGCATGGGAGAGGAGACTGAAGGGAACCGGCGCGGCGATCCCGGCAATCGCCGCCACGGCGAGCCACCGTGTGCGCTCCCCGCGCTCCCGCCGCACAGCGATCAGCAGCGCCGCGCTCACCACGAGGAGCAACGCCATGCGCGCCAGCCAGAGCGTTCCGTAGCGGGTCGGCAGCGTGCCGGCGATGGCCGCGAACAACGGGCCATCCGGCAGGATGGACACCGCCTGCAGCGCCAGCGCCGCCACATTCACCACGATCGCGAAGCACGCTGCGACCGCGGCGAAGCGGCGCATTCGCCGCGTCACCGCCGTGGCCATTTCTGGCCATGGACGAAGCCCCGGATCGAGCACGAAAAGCGTCATCGGCGCAATCGCAAGAACCAGGGCAAGTCCGATGAGCGCCAGTCCACGGCTCAATCCACGCCATGTCTCCAGCGTGGCATCGCTCGCGACGGTGGCGGCCGTGCGACTGTCGCCAGCAACGCCGATCCCGAATCCGAAATAGCCCTGCAGTGTGTGACCATCGGCGGCGGAAAGGGTCCGCCAGGCGACGGTGTATTGCCCCGGAGGCAACGTGCCGGGTAGGGCCAGCACCAACTCACGCGAATGGTCCGGCGGAATCGTGGTAACGACGCCGGCCACCGGGCTTCCGGACGAGTCGAGCAGTTCGGCGCGGGTGAAGGTGTGCTCCAGCGGCTCGCTGAACCAGAGCCGGATCGTTTCTGGCGCCGCGGACAGCGTCGCGCCCGCCGCGGGCTCGCTCCGCACCAGCGTGGCGTGTGCCGAAACGTCAGCGGGGCGCTGCTGCCAGAGCAACAGGGCCACGCCGAGCGCCAGGAGCAGGCCGAGGTCGCGAATCAGGCCGCGCGCCCGGGTTGAAACAAACATGGTTGCGTCCCGGAGTAGCGCCGGGAAAGACGGTTGCCGTCTTTCCCGGCATCGTGTCAGTTTGCGGCGGTGACCGCTGTCCTGGCGGGCGGCAGCAAGTCCGACGTCTCGCGACCGCCCCCAGCGATCACCGATCCGACTTGGGGCGCTACTTCGGGAAGTGCAGCGGGGCCGGATCCTCGACGCTGCTGAACCCCTCCGGTGACGAGGTGAACGACTCGTCGATATCGGTCCCGTCGATCGTCCCGTAAATGCGGAAGGTGTAATCCCCCGGCTTCATCGGAAAGAAGGGACTCTCGTACGCGCCCTCCTCATTCCACCGCGGGCTCAGTTTCAGTTCCATGGTCTGATCTTCATAGATCACTTCCGCTTTCAGCGTATCCTCCAGGCCGCCGACCGGCGTCCCTTCGGTCTCGCCGTCGGCGGTCGGGGTCGCCGCCGAGATGTCCGCGACCCAGAACTCGAGACCGTTCTGTTCCCCGGCGAAGGCTGGTTCGTCCATGAAACCGACCACGATCTGGTACTTGCCATCGGCGATCGAGCGCACTTCATGCGCGTCCACGAGCGACGGTGCGGCCAGTAGCGCGCAGCCAAGAGCGATGCCGCCAACGGCGGCGAGTGTCGACATTCGTGCCATGATGAAAGAACTCCTTTGAGCCGCCGCACACCGATGGCGCGGCGGCGATGGCGAGAAGCGTGGGCCCTGTAGCCCGCGCTGAAACGTTCGACTCTTTTCCAGGTCAACGCGAAGGCGCCACGCGTCGTGTCAGGTGGAATCGAACAAGGAATCGCGTCGGCCGCATCCGTCGATGGGCAGGATTTGGTCCATCGTTCGCCCGGCCCGGCACGACAGCCGATGACGGCGCCAGCATTCCTGAATCAGACCGACTCCGCCAGACGGCCACGTTCAGACGAGCGTGGTGTCGGAGCCTCAGGCGGCAAAGACGCGGGGCGGCGGCGGTTCCAGCACGGGGATACGGCCCTGCCACCGCGCGACGAGAGCCGGGCTTTGTCCTCGCGGCGGCGAGGGGATCACCAGCAGCATGATGATCGCGGCGAGCATCGCCACGCTGCCGGCAACGTTCGATTTGCCGTAATCGGGGAGATCCGTTCCGTCTTCCGCGTGATTCGCGCCAGATTTCCCGTCATGATGTTCCCCGGCGTGGTGATCTATGGTGCCGTCACGCAGGTCGAGCAGCAGGGTCAACAGAGCGTGGGGATGGATGTCCTGCCCACCCGCCCGCATCTGCACCGGCAACAGGAAGAGTGTCAGCAGGACGAGGACGCGGGCAGCGGAGAACGACCAGAGCCAGCCAACGGCTCGGCGGCGGGCAGCAGCGCGATGCAGCGGTGTCGCAGTGATCACCATGATCTCTTCCAGCGCGGCATTCCGCGCGGCCCGATCCTACCATGCGCGATCGCCGGTCCTGCCATCAACCCCGTCCGGCGGTTATCATGACCGCGTGAAGGAGACCGCTTCGTCCCGCCGTTCCGCGCCAGCCTCATCGCCATCGGCGCCGGGCGGGAAACGTGATCACGCCGGTCACGATCACCACGAGTCAGACCATACCCCCGAGAAGGTCGATCGTCCCCCGGCGCGGGTCGACCGCCGTCCGCTCCAGATCGCGCTCGGCATCACCACAGTCTTCCTGGTCGTCGAAGTGGCCGGGGCGCTGCTCACCAACTCCCTGGCCCTCCTCGCCGACGCCGCCCACATGCTCACCGACGTCGCGGCGATCGCGCTCGCGTTGTTCGCGATCTGGCTGGCGGATCGGCCGACCCGCGCCGAGCGGACCTTTGGCTACCTGCGCGCGGAAATCCTGGCCGCGCTGGTCAACGCCGTCGCCCTCATCCTGATCGCCATCTACATCTTCTGGGAAGCGTGGGACCGCCTGCAGGATCCGCCCGAGATCAAGAGCGGACTGCTTCTCGTGATCGCCGTGGCCGGGTTGCTCGCCAATTCGGCCAGCGCCTGGGTTCTCTCCCGCGGCAGCGATCACCGTGAGAATCTCAATACCCGCGCCGCGTTCCTCCATGTCGTGGGTGATCTGCTCGGCTCGGTCGCCACCATCATTGCCGCCATCGTGATGGCGTTCACCGGTTGGTACGCCGCCGACCCCATCCTCTCCGCGGTCATCGGCGGTCTGGTGGTGTTCAGTGCCTGGTCGTTGCTGCGGGAATCGGTCGATGTCCTGCTCGAGGCGGCGCCGCGCGGCATGGTCATCGATGATGTCCGGCAGGCGATGACCGCCGTTCCCGGCGTGGCAGGCGTGCACGATCTCCACGTCTGGACCGTCACGTCTGGATTGACCGCCCTCTCCGCCCACGTCGAGACGGAGAACATCGGCGATTGGGACGCCACCCTCGACCGGCTGGCCGCGATGTTGCGTGAGCAGTTCGGCGTGGGACACGTGACGCTCCAGCCGGAACCACCCCACCCCGCGAGCGAACGCTGGGACCGCTGCTCCCTCGATGCGCCGGATGGCCGCGCCGCCTGCCGCACCGCGACGAAACCGAAGCCCCGCGCCGTGCACGCCGGGCACCACCATTGATATCGTGAGCGACAAGACCGGCACTCCGCAGGGATCATCACCGACGCCAGCCGTGAACCGTCGCTGGCTGCCCGCGGCGATCGCCGTCGTCATCATGGCCGTCGTCGCCGCCGCGGTCGCGGGCTGGTGGTTTCTCGCCGGTCCCGGCAAGGAACCCGACTGGGCCCGTTCCGCGGAAGTCAATCTCCTTGCCCCCTCCGGGGATGCCTTTGCCGCCGACGCCACCTGGGTCCGGCTCGAACTCGCCCCGGCGCGTCCAGGCGTCGCCAATACTGTGAAGGTCACTCTGGGCGCCGCATCCGGCACGCCCGTTCCGGGCACTGAAAACGTCCAACTCGCCTCGCTCACCGCGCAGCCGCTTCCCGGCGACCCGGCGTCCGCCGCGCCGATCGCCCTGACCTCCGCGCCAGACGGGGTCTCCACCGGAACGGCATCGTTCGCGACGCCGGGCTGGTGGCGCATCATCGCCACGGTCTCCGCTGGCGCGGCGCCGGCAAACACCGAGTTCTATCTCCTCCTGCCCGACCCGAACGTGAATGGACCCGGCGCGCCGCCGAAACTGGCGAGCAGCGCCGCGGGCGAAGATCTCTTCGCGCGCGGTTCCGCCGCCATCGCCGCGCTGCAATCGGTGCAATACACCCAATTGATGGCCGACGGCATCGGCAACGCCGGTTTTTCCGAGCATGCGGTGCGCACCGGCGGCGATGGCGTCCCCCCGGCGTTCACCTATCGCGCCGCGGGCGGCATGGATGCCGTGGTGATCGGCTCGACGCGCTGGATCCGCCTGCCGGACGATCCGGTGTGGGACGAGCAGGATGGAGCGATCGTCGTCCCCCCGGCGGAGTGGATCGCGGAGTACGACGGCGCCACCGGGTTCACCATCCTCGGCGAGGAAACGATCGATGGCGAACCGTGCCAACTGCTGGCCTTTGTCATTCCCGAACTGACCGAGCCACGGCAGCAATCGATGGCCTGGTATCTCTGGTGGATTGGCAAGGACACCGGCCACCTCCGCCAGGAGGCGATGGTCTCCCGCCAGCACTACATGCTGAACCACTTCTTCGGTTTCGATGCACCGCTCGACATCGTGCCGCCGGTCAACCCGGCGACCCCGACTACGGCGACCCCGACCCCATGAGCGCATCAGCCTCCGCCTCCAGTCCGGCCGCGGTCATCCCAGAAGCGCCGCCGCTCCTGCTGAAGATCGCCCCGGCCATCTTTCTCCTTTTCTGGTCCGGAGGATTCGCCGCCGGCAAGATCGGCGTTGCCTTCACCGGACCGTTCACCTTCCTCGCCGTGCGCTATGGCCTGGTGCTGCTGATCCTGCTCCCCGCGTTGCTGCTGATGCGGCCTCCCCTGCCGGAAACCCCGGCGGCGTGGGGCCACCTCGTCGTGGTCGGGCTGCTGATCCAGGGCGTCTACTTCGCGCTCGGGTATGTCGCACTCGCCTCGAACGTTTCGTCCGGCGCGGTCGCCCTGATCGTCTCGCTGCAACCGATTCTCGTCGCGCTCCTCGCTCCCCTCGCCGCCGGGGAACGTGTCCCCGGTCTGCGCTGGGCCGGTCTCGGCCTCGGCCTCGCCGGGGCGGTGCTGGTGATCTTCGCTCGTTCGACGATCGCGGCGATGTCGATGACCGGCATCCTCGCCGCCGTCGGCGCCCTCGGCGGGATGACCCTCGGCACCCTCTACGAGAAACGGTTCGGCATCAGCCAGCACCCGGTCACCGCCAACACCGTGCAATACGCGGCGGGGTTCGCCCTGACTCTGCCGCTGGCGCTGACGCTGGGCGACCGCCACATCGACTGGTCGCTGCCATTCGGGCTGTCGCTGCTCTACCTGGTGGTCTGCAACTCGTTGATCGCGCTGACCCTGTTGCTGATGATGGTCCGCCAGGGGGAGGTCACCCGGGTCTCCGCCCTCTTCTTCCTGGTGCCCCCGATGGCGGCGCTGATCGGCTGGATTCTGCTCGACGAGCACATGCCGCCCCTTGCCTGGTTCGGTCTCGCCCTCGCCGCGGCGGGCGTGGCGCTGGCGACCCGCGCCGGACAGAAGTCGGGTCGCGACGAGACCGCCGCAACGGTCATCGCCGATCCGGGCGAGATCTGAACGGACAAGAGCGTCCGATGAGTCATCCGGTGAGGCTTCGCCCAGACATCCACCTTTGACTTGCTGTCCCGGTATGGATCGCCACGGCGTATGGCCCGAATGCGCGCCGCGGTTGAACGCGGTGCTGTCCGATAACCCACCCCGATCCGATAGCCGGGCCTACCACGTCGCGCCAAAGATGTGTCGTCCCGAGGAACGAGGGACCTCGTCGTCATCGTCCTCCCGTGCGAAGGACACGATGCCTCGCGGCGGATGGGCATGACACAAGTTACGCCCGCCGCCGTAGCCAAGCCGACGCTGACGACACCTGATACGGAATCCGGATGAAGACGTGAGAAATACTCACCAATGACCTTGCCGAAAGCCCCTCTCCCGGCTCGACGGGAGAGGGGTGGGGGTGAGGGTGCTTGCCACGAGGAAACGGCAGTGACTATCCGCATTCCGTATGATTTTCCTGATCGGGTGCCCGCGCGGCAACGGACACCAAGACCGGCTTCAAACAGATCCACCGTCAACGCTATCGCTCACACAAGATAGCGTCGACTTGTTGATACACTCTTGACGACAGCCTCTCACGCGGCCACCGACGCGGTGTCCAGGGGCATGCAATCGCCGCGCTGGAGGAACTCGCAACTCCGGCCTGGATGTCGCGATCTGCACGGCCAGGATTCGCAGGTGAATCCTGGCACACCAGAGAAAGGGAGTCCTCCATGGAACCTCGGCGCTTCGACGCGCTGCGCCGCATGCTCGGCATGCGAACAGGATCGGTATCCCTTCATTTGCGTTAGTCAGGATGCCACCGGTCCTGGGGACGAGGTGACCACGGTGCGGAAACTCCTCGACGGGACGTACCAGTACTGGATCGAACTGGACGAGCCATCGCCAGCGAAAGACCTGACGGTGACATTGCGGCACACCAACGGCAGTAGGGTTCGCTCCTGGACGAGTCCGGCGAATCTGTCCGCCCAACAGGTTGCCTGGCACGTCTTTGATATCGACGGCAAGACCGGGAGCGTGACCTCGGTCGATCAGGTCATCAACAGCGAACTGCCGGAGGTGCGCGAACCGAACACGTATGTCTGCCCGAAGGTCTGACCGGGTCGGGGCGCACTGACAAGGAACTCCCGGATCGAGACCCTTGCCTGATCCATCGGGCCGAAGCAGGAGCGTTCGCCAATGCTTGGGCGCTGCCGTTGCACGCTCTCCAGGTGCAGACGAGTGAATGTCACCTCGGGAGGCAGAGCATCGCGAGGCGCCGCCTCCCGGTCTTGATCCCCCGCGAGGCGAAGGAGCCCGCTTCGCAAAGATCGGCGTCTACGTCTCTCAAGTTTCCAACCTTGTCACGTTGCAGGAGTACGTCCGCGCCCCCGGTGAAAGGCGGCGCCGAAGCGCGGTCGGACGGCGCGTGCGGCCACGAAACCTCCCGCGGCTGGCCATTCTTAGCCACTTTGGGACCGCGCCGTTTGCCCAGACATCCCGTAGCCTTCAGGACCGCAAGGGGAGCGAAAGGGAGCTACGGCCCCCTGCATCTGGTGCTATGCTCCACACACTGTCGATTGCTTAAAATACGTCCGAAGATTCATCTCATCTGAGGGCAACTGCACATGGCCTCGAACCCATCCTTCGATGTCATCGTTGTCGGTGGCGGACTCGCCGGATCGGCGCTCGCGGGGGCGCTGGCGAGGGGCGGACTCGGTGTTCTCGTCGTCGAGCGAGAGGCGCGCTACCGCGATCGCATCCGCGGCGAGTTCACCTTCCCCTGGGGTGTCGCTGACGCGCAGCGGCTCGGTCTGGACGACGTGCTGCGGCGCGCGGGACGGGTCGAACTGGACGCCATCGAGTTCTACGAAGACCGGCACCTCGTCATGTCCGACCCGTTCGACGGCACGCCCATGATCGGCTTCCCCCACCCCGTGCTGCAGGAGGAACTCTTCGCCTGGGCCGAGGCGAGCGGCGCGACGACGCTGCGGCCGGCGAAGGCAACCGGGTTTGCCAGGAACGGCAGGGCATCCGTGACGGTGGCGGTCGATGGCCGCGAGGTCGAGTACACCGCCCGCCTGGTCGTCGGCGCCGATGGCAAACTCTCCGCGGTGCGCCGCTGGGCGGGCGGCGAGACAGAGGCTGACCCGGAGCATCATCGCTTCGGGGGCGTCCTCGTGACCGGGCTGGCGGAACGGTACACGCTCGCTGACGCTACTACACCGGCGACCTCGTTCTTCAAGTTCCCAACAAGCACCAGGACCATGCGCCTCTACTTCCGCATGACCGCGGACCGTATCCGGGAAACGCAGGTCGATCGATCGTTCGCGTCGTTTCTCGCGCATGCCACTGCGTTCATGCCAGAGGGAACCCTCACGGGTGCGCAGCAAGCCGGACCGCTCGGTTTCTTTCCCAACAACGATGTCTGGGCCACCCGCATTGCCGGCGAAGGCGTCGTTCTCGTCGGCGACGCGGCGGGAGCGGTCGATCCTTCCTATGGCATCGGCACCTCACTGGTCTTCCGTGACGTGCGCGAACTTCGGGATCTGCTCCTGTCCGAGCGGGATTGGGCGCAAGCGACGGCCGAGTTCGCGCGACGGCGATGGCAGTATTACGAGGTCGTCCGCGCCTACGACCGCTGGATGAATCAGATCGTGGCGGAGGAAGGTCCGGAGGCGGACCTCCGCCGTGAGCGCCACGCTCGGGCCCGAGAACTCGACCCAACGCTCGGCGGCTTTGCCCTGGTCGAGGCGCAAGGCCCCGATGGGCTCGTGCCGGACGAAGCCGCGCGTTGCCACTTCTTCGGCGAGGACGTGGCGTAGCCGGCAAGGGCAAGCAACGCAGCGCCGGCACCACCGATGCATGGCGAAGTGTTACGTCTTGGCCCAAAGTTTCCGCAGCGCGTCGGAGCCATCCAGGCGGTCGAGATGGGCGTCGATCAGGAAGAACCCGTTGCGGTACGCCTTCGCTTCCCGTAAGGCGTCGTCCAGTTCCCCTTCCGTCTCCACCCGCACGCCTTTGCCGCGCCGGTCGAGGCGATCGTCCCGTAGAACATCGGCCAGTCCGGCATAGTCCCAGCGGACGATGTCGTTGAAGGCGCCATCGATCAGGAAGCGCTCGGTGCTGTAGCCGTCGTTGTTGAGCAGGATCACGATCGGGTTGCAGCCGAAACGGAGCGTCGTCGCCAGTTCGATACCGGTCATCTGGAACCCGCCGTCCCCGACCAGCACCAGCATCCGCCCCGCTTTGCCGGCATCGCGCCGGGCCAACTCCACCCCGATGCTGGCCGGCACACCGAACCCCATCGAGAGGTAGTAGGCGGGAGAGACGAATTCCGATTCTTGATGCGTCCGCAGATCGCGCGCGGCAAAGAGGCAATCGCCGACGTCGGACACGACGACGGTGTTCTCCTCCAGGAAATCGTCGATCGCCTCGTACAACCGGGCGAGCGTGAGCGCCCGGTCGCGCTCTGGAATCCAGACCGGTTCCGGTGGCGCCTCCGGGAGGGGGCGGCTCCACGGAAAGCGCGCGATGAAGCCGGTGAGGAAATCGTGCAGGAAGACGTTCTCGTACGTGGCGTGGCCGATCTTCACCCGATCCCGGTTGGCCTGGATCGACTGTTCCGGCCGCAATGGGGGCGGCGCGAAGCCCCGCTCGAAATCGGTCCAGAGGACGCCGAGTTGCAGCACTCGGTCACTGGTTTCGACCCGCTGGCGGACGTCATCCCGGCTCAGGCGACCCCAGTAGGTCCCGACATAGCAGGGGTGCCGCTCATCGATCACCGATTTGCCGAGCATGTTGGCGGCGATCGGGAGGTGCGTGCGGTCGACCAGTTCCGCCAGTTCGTCCTGCAACCCAAGCCGCTGCACCTCGACCCCGGCCAGGATCAGCGGCGAAAGGGTGTCGGGATCGAGCATCAACCGCACCGCCTCTTCCACTGCCTCGGCCAGCGCGCCGGGATCGCTCTCCGGATGCGTCGCGGAAAGTGCCGGCTCCGGTGCGGCGATGGCCGGACACTCCATCCGGAAGCAATCGACCGGCACTTCGAGGTAGACGGGGCGGCTGGTCCGCACCGCGGTATCGAGCAGGGTCGCGATCTGCTCAGCGGCGAAGCGGGGATCGTCGAGAGCGACGGCGGCCTCGGTCAACTGCTCGAAGACGCGCAACTGGGTCTCGAAAGCGCGAATCTTGTGGTGGAGCAGATCGTCATGGGCGCGCGCCGTGGTGCGCGGCGCGCCGCTGATCACCAGCAGCGGCGACGACTCGGCATAGGCGCCGCCGACCGGATTGGCGATCTTCATCGCGCCGACGCCATAGGTCACGCAGAGGACGCCGAGCCCGTGTACCCGCGCATACGCATCGGCGGCGAAGCCGGAACCCTGCTCATCGCTGAAATTGACGAAATCGAGAAAGCGGGTGCCCCCGCGCGCCCGCTCCGCGGCCTCGTGCTGCTCCAGTTGCACCAGCCAATCGAGCGTGCTGTCACCGGGAACGCCGAACACATGCCGGACCCCCCGCGCCAGCAGCGCCTCGATCAGGAATTCGCCAATGGTCGTCTGTTGCTCGTTATCCATGGTGCCGTTTCCCTTGCCGTCAATGCATGAACCAGGTGTAGCCAGTCCTGACGAACACCCCCACAGGGGCTATCAATCTGAGGGGCAGGATTCGCACCGGCAGAAGCAGTGATGAACTCGCTCAGGCGCCCGCCGCACCAAGTGTCAAATATGTGCGAGCCTGAGGATCAGGCGGATGTCCGTGTCCTTGATGAACGTAGTTTGCAGGGCGGCGCGGAACCATCTCGAGGTCCAGATCGCTAAACGCCTGAAGCAAGTCATCTCGTACAAAGAAGGCGTTGACTCCCGCCAATTCGGTATGCACCAGTCGATACCCAAGTGATTCACCGAGTAGCTGGAACGCTCCTAATGAGGCTCCAAAGAAGTCAGTGCCATCCCATTGCCAATGTGCGACATACGGTTGCACCAGGGTTGAACTTGGATCCAGCCCGGCATTGTATTCAACAATTACGACACGAGGTCTGATACCGTCGATCGCCGACCAAATCCAGAAGTCGTTTCCGTCGATATCGATAGAGAGGATATCGGGTGTCTCGGGCACACCTGCTTCTTCGAACAGCGCGTTGATGTTCTCTCGGTGCACGTACGCGTGACGGGTTTGAATCTTCGGATTGGCGCAGTGCTTTTTCGCCAGAGCCATCGCGCGGGCATGGTCTCCTTCAATTAACAGGCCCGACCAACCGAGCACATCTGCAAGGAACACACAGTTACCGGCGCGTCCCGTTTCCGCTCCGAATTCAATGAAGTACCTGGAGTCCACGCCGATGCGACGCATGATCTCCGCAATGACGCCGTCCTCACCGTTCTCGGATGTCAGATGAAGTTCGTAGCCTGTCAGAGATCCCGCGTTTAGCACGGGACTTGGCTCATGATGGCGTCGGACAAGTTCGGCTAGAGTCGAATAGAAGAGCATCAGCTCTGTTCCAGGCATGGTTAGATCTCCAGGATTCGGCCACATTATCTGCGCCGACTCCGCTTGGTCCGCCGCCATTCATGACAGCCGGTCACCAACAGCAACGGCTCCCGGTGCCCGTTGTTCATCCGTGTAGTACAGAGAATCCAAACCGGGCCAGCGCCTCTCGGGCAACAGAATCAGATTGATGTAGTAGATGCGCCGAGTCGCATCGATGAGCGCCGCCGCATTCTCAGCGGTAACCAAGAGTTCATCCTGAAGAAGAATCTCGATATCCATTCCCGCGTCACGGTGCAGGCGTATCGCATCACCTCCCAGGACTCGCACTTCACGACCGATTTCCCGGTAACGCCGCAGAACGTCATCGGGACGTTCCCCCAATCTGTCAATCCACCCCGGATTGAACTCCAACAGGACGATCGGATTCCATTGGCGAAGCGTGCGTTCCAGTCCCTCGACAACTGCATGGTCGAGACCTTCGACATCGATCTTGATCACGTGAATGGGAATCGCTGGCTCGAGTACGTCGTCAAGGCGGACCGCCTGAACGAATGACGATTTCCAATCTTGCGTCTGGTAGACGGTGGTGCTCGAACCTGGGTTGAAAGGGTTGCGGGTGATGCTGATGAGCCCTGAGTCACGGTGCGCCGCCGCAGGAAGCAGATCGACGTTGTCTAGCCCAGCCAACGCGACATTGGCGCGAAGCACACCAAATGCATCAGGTTCTGCCTCGACAGCGAGAACGCGGCCTGTCGGTCCTACAGCGCGACCAAACAAGAGCGTGAAGTAACCGATATAGGCGCCGACGTCGAGAACGTTCATCCCTGGACGAAGAATCGACCGAAGGAAGCGGCCTTCTCCAGGCTCCCAGGACTTCGTCGTTCGAATCGTGTGGCCGACAACGCCGTCTTCAGGATGAGTCAGGATTGGTCCGACATCCGCATCGTCGACCCGAATAAACTCGACATTTCCCGGCAGGCGAGGCGATCCTGCAAGCAAGTACGCCGCCGCGGGTTGAAACCGAGGACTCAGCAATCGTCCTGAACGTTCTCCTCCGGAATGAGTCTCTGACATCATTTGCGCTGTTTCATTTGCTTCCGCATTGGTCCCGCACTCGATCCGTACATCGGTTGAAGCCTGATCAAATCACATCTGGCGACAGTCGTTTGGTCATTGCATCCTGAAACAAGCGCTCAGCCTCCTCGGCACCGGCATCGTCGCCGACCTCGCGCAGGGCGAAGCGAAGCACGTCGTAGGGGCCCTCCCAGAGACCGGGAGGATGGCGGAAGCCGATCCGCGGCACGGAGTCGCCAACGCCCGCGAACTGGCCGAGCGCGACGGCGTGCCGCGCCCAGTAGACCGCCTGTGCCGCCCGCCCGGCGTGCCAGGAGGCGTAGGCCGCCAGCCACGACAGTTCGCCGAGTCCGGCGTGACGAGCCAGTCCCGTGGCGCAAGCCTCGACCGCGTCTTCCGGCCGGTCGAGTTTCATCAGGCACTCCGCGGCGCGGAACATCGCCCAGCCACCCTCTTCGTCCCACCCCCGCAGGCTGGCGCACGTGCGAAAGGCCGCGATCGCCTCCTCGAACCGACCCAGCCCGGCGAGGGAATCGCCCAGGTAATAGAACCAGCGCGGGTCGTCCGGGTGCGCCGCGGTGTGCCGGGTGAGGATGGCGATGTCCCGCTCCGCCTTGCGCCGGTATTGCTCGTGCGTCTTGCCGAGTTCGTCGAAGGTGACGCCTTCCAGCGTCTCGGAGCCGTTGCCCCCCTCGCGAATGAACGCCTCGTGGGTCGGGCCCACGAAGCGGCCGTGCGCGGGGAGGCGAAAGAAGCGCTCCTTGCCGTAGGTGCCGGAACTGAACTTCACGTGGAGGGAATCGGCGCTGGTCTCCGCCAGCGCGGCGCGGATATCGATCTCCCCGGCCTCGATCCGCTCGTCCGTATCGAGGGTGACCGCCCAATCGGCACCGAGCGCCGCGGCCGTGGCTAGCGCGAAATTGCGTGCCGCGGCGAAATCCTCCTGCCACGGCATGCGCTTCACGACCAACTTGTCCCCCGCGATCTCACGGGCTATGTCGAGCGTGTCGTCCGTGATGCCGGTATCGATCACGAGGCACCAATCGACCCAATCGACGACACTCGCCAGCGCCTCGCCGATGATCTCGCGGTTGCTCCCGGTCATCGTCATCGCGACGATGCTCGGCGAACCGATATACCGCGTGAACTCGACCGGCGCGGCGACCTCCTCCGTCACCAGTTCCCAGACCGGTTCCTCCCCGGCGTCATCCGCGGCGGTCGCCGGTTCCGGTGCGGCATCGGCCGCGACGTCGAGGGGCGGGGCGAGGAGCGGCAACACTTCGGCGAGGGGAACGGTGGCGAGCCAGGCTTCCCGGTCCCAGACGCCATAGGAGATGACCAGATCATCGCCCATTTGTGCCAGACCACCGGCAAACTCGATCCCTCGTTCCTGGAGCAGGAATGGGTACGAGATGAGCGAAATCTGCCAATTCGCATCGAACCAGACCCAGCGATGCGTGTAAACGCGGCCGCCGTCGTCAAAGTTCGCCCGGTCATGGATGAGACAAAGATGCCCATCGTTGAGTGGGATTACCTGGGTTCCCCCACTGAACGAACGCGCTATTGGCAAGCCAGGCTGGATCAGATCTGGTTCCGCTTTGCCCGTCTCATCGTCGTACCGGAGGATAACTACTGGCGACGAAGAATAGATGAACCGTAAAGGCTCACTTGAACCGTGAACTACTGGCATCCAGTTCTTTTCGTGCCGAGTGCTGGCATCACTAAGCAAATGAACGTCTGTGACGGTTGCATCTTCGATCCGTGACAAGGCGATCTGGCATATGCCGCTTACGGACCGATCCCGAACCGTCGCCGACGTCCACCATGCACCTCGGTGGTAGACAAGGCGATTGTCTTCAAATCCCGAGACTGGAAATGGAGGGGGCTCGGGGCGAAACCGGCTATCGTCTATCAACCGCACGTCTTGAACGGTCAGGTCACAGTCGATATCTGCAAGATAGTTCACCGTCCGTATGACACCCTGAGGATCGTGGGCGGTGTAATGGAGACGCGGGGTTACCACGTAATTGGATGATCTGACATTGAGTTTGAATCCGTCGCTTTCCGGATCGGCGGCGATGCTCGGATTGAAACGCGACCAGCCTTCCGGCACCGGAAACTCGATCGGGCGTTTCCGGGTCGATGGCGCCAGTTCATCCAGCGGGCGGGCGTAGAACACCTGATTGCGCCGCGCCTGCACATCGACGTGACCGGGCAAACCGTCCGCGGACAGGAGCCGTTCCGCCGCCGCCATCCCGGCCGCGACATCGCCCTGGTAGTAGGCGTCGATGGTGGTCTGAAAGTCAGATTGCCACCAGTCGCTCATGTCCGCACCTCTCGCGACGTTTCCGCCCGAATCATGCCTCTCCTCGCGGAACGGGTCACCCCGGGTCGATCCCGCTCCAGGTCCGTGATATCACGATGGTACGGCGAATGATTCATCTATTGCAGGAGTTGGGGTCAGGACCAGATTGATGAAATGGATGTGCCGTGTCCGCGCGATCAGTTCGGCGTCGAGTTCCCCGGTCACAAAGAGGTCCTCATTGAGGAGCGGATCGAGCTCCATCCCGGCCTCGTGGCGCAGGCGAACGGCATCGGCGCCGAGCAGGCGCACGCCGAGCCCCAGGGTGCGATACGCCGCCAGCACCATCTCGGGAGGATCGCCAAACTGCTCGCTTTTCGACGGGTTCAGTTCGACCAGCAGCGTCGGGCGCCAGCGCCCGATCGTGCGCCGCAGCCCCTCCACCACCGCCAGATCCATCCCCTCGGCGTCGATCTTGATGAAGTCGATGCGCGCCCCGGGGTCGAGCAGGTCGTCGAGCCGCACCGCCTGCACCGGGAACGCCTCCGCGCCGATCGTGGTGATGTAGGCGGCGCTGCCGCCCTGGTTCCCCGGATCGCGCACCCCATGCGTCAACCCGGGCCGGCGCGAGGCCGCCACCGGCGCCATCTCGATGATGTCGTGCTCGGCCAGCGCGACATTGGCGCGCAGGAACTGGAAGGTCTCGGGATCGGCCTCCACCGCCAGCACCCGGCCGGCCGCACCCACGAGGCGGGCCATGAAGCGGGTGAAATAGCCGATGTGAGCGCCGACGTCGATGACATGCATTCCCGGGCGCAGCGTCCGTTGCAGGAAGCGGCCTTCCCCTGGTTCCCAGGTTTGGGTCGACCGGATCGTGTGACCAACCACGCCGTCCGCGGCATCGGTCAGCAGCGGTCCGGCATCGCTATCCTCGACGCGGATCACGCGCTCCGTGGGTGGCAACCGGGGCGGTCCTTCCAGCAGCTCGGCGGCGGCGGGCCGGAACGCGGGCGAAACGAGCCGGACGCCGCTCATCCCCCGCGCTCCTGCCGCTCGCGCGCGGTCTTCGCCTCGTGATAGAGCCGTTCCGCCTCGTTGGCGCTGGCCTCCTCCCCGATCTCGCGCAGGGCGTAGCGCAGCACGTCGTACGGTCCTTCCCAGAGGGCCACCGGGTAACGGAACCCGATGCGGGTCACCATCTCCCCGGATCCGGCGAATCTGCCCATCGCCACCGATTGCCCTGCCCAGTACGCCGCCTGCTCCGGACGGCCGGCGCGCCACGAGGCGTACGCCGCCAGCCAGGTCAATTCCCCTAGCCCAGCATGACGCGTCATCCCCAGCGCGCACGCTTCGACCGCGTCGTCGAAGCGGCCGAGGGCCAGGTGACACTGTGCGGCGCGATACATCGCCCAGGCTCCCTCCTCGTCCCAGCCGCGCAACTCCCAGCAGCGGCGGAAGGCGGCGATCGCCTCTTCGCAGCGGTCGAGTCCGGCCAGCGAGTCCCCGAGGTAATAGAACCAGCGGGGATCGGCCGGATTCTGGCTCGTGTGTTGCGCCAGGATGGCGACATCCCGTTCCGCTTTCTGCCGGTACTGCTCCGCCGACTTGGGGAGTTCGTCGAAGAAGATCGCCTCCAGCACCTGCGGTCCGCCATGGCTGCGCATGAATGCCTCGTGGGTGGGCCCGATGTACCTCCCCCGCGCGGGAAGCCGGAAGAAGCGCTCTTTGCCGTATGAACCGTCGCTGAACCTGACGTGCAGGGAATCCGCGGACGCCGTCGCGAGGACCTCGCGCACCGCGCGACTTCCCCCCAGCAGCCGCTCGTCGGTATCGATAGTCACCGCCCAGGTGGCGCCGGTTTCGGCGGCAGCCTCGAGCGCGAAATTGCGCGCCGCGGCGAAGTCATCGCACCAGGGAAACTGGCGGACCACGAGTTTGTCGCCAGCGACGGTCCGCGCCACATCCAGAGTGTCATCCGTAATCCCGGTATCGATCACGAGGACGTGATCGACCCAATCGACGACGCTGGCGATGGCGTCACCGATGATCGCCGCGCTGTTTCCGGCAAGGGTCATCGAGACGATGGTGACATCGCCCACTACCGGCGCGACCGCCGGTGTGGCCACCGCTGAGGCACGAATCTCCGCTTCGACCGCCGCGGCATCGAGGGGCGGCGCCAGCAACGCCAGCACCTCGGCACCGGGAACGGTCGCCAGCCAGGCCTCGCGGTCCCAGACGCCGAAGGAGACGATGAGATCGTCTCCCCGCCTGGCCAGACCGGCGGCGAACTCGACCCCGCGCTCGCGAAACATGAACGGCGCCGAGATCCGGCTCAGTCGCCAGGCGGTATCGAACCAGAGCCAGCGGTGGGCGTAGGTCCGCACCCCCTGCCGCGAGAAGCCAACCTCGTGCGTCAGGCAGAGCCAACCATCGTCGATGGCGACAACCTGCGACCCTCCCCTTGCCCGGCTGGCGATCGGCGGCGCCTCCCGGATCACCTCCGGCGTCAACTCGGCCGTGTCCAGGTCGTAGCGGACGACAACCGTCGGCGCCGCGGAGTAGACGAAGCGAACCGCCTCCTCCGGCTGGTCGAGCACCGGCATCCAGTTCTTTTCGTGACGGCGCGGGCTGTCGCTGATCACCCGCAGATCGCCGGCCCGGGCGCCATCGAGCGCCACCAGGACGGTCTGGATCAGCCCATAGGGGGTGCGGTCGCGCACCGCGGCCGACGCCCACCAGCGCCGAGCGCCGGGAATCAGGCGGTAATCCTCGAATCCCGCCACCGGAAAGAGCGGAGGGTCGGGACGCAGCTGGCAATCGTCGATCGGCGTCACCGCCCCGATGTCGAGATCGGCATCGAGTTCGACCAGGTAACTCTCGGTCCGGACCACCTTCTCCGGATCGAGCACCACCATGGTCATCGCCTGCCCGACATAGGCATAGTTCGACGAGCGCAGGATCATCCGGAACCCATCGCCATCGGCGGCGATGGAGGGGTTGAACTGCGACCACCCGGCCTGCACCGGGACCTCGATGCGCCGCATCGTCGTGGAAAGCGCCATCTCCTCCAGGCGCGACAGGTAGAACATCATGTTGCGATGCGTCTGGGCTTCGACATCGGCGGGAAGCCCCCGCAGGGAGAGCAACTGCTCGCACGCGGTGCGACCGGCGGCGATCTCGCCCCGATAGAAGGCATCGACGGTCGTCTGAAATGTGGGACGCCACCACTCGGTCATGGGTTCCGCTCGGTCGAGCACGTCGCTCGTCGGGTCCAGCATCGCACAAACGCGATACGACGAGCCGGGCAATCCATCGCCCGGCTCGTCGTATCCTGATCGGCAGCGCTAACGCTGGCCGCTACGGCACACAGTAGGCGTAGGCCGTAACCGTCGCCCCGTCGCCAGTCGCGCCCAGGCGGTTCAACTCGACCGTGATCGATTGGACCAACGTGTCCGGCTCGACCCGGGTGACCATCACCGCGGTCTTCTGCTGTGGCGTGCCATTGATCTTGAAACTGCCGCCCAGGAGTTTGCCCGGAGCAGTGCACGCGGCCTGCGCGGTCACCGATGGCGCCGAGACGCTGATTGCGCTGCTATTGGTCTGGACGACGGTGGTCGTCTGCATCGCGCCGGTTGCGCCGGTCGGCCCCGACTCGCCCGTCGGTCCCTGCGGACCCTGGGTTCCGGTCGGACCCTGATTCCCGGTCGGGCCTTGCAAACCGGTTGGACCTTGCGGCCCCTGGTCGCCCGTCGAACCCTTCGGCCCCTGGTCTCCAGTAGGCCCTTGGGCGCCAGTGGCGCCGGCGGAACCAGTTGCGCCCTGGGCGCCGGTCGCCCCCTGGGAACCTGTCGCGCCTTGCGGACCCTGCGATCCTGTCGCGCCTTGCAAGCCCTGCGGCCCCTGATCGCCCGTCGCGCCCTTTGTGCCTTGCTCGCCGGTAGGTCCTTGCGCCCCGGTCGAGCCTTGCGCCCCGGTCGCCCCTTGCGGACCTTGAAGCCCTTGCTGTCCTTGTTCGCCGGTGGGTCCTTGCGCGCCAGTCGCGCCCTGGGTGCCGGTAGCGCCCTGGGGACCCTGCGATCCTGTCGCGCCCTGCGCTCCGGTCGACCCCTGGAGACCTTGCGGTCCCTGGTCTCCGGTCGCTCCTTGTGGCCCCTGTTGCCCTTGCGGACCCTGGTTGCCCGTGGCGCCTTGGGAACCGGTCGGACCCATCGGGCCCTGCTGCCCCTGGGTTCCGGTCGCGCCCTGCGGACCTTGTGGTCCCTGCTCACCTTGCGAGCCAGTGGCGCCTGCTGGGCCCTGGTTGCCCTGTGGGCCCTGGTTCCCCTGTGGGCCTTGTTCGCCGGTTGGGCCCTGCTGGCCCTGGGGTCCCTGTGGACCAGAATGCCCGGTTGGCCCCATCGGGCCCTGATCGCCTTGTTGACCCTGCTGACCTTGCGGCCCCTGATCTCCTTGCGGTCCCTGCGGACCAGAATGCCCCGTGGGGCCCATCGGGCCCTGGTCGCCCTGGTTACCCTGGGGCCCCTGTTGCCCTTGCGGACCTTGCTGCCCTTGTGGTCCCTGTGGACCGGAGTGTCCCGTCGGACCCATCGGACCCTGGTCACCTTGCTGCCCCTGAGGACCTTGTTGTCCCTGTTGGCCTTGCGGGCCCTGCTGCCCTTGTGGTCCCTGTGGACCCGAATGGCCGGTGGGTCCCATGGGGCCCTGCTGACCATCCGCTCCCTGCGGCCCCTGTTGGCCCTGGGGACCCTGGTTCCCTTGCGGACCCTGGGGACCGGAGTGTCCCGTCGGACCCATCGGACCCTGTTGTCCCTCGGGACCCTGCTGTCCTTGCTGTCCCTGCGGGCCTTGCTGACCTTGTGGACCCTGCGGGCCAGAGTGACCGGTGGGACCCATCGGTCCTTGTTGGCCATCCGGACCCTGCGGCCCCATCTGGCCTTCCGGCCCCCGATCCCCCTGCGGCCCTTGCGGCCCGGAGTGACCAGTGGGACCCTGTTGCCCCTGCAGTCCCTGTTGTCCTTGGGGACCTTGCGGGCCAGAATGACCGGTCGGCCCCATCGGCCCCTGATCGCCCTGGTTACCCTGCGGACCTTGGGGACCTGAGTGCCCGGTTGGGCCGAGCGGGCCTTGCAGACCCTCCGGTCCCTGCTGGCCTTCCGGACCGCGGTCGCCCTGCGGACCCTGCGGACCGGAATGGCCCGTGGGCCCCATCGCACCCTGCTGGCCCTGGGGACCCTGTTGTCCCTGCTGCCCTTGCGGACCTTGCTGCCCCTGCGGACCCTGGGGTCCGGAATGGCCAGTGGCCCCACGGTCTCCCTGTGGTCCCTGGATACCCTGTGGACCGGGATTGCCGTCTGGCCCCTTGTCGCCCGTGGGGCCTTTATCGCCCGTTGGCCCCTTGTCGCCGGTCTGGCCCTTGTCACCGGCGGTCCCACCGGCCGGCCCGGTTGGCCCCGTGGGACCGGTGGGACCGGCCTTCGGTTTCTTGGCTTGCGCTGAAACAGCCGGCCCGTGGCCGCGCTTGCCGTCCGCGGGCGATTTGCCCTTGTTCTCCGGATCCTTGTCGTTGTCCTTGGTGTCGTTCTTGCCCTTGTCCTTGCCCGCGGCCACCTCACTGAGGCCGAGCGACGCCAAAAACGCGGCCCCCGCGGCCGCCAGGGAACTGATCGCTTCCCGCCGACCACCCATTTCAGTGAGCTTGCGAACGGACTGGGTTAGCCGGGACTCGTCCATGCCTTGCTCGCGATCGTTCACGGGGTGCCGCGACGCGCGGACCACCCCAGCGACGCGCGTCCGTGCGCGCCGCGCCTCCACCCATGATGCAGTTGAGCGTGGACTTGCGAGAGGACGCGCCTCGCACGGTACCAACTGAATCACGCCACATGATAAGCGGATTGTGTCGGTTGTCAATATGGTTAGTGAATTTCGTATCAGAAAAGGACTAGTAGTCTTGGACACACCCCGACGAACGCGCGGACGGCATCAGCGGTCGTCCGCGCGCCCTGGTTTTCGTGATGCTGCTGCGGACTACGGCATGGTCATGCAGAAGGCGACCGCGCTGACGTTGGTCGTCGGCGCGATGCCCTGCACCTGAATTTCGACCTGTGTCGCGCTGGTGATGGTCATCGACCGTACGCTGACAGCAGCATCGGCACTGATCCCTACCCCGATCGCCTTGCCTGACCCGCACGACGCGGTGCGTGTCACGGTGTTGCCGGCAGCGACTGACGCCGCGCTTCCGATCGTCTGAGTAACCGAGAAACTCGCGGGACCGGTAGGGCCAGTCACGCCCTGCGGCCCGCTGGGACCGCTTGCCCCGGTGGCGCCGCCTACCCCCGTTGCTCCCGTCGCGCCCTGCGCTCCCGTGGGACCCGTGCCACCTTGGGCGCCGGTTGGCCCGGTGCTCCCCTGAGCGCCGGTTGGGCCGGTCGGTCCTGTCGCCTCCCCGACCAGGGCAAGGGTGCCCCCGTTCGCCGGCAGGTTGTAGGTCCGGGTCGTCCCGAGCGGGATGTTGCCGGCGCTGAATTGCGCCTGTCGTGATGCATCTCCGAACGCCTGAATTGTCAGCAGGGCATCACTGACAGTGATCTGGTTGGTGGGTCCAATCGTCTTGTTGGACAGAGTCTGCGAGTTGCCCTCTAGCACAATCGTGCCGCTGGCGTCAGGGATGAAGAGCGTCCGCGACGAGTTAGGGGAAATCAAAAGCGCGTCGAAACGCGCCTTGCTGGTACTGTCAGAATCGTCCTGGATGATAAACGAACTGTCGATGACCGTCTTGTTCGTCAAAGTCTGTGCATTCGTGTCGAGTACCAGTGTCCCGTTCGCATCGGGCAGGGTATAGGTCTTCATCGTCCCGGCGGTGATCCCGCTGGCCTGGAATTGGGCCTGCTTGGTGTTGTCGGCGTTGTCCTGAATGGTGAAAAACGAATCCTGGACCGTGATGATCGTAGTGTTGTTGATGGTGGTGAAGTTGAGGATCTTGTTGCTCATCGTTTGCAGGGCATCGAGGAGCACAAGGGTTCCGCTCGTCCCGACAGTGTCAGGCAGGCTGTAGGTGCGTGTCTGACCCGCGGTGATGCCGCTCGCATCGAATTTCGCTTGCTTGGTTGGAGTCGCATCGTCCTGGATGGTGAAGTTCGTATCCCGCACCGTGATCGTGTTCGTGTTGTTGAGGGTCTTCCCGCTCAGCGTCTGGGTCGTGCTATCGAGGACGAACGTGCCGTCGGCATCCGGGAAGGCCTGCACGCGCGCGGTAGTTGTGTTGGTCAACTGCGCGAGGCTCAGTTGAATTTGGGGGAACGCGGCCGCGTTGCTCTTGAGGATCTGGAGTACCGGCGGATCGGCCAGGATGATGAAATCGAGCGCGACGGCATTGAGATTTTGCCAGGCAGAAACGGCGCTATTGAAGACCAGCAACTGGCCATCCGTTGGCGTTCCGCTGATCGTCACCCCCGCCAAATCGTTGAGCGTGACGGTGTCCGGCCGCACACTGAAGGTGAGCGATGCCACCGGCTCATCGACGTAGGTGAAACCGATCGTCGCACTCTGCTGCAGCATCGCGGCGACGGCGTCTTGCGCCTGTTCATTGGTGTACGCCCCGCCCGTGGGACCAGTGACCCCCGTAGCGCCGGTCGGGCCGGTGGGACCGGTCACCTGACTTGCGGCGCCGGTCGGTCCGGTTGGGCCGGTTCCCCCCACGGCTCCCGTTGGGCCGGTGACCTGGCTGACCGGACCCGTCGCGCCGGTCGGACCGCTACTGCCGCCAGCCCCGGTCGGACCGGTGACCTGGCTCGCGGCTCCCGTGGGCCCGGTCGGGCCCGTCTGGCCGGAGTTTCCAGTCGCCCCGGTCGATCCGGTCGGGCCGGTGACCTGGCTCCCGGGCCCGGTGGCGCCCGTCGGACCCGCGTTGCCCTGGGCGCCCGGCGCACCGGTCGGCCCGGTCACGCCTGGGACGCCTTGCAGCCCAGCGTCGCCGGTCGCTCCCCGCTCCCCCTGCGGTCCGGTGGGTCCGGTCACGGTGCTGGGGTCGCCGGTCGCGCCCTTCGGTCCGGTGTCACCGGTAGGGCCGGTTGGTCCCTGGGATCCGGTTGCCCCGGTTTCTCCGGCCGCGCCCCCGGGTCCGGGATCACCTTTGAGGCCGCGGTCGCCGGTAGGTCCGGTCGGGCCGGTGTCACCGGTATCGCCTTGTGGTCCGGTGGGGCCGCCGGGGTCGCCCGTGGCTCCCTGCGGCCCGGTGGGGCCATCCTTGCCGCGCGGTCCGGTGGGACCGGTCTTGCCTTTCTTGGCCTGAGCCGAGACCCGGCTGGGGGCATCGGCGCGGCGGTCGCCGCCGTTCCCGGAGGCGCCACTCGCCCCGGTCGCTCCATCGGCGGCACCCTGCTCGTCATTCGCCCCGGAATGCGTGGCACTGCTCTTGTTGCCCGCATCGCCGCCGTTGCTGGCGCGTGGCTTCTTGCGCTTCTTGTTCTTCTGTCCGCCGTTGCCGCGCTCGGCCGCGGGCGATGTTCCGCTCATGCCCAGGGCGGCCAGCAAGGCCAGCGCGGCGCCACTGAGGGTCTGGACAGCGGCTCGCCGCGGGGACGCACCACCCAGTGACCGGATGACTGCATCAAATCGCGATTCGTCCACGCCGTCCGCACCTCCACCCACGCCGCTGGGGCCCCTTCGATCGATTGCGCCGTTCATCCGGGTCCAGACCCCGGACGGCGCATGGTTCTCATCGCCAGAGCGGCATTTCGCCGCGTTGACTTCTCTGTTCCCATAACATTACATGGAGATACGCCTCGCCTGCATCCCTGCCGGCCGCGCGGCCGCCAGGACGGGCGGTTCGGCGAGGACGTGAAGGCAAAACAAACCCCTCTCCCTGTGTCCAGGGAGAGGGGTGGCCGATACCGACGTTTCGGCGACCTGCGCGAGAAAATCAGATCGCGTCGCGGGACGTACCCGGAGTGCGCACCGTCTCGACCTCTTCGACGATCGCCTCGCGCGTCTCGACCACGCCGTTGCTCGCCGCGGTGCCCGCGGTCTTCACCGTTGACTTGGCGCTCTCGGCGCCGATGGGGGCATTTGATTCCTCGCGGAACTCACGCACGCCCTGACCGAGAGACTTGGCGATTTCCGGCAACTTGCCAGCGCCGAAGATGATCATGATGATGACGAGAACGATGACCAGTTCCTGCCAACCGAGTCCACCCAACATAGTTCCTGCACTCCTCTGGGACCGACCGCGAAGGGTCCTTACTCATCCGCGCGAAGGTTCACCGATGTAGACGCCGTTTCTACCACGAGCGCGCCGGTTCGCGCCGCCTTCATGGATCGATTTCGACTCGCATTCCCAGCGGCGCCCACTGATACATCCATTCCGCGACGTCCATCGGCAGGTTGATGCAGCCGTGACTCATCGGCGTCCCGAAGTTGTTGTGCCAATAGGTGCCGTGCAAGGCGTGGCCAAAATCGGTGAAGTACATCACGTCCGGAACGTCAGGCACATTGTAATACTCGCCACCGATGACGCCTTCCATTGTCTGCACGGGCAGCTTCGACAGCACATGAAAGGTGCCGGTCGGCGTCTGGTGCAGCGCGGTACCGCTGCTGATATACCCCTGCCAGAGCACCTGATCGCCCTGATACGCCCACAGATACTGCAGCGAGATACTGATCTGAACCCAACGCTCCCCGTTCGGATCGACCGGTCCGCCGCTCACCGATGTTGCTGGCGCGGCGGCGAACAACTGCTCGTCATAGACCGGCAAATCGCCCTGATCCGTTGGCGCCGTCGTCAGATGCCACCGCTCGACGGCAAGTTTGCCGATCGGCACCAGCGCCGGATCTTGGCCGGTCTGCTGGGAGAGTTTGCCCCGTTCAAAGACCTGGTAGGTCACGCCGTCGATCTTGTACGGCTCGGTGAGCGGATTCCCCAGATAATTGGCCTCGCCGGTCGCTTCCCAGAATGATTTGAATGCGCCAGCGACACCATGTCCTGATGCGGAGACAAAGCGCCAGGTATCAGAATCCGGCGGCACCTTCTGGCTATCGAGCGGCGCCCAGGCGCGCGCCGCCAGCGCTGCCTCATTGGCGGCCGGACTCCCGCTACCGGAGGCGCGCCGTACCAGGAACGGCTGCATCTGATCGCCGAGATCGCCGAACTGAACGACCGCGCCGGGATCGTCCGGGTGGTACTCGAAGCGGCCGTAGTCGTAATACTGAACGGTGTGTCCGTTCTCCTCGAACTCGGGCGTGATGGGATTGCCCCATGATTGGGCGCCGCCCCACTCGCGCCAGACATCGAGGAACACCCCATCGATGGTCTGGCTTGTTTCAGGAATGTAGACCGTGCGCGGCGGATTGTAGGAGTAGCCCGGCGGCGGACCGGAGGGCGGCGGCGCCAGCCACGGAGTCGTCACCAGTTCCGGTGCCGCTTCATCGGCGCCATCCTGCGTGCCATCATCAGCGGCGGCCTGGGTCCCGTCGTCGGGAGCGGCTTGCGTACCATCGTCCGGTGCGGCGCCCGGCAGGATGATCGCGCCGTTTTCGTCGTAGGAAACGGCCAACCCCGTCGCCGGATCGATCAGGTTCCCCGCCTCGTCATAGTAGAGGCCGTTCGTGGCATCGATCGGGGTGCCATCCGCGCCGATCGCCAGGGGAGCGCCCGTGTACGGGTCGATCATGTTCCCGTTGGCATCGTAGGTCGGACTCGGTTCCGCGGTATCCGCTGTCGGATCACTCCACGCGCCGTCGGAGGACAGATCGGCGGCCGTGGGATCGACATCTTGACCGCTACTGTCGTCCCAGGCATTGTCGATGGCGTCACTGACATTATTGCCAATGTCGTCCCACGTTCCGTCCGTATTCGTGTTCGGATCGACCCACTGCCCGTCCGCGGGCGCGGCGGTATCGTCCTGCGCCAGGACCGCGGTTGCCGGAATCGACGCGCCACTCAACACGAATGCCAAAACGAGCATGGGAAGCCATGCCCTGGAGCGTGCGCCCCATCGCCAACGACCGGTCATCGTCGCGTCCCTCACCATCGCGATCGCGGTCCTGCCATCCCGCATCACGGCCCAACCCGTGACATCGCCACCTGCTTACGCAAGCGCGGGGAACACACATGCGGCGGGAACAGTGCGCGCGTCGCAGTCTAGCCAACCCACTCACACATCGCAATCCTCTGCGCGAGTACGTACAGAGATTCGCGAGGTTTCGCGGCATGAATTGCCACAGTCGGGATGGTTTACGTAGCGCTTGTTTTGATCAGAGCAAATTACGTAATGCGATTACGGTAACTATGCATTGCCAATGTTGAGATGCGGCGCAATGCCGACTTGCGGCGAACGAGCGGTTGGAACTCGAACATTGCGGCGATCAGCCATGAGCGCCGTGACCCGGTTCACCCGGTCGCCGCGGTGCGTACCACCCGAGCCGGTAGCGAGCACCGCCCTCCGAGAGTGGACGCCGGCCAACGATGCGGAACCCGAGTTGCTGGAACCAGCCTTTGGTTGCTTCATCGGCTTCGACGGTTAGCGGCTTGCGGCCGACGCGACGGAGCGCATCGACCAGCGCCGACCGGCCGTAGCGTTGACCGCGCCATACGGGATCGACCGCGAGCCAGAGGAGATCGTAATTCAGCGCGCCGCGCCGGAGTCCGTAGACGGCGATGACCTGTCCGTTATCGACCCAGCCGAGCAGTTCCCCCTCCGGATCGTTTCTCAGCGCGGCCAGCGCCGTGGCGGCCCCCTCAACTGAGGCGAGCGCTGCGCAGTCGGCTAGGATCCGGGCCGCAGCGGCATCGTGCTCCGGAAGCAGCGCCGCCCACCCCGGCGGGGACTCGTTGCTCTCGGGTTCAGTCATAACCTCGATCCGACCAACTCATCCGAAAACCGGACAAACACCGTAGTGGTGACCGCACGTCAAGATACGGCACGCCCCTCTCCCCAAGCGCAAGCTGATTTGCGTGTCGTTCCGACGAACGAGGAATCTCGTTGGCCTCTCCTCGTGCGCGGGCTGATTGGGGGACGTATGGTTGAAATCGAGCGGTCTCACCGGTTTGGGACGGCACGAACTGAGACAAAAGCCCCTCTCCCATTGCGATGGCTCAAAGGGGGAGGTACGACCGTCGTCAGGCGTTCGCGTGGCCTCGGGACGGCCGCGAGGCGGCCACGAGCCCCTCTCCCGGACCGACGGGCGACTCCTCCCTCCGGCGGAGGGAGGCACGGGAGGGAGCAGCGGGAGGGAGCCAGGGGTTGGGGTGAGGGCCGGCCCCACGCGTTCAGTCATGGTCTCGATCCGATCAACGCCGCTTCCAATGACACGAGGAGTGCCTTATCGATCTCGGGCCATGCACCGCCTGTCCGCGGCTACAGCGCGGCCAGCAACTGGTTGAACGGCTTGGGATCGCTATACGGCCCGATCAGCGCCAGACTGAGCGATTCTGGCTGGAACAACTCCTGCGCCAGTTCCTGCACTTCCTTTGCGGTGACGGCTTCGATCTTGGCCATCACCTCTTCCGGGGTCTTGATCTCGCCGTAGGTCGCCTCTTGCGATCCGATCCAGGCCGCCACCGAGCGGCTGTCCTCGAAGCCCATCAGCAGACGGCCCTTGCGCAGATCCTTGGTTCGCCGCAGTTCCTCTTCCGGCACCGGTTCGTCGCGCAGTTTGCGGAGTTCGGCGATGAGCGCCTCGACCGTCTCCTCGACACGCTCCAGATCGGTTCCGGCGTAGAGCACGGCTTGCCCCACATCGGCGTACGGCCGGAAGTACCCGTAGACCGAGTAGACCAGCCCCCGCTTCTCGCGAATCTCCTGAAAGAGCCGCGAACTCATCCCGGACGACAGGATCGCCTCGATCGTCGATTGCACGTAACGGCGCTCGGTTGAATACGGCAACGCCGGCAGCCCGAGGCAGAGGTGCGCCTGCTCCGTCTCCCGTTCCAGCAGGTGGACCCGCGGTTCGCTCTGGCCACCCTCGGTATCGGGGGTTTCATCGGGCGCCTCGGGTTCGCTGAGATCGCCGAAATACCGCTCGCTCATGGCCACGACATCGTCATGATCGATGTCGCCCCCGGCGGCGATGACCAACCGGGATGGTCCATAGTTGCGCCGCCAGAAACCAGCCATATCGTCGCGGCTGATGGCGCCGACGGTCGCCTCCGTCCCGGCAATCGGGCGTCCCAGGGGCTGATCGCCCCAGATCACCTCGTCGATCACGTCGTGAACCAGTTCTTCCGGCGAATCCTGGATGGCGCGAATCTCCTCGATGATGACCGAGCGCTCCTTCTCCAGTTCAGCGGCATCGATGACCGAATTGCGGACGATGTCGGCGAGCACGTCGTAACTGGAAGCGAAATGGGAGGAAGGGGCCTTGAACCAGTAACTCGTCCCTTCGCGTGAGGTCGCCGCATTGAGCACGCCGCCGACTCCTTCGATCTCGACCGAGATCTGCTTCGGATCGGGACGACGCTCCGTCCCCTTGAACAGCATGTGCTCCAGGAAATGAGAGACGCCGAGAATGGGCGTGGGCTCGTAGCGCGAACCTACGGTGTAGGAGAGGATCAAGGTCGCGCTCTTGACGCCGGTCATTGGACCGGAGACCACCCGCACGCCATTGGCGAGCGTGGTCTTGTGATAGGGATAGGGCGCCTCGGGCGCCGGCGGCTTCGCGGTATTCGTCGCGGTCAACCACAACTCCTGGATTCGAGGCGGCGACAGCGCCGCTTGAAGCGTAACGGATACCCTCCGGGCTGACGCCGGCCGAACTGGACGCGGTGAACCGTCGGGTAGCGTACAGTGTACGCGGAACGATCGGATGCGCGTCGTCGCGTTACCCACCGGGAGGATGAGCGTGGAACCCGTTGTCGCCAAGATCGCGGAGCAGTTCAAGGTCGTCCATCAGCAACTGCGCGACGAAGTGCGCGGCCTTTCCATTGATGAACTGAACTGGAAACCGGCGTCAGACACCAACTCGATCGCCGCGCTGGTGGTGCACACGCTCGGCTCCGAGGCGGAAGTCTTGCGCGTCGCCGCTAATGTCACCGGATCGCGTGATCGCGACGCCGAGTTCCTCGTCACGGCCGACAATGCGGAGGAGTTGATTCGCCAGATCGATCACGCCGATGCCTACATCGATGATCTGGCGGCGCGCATCACCGCGGACGATCTCGCCGCGCTGCGCGAGCGCGGCGGCCGCGCGCCGCAAACCAGTCTGCACTGGTTGCTCACCAACTACGGCCACGCCCGCGAGCACCTGGCCCACATTCAACTCACGAAGCAGCTGTACGCGACCGCTACCTCCTGATCGCGGGTTTCGCGTGCGCGATGGTCAATCCCTCCACCGTTGATTCTTGTTCCTTGTTCGGTCGACCGCAGGCGCGCAATCTGCTACGCAACATTCGGACTCCGCGTGAACGCGGATCGATCCCAACGCGCGGCACCCATGTCGTCCCGACGAAGGAGGGACCTCGGCGTTCGCACGAATGAGCAGCAAAGAGATTGCCCGCGTCCGCGTGAACTGGTCCCATTATCACGGGAAGCGCCACGTCGCAACCGGTCCGTGCAGGGCCGCGCGTTGAAGTTGCAGGAGAGGAAATAGGTCAACCCCGCCGCGAAGACGGCGTCGAGAACAAGGCATCTACCATGTCCAACCCATACCGCATGCCCGCCCTCCTTACGACGATCACACTCTCCACGCTGCTCGGCGCGTTGATTCTCGTCCAGCGCCCAGATCGAGGCGGGAGTGCTGCGCAGTCCGCGCCAACCGCGACGCCGACCGCACGGGTAATTCGGGTCGGACGGTCCGATTCGCGCTCGACCCCCTTCGCGGTATCGGCGGGCGGAACGCCAGCGGTCGGTAGAGCCGCGGTCATCGCATCCCCAACGCCCTGGCTGCTGATCGAAGGGGATGAGCCCGTGCGCGGCTCCTCGACGCCGACGCCCTGGTTGGTCATCGCGGACGAGACGGCCGTCGCGACGCTCCCCACCCCTGCCCCGACCGCCACGCCATCCCCCACACCGTCGCCGATCCCGATCCCAACCGCCACCGCCACTCCGCTGCCGACGGCGACGCCAACGCCGGCACGTCCGCCGACGATTGCGCCGGTGAACCCATCGCGGGCGCCAACGATTGCACCGCCCACGACCGCGCGAGGCACGTTCACCGCCGAAAACTGGAAAGGCGGCTTCTATCGCGGCGACGGTCTCGCCTACGGCCGCCCCTGGGTCGCCGTCTATGGCGCCCTCAGTCCCTATCCTCAGGCAACCTTGCAATTCGCGATCGCAGGCGTGCCCGCGGGCGACGCCACCCTGACCGTGACCGGTCTCGACGACGAGTGGGCGGCAGCGAACGACGTGCGGCTCACCGCGAACGGGCAGGAGATCTACCGCGGACCGAGCCCCTTCCCCAACTGGGACGGCGTCGGCAATGGCGCCAACGCCGCCTGGACGGCGGTCGCCTTCACCATCCCTGACGGTCTGCTCCGCGACGGCGAGAACGACATCACCGTCGCCAACCTGACCCCGGCCGACAGTTTCGACGCGCCACCCTACGTGTTGCTCAGCGATGCGGTGCTGGAACTGCCTCTCCTCGCCGCTTCATGAAGACCTGAACGTGGTCCCTCGAAGTGCTTACGGTATTGGTTCATGTCCCGCCAGGATGGGCGAGGGGTTGCGGTGAAGACGCCCATCGCGTCTACGCTACGGTCATCTCCGGCAGCAACCGCTCCAGCGCGGCGACCAGCGCCTCCAGATCGTCCCGCGTGTTGTACCCCTGGAACGAGAAACGGATCAGCGGGATATCGCCCGCCGCGGTGACCGGGATTTCGATACGGTCCTCGTCATAGAGGCGGCGCTTCAATTCCTGGCTGTCGATGCCCGGTGGCAACGGCGCCACCGCCATCTGCCGGAACCAGCGATAGCCGCCTTCGCTCTCAGCCGGCACGATCTGCGGCTGTCCTGTCACCGCGGCGATCCGCTCCCGCGCCTCCAGCACCAGCGCGTGGCAGCGCTCGCGCACGGCATCCCATTGCCGCTCCGCCTGAAACTGCACCGCCGCCGGCGCGGCGAGAAACGGCGCCAGATCGCGCGTCCCCTGAATCTGGTTCCGGGACACGAACTGGCTCTCCGGCCGGAAGTGATCGCTGCGGTCTTCCACCCACCCCCAGGAGACGATCGGCGATTCCAGCCATTGTTGCGCTTCCGGCCGCGCGTAGAGGAACCCGGAGCCTTTCGGCGCGCAGAGCCACTTATGAAAATTGCTCGCGTAGCAATCGACCCCGAGCGCGGTCAGATCGACCGGAATCTGGCCGACGGCATGCGCGCCATCGACCACGGAGACGATCCCCGCTTCCCGCGCGCGGCGCGCGACCTCCTCCACCGGCAGCCGGATCGCCGTCCCGGAGGTGATGTGCGACAGGAAGATGGCGCGCGTCCGGGGCGTCACCGCGGCGAATAGCGCGTCAACGACGTCATCGGGAGAGGAAAGAGGCAGCGGCACGTGGGCGCGGACGTAGCGCGCGCCGCGCTTGGCGCAGAACCACTCCCAGGCCCGTTCGCAGGCGCCGTATTCGAGGTCGGTGCCCAGCACCTCATCGCCCGGTTCCAGCGGGATCGAGCGTGCGACGACATTGACGCCGGTGGTGGCGTTGGTGATGAACACCAGGTCGTCGCGGTGGCAATTGACGTAGGCGGCCATCGCCGCCCGCGTGTCGTCCAGCAGTCCCTCGGCGCGGCGCCCGAGGAACTCCACCGGCTGCCACTCCATCTCGCGCACCCAGCGCACGAATTCGGCGAAGACCGGTTCCGGCACCGCGCCAAATGACCCGTGATTGAGAAAGACGACGCTCGGATCGAGCAGAAACTGCGCGCGGAGCGATTCCGCGGACGGTACCTCCAAAGCTGACCCTCACCCCCAACCCCTCTCCCGTCGAGCCAGGAGAGGGAGATCGAACTCTTGAGACACACCAGCGGCAGCACGAAACGCGCGTCTCACGGACGGCCATAAGCCCCTCTCCCGGCTCGACGGGAGAGGGGTTGGGGTGAGGGCGCGCGCCTAGTTCTCGCGCCCGGCCGGGGCGTCCGCCCCGATGTACAACTCGGCGGGAACGGTGCTCATGGAGGTATAGCCAGGCCAGTGCAGGCTGGCGATCCCGTTGGCATCCGGCTCCTTGAAGGCGCCCTTCAGCCACGGCTTGATCAACTGGACCGGCGTCTCGTGGTAGACAAAGACCGCCGGCACATCCTCCACCAGAATCTTCTCGGCATCCTGGAACATCTTGGTCCGCTCATCGGAGCCACCGGTGAAGGACGCCGCCTGCTTGACCAGATTGTCGAAGTCCTCGTTCGACCAGGAGTGGCGGCCGCCCGAGAGCCAGACCGAGAGCATGTTGTAGGGATCGAGAAAGTCCATCCCGTAGGAGACGAACCCGAACGGAATCTCGGTCGGTTTGGCGGTCAGGGCATCCATGAAGGTGTCCTGATCGACATCCTGAACCTCGATTTCGATCCCCAGATTGTCACGCAGCATCCCGGCGGCCGCCTGCGAAACCGACTGGTTGAGCGGGGTCGGGTTGCGCACCTGGAGCACCTGTTTGGGGAAGGTGGTTGGGTCGGCGTAACCGGCCGCCGCCAGCAATTCCTTGGCCTTCGCCGGATCGTAGTTCTGAATCCCGGACAAACCCTCGCTGTTTGCCGCCGGGAACCCTGGAGCGAGCCACGAGTAGGCCGGGCGTCCCGCCGGACCGAGAATCTTCTCCTGGATCGCGTCGCGGTCGATGGCGTGGCTGAACGCCTGGCGCACTTCGAGTTTGTCAAACGGCGCCTTCGTCACATCGAAGAAGAGATAGTGCGTGCGGAAGTCGCCAACGGAGGAGTAGATCTCGTCCGGGAAATCGGACTGCGCGATCAGCAGATCGGCCGGGGCCGGATACTGCATGTAGTCGATCTCGTTGTTCTGGTACATGATGAAATACGCGGCGGGGTCGGCGAGTTTCACCACCGCCTTGGTGACGGGAACGACGAGCTGGCCCTTGTAATCGGGATTCTTTTCGAAGACCACATGCTGATCGATCAACCACTCCGCGAGTTTGAACGGACCGGACGTGACGGAGGTCTCGACCTTCGAGTTGTAGAGCGGTCCATGCTCCTCCAGCGCCGCCGCCGAGAGCGTCGTGGAGTAGAGCAGCATGGCCGGCAGGTATGGCGCCGGGACCTGCGTTTCGATGACCAGTTCGTGCTCGTCCGCCCCCTGGCGAACGCCTAGTTCCTCCAGCGGAATCTTCCCCGCGATCGCGTCGTCCCAACCCTTGATGACCCCCTGGAAATACCAGGTGAAGTCCCAGGCGTGCGCCGGATCGGCGCCATAGCGGAACGTCGCCACCCAGTCGTTCGCGGTGACCGGATTGCCATCGCTCCACATCAGATTGGGATCGAGTTTGAAGGTCCAGACGGTGCCGTCCTCGTTCCCGCTCCACTCCAGGGCGCCGGCGGGAATGATCTCGAAATCGCGGTTGAGGCGGACCAGCGGTTCGGAGAAGATGTCAAAGACCGCCTCCGAGAGCCGCTCGTAGACCGACTCGTAGAAGTCGGGGGTCTTGTCGGTTTCGATGTTGTTGACCATCACCAGAATCTGCTGC
The DNA here is from genome assembly GCA_046328335.1 of Thermomicrobiales bacterium. Lineage (GTDB taxonomy): Bacteria > Chloroflexota > Chloroflexia > Thermomicrobiales > UBA6265 > JACCXM01. The sequence goes on from JAXLWU010000004.1 coordinate 217,758, forward strand.
TCGGCCGGCGCCGCGTCATCCGGCAGGGTGGCGTCCTGTGCCGCGACGCGGCCGACACCCATGCCGGGTCCACCCAGCGCCGCCAACCCGGCCACGCCCATGGCGCCGCCCAGCAACGAGCGGCGGCCCAGGCGCTGTCCGAAGAGCCGCATCCTGCGGTCGATCTCGCCGGTACTCACGTCCATCTGTGCTCCGTTTGCCACGATGTTCCTCCTTGCGTCGCGGTCAGCAGGCGTGTGTTCTGCCGCCTGCGACAACTGACTACGTCATCGGGCTCCCTGCGCGCCGTCGCGAGGGCGGCCCGGATGGCGGCTAATTTTGGCGCGGGTCGAGGGCATCGCGCAGCCCATCCCCGACGAAGGTGAAGCCGAGCATCGCCAGGGCGATCGCCAGCGTCGGGAAGAACCCGAGATGCCAGTAGACCCGAATGTACTGCGCGCTGTCCGCGACCATCTTCCCCAGACTCGGCGTCGGCTCGTTGATGCCGATGCCAAGGAAGGAAAGTCCCGCTTCGGCGAAGATCGCGGTCGGAATCGCCAGCGTGACCGCCACGATCAACGGCGCCAGCGCGTTCGGCAGCATGTGCCGGAACCCGATCTCCCACTCCGGCACGCCCATGCTACGCGCCGCCAGCACGAACTCCTGCTCCCGCAGCGTCAGTAACTGGGATCGCGTCAGGCGGCAGAGGGTCACCCAGGAGGTGACGCCGATCGCCAGAATGATGTTCTGCACGCCGCCGCCCGTCAACGAGACGAGAAACATGGCGAAGAGAATGCCCGGAAAGGCGACCATGATCTCGACGATGCGCATGACCCCGAAATCGACCCAGCCACCCCGCAACCCCGCCGCGAGACCCAGCGGTATGCCGATCACCGCCGCCAGGGCGACGGCACTGAAGCCGACGATCAGTGAGGTCCGCGTACCGTAAATGATCCGGGTCAGCACGTCGCGGCCGACAGCGTCGGTGCCGAACAGATGCTCGGGACCGGGAAATTCGTTGGCCGACATCAGATCCGCCGCCTCCATCGGCGTGGGGGCAATGAACGGGGCAAAAACCGCGATGAAGATCAGGAAGCCGGTGATCACCAACCCGACGACCGCCAGGCGCTGCTTGAAGAAGCGCCGCCAGGCCCGGCGCGTATTCGAGACAGGCCGGCCGGCGATCACATCGAGCGTCTGGATCGGGGAGCCGAGCGCTCCCGGCCCGATGGCGACCTGACTCGGCGCGGCCGTGCTCATCGCCTAGCCCAGCCGGATGCGGGGGTCGAGCAACGTGTACAGCACGTCGGTAAAGAGGTACGTGAACCCCCAGACGACCGCGACCAGCAGCACCAACGCCAGGATCATCGGGTAATCGCGGGTCAGGGTCGAGGTCACGAAAAACCGGCCAAGACCGGGGATGCGAAAGATCTGCTCGATGAAGATCGAGCCGGTGAGGATGTTCGGAATCTCCGGAATCATGATCGTGACGAACGGGATCAGCGCATTACGGGCGACGTGCCAGACCAGCACCCGCTGCTCCGCCAATCCCTTCGCTCGCGCCGTACGCACGTAATCGGTCCCCATGCTTTCCAGCAAACTGACCCGGGTGTAGCGCGCCACCAGCGACATCGGCAGCAGCGCATACGCGATGACGGGCAGGACGATATGCGCGGGCGTCCCCCAACCACCCGAAGGCAACCAGTTCAGGCTGACGCTGAAGAGGAGAATGAGCCAGATGGCGACCACGAAGTTCGGTACCACCATGCCGAGGGTCGAACCGAATGTCACCACGTAATCGATCCACTGGTTGCGGTGCAGCGCCGCCAGCAGCCCGAAGAGGATACCGAGTGGATAGGCGATCAGGATGGTCAGCGCGCCGACGCGCATCGTGACCGGCCAGGTCTGCTTGATCAGTTCGACGACCGTCTGGCTCGGGCTCTGAAACGGGACGCCAAAATCGCCGTGCAGCACGTTCCAGACGTACTTGCCGTACTGCACCAGCAACGGTTGATCGAACCCGTATTTGGCGGCACGAGCTTGCTGCGTCGCTTCCGGCAATTCGCGCTCGCCCGAGGCGAAGGGATCTCCCGGCACGGCTCGTGTCAGGAGAAAGGTCACCAGCGAGACCGCGAAGAGCACGAACAGCAAGCCGAAGATGCGGCCAACGATGTACCGCGCCATCAACCCTCCGACGCCAGCGGCGCAGGGACGCCCAGGAACGAGGCGCTAGACTACCAGATGAGAAGACGGAAGTCGGAAGTCGGGAGTCAGGTGTCAGGTGTCAGGTGTCAGGTGTCAGGTGTCAGGAGGAGTGAACCATGACTGAGTCAACGAACGGTGCGTCAGGTGCCCGCGGGTCTTCCGGCCGCCCTCCGACTCCTGCCCCCCAACACCCGACACCTGACGCCCGACACCTCACCCCTGACTCCCGACTCCTGACTCCTGACTCCGTGGTCGTCCGCGGCGCCTGCCCACACGACTGCCCGGACACCTGTGCCACCCTGGTCGAAGTGCGCGACGGACGCGCCGTCTCGTTTCGTGGCGATCCCGACCATCCCATTACGCAGGGCTGGCTCTGCGCCAAGGTGCGGCCCTATCTCGACCGCGTCTATGCCCCCGATCGCCTGCTCTACCCGCTGCGCCGGGTCAGTGCCAAAGGCGGCGGGGAATGGGCGCGCATCTCCTGGGATGAAGCGATCGCCGAGATAACCGGACGCTGGCAGGGGATCATTGCCGAGCATGGCGCCGCGGCGATTCTCCCCTACTCGTTCAGCGGCACCCTCGGGCTGGTCCAGATCGGCGTCGCGGGGATTCGCTTCTGGGGCCGCATGGGCGCCTGCGGCCTGCAGCGCTCGATCTGCGGCGCCGCCGCGGAAACGGCCGTGCGGGCGACCGTCGGCGGCCGCCTCGCGCCCGACATGCGCGATGTGCCGCACAGCCGGATGATCATCCTCTGGGGGAGCAATCCCGCCAGCACGTCGCCCCACTTCATGCCGTTCCTGCGGCAAGCGCAGCGGGCCGGGGCCTACGTCGTCGTCATCGATCCGCGACGCACCACCACCGCCCGCTCCGCCGACGAGCATCTGCAACCGCGGCCGGCGACGGACGGCGCGCTGGCGCTCGGGTTGATGCACGTGCTCTTCCGCGATCGTCTCCATGATGAGGCCTGGCTACAGGCCCATGGGCACGGTTGGGAGGACCTGCGCGACCGGGCGATGGCGTATCCGCCGGAACGGGTCGCCGCGATCACCGGCATTCCCGAGGATCGCATCGTCGCCCTGGCGCACCGCTACGGCACGGTCAAACCGGCCTTGTTGAAGTTCACCGATGGCGTGCAGCGCCACGGCAACGGTGGCCAGACCAGCCGCACGCTGACCTGCCTTCCCGCTGTGGTCGGGCAGATCGGCGTGCGCGGCGGCGGTCTCTTCTATTCCACCTCGGACTACGCCCACTGGAATGGCGACGCCGTCAGTCATCGCGCCGAATGCCCGCCGGAACCACGCAAGGTCAACATGAACCGCCTCGGCGCCGCGCTCACCGGCGAAGTGAACGATCCGCCGATCATGAGTCTCTATGTCTTCGCCGCCAACCCGGTCTCGGCCAGTCCGAACTCCGGCAAGATCATCGCGGGGTTGCTGCGCGACGATCTCTTCACCGTCGTCCATGAGCAGTTCATGACCGATACGGCGCGGTATGCCGATATCGTCCTGCCCGCGACGACGCAACTGGAGCAGGTCGATCTGCACCGCCCCTACGGGCAGCGCCATCTCCAGTACAACCACGCCGCCATCGCCCCGCTCGGCGAGGCAAAGAGCAACTGGGACGTCATGCGGTTGCTCGCGGCAGGGATGGGCTACACCGAACCGTGGCTGCACCAGGAGGTGGACGACATCCTCGACGAAATCATCGAGGCGTCGCGGCCGCACAATGCAACCCTGACCGGCATCACCCTGGAGCGGCTCCGGGCCGAGGGCACCGTGCCCTACTTCTTCGCGGAAGGCGGCGACGTGCCCTACGCCGACGGCGTTTTCCCCACGCCGTCCGGTAAAGCCGAATTGCGCTGCGAGGCGATGGCCGCCCACGGCCTCGATCCCATCCCCGATTACGCGCCCCCGGCCGAATTTCTCGCCGGACTCGAGCCGGATGACGCGGGCAACCCGCCGCTGGTCCTGCTGACCGGCGCGCCCCATCACTTCGTCAGCACCTCGATGGCCAATCAGCCGGCGCTGGTGGCGAAGGAAGGAACGCCGTTCATCGAGATCAATCCAGACGATGCGGCAAAGCGCGGCGTGTCCCACGGCGACGACGTGATCGTGGCGAACGGCCGCGGCTGGTGTACCCTGCGCGCCGTCGTCACCGATGATGTGCCGCCCGGCGTCACCGTCTCGCCCAAGGGGCGCTGGGCGTCGCTCTCGCCCGACCGGCGCAGCGTCAACTGGCTGGCGCCGGACGCCGTCGCCGATCTCGCCGGGCAGAGTACCTTCCACTCCAATCTCGTCCACGTCCGGCCCGCGCGGCCGCATCCGGATCACGCCGACGCGGACCGCATCCTGACCGCCGTCGCCGACTGACGCGTCCCTGGAGCAACGCTCATGGCTACCTCGCCGACCATCGTCGCATACGATCGCCCCCTCACCTACGACGATCTGCTCGCCATGCCCGACGACGGCCTGCGCCGCGAGATCATCAACGGAGAGTTGATCGTGAATCCTGCGCCAGAAGCCAATCACCAACGCATCCTGGGCTCCATCTACCGTCTCCTCGATGACTATGCCCTCGAAACACACCGGGGCGAAGTCTTCATGGCGCCGTTCGACGTGATCCTCACCCGGTTCGATGCGGTTCAACCCGATCTCGTATTCCTTCTCGCGTCGCATGGGCGAGTGCCAGATCATGATCACGCAATCAACTATCCACCCGATGTAGCGGTCGAAATTCTCTCCCCCTCGTCACGCGGCACCGACCGGGTGCGCAAGATGGCGCTCTACGCTCGTGCGGGGGTCCCCGAGTACTGGCTCGCCGATCCCGCGCAGCGCGTCCTGACCGTCCATCATCTCCAGGGTGACGAGTACATCACTGCCGCTCCAGACGCCGACGGCGTGCTCGAATCGCGCGTGCTGCCGGGGTTGCGCGTCGATCCTCGCCTTGTTTTCGCTCGCCTCGGCTGACTGAACGCTCCGCCCTCTGATTGACATTTCTGGAGCAACGCATGATCAGCACTGTCAGGCCGCTGACGTACGACGATCTGAAAGTGATGCCGGAGGACGGGCTGCGGCGTGAGATCATCGGCGGAGAAATGATCGTGAATCCGGCGCCGCGCCGAGAGCATCAGGAAGTCTCGGCAAACCTCGACTGGCTGTTGCAACGGCATCTCCGTTCCACCGGCTGGGGCCGCGTGTACACGCACCCGGTCGACGTCTGGCTTGGGCGGAACGACATCGTCCAACCTGATCTGGTCGTCATCCGCGAAGCGCGGCTGGCCAGCTATCAGCCGGAGGGGATCGTGACCGCTCCTCCTGATCTCGTCGTCGAGGTCATCTCACCTGGCACCCGCGGCACCGACCGGGTGCGCAAGATGGCGCTCTATGCCCGCGCGGGCGTCCCCGAATACTGGCTGGTCGATCCCCAGCAGCGGACGATCGAGATCGGGATGCTCGCGGGCGAGGAGTACGTTCCAGTCATCCCTGGGGCGGACGGCGTATTGACGTCGCGCGTGCTGACGGGGCTCCGCGTCGATCCCGCCGAGGTTTTTTCCCGCCTCGACTGAGGCGCCGCCCCTGCCGTCATTTCGCGGACATCCTGGCGCCAGCCGCCGCGCGCGTGACAGCAGGCCGGTCCGCGCTCACGGCTGTATGTTCGGACGCATCTATTCACACGCTCTTGATTCGCCTCCACATCTCTGCTGCTTGATTGTGGAACGTAAAGGCACATTCTTTCGCTTGTGAAAGGCAGAACTTCGCTGAACAGCTCGAGGGGTCGATTGCGGTAAGATTCCTTCATCTGGGTGAAACAGCAGCGAGGAGACGCCATGAGCAACACCGCGCCTGAAGTCCGCGGCCGTCGGGAACCTGAGGACGTTACGCGCCGGGTCTCACTCGCGGCCGTTGGCGCTACGCTCCTCGGCGCTGTGCTCGCGCCCGGCGCGGCGCGGGCGGGCAAGAAGGGGAAAACCCGGTCCAAGGACAAGTGCAAACAGCAAGGGGTGCAGTGCCGCGCCATCGTCAGCAAAGAGTGCGGCACCCGTCAGGACTGTCTCGACGAACTCCTCCCCTGTTGCGAATTTCTCGCTCGCTGCGCCGCGCTCAAGGGACTGACTTGCATCGACAATGCCGACAAGTCCGGCCCGGCGGAACCGTAGGGCAACCTGACGCAGCGAGGGAAGGAGCGGACGATGAGCCACGCGAGCCAGGACGAGTTGGAGCAGAACATCCCGCGCGCCGAACGCCGCCCGATACTCGGATTCCTCGGCGCCGCCGTAGTCGGTGGGCTGCTGAGACTGGCGCCGCCGGCCGCGGCGAAGCCCGGGAAAAAGCCGCAGGACAAATGTGCGCGGCAGCGCGGCCAGTGCGAAACGTGGATCCGGGGCCGGTGTGCAGACAAGACCAATCCGCGCACGTGCTTCAGCGACCAGGTCATCTGCTGTGATTTTCTGGCCCACTGCAAATTTGACTCCTTTGTGACCTGCATCAAGAACATCTCCGGATAGGCCGATTTCGCGCTATCGATGCATCGCGCCGAAGGGGGTAATTCCGCCATGCGGGGCCGGTTCGGCTGGCGCGATTCGTTCCTGGAGCGGGGCGCACAAGAGGTGTCATACGGAATCCGAATGAATGCTTTGGCATTGAGCCCACTGACCAAGGACCAAAGCCCCGCTTCCGGCTCGACCTGACAGGGGGAGGTAGTGCGATCTTGCCGCGCGAACCCTCACCCCAACCCCACTCCCGTCGAAATCTCACAAGGGGAGGTACGGTCGAAATTGGGCGTTAGCAGGGCTCCGGGTGGTCCACACTGCCGCCAAAAAGCCCCTCTCCCGGCTCGACGGGGGACTCCTCCCTCCCGTGGAGGGAGGCTCGGGAGGGAGCCAGGGGTTGGGGTGAGGGGACGCTCCCCGAGGAAACGGTAGGCATCATCCGGATTCCGGATCATTCGTTACCTCTCGATTGAATTCATCTCTATGAATTCATACAGATAATGGTTCTCCCCCTTGCTTTGATCTGGCATTCGCGATACTGTGACGACGCCGTAAGGTATGACACGGTCGCGTGTCATGTCGTGTTCATCTCGGGTGGGGGATGTCATGGACGACGTGTCCTTCGACGGTCTGGCGCGCCGCGCCGCGCGGACGTTCGATCGCAAGACCGCGCTCACCATGCTTGGTGGCATGGCCGCGCTGGCGGCAATTCCCGGTGACGATGCGGAGGCGAAATCCTCCGGCAAGAACGCCAAAAAACGCTGCCAGCAACAGAAACCGGAATGCCTCGCCTTTGTCAAGGACAGAATCTGCAACCGTACGGAAGTCGCGACGGAGGCTGTAGCCGCGCCCGATACGGAGTGCATCGCCTTCTATAGCCCATGTTGCGATGCGTTCGCGCAATGTCTTGCGGGCGAGGGGTTCGCGTGCCTCCTGCGCCGGCAACCCGTGGCCGAACCAGCCTAGACCGACCGCGCGCATGCGCACTCATTCCCAGAGGAGGCAATCGAGATGACCGAAACCGCGATGTCGTCGCTCCGCCAACAGCTGGCTCGAGCGCTTGACCGGAAAACCTCGCTGCGGCTGCTGGGCATCGCCACGGTGGCGGCGGCAGTGCAGCAGATCCCTGATGCGGAAGCCAAGAAGGGCAGCGGCGGCAACGCCCTCTGCTACCGCCAGCGCGATCCATGTCTGCTCTTCATCCAGACCCGCTGCCAGCAGCGCAGACTGGCCGCAAACCTGAAGATTGCGGCGCCGGTCGACACCGTCGAGGAATGTGTCGCCGCGCTGACCAAGTGCTGCGACAAGCTCTCGCGTTGCGAGTTTGGCGACGCCCTGGAATGCATGGTGCCGAAACCCGGTGGTCCTCAGAAGTAATCTGCACCGAGTCAGGAGTGGCCCGGGCCGGAACGAGCCGAATCGGGACCACGCCTGAACCCATCTTCCGCAATCACGAACCAAGGCGGTCTGGTTAGCCTCAGACCGCCTCGGCTTGTAGGTTCATTTCTGTTTTTCAGACCCCGGACGATTGATCGCCGCGGCGGCGGGACGTACCCATTGATCGATGTTCAGGTCAATCGTAGCCAGTGTCCATTATTGACGGGTCACTGTTCAGGCGCAGCACCCATCGAATGGACAACAGTACTGAGCGCCATGGACATCGCGGCAGCATTCGCCCGACGTACAGCAAACGCCGGTCTCGTTACAGCAATAGCGCTGATTGCAGCATCCATTACCGCATGGGTCCATGTTCTCGCCGCAGGCGCTGTTCGGAACGCATTCTCCCGCTTCGGTGTCGCACTGTTCGCCCACGCCGCAGGGTTTGCACTGTTCGCCGTTGAGGGCGCATTCATCGACATTGATAAACCGCGCGGGACGACAGATCTTGGTACCCTTGCAGCATCCATCGCAGCGGCCGTTCGCTCGGCAGACGCATTTCCCGCCGGGGCTGCAGTTGAGCCCCGACGGACAATCGCGATCGAGTTTGCATTCAGGTTTCTTCTTGCCGCCTTTTCCACCTTTATTGGCAGCCGTGGCCGATGATGTCACCATGCCAAGCAGGGTTGCGGCTGCCAGCGCCGCAAGGGATCGCCGCGATCGCGTGACATGGAGGAGAAGATGGTCAAAACGCTGGCCGTCCATCGTGGCAACTCCTTTGGGGCTCGTACCGGTGAGATGCAAGTGCCTCGACTACATAATATATGCTCTTGACGAATCCGTCTATCTCGACTCTTGTTGCCGGTTCACAGCGTGCCAATCTGCTCAATTGACATGGCCTGCTCTTCCTTGCGCCGCACACGGCGCCGCGAATGCCACGGCTCATCCGCCGGACTCGCCAGCTCTTTGCGCGCTGCATCCGATATAGTGCGCGCGTGACGCCGCTCCTCGCCGTGAACGCTCTCTCTCTCTGGTACGACGCCGGTGATGGCAAGACCGTGCGCGCGGTCGATGGCGTCTCCTTCACCATCGAGAAGCGCGGTGAGGCGCTCGGAGTCGTCGGCGAGTCGGGCAGCGGCAAGAGCAGTCTCGCCCTCGCCCTGATGCGGATGTTGCCCCGCAACACCGCCCGTTACTATGGCTCCGTCCTCCTCGATGGTCAGGAACTGATGACCCTTTCCGCCGATCAGTTCCGGCGAGAAATTCGCTGGCAACGCATCGCCATGGTCTTCCAGGGCGCGATGAGCGTCCTCAACCCCGTTTTGCGCATCGGGGATCAGATCGCCGAACCGCTTCGCCTGGAAAACCGCTACGACAAGCGAGCCGCCGCGGCGCGGGTACGCGAATTGCTGGAGCGGGTCGGATTGGCGCCGGAGATGGCGACGCGCTACCCACATGAACTGAGCGGCGGTCAGCGGCAACGCGTCGGCATCGCCACGGCGCTGGCCCTCGATCCCGATCTTCTCATCCTGGACGAACCGACCTCCGCGCTCGATGTCAGCGTGCAGGCGCAGATCATGAACCTGCTCAAGGACCTCAAGGAATCCCCCGGTATCTCAATGCTCTTCATCACCCATGACATTGGCCTGGCGAGCGACCTCTGCGATGCGATTGCGGTCACTTATGCCGGGGAGCAGATGGAACTGGGACCGGCGGAGCGCGTGCTGGTGACCCCCCATCACCCGTACACCCAACGCCTGCTCGCCTCCTTGCCCCGCCTCCACTCCAACGTCCCTCCGACACCGATGCCGGGCGATTCCCCAGACCTCGCCGCGCTTCCCGTCGGCTGCCGGTTCCGCCCACGGTGCCCGTACCGATTCGAGGCCTGCGTCAACCATCCCCCCCCGATCCCGCTCCCCGATCACGGTCATGTCCGCTGCTGGCTGGACGATCGGGACGTCGCCGGGGATCGCTTCCGCATGCAACTCCGGGAGCGCGCCAGCCATGGCAGGTGAGGCGCAGGCCGCTCCCGCCGTCGCTGTCGACGCCGCGCCCCTGGTTGCGCTCGACCAGGTTTCGATGGTTTTCACCACGCACAAGGGGATGTTCCGGTCGGGTGCGGTAACCGCCGTGCGCGGCGTCGATATTGCCATCGACCGGGGCGAGACGCTGGCGCTGGTCGGCGAATCGGGGAGCGGCAAGACGACCGTCGGCCGCATGTCGTTGCGGCTGCTCGAGCCGACCGCGGGAACCGTTCGCTTTGCCGGACGCGATATCACCCACGAACCGGAATCCCACCTCGGCTGGCTACGTCGCCAGGCGGCGATCGTCTTCCAGGACCCCTTTTCGAGTCTCAATCCCTACATGACCGTCAGCGAACTGATCGCGGAACCGCTCCTCATCGACGGGGTCCGGGACGCCGAGGTGAGGAACGCGACCGTGCGCGCCGCGATGGAGGCGGTCGATCTGCGGCCGGTGAACCGCTTCCTGCATCGCTATCCCACCGCCATGTCCGGCGGTCAGCGCCAGCGGGTCGGCATCGCCCGCGCACTCGTCCGTGAACCGGTGTACATCGTCGCGGACGAACCGGTCTCGATGGTCGATGCCTCGTCGCGGGTCGAGATTCTCAACCTGTTGCAGGGTATCCAGCAGTCACGCGGCGTCGCGTTTCTCTTCATCACTCACGATATCGCCTCCGCCCGCCATTTCGCCGACCGGATCGCGGTGATGGTTCACGGCGCGATCGTGGAAACCGGCGCCGCCGCGCAGATCATCGACCATCCGGTCCATCCCTACACGCGCGCCCTGATCGCCGCGGTGCCGGAACCCGATCCGGCTAACCGCTTCCGCCGCCGCGCCACCGAACGCTGGCAGGACGCGGCGCTCGCCAGCGTCCATCCCGCGTGCCCACACCAGGGGGGCGATTCAGACCCGCCCGCGCTGCTGGAGATCACCGGCGACCCTGGCCATCTCGTCGCCTGCCACGTCGCGCCGCCAACCGCGCGCTGAGGCGCGGGTCAGACTTTCAACGCCCCCTCTTGCAGACCCTTCATGTACCACCGTTGGGCGATGGCGAAGGCGAGAAACCCAGGCAGGATCACCATGATGTAGACCGCCGCCAGCATCGCCCAGTTCCAGGCCACCATCCCGCCAATGCCGGTCGTCAGCACCACCGGCAGCGTCTGCGTTCCCTCGCGGGTGTTGAGGGTCTTGGAAAGGACGTATTCGCCCCAGGCGGTCCCGAACGTGACGATGATCACCACCACGATGCCGTTCTTGACGAGCGGCAGCAAGATTTCGACCAGCAGGCGCGTCGGGCCCGCGCCATCCAGGCGCGCCGCGTCGTAGATCTCGCGGGAGACGGTGAGAAACATGCCCCGCATGATGAAGACCGAGACCGCCATCCCCAGACTGACGTAGGGGAAAATCAGTCCCGCCGGGACGTTCAGCAACCCGAGCCGCTTCTGCGTTTCGAAGATGGCGATGATCGCGGTGATGCGCGTCGGAAAGAACATCGAGGCGGCGAGGACCGCGAACACGACCGCGGTCCCCTTGCTGGGGAGAAAGACCAGCACGTACCCGGCCAGGACCGCGCAGATAACGGTGACGACGATCGTGCCCAGGGTGACAATCACGCTGTTCAGGTAGTTCTGGGGCAAGGTGCGAAAACTCTGGATCGCCCATTCGTATTGCCGGAACTCGAAGGTGCGCGGCCAGATCTCGTTCTGCTGGGCATCCTGGACCGTTTTGACCGACAGCAGGAGCACCCAGACGAACGGAAAGAGCATGACGCACGCGAACAGCGCCAGCACGGCGTGCCTGGCGACGGTCCACCCGGAGATCGCTCGTCGCGGTGGCGCCGGAACGCCGGAATCTATCGAGAGAGACATGACTGCGAAAACACTCCGCAATTGGCCGGCCACGGTACTCGGGACGAGTTGACGGAGACCCGATGACGCCAGCATTATGGAATAGCATGCGCATCGCGGCGCATTGACCACGGGGGTGTCGTTGACCGAACCATACGCTCCCGCACGGCCCGGCAACCTGACACTGCCGCTTTCCTCGTTCATCGGCAGGGAACGCGAAGTGGCGGCCTTGCGTGCTGCCCTCCGCGACCCCGCCTTGCGGCTGCTTACCCTAACCGGGCCGGGCGGCGTCGGCAAGACCAGGTTGGCGCTCGCGGCGGCTCAGGCCGTGGGCGATGCGTTCCCCGATGGGGTCTGGTTCGTTGGACTCGCCACCATTAGCGATCCCGGTCTGGTGGCGCCAACCATCGCAGCGACCCTCGGTCTTCGGGAGGGCGGCGATCATCCGATCGTCGATCGCCTCCAGGCCACGTTGCGCCGCAAGCGCCTGCTGATCATCCTCGACAACTTCGAGCACGTCGTGGACGCGGCGCCGGTCGTGGCGGACTTGCTGGCTTCGTGCCCGGGGTTGACGGTACTGGTCACCAGCCGGATGCGGTTGCGGCTCTCCAGCGAGCGCGAAGTGGTGGTGGCTCCGTTGCCGGTGGAGCCCACGGCACCGGGCGCTGATGCGCGGGAGATACCGGCCGCGGTGCAGCTGTTCGCGGCGCGAGCGTCCGCAACGGATCACCAGTTCGCGCTCACCCCCCACAACGCCGACACGATCGATGACATCTGCGCGAGACTTGATGGGTTGCCTCTCGCGATCGAATTGGCTGCCCCCTGGCTCAAGGTGCTTTCCCCGGGGGAACTGCTGCTGCGCCTCGACCGCCGCCTGCCGTTGCTGACTGGGGGCCACCGCGATCTGCCCGCGCGCCAGCACACTATGCGGGCGACGATTGCCTGGAGTCACACCCTGCTCAGCCCGGCCGAGCAGACCCTCTTTCGCCGCCTCGCGATCTTCGCTGGCGGCTTTTCCCTGGCCGCGGCAGAAGCGGTGGCGATGGCGGTGGGGGAACGGGGGCCGGGAGGGACAGGGGAGAAGGAGCGAGATCCCGATCACCCCGCGATCCTTTCCCTCGCTCCTCCATTCCCCCCTTCCCCCCTCGAGCTGATCGCCGCGCTCGTGGAGAAAAATCTCCTCCTGCGCGGCAATGCCTGGGATGGCACCGCGCGCTTTTCCATGCTGGAGACCGTGCGTGAATTCGCCCAAGAGCAACTGATGGCCAGCGGCGAGTGGGAGGAGGTCGGGCAGCGACATCTCGACTTCTATCTCGCATTGGTCGATCGCGCCGCGCACCGGGCATTCGAGCAATCCTGGGCCGAGGACGCCGCGATACGCGCCGCTAACGTGGATCGCGCCACGGCAACGAGTCTGGTTGAAACAGATCACGACAATCTGCGGGCTGCGCTCGATCGCCTGCATGCAACCGGTCAGATCGATCCTCTGCTCGAATTGACCACCGCCTGCGTGCCGTTCTGGCATGCGGCGGGGCATTTTCGCGAGGCCCACCTCCGGCTCGAGCGTGCGCTGGCGCTGGCCGCTCCTGCACCGAGTCTCCCTCGCTCCAACGCACTACTCGCCGCGGCGAGTGTGTCCCTCGCGCGGGGTGAACTTGAACAGGCAGCACAGCACGCCCAGGAAGCACTGGACGGATTTTGTTTCTGCGGTGACGAGCGTGGTCAGGCACTGGCGACGATGGAGCTGGCGATGGCTGAAGAGAACTCGCTCCATTGGGAACGTGCCGGCGAGTTGTATGACGCAGCACTGGTTGCGTGGCGGCAGCTCGGAGAACCCGCGCAGGCAGGATCGGCGTTGCTGCTCCTCAGCGGTATCTCTTTCGTTCAAGGTCAGTTTGATCGGGCTGTCGCGCAGGCGGAGGAGGCATTGGCGCTCTTTCGTGCCTCGGTATTGCCAGCCGGCGAGGCAATGACCAACTGGTACCTCGGTTTCTTCGCCGCCGCGAGACGGGCGGATCTGAAGGCCGCCGCCTACTTTCGCACCAACCTGGATTCGCTCCTGAAGTTGGGTGACTTCGAATGGCTGTTCAAACCGGTGGTGGGCCTGGCGGATATCGCCACGCGTCATGAAGCGCCTGAGATGGCGGCACGCTTGCTCGGCGCGGCGGACACACTCCTGCAGCGAACTGGGGGACAACTCTTTCCCTTCGATCGGCAAGGCTACATGCAAGCTGACGCGGCATCCCGCGCCACCCTTGGCGCGGAACGGTTTCTGGCACTCCGTACCGAGGGCCAGCACTTGGCGCCGGTGGATCTGCTCGCTGAGGCGGATGCGATCGTCGCGCTCGTTGCGGAGGCGGCGCGTCATCCCCGGCGCCGTGGCGCCGTGCTGGCAGCCGGGCTCTCCGCGCGGGAACTCGAAGTGTTGCGCTTCGTCGCCGAGGGCAAGACCGACCGCGCCATCGCCGATATGCTCTACATCAGCCGCCGCACTGTCAGTTCCCACGTCGCGAACATCCTCGCCTATTTTGGCGTCCATTCGCGCCGCGACACGGTCGATCCAAGCCCGGCGCCTCGGACTCCTGGCGAGTAAGCCCGCGATGATCGAAGAGCATGCTGGTCCAACGACGGGTCCGGCGTGATCGTCCGACCCGTCGTTGGATCAGTGCGCTACGATGATTCTCCTGAATCGGGCGAGGCAAGGACGGGTTGATGAGCGAACCGGAGACCAGCGTGGGAGGCATCGATCCCGCGGGACCCCTGGCGGGATTGCGGGTGGTGGCGCTGGAGCAGGCGGTGGCCGGTCCACTTTGCACCCGCCACCTGGCCGATCTCGGCGCGGAAGTCATCAAGATCGAACGCCCGGGCGAGGGCGACTTCGCCCGCGGCTACGACACCGCGGTCAAGGGGCTCTCCTCGTATTTCGTCTGGCTCAACCGGGGCAAGCGGTCGCTGACCCTCGATCTGAAGCACCCGCGGGCGCGGGACATTCTCGCGCGGTTGATCGCCAGCGCCGATGTCCTGGTGCAGAACCTGGGACCGGGCGCCATTGATCGCCTCGGCTTCGCCCCGGAGCGGCTGCGGCGCGACTACCCCTCGCTCGTGATTACGTCCATCTCCGGCTATGGCTCCGGCGGACCCTTCGCGCAGCGGAAGGCCTTCGATCTCCTGTTGCAGGGCGAAACCGGGGTGATCGCCACCACCGGCAACGGCGATCAACTGGCGAAACTGGGAATCAGCGTCGGGGATATCGGCTCGGCCGTCTACGGCGTGATCGGCACCCTCGCCGCGCTCTACGAGCGCCGCGCCACCGGTCAGGGGCGCATCGTCGAAACGTCGCTCTTCGACGCCCTCGCGGAGTGGATGGGCTATCCGGCTTACTACACCCTCTATGGCGGCGAACCACCCGCCCGGGCCGGGGTGCGCCACGCCACGGTAGTCCCGTACGGATCGTATCGCTGCGCCGATGGCGCCGTCCTCTTCTCGGTGCAAACCGAGGCGCAATGGAAGGGATTCTGCGAGATCGTCTGCGGTCATCCCGAGTGGGCCACCGACGAACGCTTCACCACGCCCCCGCTGCGGCGCGTCAACCGCGATCTGCTGGAGGGAATGATCGAGGATGTCTTCGCGACTATGTCGCGAGACGAGGTGATTTCGCGGTTGGATGCGGCGGACATCCCCTTCGGCGCGCTCAACGAGATCGCCGAATTCGTCAAGCATCCGCAGTTGGCGGCGCGGCATCGCTGGCGTGAAGTCGCCTCCCCCGCTGGACCACTCCAGGCGATCGTGCCGCCGATCGATCTCGAGGGCATGACGCCGCACATGGGGGCCATCCCGGCGGTCGGGGAACAGACGAAGAGCGTCCTCGCGGATCTGGGATACAGCCGAGACGAGATCGCCGACCTGCGCCGGAGCGCCGTGGTCTGACCTCGGGCGCGAGCGCCACCGCAAACCCGTGGGATGTACGGGCGCGGCCGACCCCGACTGGCAGCAGAATCGGTGTGAAGCAGTCGGGGAGAGGAACGATGGTGGAACGTGCCGGGGAAAAAGAAACAGTCCCGACCGACTCCGCATCCGTCCCGCTCCCTGACCAGCCGGCTCCACAAGCATGCCCCGCAACAATGCTTGCTTCCGCGGCGGTCCCGCATCGCCCCAGTTGCTTCAGGGTACCCCGCGATGCCCTGTCGCCCCGTTCTGGCGTCCGGTGGGAGCGTCACATTTGCTCGGCCCCTCGGGACTGTACGTACACTCTATACGGACACCCGTTGTTTGTCAAGGGGTTGCGCGCGTGAATCCGGAAATTGCTCCCGACCCCAAGCAGAAGCCTTCGCCTCCCGCCAGCGCGGCGGAAGCCAACAATCGCGCTGGTGCCAAATTCTTGGCCGCGAGTCCTGGCACTGGAGTTGGTCCCGCGCCTGGTCACGATGCCCGATCGGTGGCCGCCTCGGTCGCCGCCGTCCCGCCGCCGCTCCTCCTGTACGACGCGCTCGATGCCGAGGACGCGCTCGACCGCGAGCAGAGCGCACCCGTGCCGGCAGCGGACTGGACCCCGACCCGCCGCGGCACCGTCAGTTGGGTCATCTTTGGGGTGGGCAACACGGTCTTTCAGCAGGCGATGTCCACGAACTACTTCCCGATCTGGGTCGTCGCCGTCATGGGCGGCAGCGAGAGCCAGATTTCGCTCGTCAACACGCTCACCATGGGGCTGATGCTCGCCGTCGGGCCGTGGATTGGCGCGGTTTCCGACCGGTTGCCGCGCCGGGTGCCGCTGCTGATGATCACCGTCCTCGCCTGCTGCCTGCTGACCTTCTTCGTCGGCGGTTCGCTCTCGGCCTCGCTCGCTCTCTTCTTCGCCGCCAATCTCCTCTTTCAGTCCGGCCTCGTCCTGTATGACGCCCTCCTCCCCGCGGTCAGCACGCAGGAGAACCGAGGTCGCGTCGGCGGCATCGGCGGCGGATTGAGCAATCTCGGTGCTCTCGGCGCGATCGCGCTCGGCTTCTTCATCCTGCACAACGGCGGGATCTACCACACGATTTTCCAGGCGACAGCAGTCATTTTCGTCCTGCTCGCCATTCCCCTCTTTCTCTGGGCCAAGGAACCACCGCGCGCCGTCGCGCAGATTCCGCTTGACAAGATTCTCACCGGCGCCGTTCGCGATCTCGCCGACACGGCGCAGCGCGCCCGCGACTATCCCGATCTCGTCCGGTTTCTCGTCGGCCGCGCCTTTTACGCCGAAGCCGCCAGCACGATCGGCATTTTCCTGGGGGTCTACCTCATCATCCAGGTCGGCTTCAATTCGGAGCAGAAGGACCTCCTGCTCCTGGCCGGTCTCAGCGCGGCGATGGTCGGCGGCATCTTCTGGGGTTTCGTGGTCGATCGCATCGGCGCCCGCGATTCGCTGCTGCGGGTGCTGGCGATCTGGTCGGTAGTGATGGTGCTGATCGCCGCTACCGGTTTCCACATCCTGCCGCAGGGAGCGCTCTGGCCGCTGGCGCCCCTCGCCGGGTTCTCCCTCGGCGGCATCTGGGCTGCCGACCGCCCGCTGATGGTCGGTCTGGCGCCGCCGCAGTACCTGGGGCAGTTCTATGGTCTCTACGCGCTGGCGGGACGATTTGCCGCGCTGGCCGGTCCGCTGCTCTGGGCGTTGATCGTCGATGTTCTCGGCTGGGGCCGGCCCGTCGCCCTCCTCGCGTTGACCGCGCTTGTCCTCGTGGCGATGGTCATCCTGCGCCCCCTCTCCCCGGACATCGGACGCACCGTATCGGAAAACGCCTGACCGGCGATCGAGATTCTGGCCCGGCGGGGTTGGCAAGACTCCGCTGGCGCTTCACTTCAGCGCCGAAACGGCGGACACATTTGTCGATGTTCTTGTGTTCGTTCTACTGGCCACGATCACGGGTCCTGAATTGGTCTTGCTAGCCATCGCCCGGCACAAGGACCTGCGCGACACGAGCTCTCTGCACCCGAGCGAACTCGTGACCAACCATCCGCGCAAGCGACGTGTTCTATCCGGAATCAGGGTCCAGACTATCGGTTTATCCTCGACCGATAAAGGCCGCGAGCTGGGCTCAAGAACGGCAGCCTTCATCCGGATTTCGTATGACAGGAGGGGAATGGTCCGATAGTGGTCACCCTGTCACCGCATTTAGTCATATCAATACTGTACACTTGCTTATCTCAGCAACATGCTGACGGGAGTCGTGGAAAGAATGTGCCATGAGCGGACACGGTGGAATGGACGATGGACCGGACGGAGCCAATTGCGCTACTGCCGAGATTTTTGTCGACGCCATCGCCAGACTCGAACTCGATCCTACCACGAGCTATGCCACACGTTGTGAGGGTATCCGCTGCTTTGTCCATCCCCACGGCAGAGAGGGTTCACCGTTCACGCACGAGTTCTTTCCGCACGATGTCCCGGCGAATGAAGCGATGTGCATTGCACGCGCGATCACTGGAGGCGCGCCGCATCTGATTTTCCCGATGGGCGAGCGGGTGCACGGCGACACCGCGGAATACGTCGCCGCAGGGTACACCCATACCACGGGGTGGACGGTGATGACGCGTACATTGGGGCCGACCCTCGTACAGCCGGGAGACGCACGAGTGCGCGCCATTACCGATGCCGAGACCGAGTCGCGAGTGTTGCACGGCGTGCTGCCGGATGGCGGCACGGGGCACCCACTGCGGGGCGGTCTGGTTGGCGACTCGACGATCCGGCAATGCTGGGTTGAGGACAAAGGAGACCCGGCCGCGTTTGGCCGGATCGTCATCCTCGGGACTGCCGCATATCTGGGAGATGTGGCAACCGCGCCAGCCTACCGGCGCCGAGGTCATGCCGCGGCCATCACCCGACGGCTGCTGAACGATGCCGCAAAGGCTGGCGCCACGACCTGTGTCTTGGTTTCCACGGCCATGGCATTGGGACTCTATCGTTCGTTTGGCTTCAAGGAGTTGATGCCAGTCCTGGAATTTCGATCACCAGGTGTCGGCGGCAATTGATAGTCACCAGGGCGTTGCAGTCCATTGTGCCGCAGGTGCTCTTGACCGTTCATAACACAAGAAGTGTCTTCGCGTTCGCCGCGCAAGGACCCGCTTTGGACAATCGGTGCCACGTTGCGGTCCATAGCCGCGACGTATCTTCCGCTACCGATTGAAAGCCATCATAACTCTCGTCAAGATGGGAGTCGTCACTGTGGTTGGCACAATTTGATGATGACCTCAACAAAGGATCGCTGATGGATTTATCCCGGTTCGACGATCTGGTTCGACAAGCGCTAGGCACGGGTTCTCGCCGGGGACTGGTGCGCGTGATCCTTTCCCTGCCCGTCGCTGGCGCGCTGGATCGGCTGCTTGTCCGGAATGAGGCCACCGCGAAGAAGCGCAAGAAGAAGAAAAAGAAGAAACCGCCGACCTGCACCCCGCTCTGCCTGAACAAGGCCTGCGGTCCTGACGGCTGCGGCAGATCCTGCGGCGAATGTGACGCGGGGGAGACCTGCCAGGATGGCGTCTGCACCGGCTGTGCCCCGGACTGCACCGGCAAGGTCTGTGGCGAAGATGGGTGTGGCGGGGCATGCCCGCCCGGTTGCGATGCCGGTTTCACCTGCACCGACAACGGAGCGTGCCGCTGCGGCAGCGATATCGTCTGCAATGGTGTCTGCTGTGCCACCGAGCAGATCTGTCACGATCTGACGGACGCTTGCTGCACACCTGATTCCCGTAACGCCACCTGCGGCGACCACGTGTGCGGCCAGGTCACGGACAACTGTGGGATATCCGTCCGCTGTGGCGATTGTCCGCAAGGGCAGGCCTGCGATGGCGGCGGCCAGTGCATCTGTGTTCCCAACTGCCAGGGCCGGGTCTGCGGTGACGACGGTTGCGGCCGCACCTGCGGCGAGTGCGTAGCCGATCGGGTATGCACCAATCAGGGCGCGTGCGTCTGCCGTTTCGAGTCCTGCAATGACGCCTGCTGCGGCGAGGGCGAGGTCTGCCGGAACGGGGCGTGCGGCGTCTGCATTCCGAGCTGCGACGGACAACAGTGCGGTTCTGATGGCTGCGGCGGCTCCTGTGGCACCTGTCCCGCCGGGCAATTTTGCCAGTTCGGGGTCTGCTTGGAGCGCATCTGCGATGTTTGCGCCACCGGTTGTCCCTTCACCTCGGTGCAGGCGGCGATCGACGCCGCCCCGGCGGGAGGCACGGTCACCGTTTGCCCCGGCACCTATCCGGCCGCGTTCACCATTCGCAAGAACCTCGAGCTGGTCGGCGCCGGCGATGGCGCCCGCGGCACCATCTTGCAGGGTTCGGGCACGGCCCCGGTGATCGAAATCCCGCGCGGGGTGACGGTAACGCTCAGGAAGTTGCGGATCACCGGGGGCCGCAATGAGCAGGGCGATGCCGGGGGTGTCTGGAACAAGGGCATAGCCACCGTGCGTGATTGCACGGTTACCGGCAACTATTCCCGCAATTCAGGCGGCGGCATCGGCAATACGGGCGGCACTCTCACGGTGATCAACTGCCTGATCACCGGGAACATATCCGACAACTGGGGCGGCGGGATCGACACCCGCGAGGGGACATTGACGGCCACCAACACCACGATCTCCGGCAACACGGCAGCCGGACAAACCTCGCAACCTGGCGGCGGGGGCATCCACAGCTACGGCAGTAGGGTGGAACTGAGCGGCTGCACGATTCGGGAAAACAACGCGCTGGTCGTCGGTGGCGGCATCTACGGTGAACTCTCCACCATCTCGTTGACCAACTGCACGGTCAGCGCCAATACCGTCACCATTGACACCCCAGGGCTCAATACCGGCAACCGGGGCGGGGGCATTGTGAGTGACAATGGCAGCCTGACGCTGACCGGGTGTCTGGTTAGCGACAACTTTGCCCACGAGGGCGGCGGAATCTCCAGCACTCACAACAACGACGAGGGGGTCCTGAACCTGATCGATAGTGAAATCAGCGGCAACCAGGCGGAGCGGCTGGGAGGGGGCGGCATCCACGTAACCGGGACAGCGGTAAGACTCACCAACACTCGCATTCGCGCAAACAGGGCGTGCTGCTTCAACGAGCAAGCGGCCGGCGGAGGCATCGCGGTCTCGTTCGCCGCGGTGACCTTCGATGAAGCCAGCAAGGTCATCCAGAACGGGGCGAAGGGAACCGGAGGGGGCATTTACGCCGGCATGTTCGGCGAGGTTACCCTTTTCTCATCGGACAACGTGGTGGACAACAATCCCGACAACTGCGCCGGCACTCCCATTGCCCAATGCTTGAATTGACTTGGTCATATGCGGCAAGGCGCGCGGCGTGCTGGCAGAGCGCGGTGAAATTCCGTGGGCCCACGCCACACGGGCCACGATCGTCAGTGGTTTCGATTGCGTCTGGGCGGGAATCCGTCCGCCAAGGGGATCTCCATGGACCACGCTGGTTTTGATGCATTGACCCGCGCGATGGCTGCGACCGCCCCACGCCGCGCAGTCCTCGCGTTGCTGGGCGCGTTGATTTCCGGTGCGGCGGCCGGGAATGCGCGGGCGAAGGGGAAAGGGAAGGGCAAGAAGTGCGGCAAAGGCCTCTCCCCCTGCCTGAACCATTGCCTCAAGTGTGGCAAGAACGAGACCGCTTCCCCCGACAGTGAAGGGAAGTGCCAGTGCTATTGCAATACCGGCTTCACCCGGCTGCCCTGCCGCGCCGGCAGTATCTGCGTACCCGATGACCCCGGATGCTGTCCCGAGAAAAAACGGTGCGGATCCAACTGCATTCCCAGAACGGAGTGCTGTCATGATAGCGAAGTGCAGTGCGCCGACGGGACATGCGTCAAGAAGCCGGGCTGTTGCAAGGGGTTTGATCCTTGCCCGATCGCCCCCGACGGTTGTTGTCACACCTTCGCGGGAGAAGAGTGCACCCTGTTCGACGGCTGCTGCAACAGTTTCGTACACACCCCCTGCGATGGCAAGTGGTGTTGCAAGGACGACGAACAGTGCCTTGACGGCGCCTGCGTCAAGATCGATCTCTGTCCGGGACAAACGACGTGTTACAACGGCGACCGGACACATCACACCTGCTGTGCGTTGGCGGAGTCCTGTTGTGTCGACGGCTCCGGTGCTCACTGTTGCTCTTCCGAAGAATACTGTTGCGGCGGCGTCTGTTGTCCGTTCGGGTCGTCGTGCTGCGGTGGGACGTGTTGCGTCGGCCAGGACGGATGCTGCGGCGATGTTTGCCCAGGGTTTGGCGCCGGTCCGTGCTGCGGCAACATCGGGCGCTGTCGCGATGCCGACGCCTTCTGCTGCCAGCGCACCGATGGCGACCACTGTTGCCCGCCAAACTCGCGCTGCAACGCGGCCGACGTGTCGCTCCGCCCGTGCCTCAGCAATTGAAATCGGCTTTCCTAAATCCGTGGATTGCGAGAAAGGAGTGCTGTCATGATTGTCGTACGTCAGGTCTTTCAGGCTCACTACGGCCGAGGCGACGAACTGGTCACCTTGTTCCAGGAGATGAACCGCCGGATGGCCGAGACCAATGCGGCGTGGCCGCGTTTCCGCATCCTGACTGATGCCTCCGGACCATTCTTCACCGTGGTAACCGAGATCGATGTCGAGAGTCTGGCGCAGTGGGAAGAAAGCTTTCACGAGGCCATGAATCAGCCCTGGATGGAGGAGTGGTTCGGACGGATGGTATCCCTGGTCACTTCCGGCACGCGCGAGTTCTACACCCGCGTCGATTGAGGATCACGGGCCGGAAAAGGTCAGGCGGGCGTCACTCGAGACCGACGCTCCCGCTTTCCGGGATGAGCAGCTGTGGCGTTTCGACGTTCTGCGCCAATGGCTCGAACGCGTCAACCAGCTCGTGGGACGCGTCCATTGACAGCCGCGGGATGCAGCGTAGACTCAGTCTCCGGTTTCTCGCGATATCGCAATGATGAGTGACAGGGTGGAGCGGAACAACGCCCACCGGTCGCTATGCCATGGGAGGAGTTGAAGCATGGACACAGCTCGATTCGATGCGTTGGCTCGTCGCCTCGGTGGGAACGTCACGCGCCGGGGGGCGCTCAGCGTGCTCGCGAGCCTCGTCGCCATCGGCGCGGGTGAGGCGGCAGGCAAGGACCGCCATCGCCGTACCGGACACCACCGCGCCCGGGGCGGCGTGACGGCGCAGATTACTGACGGCGTCCTCGACGGCAACGGCCACCCCTACGTCGGGCTGATGGTGGCCCAGGACGCCAAGGGCAAACCGCTGTGGCGATGTAGTGGCACGCTCCTCTCGTCGCAGCTCTTTCTGACGGCTGGCCACTGCACCGAGGCGCCGGCGGCGCACGTCGAAATCTGGTTTCAGGCCGATGTCGAATCGGGTATCCCCGCCAACGGCTATCCCAATAAAGGACAGGTTGGCGGCACGCCCCACACTCATCCCCAGTACAACCCCGACGCCTTCTACCAGTACGATTTGGGCGTCGTCGTGCTCGACAAGCCGATGAAGATGAAGCAGTATGGGGCGTTGCCGACACTGGATGTGCTGGATGGGCTGACCCCGCGCCGCGGTCAGAAGGACGTCACGTTCACCGCGGTCGGCTACGGGTTGCAGCAGAGTTTCCCCGATGCCGCGTCCTGGAAAGAGCATAACCAACGCGTGCGCATGGTAGCCTACCCTCACCTCCTCCAGATCAATACCGGCTTCACCGGCGACGGTTCGCTCCTCCTCTCGAACAACGCCAACACTGGTGGCACCTGCTTCGGCGACTCCGGTGGCCCGAACTTCATTGGCACCAGTAACGTGGTTGGCGGGGTGACCTCGTTCGGGCTCAACGATGCCTGCGGGGGCACCGGCGGTGTCTACCGGGTCGATCGCGCGGACGACCTCGACTGGCTGCACTCATTTACCGGATAGGCGTATCCGGCCCGATCGGAATGGGATCGACGTGATCGATCTCCTCATGAAGAAACCGAGGAATCGGGTGAGCCAGGTCACTTATGGCGTGTGGATCGTGCCCGGTCACGGTCAATCTCCCGCAAGACATCTCGACACACCATGACGTTCATATGGGAGCGGACCCAGCTACCGGGTTGCAGCCTACTTCGCTGAGAATCGCGCGATCCACAACGGGAAGGAGAGGACGATGAGCGACGAGGTCCGTGATCTGGGCGATGCACAGACGCGTCCATCATCCCGCCGACGGCCCTGGACGCCATCATTGCTGTCGTCGCGATCGGCGCTGTGCCTGCAACGGTGCGCGGAGAAACCAGACAAAAGCAAGGCTGGGAAAAGGGGAAGGAACAGAACGCGCTGAGTCAGCCGACCGGCGGACCTCGGCGAGCGGACACCCCCGGATGGTGGACTGGCCTTGGGGCGGTCCGATGGTGAACGGCCGGACGCGGACCATCGGCCAGACGGTGTGCGGCTTGGCACGACGCCCGGACGGCGGATTGGCGATTGGCCGTCGAGCATCCGACCGTAACGCACGTCGGCCGGACGTGGTGCGCACGGAACGGGGCGTGGCATCCGCCGCGCGTTCCATGTTCGGTCATAGTGATGTGGTTGCTCCCGACCGCATATCGGCAACACCGCGACCAGCGGCTATGATCCGATTGTCACTACGCTCAATCGCGTCGCTTGCCCCAGCAAATCGCCGGCGACGGCGCATTCAGCCCTGCGCCAGCGCCAAGATTGAGCGGTCAACGGTGGCCAGCGCCAAGGCAAAACAGCCCAGAGCGGACTACTCTGGGTGGGCAGGGTCGAGTTCCGTTACATCAGGGCACACCCGCCGCTTGAATCGATGCAACCGTACGCATTCACGTAGGGCAACTCCGCGAGGACGTCGCAGGTCGGATTCCCCGCAATGGCCGCTGACCGCCTGCGTACTCGCCTTTACCGGTGGCCGGTTGACCGTGCGCGATGGACATCTGGGACGATCTCCCGCGGACTCAATCCTTTTTGCGAATGGTCCCCTTCAGCCCGTTGCGGCTCCGGCAGTAGATGCCCTGCTGCTAGTCCTCACGTCTCCTCGCCACCCACGCGGTATTGCAGTCGGCAGATGCCCTGGCAGGCGGGGTCAGGTGTCGTAGCAGCAGGCGTCGTCGGGTCTGCACGTGTTGTCGCGAACTGGACTGATAACGACTGGGGACCAGATGGTCCAGGACGCCGCTACGCGCGAGTTAGTCGCAGGCGGCGTGAATGGCCTTGATCTCGTCGCCACGGGTGCCGTGCGACGGATCGCCACCTGCCCAAGCGTGCCGGCCTGGCCATTGTGCTGGCGCTGGCCGACGCCACGCCGACGCAGTCGGCCTTCGAGCCGGCATTCGGCGCATCACGAATTCCACGCCGGGCGGGCCGCGGCGGCTTCCACGAGCGAGAAGGCCGATCAGTCCGGCCGTGGCGAAGGCGATGAGCGTGTGCTTCATCTCCAGATCCTCCTACCGGGCAGGGTCAGCCCTGCCCCCTCGTCTCACGGCCGTCGCCACCACCTCGGTCGTCGCCAATCAGCAGCTACGACCGAAATCCCAGCGGCGCGTCTCCGCCGTCTGCTGCATATTGGTGCCACCGTCGACTTGAGACAGCGAGATCAGAATACGGCCACGGGGTAGCACGAATCGCACGTGTCCCTGGATCTGGCCTCGATCGAGAAGGACGTCTTGCCGCCACCACGCGGGTCATCACGAGACGATTGCCGAATTGCAGAACCGTGACAGCCGTCCCACCGTGACGCGGCGCATCGAGCAAATACCCCGGCGTAGGGGTCCTCTCAGGAAGCATCCGAGCAACAAGGTGGCATACCCGTGCAATCTCGACACTCGGCGCGGAATGAGCATGGATATCCCGTGTTGACAGGCCACACCAGAAGGACACGACTCGCGATGAAGACGATTCAAGCCCCGCGTGAGGAACGCGGCGAGTCAACCAGCCAACTTGCCGCGGACCGTGGGCGTCAGCGTCCACACCGTGGACGAATGGGAACAGGGCGCGGCGCGGCCCCGTCGTCTCGTTGCGGGCGCTGATCGAACGCTTCGACGTCGACGAGGCAGACCTGATCTGACCCATGCGAGCCGCCATCACTCAGCGAGCAGGTCCTCGACGCTGGACCTGCAGGCGTAGTCGCCGCGGAGTCGCAGATTCGCTAACGGGGTCACGGCGAACTTTGGCAGCCTCGCTGTCTATCGCAACAGCAGGGCGCCAAGTTCATTGCACACGAGCAACCTGATCAGACTCTGCTAGCGTCCACGGTCAATGAGCAGCGCATCGGCTGGGCCCCGGCGAAGCATTCGTGCGTCCGCAAACCTCACCCCGCCGTCGCCTCCGCGACTCTGTTCCAGTACCACGTCCTGATCCCTGGCGACTCCGGCTGCAAGCCACCCGCGAACG
Source organism: Thermomicrobiales bacterium (assembly GCA_046328335.1). Taxonomy (GTDB): domain Bacteria; phylum Chloroflexota; class Chloroflexia; order Thermomicrobiales; family UBA6265; genus JACCXM01. Next base: position 244,029 of record JAXLWU010000004.1, read on the forward strand.
TGACGCAGGCGGCGCCCCGGCGCGGTAGCGAATTCGCATTCGGCGATACAGCGGCTGTTGCGTCCGAATCCTTGATTCTGGCAATCGCGATCCGTGGCACAGGCCACGCATGTCGCACCCTGCGCACAGTAAGGCGCCCGATCCAGGGTCTTGACGCAGCGCCCGGCGCGGTTATTGGCGGTGCACCGGATGGCGTTCCCGTTGAAGCGCACCCGCGCTGGGACAGTCGCCGGCCAATGCCACGCACTGATTGGCTTGGGGCCGCCACACACCCTTCGCCGCGCCACACGCCGGGTCACAGACCGGGACGCACCGTCCGCCTGCACAGGCTCGTCAGGCACAATTGGACTGCACGGCACTGGCAAGTGCCATTCACGCATTGGGTTGTTTCCGCACGGCAGAATGCATTCTCCGTAATCGCAGATGTCACATCCCGTGCAGGCCGGATGCAGTCGACCGGCAGCCATGTGGTTCAGTCCGCACTTTCGCAGAGTGCTCGCATTGTCCCGCCAGTCGATTGCAGCCACTGCGAAATCACAGGGCGGATCGCAGGTTTGCGGGCAGACAAAGACGTCACCGTTGGGCGCGCAGTCGGCCCCGGCGCAAGGCTTGCACCATCCGCGTTGACACCTGACACGCGCCACAGGTGCGGCCGTCCGGGAGCGGGCGACACTTCCCCTTCTTCCGCCTCTGACAGGCCGGGCAGGCTCTTCTTGCCTTTGCCGTCGTCCTCCCGAGGAAAGGCCTGGGCCTGCCACGAGAATTCCTAGCCATCCAGTGACCGACGTGGCAGCGTGCCGAGGTGACGGGTGAGCGCATCGAGCGTGAGTGGTCCATCGTGGCCTTCCTTGTGATGAGATGGCATTGTTCGCAACACGGAACGATGGGCGTCAGGAGCAGAGGGACGGTGGTCCCAGTCAGTTAATTATAGTGTTGGGGCCCTCGCCTAGTACATAACCACCCAGTCCACCTTCCCCGATGGGCTGAGTCGGGGTTGCTGTCGAACGCCGTGGAAGCGTCCATGACTCCATTCTGAACGAACAGTACGGGGCGTAGCGTCCGCCACGCCCCGTTCCACACTCGACCACGCGCGAAAACGTCGCGGTTCCCCAACCATCAGGGCGGCCAGGCGCCTTGCACATTGCCGACAGCGGTTGATGAGCCGTCAGGCGTTCCGGTTCCCCGGAATCGTGAGTCCGCCGTCGAGCACGATCGCCGCCCCGGTCATGAAGGCGCAGGCGTCGGAGCAGAGGAAGGCGATCTGCTCGGCCACTTCTTCGGCGGTGCCCAGCCGCCCCAGCGGCGCCATATTCTCCGCCTGCCGCCGCGCCTCCTCCGGGTTGTCGCTGGCGCGGAAAAAGGCGCGGTTCATCTCGGTGTCGATGTTGCCTGGGCAGACGCAATTGACCCGGATGCCGGAGGCGGCATGGTCGGCTGCCATGCACTTGGTGAGGATCAGCACCGCCCCCTTCGAGGCCCCGTAGACCGCCAGGTTCGCATTCCCCACCAGCGCCGCCCCGGACGCCAGATTGACGATGCTCCCTCGCCCCTGCCGCTCCATAACCGGAATGGCGAACTTGCAGGGCAGGAACGTTCCCTTGACATTGACCGCCATCACCCGGTCCCAGACCTCTTCCGGCGTATCGGGAACGTTCAGCCGGGCCAGGACGCCGGCGCTATTGACGAGGATATCGACCCCACCCCAAGCGGTGATCGCCGCGTCGACCATCGCCGCGCAGGACCGGGCGTCGACGACGTCGACCTGGCACGCCCGCGCTTCTCCCCCCGCCGCCACGATCGATTCGGCCACCGCCGTCGCGCCCGCCAGGTTGAGATCGGCGACGAGCACCCTGGCGCCACGCTGCGCCAGCACGCGCGCGGTCGCCTCGCCGATCCCCTGCGCGCCTCCGGTCACGATCGCGCGCGCTCCCTCGATCATCGCTTGCCCTTCCTCATGGGCGGTGTTGCCCCGCCGCCAATTGCCTCTAAACTCGCAGAGATGATAATCTAGGAATATTCGCAGATGTGCGGATTGCCAGAGGTTGCCGGTGCCGATGCTCCAGAAATTCAAGGCCGAGCTCTTCAAGGCCCTGGGCCATCCCGTCCGCATCCGCATCCTCGAACTGCTCCGGGATGGTGAGCGCTCCGTCTCCGAACTGCAAGCGGCGCTCGACATCGATGCCTCTTCGGTCAGCCAGCAACTCGCCGTGCTCCGCTCGCGCCAACTGGTCGCCGGCCGCAAAGACGGAGCGAGCGTCTACTACAGCGTCACCGATCCCCTCCTCTTTTCCCTGCTCGATACCGCTCGCGCCATTTTCAACGCCCAACTCCTCGTCCTCCAGACCATGGCCGACGAGCAGCCGGAGCCAGTTCCGGCAGACGGTGGCGCGGCAGGGACTGGCGACGCGGGATGAACCAACTCGACCTGGGCGGCGCCTCCATGCTGCTGCCGGTAGCCCTCTACGCGCTGGCGGTCGCGCTCGCCCTGGGGTCGCCGCGTGGCTCCCGCACGGGTCATATCCTCTCATGCCTGGTCACCGCGGCGGCAGCGCTTGCGGGCGCCGCCATCGCCACCTCCACCCTTCTCGGCGGTAGTGACCCGGCCCCATTCACCTGGGCCGTGACGCCGTACGCGGCGCTCAGTTTTCGCGTCGATGCGCTCGCCGCGTTCTTCCTGCTCGTGGTTTCCGTTCCGGCGATCGCGGCCGCCTGGTATGGCATCGGCTATCTCGACGCCGGGCACGATTCATCCTCCCCCCATGCCCATCATGATGAGCCCCCCGCCAGGACCGACGCCTTCCTCGCCGCCTTTCTCGCCGCCATGACCCTGGTTGTCCTCGCCTCCAATGTGTTCGCCTTCTTCTTCGCCTGGGAACTCATGTCCCTCCTCTCGTTCTTCCTGGTGCTCGGCTCTGGCCGTCGCCCCGACAACGTTCGCTCCGCGCTGATCTATCTGGTGATGACGCACGTCGGGAGCGCCTGCCTCCTGATCGCTCTGCTCCTCCTGGGCAGCCAGGCAAGGGGACTCGATTTCACCTCGCTGCAAGGCAACGCGGCGAGTCTCGGCGACCTGCCGCGCGCGGCGGCGCTGCTGCTCGCCGGTATTGGCTTCGCCACCAAGGCAGGGTTGATCCCCCTGCATGTCTGGTTACCCCTGGCCCACCCAGCGGCGCCCAGTCACGTCTCCGCCCTGATGTCCGGGGTGATGGTCAAGACCGCGCTGTACGGGTTGATCCGGCTCATCTGGGAGTGGGCGGCGCCGGTCCCGGTCTGGTGGGGCGCCCTCCTCTTCGTCGCCGGCGTCCTCTCCGCGGTGCTCGGCATCCTCTACGCGTTGATGGAGCGGGACATCAAACGGATGCTCGCCTATTCGACCGTCGAGCATGTCGGCCTGATCACCACGGGTCTCGGCGCGGCCGCCCTCCTTTCCGCGGGTGGTCACGCCGCGGCGGCCGCGCTCGCCCTGGTGGCGGCGCTCGTCCATGTGCTCAACCACGCCATGTTCAAGGGGCTCCTCTTCCTCGGCGCGGGCGCGGTGCAGACCGGCAGCGGGACGCGGGATCTGGAGCGGTTGGGCGGGCTGATCAAGCGCATGCCGAAGACCGCCGCGCTGGCGCTCGTTGGCGCGGTCGCCATCGCCGCGCTGCCGCCGCTGAACGGTTTCGTCGGCGAGTGGCTGCTGCTGCAGTCACTCTTGCAACTCGGCACCCACGGCGGCACGGCCCTGGCGCCCACCGCGGCCGCGATCGGCGCGGGCGCGATCGCCCTCACCGGCGCCCTCGCCCTGGCGGCGCTGGTGCGCTTCTATGGCGTCGGCTTCCTCGGGCAACCGCGCAGCGAGACGGCGCGGACCGCGCATGAGGTGCCAGCCTCGATGCTCGGCGGCATGGCATTGCTCGCGGTGCTGTGCGTGCTGTTCGGGGTCGTCCCCGGTATCTCGCTCCGGCTGCTGCAACCCGTCTCCACCAGCCTGGTCGGGGCCACGGCGCAACCGGCGCTCGGCGGGCTTCGCCCCTTCGCCGCCTCGCTGCTGCCAGGAGCCTACGCGCCCATCGCCCTGATCGGGCTGCTGGCGGTCGTGGGCGCGCTCCCCTGGCTCGTCGCCCGCCTGATCGGCGGCCCGATCAGCACCCGAACCGCGCCGCCGTGGGGTTGTGGCATCACGCTCGAACCACGGATGCAGTACTCGGCCACCGGGTTCGCCAAACCGATCCGCCTGATCTTTCAGTCGGTGCTGCGCCCGGAGCGCGAGGTCGCGCTCGATCGCCCCGATTCCCCGTACGTCGTCCGCGCCGTTCGCTACCGCGAATCACTGCATCCGATCTACGAGCGCCACCTCTACCAGCGGGGACTCGATCTCCTGCTCTGGTTCTCCCACCGCTTCCGCCTGCTCCAGAGTGGTTCCCTGCGCGCCTATCTCACCTACCTCTTCGTCACCCTTGTCGTCGTCCTGATCCTGGCGAGGTAGGCGACCGCCATGGATCCGCTGCTGCTCCTGCTTCAACTGCTGATGTTGCTCGCCTTCGCGCCATTGCTGCAGGGGATGATCAAGACGACCAAGGCCCGCTGGCAGGGCCGGCGCGGGCCGGGCCTGCTCCAGCCGTACTGGGATCTGGCGAAACTCTTCACGCGGGAGAGCGTTGTATCGGATCACGCCTCCTGGATCTCCCGGGGCGCGCCCGCGGTCTATGCCGCGGCGATCGTCGCCGCCGCGGTCTTGATTCCGACCGTCGCCCGGCGGAGCGCCGCCGCGGGTATCGGCGATATCGTCGTGTTCGTCGGGCTGCTCGCTCTCGCCCGGTTCGCCATCTCGCTCGCCGCCCTCGATACCGCCAGCAACTTCGGCGGCATGGGCGCCAGCCGGGAAGTCGCCTTCGCCGCGCTGATCGAACCGGCGCTGCTGATCGTGCTCTTTGCCGTCGCGCTGCCGGTCGGCTCGACGTCATTTTCGGCCCTGGTGACCGGCACGCCGCCCGGAGCCGGCGCATTGCTCGGATTCGGCGCGTTGCTCATCGTGGCGATCGCCGAGACGGGGCGCATCCCGATCGACAACCCGGACACCCATCTCGAACTGACGATGATCCACGAGGGAATGGTGCTCGAACAGAGCGGCCGCCCGCTCGGCATCGTCTTCTGGGCCTCCCAGATCAAGCAGTTCGCGATGCTCGCCCTCATCGCCGCCCTGTTCCTGCCCTGGGGCATGGCCGCCGCCACCGACCGCGCTCCGCTCGCCCTCCTCGGCGGCGCGGTCGCGCTGGCGGCCAAGGTGGCGATCCTCGGTCTCCTGCTCGCGACCATCGAGAGCGGTCTCGCCAAACTCCGCATCTTCCAGGCGCCCTACCTGCTCGGCTTCGCCAGCATCCTCGGTATCCTGGCCGTCCTCTTTACCTCCGTGATCGCAAGGTAAGGGCAATGGCGTTCTCGCTGGAAAATGCCCGATCGGTTATCGATGCCGTCGCGCTGGCCCTGCTCTTCGTGGCGCTCGCGGGCATCCTGATCCGCTCACTCGACACTGCCATCTGGTTGCTGGCGGGACAGGGCGTGCTGCTCGGTCTTGCCGCGGCCGCGGCCGCGCTCGTGGAGGGCACCACGCAAGCCTGGATCGTCTTCATCGTGGCCCTCGCCGTGAAAGCGGTCGCCATCCCCCGCCTCCTCTTCCTCGTGCTCGACCGGCTCACCCGGCGGCACGAGGTCGAGTTCGCCCTCCGCGCCGTGGTGGCGTTCCCCCTCGCGGTCTGCCTGGTGCTCCTGGCGTACGCGGTCTCCGGTCCGTTCACGGACGGCTTTCACGCCACCTTCGCCACCCCCAACGCACTTCCCGCCGCCCTCGCCCTCCTGCTCCTCGGCTGCTACTCCATGGTGATCAAGAAGAAGGCGCTGAGTCAGGTCATCGGCTTGGTCACGATGGAGAACGGGCTCTACCTCGCCGCCATCGCCGCCACGCGTGGACTGCCGCTCACCGTCGAATTCGGGGTCGCGCTCGATGTATTGACTGGAGTGGCGATCATGGGATTGGTCATCCACGAAATCGACCGCCAGTTCGGGAGCACCGGGATCGACCGGTTGCGCTCACTGCGCGGCTAGCGGCGAGAGAGGCGAGCGCTCCGTGTTGTTGTTCGGGATGCTGGCGGCGCCACTGATCACCGCATTGCTCTGCTGGTGTGCGCCCCGGCTGCGCTGGCGGGAAACGATCAACGTCCTCGGCGCAACGGTCACCCTGGTACTCGCCGTCGCGGTGCTGGTCCGTGTCAACGCTGGCGGCCCCCTGCAGGATGCGCTGGGACTCTTCTATGCCGATGCCCTCTCCGCGTACATGGCGGCAATCATCGCGGCGATCGGTTTTGCCGCGGCGCTCTATTCCGTCAATTACCTGCGCGGCGATCTCGCCATCGGCCACGTTCCCGGTGGGGAGCAAGGACTTCGCTGGTACTACCTCGGCTTTCACGTCTTCATCTGGACGATGTTGACCACGGTGACCGTCTCCAGCCTCGGTCTGCTCTGGGTCGGCGCGGAAGCGACCACGCTCGCCTCGGCCCTGCTGGTCGGCTTCTACCGCACGAAGGCGGCGCTGGAAGCCGCCTGGAAATACCTCATCCTCTGCACCGTCGGCATCACCATCGCCCTCTTCGGTGTGCTGCTGACCTATCTCGCGGCCGATCAGGGCGGGGTCTCGACCCTTACCTGGCACGAGTTGATGGCGGTCAGCAACCGCCTCGACCCGGCGATCCTCCGCCTCGCCTTCGTCTTTGTGCTCGTCGGGTTCGGCACCAAGGCGGGATTTGCGCCGATGCACACCTGGCTGGCCGATGCCCACAGCCAAGCGCCATCTCCGGTGAGCGCCGTCCTCTCCGGGGTACTTCTCAGTTGCGCCCTCTACGCCATCCTGCGCTTCCACGCGTTGACGTCCGCCGCGACTGGCGATGACTTTTCCGGCCGCTTCCTGCTCGCTTTCGGGGTCCTCTCCCTGGCCGTCGCCGTGCCGTTCCTGATCGTACAGCGCGATCTGAAGCGGTTGCTCGCCTATTCGAGCGTCGAGCACATCGGATTGCTGGCGGTCGCGTTCGGTATCGGCGGTCCCATCGGGACCTACGCCGGACTGTTGCACCTCTTCAACCACGCGGTGACCAAATCGCTCCTTTTCTTCATCGCCGGCGATCTCGTGCAGCGCCTCGGTACGCGGCGCCTCAGCGCGATTCGCGGCGCCATCCACACCGTTCCCCTCCTCGGCTGGGCCCTGCTGCTCGGCTTGCTCGCCATTTCGGGCGTTCCGCTCTCCGGCATCTTCGTCAGCGAATTCGGGATCGTGCTCGCTGGCTTCGCTGGATCATCCCTGCAAAGCGCGGCGGGCGCCGCGGTGATCGCGCTGCTGGCGCTGGCGTTCGCCGGGTTGCTCGGCCAGGCGCTGCGGGTCGGGTTCGGGGTTGGCGGCAAGCCGCCCGTTCCCGTCACGGTCGCGATCTCCCCTGACTGGAAATGGCTGCCGCTGGTGGCCAGCGTGCCCCTGGCGCTGCTGGTGTTCCTCCTCGGCGTCCGGGTGCCGGAACCAGCGGCGGCGCTCTTGCACCAGGTGGCAGCCGTCCTCCTTCCGGTCACCGGAGGCGGGCGATGACGATCGCCACGTCGGTCACGGCGCTGATCGCCCCGGACCCGCACGAACTCGCCAATCTCGTTGGCGGGGGGTTGCCGCTGCCGGACCGGGTGCCAGGCGAGAGCCGCATCGAAGTCCATCCCTCGCGCTTGGCCCACGCCTGCGGCGCCATCGCCACCCGGCTCGGCGCCCGCCTCGCGACCATGGTTGGTGAAGACGACCGGGCGACGTCCGACACATACCGGCTCTCGTACGTCTTCGCTCCGCCTGCCGGCGGCTGGGTCACGATCGAGACCGCGCTCAGTCCCCGCGATCCCGCGTTCCCCTCCGTCACCCCGCTGGTGCCCGCGGCAAACTGGTACGAGCGCGAGGTGCACGATCTGCTCGGGCTCGCACCCATCGGCCATCCCGATCCGCGCCGCCTGGTGCTCCACGACGACTGGCCCGCGGGCGTCTATCCCCTGCGCAAGGATTTCGATCCGGCGCGCGCCGTCCCCACGGACGAGAACCCGCCCTTCCTCTTCCCGGCGTTGCACGGCGACGCCATCCTCGAGATCCCGGTCGGTCCCATCCACGCCGGGGTGATCGAACCAGGCCACTTCCGTTTCGCCGCCGTCGGCGAAGCGATCCTGCACCTGGAGCCGCGCCTCTTCTACGTCCATCGCGGCATCGAAAAGGTTGCGGAAGGGAAATCACCTGCCCACGTCCTCCAGATCGCCGAGCGGATTTGCGGCGCCTGCTCCTGCTCGCACGCGGTCGCCTACTGCCAGGCGGTGGAGCTGATCGCCGGTTGCGCCATCCCGGCGCGTGCCGCCGCGCTGCGCACGGTCTGGCTGGAGATGGAACGCCTCTACAACCACATCGGCGATCTGGGGAACATCTGTGCCGGGGTCGGTTTCGCCGTCGGCGCCGCGCTGGGGGCGAAACTCAAGGACGATCTGCAGCGATTGAACGAGCAATTCGTCGGCAACCGCTTCCTGCACGGCGCCTGCACCATCGGCGGCGTCCGCCACGACCTCTCGCCGCAATCGGCGCGCGCGCTGGAGTCGGCGCTGTCGGGTACCGCTGCGCAATTTGGCGACCTCCTCAGCCTGATGATGGGAAGTGAGATCGTCGTCGAACGCCTCACCGGAACCGGCGTGCTCCCGGCGAAAGTCGCGCGCGATCTGGCGGTCGTCGGCGTCGCGGCGCGCGCGAGCGGCCTCGATCTCGACAGCCGCCGCGATCATCCCTATGCCTCCTACGACCGCCTGCCGCTGGAGTTGCGCGTTCCCGTGCGGGACGAAGGCGACGCCATGGCCCGCGCCCTGACCCGGTCCGACGAAGCGATCGTCTCCTTCGCCATCATTCGCGGTCTCCTCGCCAATCTGCCGGACGGCCCAATCGCGAGTGTCGTCGGTCCGATACCGGGGAATGGCACGGCCTTTTCCCTCACCGAATCGCCGCGCGGGGAGAACCTGCACTGGGTGCAGACCACCGAGGACGGCGCGATCGGGCGCTATCGCGTTCGCTCCGCGAGTTATCCCAACTGGCCCGCCGTCGCCGCCGCGGTGCCCGGCAACATGGTTCCCGATTTCCCCCTGATCAACAAGAGTTTCGAACTCTGCTACGCCTGTCTGGATCGCTAGGAGTGCCGGTGAGATTCGATACCCGCGGGATCAGGCCATGGTGAGCGTGCTGCGCCGCGCCGCGCGGCGAGGAATCGCCACCCGCGGCTACCCCGACACGCCAGAAGAGGCGCCGCCGGCCTATCGCGGTCAGGTGATGCTGCGGACCGAGCGTTGCATTGGGGATGGCGGTTGCGCCCGCGCCTGCCCGAGCGCGGCCATCACGGTGAGCTCGGACGCGGCAGGCGGGTGGGTCTGGGAACTCGATGATGCCCGCTGCGTCTTCTGCGGTCTCTGCGCGGAGGCCTGCCCCACCTCGGCGCTCTTCCTCAGCAACGAATTCGAACTCGCGGTTCGCCGTCGCGGCGAACTCGTGACGCGGGTCGCCTTCAGCCCGCCGCGCAACGGCAACGCGAGCGAGGAGTCCTCATGAGCGACACCCCGGAACAGGCATCGAAAACGGTGCCATTGCTCCTGCCAATGGCCAAATCACAACCCCGTGCCGATCGCGAGTTGGCGGAGACGCTCTCGTCGCGCATTCGCCAAGTCCTGCGCCGCTCCCTGCACGTCCGCCATCTCGACGCCGGCTCCTGCAATGCCTGCGACTGGGAAATCCAGGCGCTCCTGGGACCGACGTACGACATCCAGCGACTCGGGATCGACATCGTCGCCTCGCCCCGCCACGCCGATCTGCTCCTGGTCACCGGCAGCGTCACCGCCAACCTGCGCGAAGCGGCGTTGCGCACCTACGAAGCGATGCCGCGGCCGGGACTTGTCGTCGCCGTCGGCGCCTGCGCCTGTGGCGGTGGTGTGCTCCAGGGGAGTTACTGCACCGCTGGCGGCGTTGCCAACGTCCTCCCGGTCGATCTCTACATCCCTGGCTGTCCCCCACGTCCCCAGGCCCTGATCCATGGCCTCCTCGTCGCCGTCGACCGCCTCGAACCCCGGCTAAAGCACATGGAGATTGCCGCAACGATCCCATAGAAAGCCGTACAAACTATTGATGTCTGCCAAATTCAAAACCAGACGCGCCTCAGACCCACCCTGCCAGATCGAGACAACTTCCGAACAGCAACATGGCCGGAGCATGCCCTCCATGCCCCGTCAACTTCTGAGATGATGCGCAACAGGTACGATCAGAATGCTCGTCCAGTGATCCGTATCGCCAGACCGGAGGATTCACCGTGGATCAGGCTGCCTTCGATCGTTTCGTCCGCCTCGTCGGGACCAGCGGCTCCCGCCGGGCCGCCATCGCTGCACTTCTCGGCGCTGGAGTGGCCGGTGCCGCGGGGGAAGTGGAGGCCGGGCCACGGCGCGACAAGACACGGAAGGGAAGGCGCGTCGCGGCGCAGGCCGCCGACTGCGCCAGCCTCGGCCACGGTGCCGACGTCAGCGGCTGCAACTACGCGGGCGAAGATCATTCCGGCGAAAATCTTTCCAGCTCGCGCATGGTCGGGACCACGTTCCGTAACGGCACGTTGGTGCGCATCGACCTCTCCAGCTCGAACCTGAGGAGCGCCATCTTCCGCGAGGCCAATCTGTGCGGGGCGGACTTGCGCTCCTGCGGACTGGGCGGCGTCAACTTCCGCGACGCGAATCTGGCCCGCGCCAACCTGAAATCGTCGGGCGGATGCGGCAGCGCGGTGTTCACCGGCGCCACCTTCTGTGGCACGGTGATGTGCAACGGGACGGTCCGCAACGACGCCTGCCCGGGTGGCCCTCCTGCCAATTCCTGCTGCTCGACCGCCGACTGCCCGGCGGGGCAACGCTGCCAGAGTGGCATCTGCGTTCTGGCGCAGTGCGCCGAACGCTGCCCGGGCGAATGCCTCACCTGCTTCAATCTCGTCGACGGCTCAACCGTCTGCGGGGACAGTGGGGGGACGGACCGGTGCCAGACTCTCGGTTGCGCCGCGAGCGCCGACTGCACCGACCCGGCCAAGCCCTACTGCGTTGCCAGCCTGACGAACCGTGCCACCAACGAAACCACTCCCGCGAACTGCGTCGCTGGTTTCCCCGGGGCCTGCTGGTCGATCAGCGCGTGTGTCTGATCCGCCACGCGGCGACCAACCGCTGACACAGCGCCAATAGCCAACGATGGCAACGGCAACCCTGCTCACGGGACGAGGCGGTTTTCTCGCCTTGGGCCGGAAGTGGGATAATTCGCGTCGGTCCGGTGCCAGCCGGGTCCGACCGCAATCACCCTTTCCGGCGACGGTGCGTCCGGTATCGCTCGACCGGTATTTTCCAGGAGGTTCGCTTGACCGCCGTCGCTCCCCGCCAAACCGATCGCGCCCTCGAAACCGAGGCGATCAACGCCTTGCGCGTGCTCTCCATCGATGCCGTCCAGGCCGCCAATTCCGGCCACCCCGGTTTGCCCCTGGGCGCCGCGCCGATGGCCTATGTCCTCTGGACGGAATTCATGCGGTTCAACCCCAAGGATCCCCTCTGGGCGAACCGCGACCGCTTCGTGCTCTCCGCCGGGCACGGTTCGGCCCTCCTCTATAGCCTGCTCTATATCACCGGCTACGATCTGCCGCTGGAAGAAATCAAGAACTTCCGCCAACTCGGCTCGAAGACGCCCGGTCACCCGGAGCGGTTGCACACCGCCGGCGTCGAGGTCACCACCGGCCCTCTTGGACAGGGGTTCGCCAACGGCGTCGGGATGGCGATCGCCGAACAGTTCCTGGCCGCGACCTTCAACCGGCCGGGGCACGAGATCATCCATCACTACACCTACGGCATCGTCTCCGATGGTGATCTCATGGAAGGAGTCGCCGCCGAGGCGGCCTCGCTCGCGGGCCATCTCGGGCTCGGCAAACTGATCTACCTCTACGATCAGAACCAGATCACCCTTGCCGGCACCATCGGCGTCTCCTTCTCCGAAGATGTCCGCGGCCGCTTCGAGGCGGTCGGCTGGCACGTGCAGGAGATCGACGGCATGGATACCGACGCCGTCCGCGCCGCGCTCGCCGCGGCCCAGGGCGAAACGTCGCGGCCCTCCCTGATCTGCGCCAAGACGACGATCGGCTTCGGTTCGCCCAAGGCGAACACCTTTGGCGTGCACGGTTCGCCGCTGGGCAAGGATGCGCTCGCCGCGACCAAGACCGCCCTCGGCTACCCGGCGGAACCGGCCTTCTACGTCGCGGACAACGTCGCCGCCCACTTCCGCGAACCGGGCATGCGCGGCGCGGAGGAGGAGAACACCTGGAACCGGGCGTTCCGCGACTACGCCGCCGCCTACCCCGATCTCGCGGCGAGTCTTACCCTGGCGCTGGCGGGCAAACTTCCGGCGGGCTGGGACAGCGACATCCCCACCTGGCAAGCAGGCGACAAGGCGGTCTCGACCCGCAAGGCGTCGGGTGAAGTGATCAACGCCTTCGCGCCGAAGGTGCCGACCTTCATTGGCGGTTCCGCCGATCTCGATCCCTCGACCAACACCGCGATGAAGAACCTCGGTGATTTCGCCTCCCCGGACACCGCCCCCGATCCGGGCGCGGCCCAAGGTCTCAGCGGTGGCGATTGGGCGTATGCCGGGCGCAACATCCACTTCGGCATCCGTGAGCACGCCATGGGCAGCATTGCCAACGGCATGGCCGCGCACGGCGGCGTGATCCCCTTTACCGCCACCTTCCTCGTCTTCGCCGACTACATGCGGCCGCCGATGCGCCTCGCCGCCCTCTCGTCGCTGAAGGTGATCTTCGTCTTCACCCACGACAGCATCGCCGTCGGCGAAGATGGGCCGACGCATCAACCGGTGGAGCAACTCGCCAGTCTGCGCGTCATCCCGCATCTGGCCACGATCCGCCCCGCGGATGCGAACGAGACGGCCGCGGCCTGGCGGATCGCCCTGGAACGGCTCGAACCGACCGCGCTCATCTTCTCGCGTCAGGACCTGCCGATCCTCGACCGCTCGGACGCCGTCGGTGGGGTCGCCAACGGCGGCTACATCCTCGCCGATCCAGATGGCGATCCGGACGTGGTGCTCATCGGCACCGGCTCGGAAGTGCAACTGTGCGTCGCCGCGGCGGGACTGCTGGCGGAGCACGGTCTGCGGGCGCGGGTGGTCAGCATGCCCTCCTGGGAACTGTTCGCCGCGCAGAGCCCGGCCTACCGCTTGCAAGTGTTGGGAGCGACGGGCACGCCGCGGGTCGCGGTCGAGGCTGGCACCACCTTCGGCTGGGAGCGCTTCGTCGGCGAGCGCGGCGCGGTGGTCGGCATCGACCGCTTCGGCTCCTCCGGACCCGGCAACAAGGTGCTCGAATTCTTCGGCTTCACGCCCAACCACGTCGCGGCCACCGCGTTGCGTGTCCTCGGCCAGGACGCTCTGGCCGAGCAGATCGAACAACCGGCGCCCGCGGAGCAGGAACCGGTCGCCCGGTAGTATCAGGAATCAGAATCAGGAAGGAAACCGGACCATGACTGACAACCGGATCAAGGAACTGTTCGCCAAAGAGGGGCAGAGCGCCTGGCAGGACGACATCTCTCGCGACATGCTCAATTCCGGCGCCATCCGCACCGCGATCGACGAGACGGGCATCCGCGGCCTGACTTCCAACCCGACCATCTTCGAGAAGGCGATCGCCGGTGGCACCGCCTACGACGAGGAGATTTCGTCCCTCCTGGAGCGGGGTGACCTCGATGTCGCGGACATCTTCGAAGCGGTCGCCGTGCACGATATCCAGGCCACCTGCGATCTCTTCCGCCCCCTCTACGACGCGGCGGATGGCGGCGACGGCTTCGTCTCGATCGAGGTCTCCCCGCTCGGCGCCCGCGATGCGGCGCGTACCGCGGACGATGCGCGGCGGCTGTGGCGGACGGTCAACCGGCAGAACCTGATGGTCAAGATTCCCGGCACCGTCGAAGGGGCGCCGGTCATCCGCGAACTGCTCGAAGAGGGGATCAACATCAACATCACCCTTCTCTTCTCCGTCGCCTCTTACGAGCGGGTGGCCGAGTATTACCTGGAGGCGCTCAAGTCACGCCACGCCGCCGGCAAGCCGGTCAACCGGGTCGCCTCGGTCGCGTCCTTCTTCGTCTCCCGCGTCGATACCTTGGTCGACAAACTCCTCGATGAAAAGATCGCCGCCTCCAGCGATGCCACGCAGCAGGGGTGGCTGGCCTCGCTCAAGGGGAAGGCGGCGATTGCCAACGCCAAGATCGCCTACCAGAGTTTCGAGCGGCTGTTCAGCGGGAACGACTGGAACGAGTTGGCGGCGGCCGGGGCGCGGGTGCAGCGCCCGCTGTGGGCCTCCACGTCCGTCAAGAACCCGGCCTATCCCGACACGATGTATGTCGATGAGTTGATCGGCCCGCACACCGTCAATACCATGCCGCGGGCGACGATCACCGCCTTCCTCGATCACGGCACGGTGGCGCGGACCATCGACCGCGACATCGCCGACGCCTACAAGACGATGACCGACCTCGCCGCGGCCGGGATCGACATCGACGCCGTCACCGCCCAACTCGAGGACGAGGGCATCGCTACCTTCGCCAAGAGTTTCGATTCGCTCCTCGCCGGGGTCGAGGCCAAGCGCTCGCAACTCGCCGG
>JAXLWU010000040.1:0-42078 GCA_046328335.1 Thermomicrobiales bacterium
AACGAGCACCTCCATCCGGAAGCGATGGAAGAGGAGCGGCGCCTGTTCTACGTGGGAATGACGCGGGCCGAGAGGCTGCTCTACTTGACGCACGCGAGTTCGCGCGCCGCCTACGGGCGCTTCGCGTACTCCGTTCCCTCGCGATTTCTCAAATCGATTCCGCCGCACCTCACGCGCAGCCTGGGACGCCGTGCTGGCCAACGCCCCGGGGTGAGTACAGGAATTCTCGAGCGGGCACGGGGCGTCACGCCTCCCCCACCTCCGCCACGAGTCGTGTATCACGTCGGTAACCGGGTGTTTCACCCCAAGTTCGGCGAAGGCACGGTGCGAGAGGTCAACGATCGCGCTGGCGATCAGGAGCTGGTCGTGGAGTTTGTTCGCCACGGTACCAAGCGTCTCCTGGCCAGTTTTGCGGCGATGGAGGTGATCGAAGACGCAAAGGAAGAGGCGTCTGTTTCGCTACAGTCAAACGGACGCCAGTGACCTCTTTGACGACGCCGCGCCAACGACAGGAGGAGTGGGAACTGGCGGCGCTCGCACCAGCGGCTTGTCGCAGTCGAGAAGCCAGACGACCCGCCGTCGAACCCGAATCAGAAATCAGGACCGCCTTCGCGCGGGACCGTGATCGTGTTCTCCACGCCAAGAGTTTCCGCCGCCTGATGCACAAGACACAGGTCTTCATTGCGCCTACCGCGGATCACTATCGAACCCGTCTCACGCACACGTTGGAAGTCATGCAGATAGCCCGCACGATCGCCCGCGCACTTCAACTAAACGAAGATCTCGTCGAAGCGATCGCGCTCGGGCACGATCTCGGTCACACCCCATTTGGCCATGCTGGCGAGCGAGCGCTTGCATCGTGCTTTCCAGGTTTTCGGCATAACGAGCAGAGTTTGCGTGTCGTCGATGTGTTGGAGCGAGACGGACGCGGGTTGAACCTCACGGATCAGGTCCGGGATGGGATCGCCCATCACTCGAAAGACCGCTCTGGCATTACCATGCCGGCGACCAGGATGTCGCCATCACTGGAAGGCGAAGTCGTGAGGCTCGCCGATGGCATCGCCTACATCAATCACGATCTGGATGACGCGATTCGCGCGGGACTCATTTCGATCGAGGACGTTCCCGTGCAGATTCTCGACAACCTCGGTCATCGTCACTCGCAGCGCATCGACACATTGGTGAACGATATCGTCAATTCCTCCTCGACGAGCCTAAGGACCGG
Organism: Thermomicrobiales bacterium; assembly: GCA_046328335.1. GTDB lineage: Bacteria > Chloroflexota > Chloroflexia > Thermomicrobiales > UBA6265 > JACCXM01. The sequence continues at coordinate 1,226 of JAXLWU010000040.1, forward strand.
CGCGATCGAAATGTCTCCGGCCAGCCGCGAGGTCGCCGACGCGCTGCGCGAGTTTCTCTTTCTCCGCGTGTACACTCCACTCAACGAGGATGAGAACACGCGGCGAGCGGAACACATCATCGTGGCGCTGTTCGAGTATTTTCTCGCCAATCCTTCCAAGCTGCCCGCCAAAGCGGACGACATGCATTCTCCCGGCGAGATTATCCCGCGGCGTGTCGCCGATTTCGTGGCGAGCATGACCGATCGCTACGCGATCGAGTTATTCGAGCGTATCTTCGTCCCGCGATACTGGACGGCCTAGATCCTGCCCCGCGACGAGAGGGAAGATCACATGGCGCGCGACGCGGTGGCGGAGGTGCGAGAACGCACCGATATTGTCGAATTGATCTCACAGTACGTTGCGCTGCGCAAGGCGGGGCGCTCGTACAAGGGACTCTGTCCCTTCCATCAGGAAAAAACACCCTCATTTGTTGTATTCCCGGAGTCAGGCAACTTTCACTGCTTCGGCTGTGGCCGCGGTGGCGACGCGTTCACGTTTTACATGGGCGTCGAGCGAGTCGAGTTTCGGGATGCGCTCCAAGAATTGGCGCAGCGGGCCGGGGTCGATCTCGGGACCGCGCCGAGTTTGCCCCCTGAAGTCGACGCACACCGCAATCGCTTGATCGAACTCAACGCTCTTGCGGCATCGTTCTATAGCAACGTACTGCGAAACACTGGCCCCGGAGCGGCCGGCCGGGCCGTGTTGGAGCAACGCGGGCTCTCCGCGGAGATCGCTGAGCGATTCGGCCTCGGGTTTGCCCCAGACGGTGACGTGCTGTTGCGGTATTTCTCCCAGCAGGGGGTCGATCCGAAACTCTCGATTGACGCGGGTCTCGTCGTCGAGCGTGAGAGCGGCGGCCTTCGCGATCGGTTTCGCAACCGCCTGCTCTTTCCGATCCGCACCCGCGAGGGGAAGACCGTTGGCTTCGGCGGGCGGGCGCTCGGCGATGCCATGCCAAAGTATCTGAACTCGCCGCAATCCGCGATCTTCGACAAGAGTTCGCTGCTTTATGCGATAGATCAGGCTCAGGAGGAAATTCGCTCGGCGGATCAGGTGGTGATCGTCGAGGGTTACATGGATGCGATCGCGGCCCACCAGTTCGGCTATCGAAATGTCGTGGCCGCCATGGGCACGGCGGTGACCGAGCAGCAGATCGGCCTGGTAAAGCGCCTGAGCAAGAACATCGTGCTCGCGCTCGACGCCGACGCCGCCGGTCAAGGTGCGACCGTGCGCTCGCTTGAAATGCTGCCGGCGGCGCTTGACAGCGAATTGACCGCGGTCGGAACCGAACGAGTCCTGTCAAGCACCGGTCCCGAGACCATGATCGTTTGGCAGCGACGGCTCAAGACCCAGATTTCTATCGTGCGGCTCCCGCACGGCAAGGACCCGGACGAACTCATCAGGAGTGATCCTGGGTCATGGCCGCAAGTCGTTGCCTCGGCCCAGCCGTTCCTCGATTTCTACATTGAATCGGCCTTGTCAAACGTCGATGTCGGAGACGCGACCGCGAAAAGCGCGGTTGTGCGGCGGCTGGCCCCGTTGCTCCAGGCGGCCGGGGATCCGATCATCCAGGCGCATTACGCTGGCGTGGTTGCGCGTAAATTGCAGCTTCCCGAGAGTTCGGTGCTCGTCGAGTTGCGCCGGGGGTCCGTCAGATCGCGAACGCCCGCTTCCGCTCGCGATTCTGCGCTTGCCCCCGCGGTTCGCGCGTCGAATGAAGATCATCTCATGGGGTTGCTGCTCAAGTATCGCGGGATATGTCTTGCGGTAATCCCGCTCGTTCCCGAGAACGATCTGGACGACGCGCGAAATCGAGAGATCTTGCGCCTGATCCGCGACGAAGCCATACCTGTGGAAACGCCGCCCGAGCAACTGGTTGCCGTCATGGACGACGCCGTTGCCGACCACGCGGAACTGCTTCTGCAGCATCTCGACCGGGTCCCGGCACAGTTTCCCGCGCAGATCGAACGAGATGCCCGACGGGCGCTTGTACGGCTGAGCCGCGACAGGTTCGATGCGTTGATGCGCTTGCTGCAACAGGAGATTTCCGCGGCCGAGACGGCTGAGGATTTGGAAGCCCTCAACGACCTCCGTGCCCAATTCGCGGCCCTGTACGAGCGGCACCGGCAGTTTTACCCGCCGCGTAGCCCGTATTTTCGGGACGTGCGTGATGACAGCAATCCCCGCACGGCTATCGCGCGTTAGGTGTGACCCTGGCCGGCAACGGAATCACCCGTTGCATGCTGCCGCATGAACAATTCCTTCGAAAAGCCGGTCGTCGTCCTCCGGCAAGACCGTCCGGAGATCGCACACGAGATGCTGGTGATCGATCCGCGGGAAAATCGAGTGGCCGCCTGTTCTCATCCGGCGCGCAAGATCGTCGACATTAGCGCCATCTCCGGGATCGAGGACGATTGCCCAACTCGGCATTGTCTCACCCGGCAACGCCCCTCCACCTATCGTCGCGACCGTTTCGGCGACGTGACCATTGCAGCCGGCGGCCTGGAGCAGACCCACCACCCGCTCCGCCCGACGACGCAGTGCGCCAGAATCCGAGGAAATCATGCGCCAAACGGGTATCTCCTCGGTTGCCTCCCCGCGAGCGTAATGGCGGAGGGTCTCGGCCATGCCCGCGAGGCAGGTCTTGTCGGCGCGGATCGCTCGCGCCAGCGGGTGGCGGCTGACGGCTTCGATCAGATGTCGTTTGCCTAGCACGAGTCCGGCTTGAGGACCGCCCAGCAACTTGTCACCGCTGGCCGTGACGAGATCGGCACCAGCCCCGATCGTCTCGGCAATGGTCGGCTCTGGCGCCAACCCGAAGCGCGCGGTGTCGATCAGCCCACCACTGCCCAGGTCCTCGATGACGGGTATTCCACGCACCCGGCCCAAGTCGGCCAACTCATCGGTACGAACGGAATGCACGAATCCCAGGATGCGAAAGTTGCTGGCGTGGACCTTGAGATACGCGCCAGTCCGCTCTGTAGTCGCCGCGGCGAAATCGCTGACGTAGGTCCGGTTGGTCGTACCAACTTCGACCAGATCGGAGCCGGATTGGTTCATCACGTCAGGAATGCGAAAGCCGCCGCCGATCTCGATCGCTTCACCACGGGAAATGATGACGTCCCTTCCCGCGGCAAGAGCGGACAGCACCAGCACGATAGCCGCGGCGCCGTTATTCACGATCAGGCTCGCCTCGGCCCCGGTCAACGCTCGCAACAGGGTGGACACTTCTCGCATCCTGCCACCGCGCTGGTTCGTCTCTGGTTCCAGCTCCAGGGCAACGGCGCTCATCGCCGCGGCGCGCATCGCCTCCGCGGTCGCTTGGCTCACCGGGGCTCGGCCGAGATTCGTATGAATGATGACCCCCGTGGCGTTGATGACGGGCCGCAGACGCGGCCTTTCCAGTGCGAGGACGGTGCGCAGGATCCGATCCGTGATATCTGAGTCCTTTTTCGGCGCTCCCGAGAAGATCGCTTCGCGTTCCTGCTCGAGCAAGCCACGCACAAGATTGACGAGAACGCCGTCGGCGAACGTGGACTCGTGTTCCCGGAGTTTGGCAACCATGTCATTGACGCTGGGCAGTTGCCGGAGGCGCATGCGCCTCTCCGGCTCGAGCTCCATCGCCTGGATAGGGTCCAATATCGTCGTTGTGCCTGGACAACATTCGCGGTCGAACATGCGCGCGCTTCCCGATTAAATGAAACCGGGAGCGGATGACGCCCGCTCCCGTGTGGGTCGGGGAGAGAGGATTTGAACCTCCGACCTCAGCGTCCCGAACGCTGCGCGCTAACCGGACTGCGCTACTCCCCGTGCCGACTGAAGATACCATGAGGCTTGAGTGCCATCAATCAGCCGCGCTCGCGCAACCTGCCCCTGGCACGTTCGATTCTGGGGAGAACCACGAAGAAAAGGAACCCGTCATGCGCAGCAGCGGACGTGCGTTGGAAGTGCCTATGCTACGATCAAGCATGGAGAAGGCATGTGTACTGCCCGCGTAGCTCAGTGGATAGAGCGCCACCGTCCTAAGGTGGGCGTCGGGGGTTCGAGTCCCTCCGCGGGCACCAGTTCTCGTCTTTCATCTTGCATCGTCTTCGCAACCCAATTGCAACCGCTAGGAGAACGCGCGGCATGACTCGGCTGGCGACTGGTCTGGGCTGAAAGGAGCGTAGGTAATGGATATCCAGGTTCGCAGCAATGGCGTTGCCACCGATGATGCCCTGCTCGACTTTGTCAACCGTCGCGTCGCCAAACTGGACCGCCTTGTCGACCGTGAAAGTGACGCCAAACTCGAGCTACGGGGAAACCACAATCGAGTTGGTCCCGAAATGACGACAGCCCAGATCACGATCCGCTCCGGTGGCGACGTCCTTCGCGCTGAGCAGCGCGCGGCAGATCCCAAGCTTGCGATCGATCAAGCGATCGACAAGCTGGAACGGCAAATTCGGCGCGTTCACGACAAGCGGGCGCAGCGACGAAGTCCGGGCCAACCGACGATTCGGACCGAGGCGATCGAGGAAGCATTCCGCGACGACTCTTTCGGCGACGATGGGGATCTGAAGGCGCTGGTGCGAACGAAACGGTTCGATCTCAAGCCAATGGACGTGGACGAAGCAATCGAGCAGATGGAACTGGTTGGTCATGACTTCTTTCTCTTCCACTACGCCGACGAGGATATTCCGAGCGTCGTCTACCGTCGCCGGGACGGATCATTCGGGCTGATCATTCCAAAGGCGGGGTGATTCGGCGGGACCATCCCTGACCTGTTCTCGGCGACCACCTCACATTCATTGCGATGGCGTGTTTCTTCAAGGAAAGGCGCCTGCCAGCTCTCGGTGGGGAGCCAATTTGAACTACCGGACGTTGAGACCATTGCTGGTATGATCCGGCCATCTGGGTCAGTCGTTTGTACTGATGAGGTTGAGGTAACGGGTAAACGCTTCAGGCGCCGCAGTTTGCGGCGACAGTTTGCCTCGAGCTTTCAGGAAAGGTTGTTCGAGTGACGTTGGCTCCCTATGGCGGCCCGTCGGTGTTCGGATTCGAAACCGACATGCCGCTACGACGCGCCGCGCAGATTTCGGTGCATACATCACCCCTGGCAACCCTCGGTGGCAAAGACGCCGGGGGCATGAATGTCTATGTACGGGAACTTTCGTGTCACCTGGCCCGCCTCGGACTCCCGATCGATGTATTCACGCGACGAACGGACCCGGAGACGCCCCAGGTTCGCGAAGTCGTTCCGGGCGTGAACGTCATTGCGATCGACGCCGGCCCCCCCGAACCGATCAGCAAGAACGACCTTTTTCCCTATCTCCCCGAGTTTGCCGAGCAGATGGCGCTTTACTCGCTGCGCGCTGGTGTTCGGTACGACGTCGTCCATGCCCACTACTGGCTTTCGGGTTGGGTCGCCGATCTGGTGCGACGCTATTGGTCGACACCGTTCGTCCAAATGTTCCACACGACCGCGCATATGAAGAATGCGGTCGCCGCGCAAGTCGACAAGGAAACCGATCTGCGCGCGCGGATTGAGAAGCGGCTACTTAGCCTGGCGGACGGTCTGATCGCCGCCAATCCGGATGAGCGCGCGGACCTGATCTGGAGAATGGGTGTTCCGGCGGAACGCGTCTGCACGATTCCCCCCGGAGTCGATCTCGAACTCTTCCAACCGGAGCCGCGAGCCTCGGCACGTGACGCGTTGGGGCTGAATGCTGACGAGCGAGTCGTACTCTTTGTCGGACGGATTGATCCCATCAAGGGGATCGACACGTTGATCGAGGCTGCCGCCCTGATGAAGGAAGCGAACGAGCCTGGCCTCGATCCATTGACGTTCGTTCTCGTTGGCGGCGATTTGAACGATGCGGGTGAGCCAGTTGGGCCGCTGGCGAACGTAGCGTCCGCGCTCAATGACAAGGGCGTCGCTGACGGCTTTCGCCTGGTCGGATCGCAGTCACAGAATCTGCTGCCGCGGTTCTATTCCGCGGCCGATGTGGTCGCGGTGCCATCGCTCTACGAGTCGTTCGGCCTCGTCGCGGTCGAGGCGCTGGCGTGCGGGGCGCCAGTGGTGGCGTCCCGTGCGGGTGGACTGCGCTTTACTATCGACGAGGGAGTCACCGGGCTCCTCGTTCGACCCAAGTCTGCCAGCGCCCTGGCAACGGCGCTCACCGCGATTCTTACCGATGATGCGATGCGAGCATCGATGGCAGCATCGGCTCGGCCAAGCGTCGAGCGCTACGACTGGTCCAACATCGCCCGGGAAGTGCTCCACGTTTACCAGCGGTTGGCCGCTGGCCACCGCGCGCACCTGTGTGCGGACGGTGAGATCTTCGCGATGTCAGCGGGAGATTGATCCAGGGCGACATCGGATCGGCGCGAGTTCTTCCCGCTCCGGGGACCGATCGTGCTTCAATCGGCAAACGTACCGCTCGATCCAGCGATCGGGTCATTCCGGGCCTTGACAAGGCATCGCATTGGTCAGCTGGTTCGAGAGCAGGATGTCATTTGCCAACCGACGGCGTCGGCCCGTTTGCCTCGTGGCAGCGGCCCAACCGGCTTCAGCGATATATCGACCGCGATCGCGGTCAGTCCGCAGCGGCGTTCGCTTGCGCGGTCCGCATGGCGCGGTTCTTCACCGCGCTGGTGCTCTCCTGCTTGGAAACCCGCGTCTGAGGTGTGATGACTCCATCGTCGGCGTAGCGATCGGCGACCATCAAGTCGAAGCCGTGGACGCTGCTTTCGATGGCCGAGTACCGTCCGGCGGTGTATCCGCGCATGCCTGTTCCCTGCTGTTGAAGTTCGCAGACATGCCAGTCCTGACGGTTCGTCAGGTCCCAGAACTCGATAGCCTCGTCCGGATTGAAATCCGGTTTCGCCATCTCTGCTGGGTCGAAGAACCACTCACAGCGAACGATCGTCCGATCGGGCGCCAGCGGCGTGATCCAGTGGAGCATCAGGTAATCGGGATGGAGACTGAACAACTGGTTCGGCCAGATGACCGCGTAATAGACCCGCTTGAGATCGTCATTCGTCATTCCCAGAATCGGCGCGCGGCCATCGGCCGCTCCCGTCATGGAGAGCGTCTCGTATTCGGGCAAGACCTCCATGTAACTCGTCATAGCCGACCCGGTCGAGGGAAGGTAAGAACCCATGTTGTAGGGCGTGATCTTGTTCAGTTGGGGATGTACGCCCGGGCAGTGGTAGCACTCCAGGAAGTTCTCGACGAGCGCTTTCCAGTTTGCCTTGACGTCATAGTCGATCCGGCGTGACCGGCGCAGGCTTCCGAGATCGAATCGGCTGAAGTGATCGACAATGTTTCCCAGGAAGTCCGGCAAATATGCCGCCTGATCGCTGAGATCCACGTAGATGATGCCCTGCCAGAGATCGATTCGGACCGGGATGAGACCCCAGGACTCGGGATCGAAGTCAATCAGCAATTCGGTATGGCGTGGATGCCGAAGCCTACCTTCGAGGTCGAATACCCAGGCGTGATACGGGCACTGAAACCGCGGAACCTGGCCGCTCTCTTCTTCGACAAGCGTCGCGCCGCGATGGCGGCAGACATTGAGGAACCCGCGCAACGCGCCGTCATTGCCGCGAACAATGATGACGTTGTCCCCGGCGACAGAGGCTAGGAAATACTGTCCTGGCTCGAGAACATCTTCTTCTCGCCCGACACTGACCCAGTCTCCGGCAAACCAGGCGTCCCGCTCGTAATTGAAGACTGCCTGATCATGGAAGACGCGAGGTGGCAGGACCTTTGCTTCGAGCGTGGGACGGCGCGTCTCCGCCACCTCGGCGGCGCTGACTGGAGATTCCAGCGGCCTGCGCGGTGTTCCTGCAACTGCTGCCTGCACCATCGACGAACCTCCCAAGAGCGCCTTGTCTTCCGACCGTCAAGATAACCCGTTAGCCACCCCACTCGGCGTCGGTCAGTCCGCCGCCGCGCTATGCTCCTCCAGCCCAGCCTCCCGCAATCGTTCCGCCTCGTCAGCGGCACGCAGCTCGGTCACGAAGGGATCGATCTGCCCATCGAGTACGGTCGGAATGTTGCTCAGGCTCAGATTGATGCGATGATCAGTGATGCGGTCCTGGGGAAAGTTGTAGGTGCGGATTTTCTCCGACCGTTCGCCCGAGCCAATCTGGGATCGCCGCGCGTCACCTCGCTCCTGCGCGAGGCGCGTCTGTTCGATCTCGTAGAGGCGGGACCGAAGCACGGTCATCGCCTTTAGCTTGTTCTTCAACTGTGACTTTTCGTCCTGGCAGGTGACCACGATGTTGGTTGGTAAGTGAGTGATGCGGACGGCGGAGTCGGTGGTGTTCACGCTCTGCCCACCGTGCCCGGTGGAGCGATACACATCGATGCGGAGATCGCTTTCGTTGATCTGAATGTCGACCTCTTCCGCTTCGGGCAGGACCGCGACGCTCGCCGTCGACGTGTGGATCCGTCCCTGGCGCTCCGTTGCCGGGACGCGCTGGACGCGATGCACGCCGCTTTCGTAGCGCAGGTGACTGTATGCGCCTTTGCCGCGGACTTCGAAGATGACCTCGCGAAATCCGCCGCCATCGGTCTCCGTGGCCGAGAGAACTTCCGGCTTCCACCGATGACGCTCGGCATAGCGGATATACATCCGGTAGAGATCGGCCGCGAACAGTGCGGCCTCGTCACCGCCGGTACCGGCACGAACTTCGACAATCACATTCTTTTCGTCGTTGGGATCGCGCGGCACCAACAGCGAACGGACCGTGGACAGGAGTTCGCCCCGGCGCGATTCGAGATTGGCAAGTTCCTCCGCGGCCAGTTCCGCCATTTCGGGATCGCCAATCAGATTTTCCGTCTCCCCGATCGCGGCCTCGGTGCTGCGCAATTCCCGGTAGGCGCTGACCACGGGTTCCAGCTCAGCGCGCTCTCGACCAATCTCTTGCAGGCGTTGCGGATCGGTCGCCACCGCGGCGTCCGCCATCTGGCGATCGAGGTCGTCGAACCGCCGCTCGATCTCGGCGAGCGTTTCCAATACAGCGCTCATCTATCAACATTCCCCAAGATTTTTCGACACACTGCAAGCAATGATAACTGAGATGCTTTTCCGGGATTCCTGCACCGTGGTCCCAAGTGTGCGGGAAACGAGTCAGTCCTTGGAAACAGCAACGAGCCGCCGGTTTCCCGGCGGCTCGGCGACTACATGCTAGTCCTGTTAGTCGGAAGCGGCTTTGGCGAGCGCGCGCCCGGTCAAAACGTTGATGAGATGCCCCCGATACTCCGCGGACGCGAAGTGATCGCCGTTGAGTTCGAGTCCGTCCGCGGCCACCTTGGCGGCAGCCGCGATCGACTCGGCGTTGAGTTTCTTTCCGATCAGTGCCTGTTCCGCGGCGGTCGCCCGCGTGGCCTTGCTGGTAGCGCCAGTCACCGCGATCCGCGCGCTGTCGACGATGCCATCGCTCCCGGCGCTGACAACCGCGGCAACACCGACGACGGCGTACCCGGATGCGGGATGCCGGAATTTCTCATACGCGGCGCCCGCGCCAGCGCGTGGCTTCTTGAACGAGACGGACGTGATGATCTCGTCTGGTTCGAGTGCGGTGGTGAACAGGTCGATGAAGAGGTCGTCAGCGTCGATCGTGCGCGACCCGTTCGCGCCAACGACATCGACACTTCCGCCGAGCGCGAGAAAGATGGCGGTGAAGTCCGCGGCGGGATCGGAGTGCGCCAGCGCGCCACCGATGGTGCCCCTGGACTGCACCGCGGGATCGCCGACGTTGTTCGCCGCCTCGGCAATGACCGGAATCGCCTTCCTGATGGCGTCCGAATCGCGCAGCGCCGCATAGGTCGTCATGGCGCCGACCCGGACACCGCTGCCGGTATCGATTCCGATCAGATCGCCAATGCCGCTGAGGTCGACCAGCGCGGAGGGGCTGGCAAGCCGCAACTTCATCGCAGGAAGTAGGGAATGCCCGCCCGCGAGAATCTTGGCATCCGGATCGGCGGCCAGGATTGCCACGGCATCCTGAACGCTTCCTGGTCGCTGGTAATCGAACTGACTTGGAAACACTGGCGTCCCTCCCTGTACCTGGATTCGTGAGCGGATCGACCGCTCACCGCATACACTCACGTGTCAGGCGTTCTGCATCACCCGCCAGATTCGCTCCGGGCTAAACGGCATGTCGACATGTTTGACACCGAGATGCGAGAGGGCATCCACAACGGCGTTTGCCACCGCCGGTGTCGAACCGATCGTACCAGCCTCGCCAGCGCCCTTGGCCCCCATCGGATTGACCGACGTGGTGGTCACCGTGCGATCGAGCTCGTATTTTGGCAGCATGCTCGCCTTGGGGATCGCGTAGTCGTTGAGCGTCGCGGTGATCAGTTCGCCATTGTCGGCATACGCGGCGCCCTCGTACATCGCCTGGGCGATGCCCTGCGCGATTCCGCCGTGCAGCTGGCCGTCAACGATCAGTGGGTTGATTACGTTTCCGACATCGTCAACGGCGACATATCTGACGATCTCTACCTCGCCCGTATCGCGATCGACTTCCACCACACAGACGTGGGTGCCGAATGGGAATGTGCAGTTTGGTGGATCGTAATAGGTGACGGCTTCCAGTCCGGGTTCCATGCCCTGCGGCAGATCGTATGCGACATGCGCTTGCAGGGCGATATCCTGGATGGTCTTGAAGGTGTCTGGCGAGCCCTTGACGAACGCCCGCCCGTTCTCGTAGACGATATCCTCTGGCGCGGCTTCGAGCAGATGCGCCGCCAGCAACTTCGCCTTGTCAACGACCTTCTCGACGCTCTTGTAGATCGCCGTGCCGCCAACGGCTAGCGACCGGCTCCCATACGTGCCAAACCCGAACGGCGTCCCCTTGGTGTCGGAGTGCTCGACCTCGATGTCCTCGTATGGGATCCCAAGTTGGTCCGCCACCAGTTGAGAGAAGGTCGTCTCGTGGCCCTGCCCGTGCGGCAGGGACCCGGTGGTGACCGTCACTTTCCCGGTCAGGTAGACGCGGACATCGGCGCTTTCGTAGAGCCCAGCCCCCCAGCCTTCACCGCCAAGGCCAATCCATTTGGATGGGGCGATGCCGCAGACTTCGACGTACGACGAGATGCCGATGCCAAGCAGTTTCTTCGCGCCGTCCGCTCGTCGCTCCTGTTGTTGCCGCAGCAATGATGAATAGCCAGCCTGTTCGAGTGCCTTGTCAAGGGCGGGGGTGTAGTTGCCGCTGTCGTACGGCAGCATTCCGATTCCGGTGTCGTAGGGGAAATCTTCCGGCTGAATGAAGTTGCGCCGGCGGACCTCCGCGGGATCGACACCGGTGGCGTCCGCGACCAGATCACAAACGCGCTCGATGACGAAGGTTGCTTCGGGACGTCCCGCGCCACGATACGCATCGACCATCGCCGTGTTGGTGTAGACACCCTTCACATCGACGTGGATGTTGGAGATCTTGTAGCAGCCGGCGATCATGCGGCCATAGAGGGTCGTCGGAATGCCAGGCGCCACAGTCGAGAGATAGGCGCCGAGATTCGCCAGGGTCGATACCTTGAGCGCCGTTATCTTGCCGTCTTTGGTAGCTCCAATCTCGACATCTGTGTGGTGGTCCCGGCCATGCGTCGTGTGCATAAAGTTTTCGCTGCGGTCCTCGAAGAACTTGACCGGCCGGTCAAGTTTCTTGGAGAGCCAAAGCACCAACGGCATGTCGAAATAGACGAAAATCTTGGACCCGAATCCGCCGCCAACGTCTGGAGCGATCACCCGGATCTTCTGCTCAGGAATACCAAGGACGAATGCGGCGACCACGAGTTTATGCACATGGGGCGCCTGCGAGGTCGCCCACAGCGTGTATTCGCCGGTGCCCGCGTCGTAACGGCCGATCGAACCGCGAGGCTCCATCGCCGTCGGAATCAGTCGCTGATTGAAAATGCTCTGGTTGACGCGAACCTCGGCGTTGGCCAGCGCGGCGTCGACCGTTGCCGCATCTGTGCCACAAGTCCAGTGCATCACGACGTTGTTCGCGGCGTTTTCGTGCAACTGGGGAGCGCCGGGCTTGACGGCCTCTTTGGCATCCACGACGACGGGGAGTTCGTCGAAGTCGACATCGATTGCTGCCACCGCGTCGGTCGCCTGATAGGCGCTCTCAGCCACGACGACTGCCACCGGGTCGCCCACCTGGCGAACCTCGCCAAGCGCCAGAATCCGCGGGGTGTTGACGAAGTTTTCGACCCCGGCGGCCTGCCAGGCGCACGGGAGCGGATTCACGTCTGCCAGGTCTTCACCAGTGAAGACGGCGATTACGCCAGGCATCCTTTTCGCCCGGCTGGTGTCGATACGGCGAATCTTGCCGTGAGCGATCGGGGAGCGTAGAACCGCGGCGTGTGCCATTCCAGGCAGCCGGATGTCGTCGAGGAAATTTCCGTCCCCGGTAATCAATTTTGGATCTTCGCGACGTCGGAGCGGTTTTCCGACGAAGCGTTCGGGTGCTTCGACTGTAGCGGCCATATCACTTTCCTCAAGGACGCGAGCGATCCCCTCGCTCCCGCAACTTCCGCGTTGCCGTGCGGCCAGTCACCATGACCTCGCCGCGGCGCCTGTCCCAGAGATAGGCGACCGAATTAGTCCTCGTGTCCAGCCAACTGGTCGCCCCATTCCTGGAGGTCTTCCGGGGCGTTCATGATGTCATGCTCCTTGTGCTCGAAATCCAGGTCCGTCCCCGGCCCGGCTGCCATAGCGGCGCCGCGCCGCTGATGCGCCGCGTACTGAATCGCCTTGACGATATTCTGATAGCCAGTGCAGCGACAGAGATTGCCTTCGAGGGCGTGGCGAATTTCCGCCTCCGTCGGATTGGGATTCCGATCGAGGAACGCGTTGGCGGTCATGATCATGCCGGGGGTGCAGTAGCCGCACTGGAGGCCGTGCATCTCCCAGAAGCCCATCTGGACTTCATCGTACTGACCGTTCTTGGCGATGCCTTCGATCGTGGTGATGGTGGCGCCATTGCACTGCACGGTAAGCGTGGTGCAACTCTTCACCGGCTGGCCATCGATGTGAACGACGCAGGCGCCGCACTGACTTGTGTCGCAGCCGACATGGGTACCGGTCAAACCAAGGTTATCGCGAAGGAAATGGACCAGCAGCAGTCGCGGCTCGACTTCCGCCGCGTACTCGACTCCGTTGACCGTCATCCGCACCGCAACCCGCGCGGGCGCCGCCGTGGCCGTCGCCATGGTTCCCCAACTCCTCTGCTTGTTCCCGCCAAGGCGACCTCGCCCGGCGATCCGTCCACACCGGTGCCCTCGCGCCGGTCACGGGACGGGGACCAGTTCCAGCACCTTGCGATGCGGTCCCCGCTTGCCGGCAGTTCGGACGCGCAAATCCGCGAGAACGAACCCCCGACACGTTTCCCACGACGCGTGGGCTAGAAAGATCACGTGCGGCGAGTATACCGCCGTGCTGAGGCGCTGTCGTGACGCACTTTTGAGCGAACGAACAGATCGCGAGAAGAAAACTGTCGGTCAGACGTGTGCGGCATCCTCGCGCAGACGTTCTGCATACTGACGGTCATAAAAGGCACGAAATCGCTCGTCCTCGTCGCGAATCGCTTGCCACCATGCGGGATTGTCCAGATACCAATCAATCGTGTCGTTCAGGGTGTGGCGCCAATCGCGCGCCGGGCGCCAACCGAGTTCTCGGCGTATCCGGCTTGTGTCGATCGCATAACGGCGGTCATGTCCCGGCCGATCTTCAACGAAACGTATCAGCGACGTTGGCTTGCCGACCCGTTCGAGCAGCGCCTGGATTACGTCGAGATTTTCCCGCTCGTTTTCGGCACCGATGTTGTAGGCGGACCCCGTTTTCCCGCGACGTAGAACGAGATCGATCGCGGCCGCGTGATCGTCCACGTGGAGCCAGTTTCGCACTTGCCGGCCGTCCCCATAGACCGGCAACGGAAGGTCGCGGAGGGCGTTGGTCACGAAGAGCGGAACGAGTTTTTCCGGATACTGGCGAGGGCCGATCGTGTTGCACCCGCGGGTGATAACCACATCGGTTCCGTAGGACGTCGCGTAGGCCTGACACATCAGTTCACCGCCAGCCTTTGCCGCCGAATAGGGAGAGCGCGGCCGCAACGGATAGTCTTCCGCCGCTGCTTCCCCTTCGGGAACATCGCCGTAAACCTCATCCGTGCTTACTTGCAGCATCCGAATGTTGCGAGAACGGGCCACATCCAGCAGGATCATCACTCCGATGACGTTCGCCCGGGCAAACGCTTCCGGTTCGAGTAGTGATCGATCGACATGCGTCTCCGCCGCGAAATTGACGATGGCCTCGATGCCTGCGGCCGTCGCTCGCGCTACGGCGCCGCGGTCGGCTATGTCACCCTGGACGAACGTCACCCGCGGGTCGGATAGCACTTCATCCAGGTTCGCGAGCCGGCCGGCGTAGGTCAGCAGATCAAAGGCGACAATCTGGTCGTCCGGGTGCGTCTTCAACACGCGGCGCACGAACGCCGATCCAATGAATCCGGCCGCGCCGGTAACCAGCAAGCGCATTGTTCCCGAACTCCCTATCGTGTTTCAGGACGGTTCAGAATTTCAGCCGCCAGGCTCGGTACGTATTCCCGCACGGCATCGCGCCAGCCCCGCAGGGTGATCCCAAGTTCAGAGGCACGCCCGTTAAGCAACGTGCTGTCCGCCGGGCGTCTTGCGGGGAGCGGGTACTTGGCGAGAAAGCCCGGTGTGTCGATCGGCTTCACGGAAGACGGATCGAGTCCCGCCGCAACCGCGGTCGCGGCAGCAAGGTCAAATCGGCTCGCCCGTCCCTCGTTGATAAGGTGAAAGACGCCGCCTCCCCGTCGATTCGCCAGATGGAGTAGTGCCCAGGCGAGATCACCGGCAAATGTCGGACTGCCGAACTCGTCATTGACGACTTCGATCGAGCCCCGATCCCGCAGCACCGTCAACACTGTTCGCGGGAAGTGCTTTCCGGCGCCGCCGTAGAGCCAGGCAGTCCGGACGATGGCGAACGATGGGTCAATTGATTGGATCGCTTCCTCCGCCGCTCGTTTCGACCGCCCGTAGGCGGAGATCGGCGCAGTCTTTGCCCTCTCGGAGTAGGGTGCGCCCCCGTCGCCCGGGAACACCATGTCGGTGCTGACCGCCACGAGATACGCGCCACATGCTCGCGCCGCATTCGCAATGTTCTCGGTCGCGTGGCGATTGTCGATTTCCCCCCGTGCGGGTTCGCGCTCGATGCCATCGACATCGGTGCAGGCCGCGGCGTGGATGATGACCGTCGGTTCCGCGATCGATACTGCCGTCAACGTCTGCTCACGGTCGGCAAGGTCGCAAGCGACATCGGCCCCGGCTCCCTCTCGGCGCGCAAGACGGATGATTTCCCCCCCGGTGAGGGATCCCGCCGAACACACATAGCGGCCAAGTTGACCGGTAGCGCCAGTGACGAGAATCCGCTCGCCGCGAAGGTCCACCCTGTCGCCCAAGACCGGAAATTCAGACGACATCGAGCCGAGAATGATCGCCAAGGAGAAGCCTGATCGCCTGCGGCCGGAGGGTCGAATGCTCGATCACGACTTCCTTTCCGATCAGGGAATCGGCGATGCGCTGGGACACGTTACGGATGACGCTCCGCTCGAGCACGATCGAGTGTTCGATCTCGCAGCAGAAGAGTTCACAATCTGGCCCAATTGCCGTAAACGGTCCGACGTAGGTCTCGCGCAACGTCGTCCCGGCGCCGATTACTACTGGTCCGCGCACCGTGCTGGCGATGACCGATGCCCCGCGCTCGATGACCACCGCGCCGACGAGTGTCGAACCTGCATCGACGTCTCCTTCAACGCGACGCTGCAACGAACCAAGGACGAGCCGATTCGCCTCGAGCATGTCGTCTTTCTTGCCGGTGTCGATCCAATCGTCGGCGATCGTCTGAGCGCGAACGTCGAATCCCGCATCGATGAGTCCCTGGATCGCATCGGTGATCTCGAGTTCACCCCTCGCCGATGGAGTCAAGTGCGGCGTAATCTGGTGAATCTCTGGACCAAAGAAATAGACCCCGATCACCGCCAAGTTGGAAACTGGCTCCCGAGGCTTCTCGACAAGGCGCTCTACGCGACCGCAATCGTCCAGAACCGCAACCCCGAGCGAAGAAGGATCGTCGACGCGCCGCAATAGGATTTGCGAGGAACAGGGCTGTTCGATAAACCTGCGCGCGTAGGGTGCGATCCCGCCACCAAGAAAGTTGTCTCCCAGAAACATGCAGAATGGAGAGTCACCGAGCCACGCCTCAGCCGTGATGATCGCATGCGCGAGACCGAGTGGCGCTGGTTGTGGCAGGTAGGTGACGGTCGCGCCGAATCGAGAACCGTCTCCCACGGCCTGCTGAACCTGTTCCGCCGTATCACCGGTAATGATGCCGATGTCGGTGACGCCAGCTTCCACGAGCTGCTCGAGCGCGTAGAACAGCACCGGCTTGTTCGCCACCGGGACGAGTTGCTTGGCGCCGGTCGCGGTCAGCGGCCGCAGGCGCGATCCCTTGCCACCGGCGAGCACCAGGCCTTTCACGCGCGCGCTTGCTCCCTTCCCCGTTGCGTCCGTCCCAGTTTGCGCTGCAGGTCCAAAAAGCGAATCATAGTTGAACAACGCAATCGGCCGATTAGCGGAGTCGGTGTTATAGTCACTGTCGGTTTCACCGGCCGGGCCCCGCCCCAGCGGGGTGCTGACCGTCGACTGGAGCAGATATTGGCGATCCGGCATCGAGCAACGACAGACCTGGCCGGTCATTACACCCCCTCACCTGATCTTCCGAACACATCGCATACTCGGTTCTATGGTGCGATTGCCCAACATGACGTCTTTCGCCGCCTCTGGACCTCCGCCGTGGTTTCCTCCATCGGGCAGTGGATGCAATCCGTCGCCCTCGGCTGGTTGGCCATCGTGCTCACGAACTCGCCCGCCTTCGTTGGCATCGTAACCTTCTCGGCTGGTGTCCCGTTCCTGGTCGTGGCGCCCCTTGGCGGTTCGCTCATCGATCGCTTCGACCGGCGGCGCCTGATGTTGATTTGTCAGATGCTCGCGTTTGTGCTGGCGATGGCGCTCGCCTTCGATGTGATCGCGGGCTTGGTTCAACCCTGGCATTTACCGATTGCCGCGTTCCTCAACGGGACGCTGCAGGCGCTGCTCAGTCCGACACAGCAGTCGTTGGTGCCAGCCCTCGTGCCCCGCCACGATCTGACAAATGCGGTTGGCCTGATGAGCGCCGGTATGAACCTCTCCCGGGTAGCAGGTCCTTCCGTTGCCGGCATTGTCATCGGCACCGTCGGCATTGGTGAAACATTTCTGATCCAGGCCCTGGCCATTGCGGTGTCCTTCGCGCTCGTGCTCGGTATCGTTCTTCCCCCCCGCCCCTCCGGCGGGGTGAGCAAGAGCGGCGTCTTCGACGGAATCAGGCTCGTTGCCACCGAAGCAGATTTGCGTGGGCTCTTTCTGCTCGCGGCCATTCCGACATTGCTTGTCTTTCCGTATATCGGCTTCCTGAACGTCTTCGCCCGCGATATTCTCGACATTGGCGCCCAGGGACTCGGCCTCCTCATGGCGGTTTCCGGCAGCGGCGCCGTGGTTGGGTCGCTCCTCGTGGCATCGCAAAGGCGGTCCGAGGGTGTCGGCCGCCTGCTCATCACCATGACGATCATTTACGGATTCGTGATTCTTGGGGTATCCCTGTCTCGTTCCCTGTGGATCACGTTACCGCTCATCTTCTGCGGTGGATTTCTCGGTTCCGCGACGATGAGCGGGAACAACGCGGTCCTCCAGCACCGCGTGAGTGACGAGTACCGCGGTCGGGTCATGGGGGCCTACATGCTGACCTGGGGTCTCATGCCGCTGGGCGCACTGCCAATGGGAATCATGGCCGACCACTTCGGCACCCCGACCGCGGTCGCAACGGGCGCGATCCTTTCGTCCGGCTGTGCCGCAATTCTCGGATTCCGCTCCCGGACGCTCCGCGAAATCTGAGGGCACGTCGGTCGCGAGAAGGCCGTGACTGAACGAGCGATCGCGAAGGATGCGATCAGGCTATACGGCCGTGTCGGTGTCGTTTGCCGCGAGATCACGGACAACGATGCGCACCTGCCGCGGGAGCGCGGGCGCGACCTCGCTTCCTGCCGCGGCGACCTGCCGCAACGCGGCGGGGAGATCGGTGATCGGCGGCGTCAATGGCCCGACCAGATCGACAATCTGACGCTTGTACCACGACCCCAGCCGTCGCCGCACCTGAGTCGTCGACGGTGGCTCGATGCCGATATCCGTCGATGCGCGGGCAATCAGATCCCGAAGGTCTCTGCCGGAAATCGGAAAGCCAGCTGCTTGTTCGATCGCGGATCGCTGGCGCCGCACCTTTTCGACCTCCTCGTTCCAGCGCAGGATCAGCTCGATCGCGGATGAGGCGCTTCGGGTGCGGCCTTCGGCCTCGGCCAGTACAGTCGTCTGATCGATCTCGACGCTGTCGTGGTGGAGGAGGAGCGGTTTCGCTCCGTCCAGCCAACACCCGATTGCGGCTCGCGCCAGGCGGAAGTAGTACAAGCCAGCCAACAGACTCTCCTCGATCGAGAGGGGCAGGCTATCGATCGCGGCGAGCAATGGCATGAGCTGCGCCCCGTCCACCGGCGTCCAGAACGTCTCTGGCGCAACCGGCACCAGCGCTACATCCTCGGGTTGCACGGTGGCGCGCACAATGCCGTAGCGACGGCGCAACATCAGGTGCGTCAGGGGATAGTCAGGAGAGAGAAAAATCCCTGGTTCGACAATTGGATCGTCACCGATGTCCGCAAGCATTCCCGGTATCAAATGCCGCAGTTCGAGCAGCCCGCGGACAACCTCTGCGCTGACCTGCTTCGCTCTGGCGGTTTCTACCGAGAATTTGGCATCGGCCGCTTGGATCACTGTACTGCCCTGGTGGTCAGAGATCAGCAGGAGATCGGGATTCTGCATTCCCTGTCGAGATGCGACCGCGGCAACCCGCGGTATGTCGTCGAGACGATCGACGCGTGAAATCGGCGCGAGGTGCCCGTCGCTCAGGTGGATCGTTCGCACGTTCTCGACCCATGTCGCCGCATAGTCTGCCGCCAGATCGGCCCACCGGGAGCCGATAAGGTTGCTTGCACCTCCCCGGTCCGCGAACGACATCACTTCTCGATCGAACAACGCCGAGATGATGCTACCGCCGGGAAGACGAGGGGATGCGATGTCGTTCGGGTCGATTGCTACCGCCACGCGTACAGGTCACTCCTGACTGGAATAGAGCATCACGACACCCGGTCGCTCACCGGTACTGGCAAGCGAGCAACCCAGTGCCGGGCTGATCCTCGGCCTGATCCATTAAACACTATGACAAGTCCTGCGACGACTGCCGCGGCCAGAGCAAGGAAGCGGGCAAGCCAATCGAGTGGCTGAACGTCGTAGCCAAGACTCAGATCACGCGAAGGATCGGCAAAGGTCATGTCCTGGTAGGCATCTCGGCTCTGGGTGATCGACGCTGATTGACGGTTGCTCACCGCATTCCAGCGTGGGAATGCGTAAACGCGTGCCGTGGCAGTTCTGGATGGATGCCCGGTTTGTACTGCCACGTTGCCATTGTCGAATCGCCCGTGGGCGGCACTCCCCGCGCCAAACGTGATCGTAGTCTGCGGATCAGTGACCAGGAACACGGCATAAGTCCCGTCTCGCACCTTATCGAGCCACAGAGTATCGCGCGCTTCGTGCTTCACGTTCCCGGTGACGACCACGGCCCCGATCCCGTGCGTATCGAGATAGTCACGCCTCAGCGTCGCCGCTGGATCCGGGTAGTGATTTCCCGCCGCGAACGAATAGCCGGGCGTCCCCGCGTGAGCCTTCTGCCAGCTCCAAAGCCAGTTGTCATAGTACAAGGGGCGCGTTGTCCACAGTGGCGACCAGAGCGGTTGATGCCAGGAAAGAGCCGAACCAATGACCAGGATCGCCGTGTCTGGTATGGCGGCCTGGTCGGCCAATCGCACCGCCGACTCCAGGTCCTGTTGGATCGGCTGGGCGGACATTGCTACTGGATACAGGCTGGCAGCGGGTACGGCCGGCGATGCCGGATCAGGCGGTTCACCGGCAGTGGAACGGGTCAACACGAAAAACAGGGCGAGCGAGGCGACCCCGAGCGTAAACTCAGCCTTCGGACGCCAATCCGGATAGAACCGCGTCACGGCCCGCTCAATCAGGGACCAGGTGGCAAGAGCCGTCAAATAGACGGTGAGCAACCGCTGTAACGGCATCAGGCGGGTCGGTTCGAGTTGAGGTGCGAATGCCGATATACGCGGCACAAACGCAACGACAGCCGTTGTTGCCACGTAGGTTGCGACCGCGACCGTGACCGCGAGCGCCGACGACCACGGTGCAACGACCGATGTACGTTTCTTGGCTGTGCCACGGATCGACCGAATCGTCCCTGCAATTGTGATGAGCCCGCCGAGCGCTCCCAGCACTAGAACGACAGGTGAAAGTGCAGCGGCACTCTGCGCGACGAAATCACTCGGATGGTCATATCCGCTATAGCGCACGAACGAATAGAGGTGACCGAATCTGAGGAGTGATATGAGTTCCGGAGCCGACAGTCCCGCCGCAATCGTCGCGACCAGAATCAATCGTCTCGAAGTCCGAATCAGATTGCGGGATGGGTCGAGAGCGACCTGTGAAACCCACGCGCCGAATCCGACCGCGGCAACCCCAATGAGTGAACGAGGATTGGCGTAAACAGCAAGGGCGGCGAGCGCTGCTCCCGCCGCTCCATAGAGCCCACTCCCGTCCGCCAGGAAGCGAAGCAAGAATGGCAGCGCCAAGAACGCGACCACGGCGCCGAAGACATTGGTGACGAGCCCCCACTGCACGAGTTCGGTGTATCCGCCGCCATACCATCCACCGGGCAGTGAAACATGCAGCGCAATCGAGAGGAGAGCGACGACTGGAGAAAGTCGATCCTGTCCTGACAACACGAGAAATCCAAGAACCGGCAGCATAAAGATCAGAAAGACGGCAACCGTGTGCGCGCCGACCGCGGACAACGTGCCAAACGACAGCGCGCGCACGGCAACTTCGAACCAGGCCTCCCCAAGTGGATAAAATTCGACCGGATATCCACCCTGATGCTGGCCAACCCAGCGCAGGAGATGCCCAGAGGCAACCTGGTTCCACAGCACACCCGCGCGAGCCACGTGGAACGGGTGATCAACCGTTGCAAACGTGTTCTGGACCCAGACCGCACTGTCGCTTGTGGTCAGCGGCACGCTGAGACGCACGAGTTGCATTCTGATCGCGACAACAACGGCGATGAGCGCCAGACCCAAATATGCAAGCGCCGGAAGTCGAACGGGGATCTGGGAGAGAGTCGATCTCACGCTTCGCGATCTGTCGTCGTTTGATCCGAGTTACGCAAATTCAACGCGAGCCAAATTCCCCAAACTGACAAAACGAGCGCCACCACGCCGGACGCGGCAACAACACTGAATGCAAGTGGACTTACCCCTTGCCCCTGGAGATACGTCGCGAACCTGTTCCAGATCTCGAGGCCGGTGAAATGCCGCCCGTCCCAGCTACCGGCCTCAACCGATATAGAATGGAAGCCAAGGAACCATACGATTCCTCCGACAAACCCTAGCCAGATGCCAACGGATATCCAAAGCCGTCGGCTGAACCGTGAGGAGACTGGCGCCATCACGTTCTTGCCATCAGCGGCGGAACCCTGAAACTCCGCTGGCGCTTGTGTTGCCGCTACTTCAACCACCCCAGGTCCAATAGTATGGCTGATCGAACCCCGCGGTGAACGGTAAGACGTACGCGAAATAGATGACAAGGTTCATCACGACAAGCGAGCCGAAGATGACCCCCTGCCCGATGAACCGGTAATGGCGGGGAACAAGAGTCCGCAAACCGAGCATTCCGAGCAGCGCCGCCGCGCCAGCAGCTGGAAAGAAATAGCGTGCCTGCGACAGGGCGAACTCGGTGCCAAATTGGACCACCGCGAGATAGGCGAGGACGCACGTGAGCGCAAGCGCGCCGAGCGCAACCTGCTGCCAGCGCGAAGGTCGCTCGACGACATCTGATTCGGCGTGATCTACCCCGCGCACCACTTTGAATGCATAGATCAGCAGGCCGATCAGACTCAGGACAACAGGAATAGCGAGTGCCCAGAGTAGCCGGTCGCTATAGTGAATCAGGCGCCAGCCGTACTCACCCCAGGTTTCTCGGAACCGACCGATGGCAAAGTCGGGAGAGAGCAGCAGCTCAGCAAACCGGCCCATCGGGCTGTTCCAGTACTGAAGTGCCGCAACCCGATCGAGCCCGTTGAAATCACCATAAGTTCGATGAAGGTATACGTACCAGGGACCAGTCAGCAGCGCAGCCGGGATTCCGATGGCGGATCCCCGGGCGAGAACTATCTTCCAATTGCGCCAGCCAAGAATCGCCAGCATGGCCAGCCCGATAACCGGGGCCACCGCGATGACGGTGCTCTTCGCCAGGAGACCCAGGCCCAAACCGGCGCCAAGCATCACACTCAACCGCACGGGGAATCGGTCTCGGCAGGCCACGACGATTCCCCACAGGAGAACAGCGACGATCGCGATCGCAACGATATCGTTATTGATCATTGCCGCTTCGTAGGAGATTTGAGGCTGAAAAGCGACCGCCGCCGGTACGGTCACGGCGAGAAACGCATCGCCAGGAAACAGGGTGCGGGTCATCCGGTAGGCGGCGAAGACGGTCAGGAGCCCAAACGGAATCGCCGCCAACCGCAGCGCGTATTGCTGGGAGAGCAGGGAAAGTCCCTGAGTGGCCGCGAGAACCGGACTGACCAGGATGTAATACAACGGAGGGTGGTTCGCGACGTACTGATACCCGGATGGAAAGTAGCCATACCCTGGCACCGTCACGATCCGCGGGGGATTCCTCGCCCAGCGAGGATTGTTCGGCTCGCAGTACCAGTCGAGCGTAAACCGGCAATACGGGTACAAATCGTCAGGAATCTGGTCGATCGGGGGCGGTTCGCTGCCAACGAGCGACGCACGCCAGGATGCCAGATCTGGCAACACGGGAAGCCTGCGCTCATCGACGAGTTGCCGAATATAAGCGTAATGAGCGACTTCGTCGTGCCCACTGAAGGGATAGAAAGCGGCAACAGTAAAAATCTGTTTCAAGACATAGAGCACAAGCAGCAGGGTGACGAACCGCGTTGCCATTGGCCATCGGGCGTCCACCGCGACCGGCGCAGGGGCGGCGGTAGAGCCCAGGGAAACGCTAACCCGCCCGTCGCCGAGTACATTGGCGGCGAAACGTGCGTCGTCCACTACGAGTATCAGCCGCGGGCGGCGGTAACCGGGACCCGCTTCATTTCGTGGTATTCGTCGTCCGCGTTCACGCGGTCAAGATCATGATGTTCGCCAAGGATATTCTTTGCCGCCAGCAACCCCGTTTCGATCGAGTGATCGGTGTTGTTGTAGCGGAAGGTGCCATACCTGCCGATGATCTGGAGATTCTCCATTTCGCCGATGAAGTCCCTGATCTTTTGCAATGGTTCCTGATAGCCGATGACATACGCGGGATAGGCGCGCGGGGCGCGAATCGTAAAGCCGCCAATGACCTCGTCCGGCGTGATGAACTTCAGATCGTTGACAAGGTGGCGAACGGTCTGGGCCACGAGATCCGATTCCGACATGCTCCAGATCGCATCCCCGAAGGAGCAAAAATACTCGACGACCAGCGATGTCAATTCCTCATCGGGAACCATCGCCGGGCTCCAGTTCTTTGGTTCGTGGAATCGCCCGAAGAGGATGTTGCGGTCGTGAACATACAACCAGGTGTCATTGCTGACCTGACGCTTTTTCAGCATCAGATTGACGGTGATGATGTTGCGGAAGGTCAGCGCATCGGCGGCCGCGAGAACATCTGCCGGCGGAGCTGGATCCATGCTTTTCGCCAGCAACGTGAGAGGAATCGATGAAATGTAATTGTCCGCTTCGATCCGCTGCTTTCCTGATTCGGTGGCGACCGTTACTCCGGTGACCCGCCTCCCGTCGCGGTGAACCCGCTCGACGCCCGTATTCAACCGAATATCGTTACCCGAGGCGAGGATCGCATCGGACATTCGCTCGGAGAACCTGCCAAATCCACCGCGAGGGTACATGAACTCGTCGATCAGGCTGACGACTTTGCCCTTCGAGGGGACGACTGCATCCTTGACCGCGGTCAGCAGTGACATCCCTTTGGATCTCTGGGAAACCCAGTCACCGCTCATCTGGTCGCAAGGAAGGCCCCAGACCTTCTCTGAGTATCGCTGGAAAAACAACTCATAGAGAGTCGGTCCGAATTGGTCGATATAGGCGTCTTCCATCGACACAATGGGCCGGCGGTGAATCTTCTGTTCGACTCGCGTCTTGCCGTAATCGGCCATCGCCTTGGCGGCCACCACCGGACCGATGGCCCGCAACGCGTTGGAAATCTTCAGTGGGTAGTCGACGTACTTGCCGTCGAAATAGATGCGGCTAATCCGGTTCACCCAGAGCAGTTCGTCCGCCACCACCTCGCGGAACAGGTCGTTCAGTTCGTCGTTCTTGGTGAACCAGCGATGGCCGCCGATATCGAACTTGAACTCGCCGTAGTCGGTGTCACGGCGAATCGTCCGTGCCAATCCCCCGACGAACGGCGCTTTCTCCAGCACCGTCGCCTTCTGCCCGGCCTTGGAGAGGACATAGGCGGAACAGAGCCCCCCTGGGCCCGCCCCCATGATCAACGTCAATCCGGCATGCTGAGAGGTATTACCTTCAGCGCCAGAGAATTCGCGCCCGTTGCTTCGGCCGTTTCCCACCTGCTCCATAGTCCGGAAAGACCTCTCCCCAATTGGCCGCCCGCGGGTCTCGCCTGTGGCGGCTTGCGTCGATACGTTGTCCTTGGCGCGAGACCGATCGCGCTCGATTCACGACCGCGCTGTCCATCAACGACGAGCAACGTAGCGCTCGCCGCGACTACATCTATCGCCGCCAGGTCACCATGTTGTTAAGGCTGAAGTTCCATATCGCGGCGACACCTGCGCCGACGAGGTTGCCAATCAGGTAATTCACGCCAACGAGGTGCAATGCGACCAGCACCCCCCAGTTGATCAGCAACCCGCCAGAGTTGATCGATCCGTAAAGGATCGCTCGATTCAAAATCGGGCCACTTCCTCGATCATGCCAGGTCCATCGCTCGTTAAGGGCGAACGTGACCACCATCGACAGAACGATGGCGAGTGGGGATGCGAGTGCAATTCTCAACCCGGCCCAGGACACGAGGGCAAAGAGCGCCCCCTGGTTGACGGCAAGGCCACCGATTCCGACCGCCAGGAATTTCTGAAAGCGGGACCCAACAGCAACAACTCGTCCCAGTTGGCGAGGCATGCTTCCCGTTGACAACATCGCTGCGGGTCCCTCTTCCATTCCATTGAACGATCGCGACAACCGCCGCTCCTGCCCAAATGTTTGCTACCTTACCATGCGAGGTTCAGTAGTCGCCTTTGCTCCGGTGCGCCGAAGCCGCTATTCCGCCTTGTCCTCGCCCGTGACGACCTTGAACGCTTCCTGCAACTGTGTATCGCTCGACGCCGAGAGTTCGGCGGTCGTAATGCTCGGGTCGTCCTCTGGCCGCGAAGCAAAGACATTCCTGTCAAGAGAGACAACCTCGTCGGGATCAACTCCCTGCTTCCAGATGTGCTCACCCTTCGGCGTCAGCCAAAAGGCGTTGCCAAGCACTACGCTCGATCCATCGTCCTGCGGAAAGGTCGCCAGGACCGTTCCGGTGCCAAATGTGCGCTCGCCGATCAATTCGGCACGACCGTTGTCATGAAGCGCCGCGGCAAGCACTTCGGCTCCGGATGCTGAGCCCTCGTCTATAAGCACGATCAATGCCAAATCCTGCCATTCACCGTCCTGGCCGACGGTCTTCAAGGCGTGCGGCGGCTGGTCACGTGTCTCTTCGATAAAGACCGTCTTTCCTTCATCGAGAAACTGGGACGCAACCCCGATCACTTCCGGCACCAACCCACCCGGGTTGCCACGTAAATCGAGTATCAGCCGCTTTGTCCCGGCTGCCCGGATTTCCGCAAGCGAGTCTCGAACCTCCCGAGCAACACCCGGTTCGAACGCAGCGATCCGCAGTTGAACCGTTTGATCAGGGAGCGTCGTCCAGGTGACAGGATCGACATCGATCATGCGGCGATTCACGGCGATCTTCAGCGGTTGTGGCTCTCCTTCGCGGTCAATCGTCAATTCCAGCGAGTCGTCTTCCTTGCCAAGGATCATCTGCCGCAGTTGATCGATGGAAATTCGGTGCGTCGAGACGCCATCGACCTCGGCAATGACATCTCCGGCCTTGACACCCGCCTCGAGGGCCGGTGAGCCGGGCATTGTTCGCGAGACGACCGGGACACCGCAGCGAGCATCAACTTCGACACCGATTCCGACGAACTGGCCCTCGCGGGCCTGCGCATAGTCGATGGCCATCTTGGGGTCGAGGAAGGCGCTATGGCCCGTGTCACCGATCGCATCGACCATCCCTTTGGCCGCACCGTAGATCAACGCCGCGTCATCGAGGTTTTCAGGTTCGGGCCATTGTTCGTGGATCAGTTCCCACGTTTGCTCGAGCGTTGCGAAGGTCGGATTGTCGGTGAGCGTCGATTGGGCCGAAGCATGTGCCCATCCCGGGATACCACCGACCAGCACGCCCGCCGCGAACGCCCCGGCAACCACACCGGTCATCAGGAACGGTGACCTCGAGTGGCGCGAAACCGCATTCGCGGAGGTGTCATGATCGCCCAATGTCTGAGCCAGCGGACGTGACCGCTTCATCGTGAAATTTGCTCCTGTTCCGATCGAAATCGAGATGCGGGCCATTCTTGCGCCGGTTCGGCACACTAACGATATGGTACGTTGCGTTGGCGATTTCGGTTCCGTGGACGGCAACAGTGCATGTTCTTCGTGCGCGGGGCCGATGAATAGGCAGAATTCCAACAATCTCGAATGTGCTACAATCAACGGTCGCGGGTGCGTGACGCACCCGGTTTTGTGTTGCGCGGTTCCAGGGTCCTGCCCTGCCGGTGCGTGAGAGTGAGCAGACGGAGTCATGGCGGATAGCGAAACGAGCACCGAGGCACATTCGGCGCCGGCGCCCAATAGTCGATATGCCATCATCGAGACTGGCGGCAAACAGTATCGTGTTGCCGTTGGAGATCGGCTCAGTATCGAGAAACTCCCCGCCGAGCCGGGATCAGACGTTTCCTTCGACCGGGTCCTCCTCGTCGGAGATGCCGGCGCTACGCGCATCGGCACGCCAGTTGTTGCTGGCGCATCGGTCCTGGCGCGTGTCGAGGAGCAGTATCGCGGACCCAAGATAGTTGTATTCAAGTACAAGCCGAAGAAGCGGTATCGCCGTCGCACCGGACATCGGCAGTCGCTCACGCGCGTCGCGGTAACCGCAATCAACGCCTGAGCGCTTGTTTTCGCTGACTGCAAGGAGAAGAAGTCATGGCTCACAAGAAAGGCGTCGGCAGTTCGCGCAACGGCCGCGATAGCGAATCGAAGCGACTCGGCGTCAAACGCTCTGACGGTCAATACGTGCGGGCGGGGACGATCGTCGTTCGCCAGCGCGGTACGGAATTCTGGACCGGGCAGAACGTTGGCATCGGCAAGGATCACACGATCTACGCCAAGATCGATGGCGTGGTCCGCTTCGAGCCGGTCACCCGCCAGAAGCGCCGCATCAGCGTCTACCCACCAGATGTCTATCCAATCGGGGGCGGGGCCGGGCTGCTGAAAGCGGCGTACCTTTCCAACGAATTGAGCGAAGCGACCGCGGCGGACTAGTTCAACCTGCGCATAGTCCCAGAAGGCCTGGAGCCAAAAGAAACGATGAAAACAGGAATTCACCCGAAGTACGTCGAGTCGACCGTAACGTGCGCTTGCGGGAACACGTTCGTGACACGTTCGACGCGACCGATGATCCGCACGGACCTCTGCAACGTGTGCCACCCGTTCTATACGGGCGAGCAGCGTATCGTCGACACGGCGGGGCAAGTAGAGCGGTTCAACAAGCGCGTCGAGGCAGCCTCTGGCGGGAGCCGGCCGTCCAAACGGCAACAGCGTCTCGCGGCCCGCGCTGACCGGGAATCGCAGTCTCAACGACGTGACGAGCCGGTGGCCGCTGAGGCCGAGACTGAGTTGGTTGCCGTCGATGCATCTGCGTGACATTTCGTAACCACTATTCGTCGAACAGAAGCGCCGCCGGCAGAACGCTGGCGGCGCTTCTGTTTTGCGAGGACGTGGCGCTTCACTTGCAATCAGGCACACTTATTGCGCCCTCACGCCTGGCTGAGCCGACGTTCCTGTCAATGAACGAATGTGGTCTCCTGATGAGGAAGACGATGAGTTGACCGTGGTACCGTTCTGATTGGCTCCGGACCATCGTGCGCCACCCGCGCAAGCGCCAAGACCTCGGTCATGTCCACGGAGAATTGGATGCGCGAAGAGATCGAAGTCACCGCGGACTGGAAAAACCCCAAGGAGAATCTCCTGCCAGAGGAAGCGGATGGGTCGATGATCGTCATGGCGTTCATCGAGATTCCACGCGGAAGCCGGAACAAGTACGAGTTTGACGAAAAATCGGGCCGATTCACCCTCGATCGGGTTCTCTATTCGTCCGTTCACTACCCGACCGATTATGGGTTCATCATCGAGACGTTGGCAGATGATGGCGACCCCCTCGATGTGCTAGTCCTCGTGCAGGAGCCGACCTTTCCCGGCTGCCTGGTCCGGGCTCGCGTCCTCGGCGGGCTGGACATGCACGACGAGAAGGGCTCTGACTTCAAGGTATTGGCCGTACCGGTGGGAGACCCCCGCTACGATCACGTTCAATCCCTCGCCGATCTTGGCGACCATTGGCTCCGCGAGATCGAGACATTCTTCGCCACCTACAAGATGCTTGAACCAAAGCAGACCGATGTGCTTGGCTGGCATCAACTCGAAGAAACGCGGCAAATCGTCGCTCGCTGTCGCGACCGCTATCGAGCAGTACGCGGTGAACGGTGATCGTGGCTACCCGCGCTGATCTCCGGCGAGCAAGGGACCTCTCGTGATGCCGCGGGCCCGATACAGCGGAGTGATTTGCCATCCCACTTCGTTCCCCGGGCCGCATGGCATCGGTGACTGCGGCGAAGAGGCTTTTCGCTTCATCGAGTGGCTCCATCGCGCGGGTCAGACCTTGTGGCAGGTGTTGCCACTGGGACCCGTTGGGGCGGGCAACTCGCCGTACGCGTCGCCGTCGGCCTTTGCAGGGAGCGCTCTGCTGATTTCGTTGCCGTGGCTTGCTGGTGATGACCTGCTCGAAAGCCAAGACGTGGCCGAAGTGTCTGATCGCCCGCAGAACCGGGTCGATTTCGATGAAGTCCGAGACTTCAAGATCCCAAGGCTGCGAAAGGCATTCAACCGCTTCCAGCGCGGCGCGGCGTCCCACTTGAACGTCGAATTCGATGCCTATGTCACGGCGCAGAAATTCTGGCTCGATGACTTTGCCCTCTTCATGGCCCTCAAGGAGGAATTCAACGATGCCCCTTGGGTGTCGTGGCCGGACGCGATCGCGCTGCGAGAACCCGAAGCGCTCGATTCCGCGACGAAACGCTTAGGCGACGAAATTCGCTTTCACCAGTTTGTTCAGTTTCTTTTCGACCGCCAGTGGCGCGAAGTCCGTGGATACGCAAACCGGCACGGCATTCGGGTAATCGGGGACATCCCGATTTTCGTCGCCTATGACAGTGCCGACGTCTGGGCGCACCGTGAGCTCTTCCGGCTCGATCCACATGGACATCCACTTGAAGTCGCAGGGGTGCCGCCCGACGCGTTCACCTCCGAGGGACAATTCTGGGGCAACCCCGTCTACGACTGGGGCGAGAACGAGGCGACCGGGTTCTCCTGGTGGATCGACCGGGTCCGCTCCACCCTGGAGCGGGTGGATGTGCTACGCATCGACCACTTCCGCGGTTTTGCCGCGTCTTGGGTCGTTCCGGCTGGTGCCGCTTCCGCCGCGGCGGGCCGCTGGGTACAGGGACCAGGAACCGAGGTCTTTTCGGCGTTGGAGATGGCACTCGGGAAACTGCCGCTGCTCGTAGAGGATCTGGGTCTGATTACGTCCGATGTCAATGCGCTCAGGGAATCGCTGGGCATACCGGGAATGAAAGTTCTCCAATTCGCATTCGATAGCGGCCCGACCAACGCGTATCTTCCGCATAATTTCGGTTCGCTTGCCGTCTGCTATACCGGCACCCATGACAATCAGACGACGGTCGGTTGGTTCCGCACTCTCCCAGAGCATGTTCGCACCACCGTACAGCGCTATCTGGGACGGGACGGCAGTGACATTGCCTGGGACTTCATCCGTCTCGCCCTTGAATCGGTCGCCGACTGGGGGATTGTGCCACTACAGGATGTCATGCGACTCGATGACGATGCGCGAATGAACACGCCAGGTACGGCCGTCGGAAACTGGGAGTGGCGTTACGCCAACCACCAGTTGCATGACGGCCTAAGTGGCGGACTGCGCGAGTTGACCGAGACCTACGGGCGGACCGGTGTACCGCGTCTTCCTGAAGGATTCGACCCGTTCGATTACACCCATCCCGGCTCCGCGCATTACAGACCGGAAGCAGATTCAAGTAGACGTTCGAGCGACGAACCCTAGACTTCATTCAACATGGAACACAATCAAGAAAGGACGACGTGGTGACACCGATCGGCGCATTTACATTCATGCTTCACAGCCATCTGCCCTATGCGCGTCAAGCCGGAATGTGGCCTCACGGAGAGGAATGGGTCCATGAGGCGATCGCCGAAACCTACGTGCCGCTGCTGAATGCCCTCTACGATCTTCGGGAGGAAGGCATTCCATATCGATTGACGATCGGCATCACGCCGGTGCTGGCCGAGCAACTCGCGGACCCCTTGATCGTCGAGCATTTCATCAACTACGCGAGCGAGCGTGCGGCCAGGGCCGCACAGGATGTCGACCGCTTCGAGCGGGCTGGCAACCAGGAGATGCGAGATCTCGCCCGTTACTATCACCACTGGTACGCGCGGGTCCTGACCTCATTCCAGGATCGCTTCGGGAGCGCGCTCCTCGCGGCATTTCGCTCGCTTCAGGACGAGGGCCACGTCGAGATTGCCACATCGGCGGCGACCCACGGCTATCTCCCGCTGCTTGCTCGCGACTCCTCGATTCACGGGCAATTGCGCACCGGCGTGAATGCGTACGCCCGCCACTTCGGGAAGCGGCCGCAGGCGATCTGGCTTCCCGAATGTGCGTACCGACCGGCGGTCCTCGAGGACGACGCCGGAACGTTGGTGAGGCGGCCGGGACTTGAATCGTTCTTGGCCGAAGAAGGATTGCTCGTCTTTTTCAGTGAGACGCACACGGTCGAGGGTGGCAAACCGGTCGGTATGGCAGTGCCAGGCACGGTTGGACCATACGGCATGATCGCTCGCCGCTATGCGACGAGCATAACGCCTCCTTCGCCGGACCAACAATTGGCGCCGGGCACCTCGCTCCTGCCCTACTGGGTCGGGGACGCACCGGGTCAGGTCGCGGTGTTGGCTCGCCATGAGCGGACGGGACAGCAGGTTTGGTCCGCGACGTTCGGCTATCCGGGCGACTTCGTCTATCGCGAATTCCACCGGAAGGACGCGACTTCGGGTTTGCAGTACTGGCGTATCTCAGGCGCCGGGGTCGATCTCGGCCAGAAGGCCCCGTATGCTCCCGAGACCGCGGCCGTCCAGGTTCGCTCACATGCCGAACATTACGTCAATCTGATCGAGACAGAACTGCGCTCGTATCACGACCGCACCGGCGCATTCGGCAGCATAACCGCGTCCTACGACACGGAACTCTTCGGGCACTGGTGGTTCGAGGGGGTCGATTGGCTCAAACATGTACTCAGGCTGCTGGCCGAGCGTCCTGCCGTGGCGGTCACGTCAGCCAGCCGCATTATCGAGCAGCACCCGCCACGCGAGGTCCTCTCCCTGCCCGAATCGAGCTGGGGAGCGGGGGGCAGTCACTTCACCTGGCTCAATGACGATACCGCCTGGATGTGGCCGCTCATCCATACCGCCGAACGGCGCATGGAGGGCCTGGTGGAAAGCAACCCTGACGCCTCAGGAATTCAGCGAGAGGTTCTCGATCAGGCGGCTCGTGAACTGCTGCTCCTACAGAGTTCGGACTGGCCGTTTCTGGTGACGACGGGCCAAGCGCGCGAGTACGCGGTGGAGCGCTTCCAGGAGCATCTCGCGCGCTTCGATCAACTCACCTCGATCGTGGCGCAGGGCATGGCCGGCGCCGACGTGCGCGAGATGCTGGACGCGTTGCGAGAGCGGGACAATCCCTTTCCCGGTATCGATTATCGCGATTGGGCGGCGAGGCAGGGTTATGCCGGCGCGCCTCCCGTTCGCGCCGAAAGCTGATCGGCAATTCCTGGTGTGATGGCCTGGAGGGGCAGCCAGAGCCAGTCCGGACGGTTTCTGGCCTCGTACACGACCTCGTACAGCGCCTTGTCGAGTTCCCAGGCGGCGAGCGCTGCTTCGAACGACTCCCGGTCCAATGGAACAAGTCCGGCGCCGCTGGCTCCCAACTCATCGCGATAACCTGAGAGAAATGCGTCGCGGGCACGCTGTTCCCATTGACTCAGAATCGCGTCGGCGCCAGCGAGACCGGAATTGCGCGCCGAGAGCTCGGCCGCACCCCGGGCATAGGCAAATGAACGGAGCATGCCCGAAACGTCTTTTAGAACGGACTGTTTTTCGCGGCGCTCCGTGACCGTTCGCGCCGGCTCTCCCTCGAAATCGATGATCACCCAGTCGCCGCCTGTCGTCCGCAAGACCTGTCCCAGGTGAAGATCGCCGTGCACCCGAATCCGGTTCAGCCCCAGTTCTTCGCCGTAACCATCGATTCTGGGCAGGACGTCCTCGATTCCACTCTTCAAGGTGTTCGCAGCGCCGGCGTCCTTACGAACACGATTGAATTCTTGCTGGATGAGGTCGGTTGCGACTCGCGCCGCCGTGCGCGTGTTTGTCTCACGTGTCGTGATGTCTGCCAGGCTTGTGACTTCCGGCCGGAACATCGGATCATCGATTTGCCTCAAGGCAAGGTGCAACTCCGCGGTTCGCCTCCCGAGCTGATGGATAGGTTCCTCGATCGATGGAGACGATGGATCGACATTCCCCTTCGCCACCGCGTCGAGGCGATCGAGAATCCAGGACCAGCCATCGCCAACGTTGGGTACATAGTTCTCCACGAGGGCAACGGGGTACCGGGTGCCGTCGGCCGCGTTCCAGGCAAGCGAGGCAAGAAAACGGGGAACGCTCCCCAGCCGCCCCGGCGCGAGTGCGCTGAGCATCTCCTCTTCCGGATTGGGAGCCGGTTGCAGGCGGCGCACGATTTTGACTATTGCCGCGTCGTCATATCGCAGCGAGGTATTGCTCTGCTCCACGCCGAGGGCGCGTGCTGTAGACGCGTCGAGTTGGGCGATGGGCGAGACGGCGTCGGGCGCTACAGTTTCGCTCCAGCCCCTCGGTAGTTGGATGCGACCGCCAAGAATCGCAGGTAGAAGCGCGGCGAACTCGACCGTCTCGGACCCTTCAAACAGGATGAAATCAGGCTCCAGGACCGCAATGACCGATCGTTCTTTCCGTATCGCGCTCCGCGGTGCGATCACCAGAGGGAGGAAGTATCGTGACGATGACCCGTCGGTGAACTCGAGTCCGACAATCATCATCGCAACCTGAGTTGCATCCCATGGATAGCGATCGAGACACTCGATCTCGATATTGGTCACGGTACGGCTCTTATCCGCGTACCAGCGCCGAGTCGACAACCAGGTCGGCAGGCATGTTGCCAACCGCGATCGCAGTTCGACCGCGAGACGATTTCGTTCGTCGTCCATCATTCGCTTGCTGTCGTCGCCTCGAGTGGTGGTTCCAACCGGAACCAATAGAATGCATGTGGCCCAAGAGTCAGAAAGTACGGCAACTCTCCAATGTGCGGAAACGACGTTTCGCCGATCAATTCGACCGGCTGCCAGCCGTTGAATTGCGAGAGATCGAGTTGCGAGGGTTGGACAAAGCGGGAGAGGTTAGCGACACAGAGGATGACTTCCCGCTCGTAAGCGCGCACATACGCTAGCACCCGTCGGTTGTCGGCGTCGAGAAACTCGATGCTTCCCCGGCCAAACGCCTTGTATCGCTTGCGGACCCGGATCAAACGGCGCATCCATTCCAGAAGCGAGGTTGGCAGGCGCTCCTGCGCGTCGACGTTGACCGCTTGGTAGCCATACACCGGATCGCTGATGACCGGGTCGTAGAGTCGCGCCGGGTCCGCCCTGGAGAAGCCGCCATTGCGATCGCCCGACCATTGCATGGGAGTTCGCACCCCGTTCCGATCGCCGAGGTAGACGTTGTCTCCCATTCCGATCTCATCGCCGTAATAGATCACCGGTGTGCCGGGAAGCGAAAGGAGCATTGAATTGAGAAGTTCGATCTTGCGCCGGCTGTTTTCCAATAGCGGCGCGAGTCGCCGCCGTATGCCAAGATTCCGCCGCATCATCGGTTCCTTGGCATACTCGGCATACATGTAGTCGCGCTCTTCATCAGTCACCATTTCAAGCGTCAACTCGTCATGGTTCCGGAGAAAGATCGCCCACTGGGCATTCTCGGGGATCGCGGGGGTGCGCTCCATGATCTCGACGATCGGCATGCGATCTTCCCGCCGCACAGCCATGAACATCCGCGGCATCACGGGGAAGTGGAACGCCATGTGAAACTCGGGATCCCGCTCGGTTCCGAAATACGCGACAACGTCTTCGGGCCACTGGTTGGCTTCCGCGAGGAGAATCTTGCCGGGGAACTCTTGTTCCACCGTTCGCCTGAGTCGCTGCAGGAAGGCATGTGTTTCCGGCAGGTTTTCGCAGATCGTGCCCGGCCGCTCGAATAGGTACGGCACCGCATCGCAGCGAAATCCGTCCAGACCCAGGTTCAGCCAGAACCTGAGTATGTTGAGCATTTCTTCCTGAACCGCGGGGTTGTCGTAGTTGAGATCAGGTTGATTGCTGAAGAACCGGTGCCAGAAATACTGCTTCCGCTCCGGGTCATAGGTCCAGTTGGATACTTCAGTGTCGATAAAGATGATCCTCGCGTCCGAGTAGAGCGTCGGATCGTCGCTCCAGACGTAGTAGTCGCCGTAAGGTGAAGCAGGATCGCGTCGCGATTGCTGAAACCACTCGTGCTGGTCGGAAGTATGATTGACCACCAGGTCGGCGATGACCTTGATGCCTCGCTCGTGGGCAGCATCGATCAGCGCCTTGAAGTCCTCCACCGTGCCAAATTCATGGAAGATGCTGACGAAGTCGGCAATGTCGTAGCCGTCGTCCTTGAACGGCGAAGGATACATGGGAAGCAACCAGATACAGTCCACTCCGAGTTGCTTGATGTAATCGAGTTTCTGAGTCATTCCGCGGAAGTCGCCGATACCATTGTCATCGGAGTCGAAGAAGGATTTGACCGGAGCCTCGTAAAAGATCGCGTCCTTGAACCAGAGTGGATCGTCAGTCATCCTTGCCCTCACCGCATCCTTAGCCGACAGAGAAATCTTGCACGGGGTATTCTCGCCGAATCCAGTGCCCGCGCAATCCGTTATGGCAAAATACGGACAACGAGATATCATTATCTCGTAATGAGCGTTTCGTCGAGCATGCTGGTAGGGTAATGGGTGAGTTGGTTGCCGGCCGTCCGGCTCTTCGGATCGAAACCGCGGTCTCCCTCCCGCTCGACATGGTTTCCGTTCTCTCGCTCCTGTATCGTGCTGTTCCTGGGAGCGGCCTCGATCCCTGGTTGATCGATACGCGGCGTCGACTGTCGGACGAATTGCGACAGGACCTCGACCTCCTCCATGGCTTTTCCGGACGACTCCTCTATTATCCCGAGGAACCCGTCATGCGGTTCGGACCGCTCGATCCGAACCGTGCGAACGCCGATATCGACGACTTGATCGCATTCATGGAGGGCCTGGCCCCGTCTGAGTACCTGACGATGGTGCTACATGCGCTCGAGCGCGTGCACGCGGATCTGGAGATCCGTTGGCGGTCTCCGGAAGACGTGCAGGAGTGGCAGCGGGCGCTCGCGCCAGCGCTGACCACGGCAAGACTGGATGATGTGCTACGCCTGATTACTGATCCAGAAGAACTGAAACGCCGCACGATCAGACTGTACCGTGGTGTATGGGAAGCAGGCGTCCGAGACTCGCGGCCGGAAGGCATCCGACTGTTGCATATTGCCGCGCGCCGGGGAGCGGAGTTGAGCGGACGCGGCTTCGCGGAGGCGTATGCGGCGCTGACTGGTCAGCGGGTACCAGATGTGATCGAGCGCCCCCCCGCCTCGATTACCCGAGTCGTGTTTTGTCCTTCCCTGCACCTGGGGCAGTTCGTGAGCTACATCGCCTACGGG
This sequence comes from Thermomicrobiales bacterium, assembly GCA_046328335.1. Taxonomy (GTDB): domain Bacteria; phylum Chloroflexota; class Chloroflexia; order Thermomicrobiales; family UBA6265; genus JACCXM01. Next base: position 37,836 of record JAXLWU010000040.1, read on the forward strand.
CCGGACCTGATCGTCTATTTCCCGGCACCGCAGTTGCTCGATCGCTGCTGCGGCCACCACAACGCGGAACACGCCGATTCAGGAGCCTCGAGCCCAACACCTCAAGCCGATCTGCTCGAGGCGGCCCGGGCTCTCGCCGACCCGACCCGGCTACGGATGATCGATCTTCTGCTGGAGGACGAACTCTACGCGCAGGAAATCGTCGGGCGCTTGGGAGTCGCGCAGTCGGCCGTCTCTCGTCATCTCGCTCAACTGGAGCGAGCCGGACTGGTGACCGTCAGCGCCCGTCGTGGCTCGAAGTTCTATACCGTAAACCCGGAGCGCCTGGATGCCGTCGCTGAAGCGCTCCGCGCCAGAGGCGCTTCCGCTCGCGCCCGCATGCAGCCATCCCAGATCTGAACGCGGAATTTGGCGCCCCTCATGGTTCCCTAGAGATGGGCCGCGGCCGGAAGCGCGCGCGGCCGATACGTGGACTGAACTCGAGCGCGCAGAACCGTCGCGTCGCGGTCGCGACACGCGTCCTGGTACGCCGCGATGGCCGCTTCGTGGGCGCCGCGATCCAGGTTCCAAAACCCGGGAGTCCGGGTAAGGTCGAGACCGCTGTCGAGTTCCGCCGCCTCGGCGAATGCCAGGCGCGCCGCCTCGTACCGCCGTTGCCGCGCAAAGGCCAATCCTCGCAGCGCCGCGGCGCGAGCCCGCCGCTCCTTGGCGGTCAACTGCCCCGGCATGGCGCGAGCCTCGACCGCTGGCATCGACGGTGCGATGTCGCGTTCATCGGTCGCGACGTATTCGCCGTGGTCAAATGCAACGAGTGCGGCCGAAGCCATCGCACGCGTTTCCAAGGAGGAGTCAGTAAACACCTGAACCGGCTGGGAGCGTCCGGTCATTCGCAGCCACGCCGCTTCGAGGATCAATTGGGCGGACGATGAAAGTATCATGGGGCAGTCTCCGCCGCGAGGTCCGCTGTGACATGCGGTCTCAATGACGCTAAGTGTCGTTCTTGATCAGCCGCGGGGCTGACCATCGATCGGCACCCTTTTTGCGGGGAGTTCGCCATTTCTGGCGAGTTTCATCCTAGCACTCGACACAGATTGAAACAATCTCGAACGTGCCTGTCAGGCAAGCGGAGCGTCCTTCGCTCTTGGGAATAGCAAATTGATGGGAAACCATCGTTCGCATCTGGAGTTTTCGGAACCGGTTGGCTACCTGACGGAGCTGTTGCGCGAAGCGCGTTCTGCGATGGCCTTCACCGGTGCCGGAATTTCCACTGAGTCTGGTATTCCGGACTACAGGGGACCGGGAGGCGTCTGGGAGCGCAACGCGCCGCCGACCTTGAGCGACTTCCGCACGAATGTGGAAACGCGTCGATCGTATTGGCAGGAGCGCCGTGAGCGATATCCAACGCTTGCCAAAACCGAGCCAAACCGCGGCCACCGCGCTCTCGCGCGACTTCAATCGTTGCATCGGCTTGGTCTCATCGTGACCCAGAACATCGACGGATTGCATCAGAAATCGGGCAGCGATCCCGCGAGCGTAATCGAACTCCATGGCACGGCGCACCGAGTTCGTTGCCTCGATTGCAAAGCGAGCTGGAGTGCCGATCTCGTTCAGGCACGGCTCGCCGCAGAACCTCTCCCATCGTGCCACAACTGCGGCGGAATCCTGCGCGCCGCCACTGTCCTGTTCGGGGAAGCAATGCCGGAAGAACCGCTCCGCCGCGCGTTTGCCGCCGCCCGAGACTGCGATCTAATGATCGTCATCGGCAGTTCGCTGGTCGTTCAACCTGCCGCGCGGGTGCCTGAAGCCGCGGTCGCCTCGGGAGCGAATCTGGCTATTATCAATGCGCAAGCGACCCCTCTCGATCACTTGGCGTCGGTTGTGATTCGAGCCGGAGCCGGTGACACCCTCGATGCTATCGCTTCCGCGATCGCGCAATCCGATTAGTCGGATGGTCGTTGACAGGCAGGGCAGAAGTACGTACCGCGGCCGCCAACGACCGTCTTGACGATTGCTCCGCCGCAGGTAGGGCAGGACTCCCCTTCTCTAGCATGAACCGCGGGAAATCCATCTCGTGGGTACGCGCGCTGATGGCGGATCGTTGCGCCGCCCTGTTCGATTCCCCGTTCCAGCGCCCAGCCAATCGACGCGAAGAGCCGGCTCACCTCGTCTTCCGTCAAGCTGCTTGCGACCCGTTCCGGGTGAATCCGCGCGCGGTGCAGCGATTCATCAACGTAGATATTCCCCAGGCCCGCCACCGCGGTCTGATCGAGCAAGACCCGCTTTACCGCGATCGATCGTTTGGCAAGCTTTTGCTCCAACGCGGCGCGATCCAGATCACCATTGACGCCTTCTGGACCGAATCTGAACGCCGTCAGCGCTGAATCGACCATCGCCGTGGTCATCAGGCGCCACCAACCGAATTGACGGATATCGCTGTAGTAGGCGAGAGAATTGTCGTCAAATAGAAGGGTGATGTGGGTGGACTTATGGGGATATGTTCCTTCCGGATCAGGAACGGGGTGCCCGGCAACCAGACGGCGGCCATCCGGGCGAACAACCGCCAGCTGACCGGCGAGCTTGAAATGGATAAGCAGGCTCAACTCCTCTGACCAATGAAGAATGAGGACTTTCGCTCGCCGGTCCGCGGCCAGGATCCGATGCCCGACGAGGATCCTGAGATCCGGAATCGGAGAATCACGTGTCAACTTTGGCAGAGAAATAGCGAGATCTTCGAGCGTTCGACCCACGAGCTCCCGCTGAAAAATGCGTCGAATCGTCTCGACTTCAGGGAGTTCAGGCATCGCGCAGCGGCTGGCAGCGGATTATCGCCCCGGTCCGGACCATTGTGGCAGCGACCTGATCCACTGCGCCGCCGACCGTCCAGCCCGCAGACCTTCATCCTGATCGCGCGATGCCAGATGGACGCGGGACATGAAATCCCACGCGGCATGAGTCGCGTCACGGTGTCGGGCCTGATGAATAATCTGCGGCGGCCCGAGGAGGCGTCCCGTGGCGGAGTAAATGACCAGCCACCCCTCGCTCGTCAACGAGAGCGACACTTCGCTGCGGTCACGTCGCCAAGTAAACACCGTACTACTGCTGGCATGTTCCCCCGCTCCCACTGGCGTCCCCAATCCCTCACCAGCAGCGATTCGCTGCGCCAAACGCTCATCGGGCATTGCATTGGCACTCGCAGGAGCACCGCGGTCATCAGGGACCGGGCAGGACGCCGAAGCGTGATGCGCTCCCTCCCCCAGAACCGCATCTGCCTCAGCACGCTCATTGCGAAGTCCGGAGTTTAGCGAACCCGCTGCCTCCCTGTCACGCGGTTATGTCCCCGCAACCGCGGGCGGGGCAACGTTCGCGCGCTCACCGAGAGCCGACCTGATTCGCTCGCCGAGTGGCGGGTGTGAGTAAAGCAAGAACACGACTAATGGATGCGGGTCCGGGTCGGCCAGACCAAGAGCGCCAAGACGTTCCAGCGCCTGCGCGTAGACCACGTTGTCTCCCGTCAACGCTACCGCGAATCGGTCCGCCCCGCGCTCCAGACTCCGGCTGTACGCCGCGAGAATAGGCATCAGGATCACCCCAAAACCCGTCATCTGCAACGCCAGAAGCGGAAAGGCGGCCTCGTCCCCCATCTCGTCCACATCGGTGAACCGTGCTGTGGCTCGTACGACTCCCGGGGCGAATCGGGCGAACAACCACGCGACGGCAAATCCAGCAGCAGAGGCGAAACCAGTCAGCCGCCAGATATCGCCATGTGCTTGATGACCAAGCTCATGCGCGACGACAGCCGTGATCTCACCTTCTGGAAATTGTTCGAGCAACGTGTCGGAGAGAACTATTCTTTTCGTAGTGCCAATACCCGCGAAGAAGGCATTTGGTTTCTCGGTTTGCCGACTCATATCCATTCGGTACACATTGCTGATTCTTACGCCGCTCTTCTCGGAGAGTTGCCGAATTTCCGACTCCAAACCTCGGTCATCGAGCAAGTCAAAGCGGTTGAACCGCGGCATGATCAAGACGGGCGCGAGGTAGCTGAAAGCAGTGGCGAGCGGAACCGAGGCGGCTGCCGCAATCAGCCACCAGTCTCGCGGGCGACGACGCATGAGAACGAAGCACCCGGTCAGCAAGGGTGTCTGGACAAGCAGACCAATCATCAGGCTTTTGATTTGTTCCGCTAGCCACGCGCTACCGGACTGCCGCGTCACCCCAAATCGTCGATCGACAAGATGTCCGC
>JAXLWU010000041.1:0-41010 GCA_046328335.1 Thermomicrobiales bacterium
CCTGATCTCGCGCGGCAATCAGGGCGGAGATGAGGTCGTCCTTTGGCGCCTCGCGGCGGGCGTCGATCTGTGCGGCAAGATACTGTCCGAGTTCGAAAAAGCTATCGACCTTTGCCTGGGTGATGTTGAACCCGATGATGCCATCCGACCAGCGTTTGAACTTCGCCCAGTCCGAGGCCGGGATGCCGAGCAGCCCGGCGATCACCATGGCTGGCAAGGGCGCGGCGAATACTGGCATGAGATCGAACGACTCCTGAGCCGCGACTTCGTCGAGCAAGGCATCGACGATGCCCTCGATCTGTCCGCGCATCGCCGAAACGACCCGCGGGGTGAAGGCGCGCAGCACCAGACGGCGGAGCCGGGTGTGGTCGGGCGCGTCCATGGTCAACATGGTCTGAGCCTGCATCGTCCAGAAGAACCGGGCAGCTTCCGTCGTGGGATCGATGCCGAATTGTTCGAGCGGCATTGCCGCCATGTGCCGCTGCGACGAGGCGCGCTCGTCCCGCAAAATCGCGGCAACATCGGCGTAGCGAAAGCAATGCCAGGCGTTGAGCCAGGGCGGACCGGGGGTGGGGCCATCGAAGTAGACGATCGGGGACGACTCGCGCAATGCGGCGTAGGCCGGAAGAGGATCGGCGAGGAGCGCCGGATCACGCCGCATCAGGCGATCGATCGTAGTGCGCGCATCGTCCATGGGTTGCCGCTCCTTTGCCTGCCGCCGGATGTCAGTTGTCGATGCGCGAACCAATTTGAAGTGCAGCGCGGGCCACAAAACGGCGCCACCGCCACACCAGGCCGTGGCGCCTTTTTGGGCCCCGCGCTCGAGGGGCGCTACTTCTTGAAGAAGGCGGCGTTGATCAATTTGAACTCCGCCCACTGCTCCGGGAGATCGTCCTCGAAGAAGATCGCCTCGACCGGACAGACTTCGGCGCAGACACCGCAGTCGATGCACTCGTCCGGATTGATGAAATACTGGTTGGCCTCATCGGTCGAATGAATGCAATCGACCGGACAGACCTCGACGCAACTATTGTCCTTGACCCCAATACACGGCTGGGCGATCACGTACGCCACGGCACAAGACTCCTCATCCGGTATCGGACCGGATCAGTAGAGTAGGGTGCGCTCGGACCCGCTGTGGACCGCACATGCGCTCGTCGTCGACGAACTCGCGGGTCGGATGAGTATAGCAAGCGACACTTGGACCCGGCGCACAATCAGGCGAGACGCCGGTGCTACTATCGCCGCGATGCTGGTGGGTATCTGGTAAGAGGGGTGACTGGTGACGGATTCCGCAGGCGAGGCGCGAGACACGATCGGGATGACGGCGGCGGAAATGATGGCGTATCTCGATGCGCTGATCGAGGAGGAAGCGGCTGAGGCCGCCGCAGCGCGAGGCACCAGCGTCGAAGAGGAACTGGCGTCCCCAGGGTTTGTTGCCGCTCGCGCCGCCACGTCATACGCGATCAAATTGATCGACGCGAACAACACGTATATCGCCCGCTTCCTGCTCGACAGGGGCGTCCTCGTCAGCAACGCGGAGTAGCATGGCGGCCGATGCGTCCCGGTTTCAATCCTCGTTCGCCGAGTTCTGCCGTTCGACGGCCGATTGGCGCCGCCGCAAGGCGGAAGAATACGATCGGGACGCGCGCAACCTGCGGACGGCGGCGGCCCTGGACGAACTCGCCGCCCACGTGCTCGACCTACCCGCGGACGATCCCCGGCTCGTTGCGCTGCAACGTCTGGCGAGTAGTGGCGAAAGTTTCACTCCGGACCAGCGCGTCCTGTACGAGTTGGGGCGATTTCGCTTCCATCACCCCGAAACTGGACTCGATGCGTTTCTCGATACGCTGGTCGAACTGGCCGAGGCCGACCGGGGAGAGGCTGGCCGCTTCGGGGGGCGGATGCCAGCAGGGGATGATCCCTGGGGGTAGGGTCTCAACCCGCCCGTTGCAAGTGGGCCACGATCTCGACGTGGTGGGTCTGGGGAAACATGTCGAACGCCGCCAGCGAGACCACGTGGTACTCGGCGGCGCGCAGGCCCTTGAGATCCCGCGCCAGCGTCGCCGGATCGCAGGAAACGTAGGCAATCCGCTCCGGGCGTAGCCGGGGCAGGGCGCGCATCGCCGGTCCGGGGAGCCCCGTCCGCGGCGGATCGAGCAGCACGAAGGGGGCGCGGCCGTGGCTGCGGAAGGCGCCTTCCAGCCAGCGCTCGATCGAGGCGGTTTCGATCCGGGCGTGACTCAGCCCGGCGGTTGCGACATTGCGCTGCGCGAACTCCGCCGCGCGCGGCTGCCCTTCCACCCCGACGACCTGAGCGAATCGCCGCGCCATCGGCAACGTAAAGAGCCCGACGCCACAATAGAGGTCGATGCCGAGGGGCGGCCGCGCGGCGCGGGGCGCTCCCGGTTCTGGCGCGTAGCGAAAGGCTTCGGCAACGAGGTTCTCGAGCACGAATGGGTTGACCTGAAAGAAGCAATCCGCGTCGTACTCGTAGCATTCGCCAGCCACGGTCGCATGCACGGGCAGGGGCTGCGGTAGTTCCAATGGCGGCGCGAGCGAGATGCCGTCGTCACCCGCGGCGGCGCGCAATTCGGTCGCCCATTCCGGGAGACGGCCCGCCGCCAGCCGCGCCCGCAGTTGCGCGAACCGCTCGGCAAGCACCGGAACGACAAATGGATCGTTCGGGAGATCGATCACGCGATGGCTGCCTGCTTCGCGGTAGCCGAGAGCGCCGGTATCCGGATCGTGTCGCCACTCGGCGCGGGCGCGGTAGCCCCAGATTACGGGGGAAGGCGAGACCGTGAGATCTTCTGGCGCCTCGAGACTCCCCACCCGGCGCAGGCTATCGACGATCATGTCGCGCTTCGCCTGGAGTTGCGCCTCATAGCGCAGATGCTGGAAATCGGCGCCGCAGCGAGAGAGGATCGGAAAGGGCACAACAACCCGGTCCGGACCGGCTTCCAGCACGTCGGTGATGGCCGCATGGGCGGTTTGCCCGTGCTCGCGCCCAATCCGGACGCGCAAGCGGTCCCCAGGTGCCGCGGAAGCCACGAACAGCGTGCGGCCGCCCGCGTGGCCGAGGCCGAAGCCGCCGGGCACAATCCGATCGATCACGACCTCGACGTCAGCGCCGGGCTGGACCCGCGCCAAGTCCGGGGTGCCCCGCTCGGGATGCCGGTGACGTGTCTTCACGGCTTTCTTCGGCTTCCGCTCACGACGATTCAGGACGGTCTGTGGCATCAGGTCTCGCACTCGATGACGCGTTCAGCGGAACAAACAAGACCCCCGGCGCGGTGGCCGCGGCGGGGGTCGAACGTGCCAGTGCCGCGGGCGCGGCAACCCGGCGTCAGGCCGTCTTGGCCGACTTGGCCATCGTGCGCAGGCACTCGGTGCAAACGCTGAGGCGACGGGTCTCGCCGTCGACAACCATCTTCCGGGATTGAATATTCGGCTTGAACATGCGGTTCGTTCGCCGCTTCGAAAAGCTCACGTTGCGGCCGAACTGGGTCGTCTTGCCGCAGACATCACACTTGCCGGCCACTTCTGAGAATCCTCCCGGTCCGATTTCCTGGACTATGCTTCAAGCAACTTGCGAGAGCGGCCTCACGGCTGGCAATGATTCGCCCGATTCCTGGACGCCCGCGCGACCGGTAAGCCTACCATGCGCATTCGATTGTGGCCAATTCTGGGTAAACCGGGACGCGTCGAACCGCGCCCCACCGGGAGCATGCCGCGAATGATCGCGTTCCTCAGTCGTGGGATGACGGCATGGTGGGCAACGGCATCGTGGTGACAACCTCATCTCGTTCCCGCATCGCGATTGTTACCGACAGCACCAGCGATCTTGGCGCCGAGGAGGTGGCCGCTGCTGGAATGACGATGGTTCCCGTGCAGATCGATCTGGGTGACGATACGGCACTGCTTCGCGCTCTCGGCGCCGACGAATTCAGCGGTGTTCGGGACACGCAAGGACAGGCGTTGCCGCCGCTGCATGAGGTCTTTGCCGAGACGTTCGGCGATTTGCTCCAGAACCACGACGCCGTGATCGCGATCCTCCTTTCCGACCGCTTGGGACCGGCGTGTGCCGCGGCGCGCAGCGCGCGAGCGCTCCTTCCCGATCCGGAACGAGTGGCCGTGATCGATTCTCGTTCGGTCTCCCTGGGGCTTGGTCTCCAGGCGCGGCGAGTTGCCGAGATGGTGCTGTCTGGCGCCTCCCTTGCTGACGTTGTCGCCGCGGCAGAGTCGGCGCGAAGTCGTTTTCACGTTGTCTTCTCGATCGAGAACATCGAACACCTGCGACGAATCGGACGGATCGGCCGAGCCGCGGCCATGATTTCGGAGGCACTCCAACTCAAACCTCTGTTGCGGATCGATGAGGGACAGATCGTTCCCTACGAGCGGGCCCGCACTCGCGCCGGCGCCATCGCGGAGTTGACCGCGTTCGTCGGGGAAATGCCCGGACTGTCCGAGATCGCCGTGCTCTATGCAACCGACCGGCGCGACGCGGACATGCTGGCGCGGGATGTCGCCGCGGTCAGCGGGACGCCCTTCGATCGGATCAGGATTGCTCGCATCGGACCAGCCATCGCGGCGCACGTCGGACCCGGCGCGTTGGGGATCGTCGTCGAGGAAAGCGCCTGAATCGCGGCCAGTCGCGCGGGCGCGTTAGACTTGGCAGGAACCCCGTGCCGCGGGCGTGAGTTCCCTCCCTCTCGCCGGACCAGTGAATCCGACCGTTGGACAGGACCGGTATCGCCACTTCATTAGATCAGGATCGTGTCGCCAGCGACGACGCCCGGGCGCGCCTCGATACCGCCGTTGAAAATTTGCGGCGGGAGTGGCGCGCTGGCTGCCGGGCGGGAAACAGTTACCAGGCGGCGCTAGGCAGCGTGCGCCGCCTGCGCGGCAACGCCACGAGCGAGCAACTCGCCGCCGATCTCGCCGCGGTCGTCGCCGCTCTGGAGCACTACCCCTCACTCTCTCCGGACCAGCGTCAGGAGGCGTTGAAGCACATTGCCGCTGCCCTGAAACGTCTGACGCCGCGGTTCGCCGCCTCCGGCCCCGCCCGCCCCACGGGAACGCTCGAGAGCGCGGTTCGTCCGGCCCGGAAGGCCGTCTCGACTCCTGAGCCTGTGATCAGCAAGCGGAGCGAGAGCGCCCCCGCCACTCCAACCGTAGTGGCTCGGCAGCCGCCGCGGGTGGCGGCGGCGACCTTCGCGCTGGACGACCCAGTCACTGACCTGAAGGGCGCCGGCGGCGCGACGAGCAAGAAACTGGCCAAACTCGGTGTCGAGACGATCGGCGACCTGCTCTTCTTTGCGCCGCGGCGGCACATCGACTACTCGCGCACCATTCGCATCGGCGAAGCGTTGAACCTGCGGCCGGGGAGCGAGGTCACGGTGCGCGGGCGGGTGACCGATCTGCAAGTCCATCGCGGACCGGGCGCACCGCGGGTCACGATTCGGCTTGCCGATAGCACCGGCTGGGTGCGGGTGACCTGGTTCAATCAGTATCTGGGCAATGTGCTCAAGGTCGGGGACGAGATCGCGGTCAGCGGCGCGATCGAGTCCGGCTACGGCGCGCTCTCGCTCACCGGCCCCGAGTGGGAGCGGATGAGCGGTCCTGATGCGGGAACGTCCACCGGCCGCGTCGTCCCGGTCTACCCGCTTACCGCGGGTCTCTCGCAAAAAATGATGCGCGGCTTCGCGCGGCAGGCGCTCGCTGGAGCGCTTGGCGCGGTGGAGGAGTATCTCCCTGACGCGGTCTTGCGTCCCGCGCCTGATAGCCAGTTGCTGAGCCTGCCCGACGCGATCGCCCAGATTCACTATCCCGATTCCGACGCCGCTCTGCACGCGGCGCGCGAGCGGCTCGCATTCGACGACCTCTTTCTGTTGCAGCTCGGTCTGGTCCAGCGCAAGGCAGAGCGGCAGGCGCACGACGGGATCCCGATTCCCGTTGACGAGGCGTTGCAGGCGCGCTGGGCGGAAGGATTGCCGTTTCGCCTCACCGGCGCGCAGCGCTCCGCGCTGGCCGAGGTGATCGGCGATTTGCGCCGGGACAAACCGATGGCCCGCCTTCTCCAGGGAGACGTGGGATCAGGCAAGACCGCTGTCGCCGCGGGCGCGATGCTGGCGGCGACAGCGGCTGGCTTTCAGGCGGCGATGATGGCGCCGACCGAGATCCTGGCGGAGCAGCATCTCGCGGGGGTCGAACGGCTCTACAGCGGGTTGCCCGAAGCCGATCGCCCACGCATTCGACTCCTTACCGGCGCCACCAAGGCCGCGGCGCGGAAGGAGATTCGCGCGGGGCTCATCGACGGCGACATCGATATCCTGATTGGCACCCACGCGATCATCCAGGATGGGATCGAGTTCTCCCGGCTGGCGCTCGCCGTGGTGGACGAGCAGCATCGCTTCGGAGTGCGCCAGCGCGCCGCGTTGCCCGGCAAGGGCGCGGCGCGGCCGCATCAGTTGGCAATGACCGCGACGCCGATTCCCCGCACCTTGAATCACGTTCTGCATGGCGATCTGGACGTTTCGATTCTCGCCGAACGGCCTCCGGGACGCATCCCGATCGAGACCCGGCGCTACGTCGGGGCGGAGCGGGCGGCGGCGTACGATCTCGTTCGCCAGGAAGTTGCCAGCGGGCATCAGGTGTTCGTCATCTGTCCTCTGGTCGAGGCCTCGGATGCGATCGAAGCCAAGGCCGCGGTCGACGAAGCGCAGCGGTTGCAGGACGAGGTCTTTCCCGATCTGCGCGTGGCGACGCTGCATGGGCGGATGAGTTCACGCGAAAAAGACGCCGTGATGAGCGAGTTTCGCGATCGAAAAAGCGATCTGCTCGTCTCGACCTCGGTCATCGAGGTCGGCATCGACATTCCGAATGCGACGGTCATGCTGATCGAGGGCGCCGACCGCTTCGGGCTCGCGCAACTGCATCAGTTCCGCGGCCGGGTTGGCCGGGGCGGCGCCCGCTCCTACTGCCTCCTGCTTGCGGAAGAAGCGAGCCCGGATGGCGAAGAACGGCTCCAGGCGATGGTTGCCAGCGACGATGGTTTCCTGCTGGCCGAGAAAGACCTGCAATTGCGGGGACCGGGAGACTTTATCGGCACCCGGCAGAGTGGTCTCCCGGAGATGCCCTGGCTGGAGATGGTGTTCGACACCCGGTTACTGGATCGCGCGCGCCGCGCGGCGGAATCGATCCTCGAGGCTGACTCCGAGTTACGGCAATCAGCGCATCGCCGCCTCCGCCAGCGTCTTGCCGAGTTCTGGGCCCGCGGAGCGCCAGATCAGGCCGTCTGATCAGGTAGGCATCAACGTCTGACGTTTCAACTCGGCATGGTCACGCGGGCGAAACAGGCGTCGCACCGCGCAGCGTATGTCGCGGCGATGATGACCATCTTTTCTGGACGCTGATGCCGTGACGATTGGGGATGCGGGCGAGGCAGGCGTGGCACCGCGCGGCGCGGTTTCAAGTGGGGCGCAACGTTCGCGTCTCTAGCGCCCCGAAGCGCGAAGGCGAATTTCCGGAGACCGATGCTCACCTAGCGCGGCGTGCGAAACAGGGGTGATTCCGAGCCGGAGCGAGGAATCTCGTCATTGGCGAGCACCCGCGCCATCACCGAGGTCCCTCCTTCGTCGGGACGACACCTTCGTCCCTCGTGTGCACGACCCATCGTCCGCACGACGCTGTAATCCTGCCCGAGAACAATCGAGCCGTCGTGTCATCGACACGACGGCTCGACAGAGTCACGCATGGCGCGGGCTGCGTCCGACTCGCCTCCCGCGCGGCTCGCGCGAAACTTTAGCGGCGGCGCAGACCGAGAGCGGTCGCCGCCGCGCCAGCGGAGGCCAGAACGGCAAACAGGCTGCCGAACTCAACGCCACCAACACCCGTCTCCGGGAGAGCGACGACTTCAGCGGCAGCGGCTTCCGCTGCCGGGGCCTCGGCGGCCATTTCGCCTTCCGCCGGGGCAACCGCGCCGCAGTTGGTGTCACCAACCACGACCGCATTGCCGACGTTGCCGCCGGAGTTGATGTCACCGGTCGAAATCGCGCCGCCATTGGCCGCAGCCGTTGCCACGCCACCGTTGCCAGCGGAGGCGACGTTGGTGCCATCGGCGCCACCGCTGGTGGTGGCCAGGTTGTTGCTGCCCGCGCTGGCGTCGCTGATCGCGGTCCCGGCGTCAGCCGAGATCCAGATCGACGTATCGTTGGTGATATCGCCGCCGCTGATGGAAACGCAGTCCTGCGCGCCCGCTGGCGCGGCGAACATGGCGCCACCGACCAGAGACAGGGCAACCGCCGATCCCATCGCAATCCGAGAGAGCTTCACGTCCGTAACTCCTCCCCTTCGAGACACCTATCGGCTGAACCAAGGACCAACCGACGGCGCAAGCGCGCCGCGCGCGACGGGCTCCGAATCCCCTACATCCGGAGCACGCTGCCGCATCATCATATCATCCGAAAGTGGTAGCGCGGTATCGGCGCGAACGCCAAGCCGCCCCCTGTTTGCTGGCCAGGAATCGATGAGGGAAATACGTCAGCCGTCGCACCCCACCCCAAGGCCTGGTCCAGGAAACCCAGCACTCCCGGTCCCATGCGGCCAGACGGTTGCCCGTCTGAAGGCGCTGCTGCCCGCGCGAGAACCGTCAGCACGACAGTTACACGGTGGCCCCAGAACACCCATGGTCATCATATCGACCCTGTACCCGTTTCGTCAATATCCACGGCCCGTCGCGAGCCTGCCAATTCCGTCTCCGACGCGTCTTTTTCAACGCCGGAGACGGGCCAGCGCAGCCGCGCGATGGCCGGGACGCGGTTGGCGATGATCGCGACGGAAAGGAGGGTGCCCAGCCCGCCCAGGGCGACCGCCGCGGGCGCGCCAGTCAATGAGGCGACGACGCCCGCTTCGAACTCGCCGAGTTGCGGTCCGCCGGCAGCGAAGGTGGAATGCGCGGCGGAGACCCGCCCGCGCAGTTGGTCTGGCGTCAAGAGGTTGCGCAGGGTGTGGCGCAGAGTGACGCTGAGCGAATCCGCGGCGCCGCTGGCGAAGAGGAACGCCAACGAGAGGAGGAGATTTGTGCTGAGAGCAAAACCGATGATGCAGAATCCGTAGACCGCGATTGCGGCGAGGATGCCAAAGCCGGGACGGGGCAGCCAGGAGCGGCTGGCCAGGAAGGTGGCGGCGAGGACAGCACCGACCGCGGGCGCGGCGAGGAGGAGACCGAGGGTGCTGGGTCCGCCGCCGAGGATTTCGGCGGCGAAGATCGGCATCAGCGAGGTGCCCGCGCCGAAAAAGTTGGCGAGGAAATCGAGCGCCATGGTGCCGAGCAGGATCGGCATGGCGCGCAGGAAGGCCAGGCCTTCGCCGAGCGCGGCGATACCGCTGACGACCCGCGCGGGACGGGCGGGGCGGGCGTGGAGCAGGACAACCACCATCCCCACCAGACCAAATGTCGCGGCGTCCAGGGCATAGGCGAAGGGAACCCCCGCGGCAGCGATGAGGAGACCGCCAAACGCCGGACCAACCATGCCGGCGGTCTGAAAGGCGAGCACGCCCATCGTCATCGCCGCCGGCATCACCGCGGTCGGCACCAGGGTTGGGATCAGCGCCTGTCTGGTTGGATTCGCGATCGCGCCGAAAAGGGTCGATATGGCGGTAAGGGCATATATCCAGAGGAGCGTGATCTGTCCGGTTATGGTCAGCGCCGCGAACATCCCGGACATCGTCATCAGGGCGGTCTGGGCGAGCATCAGGGTGCGCCGCCGCTCGTAGCGGTCCGCGATCACCCCACCGACAAGGCCGAAGACGAGGAGCGGGATGAATCGGGCCAGTCCCAGCAGACCGAGTTGAAAGGGATCACGCGTCATCTCGAACACCTGCCAGGCGACGGCGACCCGCTGCACCTGCGTCCCAATCTGAGAGAGGAACTCGGCGGTCCAAAGCAGGCGGAAATCGCGAAAGGCGAGCACCCGGAACGGGCGCTCGCTGGCAGGGGACGGCTGGTTGTCCCGGCGGCGATTCATCGCGGACGATTGTGAACTACCGAGCGGCGCATTGTCGCGGGCGATCGTGTGACAGGTCGACAGTGGTAGAGTCAATGGAGTCAACGCAGGTTGACTTTTGAGCATCGCGATCACATCAGGAGCAACAGCGGTGGATCAGCAATTGGGAGGGGCGCTGTACAGCGCGGAATTCAAGGCGAACGCGTTTCCCACGTATGCGGCGATGCGCGCCACGGGGCCAGTGATCAGGGTCGAGTTGCCGTACGAGCGGATCCTCTGGTTAGTGGTGCGCTACGCGGAGGCAGTCGAATTTCTCAAGGACTACGAGCGGTTTGGCAACGATCCCTTCAATGTGTTCAGCCAGGAGGAATATGGGACGTATCTGCAGCAGGCCACGGCGGGGCTGACGCCGGAACAGCAGGAGATGGTCGCGCAGACCGACGCGGTGTTGAGCCGGCAATTACTGGGAGTCGATCCCCCCGATCATTCGCGGCTGCGGCGATTGGTGGCGATTCCCTTTACCCCGAAATATATTGAAAGTTTGCGGCCGCGGATCGAAGCGATTGCCACGCGGTTGCTCGACGAGATCGCGGCGCGCGCGGCAGAAGGCCGGCGCGAATTCGACCTGATCGACGAGTTCGCGTATCCCCTGCCGCTAACGGTCATCGCGGAGATGCTGGGAATTCCGTTGCGGGACCGGGAGAAGTTCCGGGTCTGGTCGCAGGCCGCGGTGACGTTTACTCCCGAGGATCGGGCGGACCCGGAGATCACCGCCAAAATGGTCGAGTTCATCGCGTACATGCGGGAACTCGTTGCCGCCAAGCGAGTGAATCCAGGCGATGATCTGGTGAGCGGGCTGGTGCTGGCGGAGGCGGAGGGGGACAAACTCTCCGAGAACGAACTGCTGGGGATGATCTTCCTGCTTATCGTTGCCGGTCACGAAACCACGGTCAATCTGATCGCGAACGGAATGCTCGCCCTGTTCGATCATCCTGACGAGCGTGCCCGCTTGCAGGGCAACCGCGATCTGGTGAAGCCAGCCATCGAGGAGATGCTTCGCTACTACGGTCCGGTGGAAATGAATCTGGTTCGCTACGTCCGCGCCGATACCGAGTTTGGCGGGCAACCGATGAAGCGGGGCGATCAGATTGTGGCGCTCCTGGCATCCGCCAACCGCGACGGCGAGCAGTTTCCCGATCCCGAACGGTTCGACATCGCCCGGGACCCCAACCGGCACATCGCGTTCGGCACCGGGATTCACGCCTGTCTCGGCGCCACCCTGGCGCGGCTGGAGGGGCAGGTGGCGTTCGATGCGCTGTTGTCCCGGTTCCCGGACATGACGCTCACGATCCCGCGGAACGAGATCGAGTGGCGCGCGGGAACCTTTTTGCGCGGTCTGACCCGGTTGCCGGTCGCGGTGTGAGAGAGTCGGTGAGTCGAGGAGTCGAGAAGGCGAGAAGTCGAGGAGAAGACGCCGAGGTTCAATGCATCCACTTCGCAGCGTCGGGCGTCTGCTTCCGACTCGCCGACTCGCCGACTCGCCGACTCGCCGACTCGCCCACTTGCCACTAACCCGTGTCACCATTGACCGGCGGCGAATGAGAACATATGATCTCTCTGTGTCCCGGAGCGCCGCAGCGCCAACCGGTAGGGGCCCCACCCGTAGGGCGGCCCCGGATGGCCGCTGGGAGGTCCGCGCGATGGCAGATCCCGTTGCCCGTTCAGGGTCCAATTTCCGATCGGAGGCCGATGCCGCCTGTCCAACGCTCGAACAGAGCGCAACCGCGGTGGCCAAGGCGGTCGCGGCGCGGCGCGCCAGGCATCGTGGCGATGCCGTCTATGCCGTATTGACCACCGCCGCGATCGCGGAGCGGGTTACCGGTATCACGTTGCCGCCCCGCTCTGGTCACGATGGATGGTGGTTGGTAGGCCGGGTGCTGGATGAACTGGCCGAGACCGAATTCAGCGTCTGGTTCATGCCCGGCGCGCGGCGCACCGGGATCAGCGAACGGCAGCGCCCGGCGGTGACCACGGCGCCACCGCCGATCAACTTGCCGTACTACTACGACGGATTGCGGCGTAAATGGATCGACACGCTGACCGGGGAGGTGATCGCCGGTCCGGATACCAATCAGCCCGGTGACTATGAATCCAGGCCGCGCCGGGCGACGTAGATACCACCGAGAGCGTCGTCCCCCTACACCTCGACGCCCTCCCTGAACTCAAGGAACGCGATACGCGTTCCACCCTTCCCCTTCCCGCACGTGCCCGGCCCAAGAGGCCGGGTTCGTGTTTGTGTGCGCAGGAGGCGAGCAGTCGAGGAGGCGAGAAGTCGAGAAGAACAAGAGACGGCGAGTCGGCAAGACGGCAAGAACGGGTCGGGAGTCGGGAGTCAGGAGACGGGAGTTGACGGTGGAGAAGCAGGAGCGTGGGTGGTAGGGTAATCAGGTGACACGTACCGCATGCTCCGGCTTTGAACCATCCGGGTGGGCCGCAATGCAAGACATCGCCATGGACGTGTCGCCTCGCCTCCTCGCCTCCTCGCCTTCTCGCTGCTTCGCCTTCTCGCCTCCGACTTGCCGACTTGCCGACTTGCCGACTTGCCGTCTCTCCGTCTGGCCGTCTCGATCATGCGCGTAATCGCGGGCGAACGGCGTGGGTTCCAGTTGAAGGGACCGGCGGGGCGATTCACCCGGCCGATGGCCGACCGTATCAGGGAGGCGCTCTTTTCGATGCTGGCCTCGCTCGGAGTCACCCCGGATCGCGTCCTCGATCTCTACGCCGGAACCGGGGGCATCGGCATCGAAGCGCTGTCGCGCGGGGCGGTCTGGGCCGATTTCGTAGAGCAGCATCACGCCGCTGCCGCGGTGGTGCGGGCCAACCTGGCGCACACGCGTTACGACGACGTCTCGCGCGTTCATCAGGAGGCGGTCAGCACCTTCCTCACGCGCGTCGAGCGCCATCCCGGCGAGATTCCGCCGTACGATCTGATCGTGATGGATCCGCCATATGCCGACCCGGATTTGGTGGCCACCCTTGAGCGGGTGGGTGGATCGCCGCTGGTAAAATCGGGCACGGTTCTGGCCATCGGGCACTCGCCGCGCGTGGTCCTGCCGGAGGAGGCGGGACGGCTGGAGCGCTGGCGGGAGCGCTGCCACGGTGACAGTTGTTTCACGATCTACGAAGCGCCCGATGAGGCGGGGCGGAGCGGAGCGGCATGAACCCGCGGCGGGCGATTTACCCAGGCAGTTTCGATCCGATTACCCTCGGTCATGTCGACGTGGCGCAGCGCGCGGCCTGGTTGTTCGATGAGGTGATTGTCGCGATCTACGAGGGCCAGGAGAAGCCCCGCGCGCTCTTCACTCCCGAGGAACGCCTCGATCTGGCCCGCCGCGTCATTGCCGAATTGCCGCAAGCCAACATTCGCGTTGACAGTTTTTCCGGCCTGACCGTAGATTACGCCCGCGCTCAGGATGCAGGGGTGATCGTGCGCGGGCTGCGCGCGGTATCAGATTTCGAGTATGAGTTCAAACTGGCGCACATGAACGATCACCTCGCGCCGGACATCGAGGTCGTCTGCCTGATGACAGCGTCCGGTCACTCGTTCATCAGCTCGAGCCTGATTCGCGAAGTCGCCGCGCTCGGCGGTGATATCGACGGCCTGGTGCCGGAGATCGTCCATGACGCGTTGCGCGCGAAATTGGCCGCCCGCGTCTGAGGCGGCAACGGACTGGAGCGGCACATGGTCAGCGACGAAACCGGCCGGGACGACTTCGACGGCCTGAACGACGACGATCAGCCGGACGACGTCCTGATGCTCCTCGACCGGCTGGAGGATCTGGTCAAACTCGGACGCAGGGTGCCGCTCAGCAATCGGGTGATGGTCGAAGAAGAAGACTTCCTCGACCTGCTCCATCGCATCCGCTCGGCGGTTCCTCTTGAGATTCGGCAGGCGCAGCGGGTCGTCGAGGAGCGCTCGGACATCATCACCGACGCCCAGCAGGAGGCGGCCAAGATCCTCGATACCGCGCGCACCCAGGCCGAGTACATCATCTCCGATCAGGGCGTGCTCAACGAGGCGCGGCAGCGCGGGGAAGAACTTCTGCAGCAGGTCGAGCAGCAGCGCCGCCGCACGATGGGCGAGATCGATCATTACGCGTTGCAGCAGATTTCACGCGCCGAAGAAGCCATCCAGGAAGGGATGAACCTGGTCATCGAAGCGCTGCGCGATGCCTCCGAAAAGCTGGGTCAGGCGAAGCGGCACGTCGGCGAATAGCGTCGCTTCGTTCGCCTTATTGGGAGCAGGGTTCGGTGCGGCGACCAGCGGTTGGGGCGCGATGTGGTTGCTGAGCCGCGCCGCAGACAGTTCGCCGGTGGCTAAAGCGGCGTGCAAACGATGTGTCGTTCCGACGAAGGAGGAATCTCGGCGTCGATCCAAGTCATGGCTGACTCTGAGGTCCCTCCTTCGTCGGGACGACACCCATGTCCCCCGCCAAAATGACACCATTTCTGCACGTCGTTCAAAAGACCATCGGCTGCCGCTACGGAAGCCCCCTGAACGGGGCTGAGCAGGTGCCGGAGGCCATCGAACACCGCTCCTACCAGACTCCGCCGCGCTTTCGGGATTTGCTGAAAATTGACGTGAACCCAGCCGGCGGGTAGACTACGCCGGTTGTGCCGGACTGGCTCCGGCACATCATGTTGTGTTATGCAATTCGTGGTACATCGGACCCATCATGGCAGCGGACGGCGGTCAGCCGCGGGAACTGAAGAACGAAACCGCGGTCAATGTCGCCGGCTTGCTGAAAGATCAGGTCGGCGCGACCCGGACCTACCGGCTTTCCCTGGCCAGGATGGCCGCCGACGACGAAATGGTGGCCCGGGACATCCATGGCAATCTGCGGCTGACACGGCTGCGCGATGGCGTAATGGTCCACCTGAAGGCCGATGGCGTCTCGACGTTGACGTGCGCGCGATGCCTGCGGCAATACGAGCAGCCGTTCTCGGTCGAGTTCGATGAGGAGTACCGGCAGACCGTCGATGTGCGGACCGGAATCGGTCTCGCTTCCGAGGGACTGGACGACGAGGCGACCTCGCATATCGATGAAAATCATGAACTGGACGTGGCCGAGCCGCTCCGCCAGGAAATTCTGATTTCCTTGCCGATGCGGCCGGATTGCGGCGAGGACTGTCCCGGACCGGACGTGCTCCGGAATGACGACGGCGATGACGAGGTGATCGACGACCGCCTGGCCGCGCTGGCGAGCCTACTGGCGGATGAGGCCGGGGGTGGCGGCACCAAACGGTCATGAACCCGCTCCGATGACGAGCGGATCGATGAGACGGCAGCAGTAGCAAACGGTAGGGAGCGAGAATCATGGGAGCATTGCCCAAGCAGCGGGTCACCCGCCGCCGCCAGGGAAACCGGCGCCGCCACGATCACATCAAGGCGCTGCCGATCCTGACGGCGTGCAATACCTGCGGCCAGCCGCACGTGGTCCATCACGTCTGCCCGTCCTGTGGGTACTACCGCGGGCGGCAGGTGCTGGTGATCGAGGAACGGCGCCGCGCCGAGTAACGAGTCAGAAGTCAGGAGTAGCAAAGACGGCGAGTCGGCAAGTCGGCGAGCCGGCCAGGAACAGACGAGCCGCACTCCTGACTCCCGACTCCCGACTCCCGACTTTCAGATTCGGCAAGGGAATGAGGATGCGCAACGCGGCGATCACCGGCTGGGGCATGGCCGTGCCGGAGCGCGTGCTCTCCAACGCCGACCTCGAGCGGATGGTGGAGACCTCGGACGAGTGGATCACCTCTCGCACCGGGATCAAGGAGCGGCGCATTGTCGGGCCGGAAGACAGCGCTACCTCGCTGTCGGTCGCGGCGGCGCGTCAGGCCCTGGCCAAAGCCGAACTCGCTCCTGACGACATCGATCTGATCGTCGTTGCCACCTGCACGCCGGACCAGTTCCTGGTCTCCCAGGCGTGCCTGGTGCAGGCCGAACTCGGCGGCAACGCCGGGGCGTTCGATCTCGGCGCGGCCTGCGCGGGTTTCGTCTACGCGCTGGCGGTCGGCTCGCAATTCGTGCAGTCGGGACTTCACCAGAAGGTGCTGGTCATCGGGGTCGATACCCTCAGCCGATTCGTCGATTACACCGATCGCTCGACGTGCATCCTGTTCGGTGACGGCGCGGGCGCGGTGGTCATCGAAGCGACGGACGAACCGCGCGGTCTTCTTTCCACCGTGCTCGGCGCAGATGGCGCCGGTTACAAGCACCTCTACATTCCCGGCTGGGGCGCCTTCGTTCCCGAATCCGCGGAAATCTTTCCCGAGTACCGGCCCTACCTGCATATGAACGGCCAGGAAGTGTTCCGCTTCGCCGTTCGCGTCATGGGTGACGCCGCGGTCGAGGCCGTCGAGAAAGCGAACCTCACCTTCGACGACGTTGACATGCTGATTCCGCACCAGGCCAACATGCGCATCATCGACGCCGCGGCACGGCGACTCGCGTTGCCCCGGGAAAAGGTCTGGGTCAACCTGGACCGCTATGGCAATACCTCGGCGGCCTCCATCCCGATCGCACTCTACGAAGCGGCGGAGGCGGGAAAACTGGACGAGGGCGCCAATTTGGTGCTGGTGGCCTTCGGTGGCGGATTGGCCTGGGCGGCGGGAGTCGTGCGCTGGGGCACGGCCGGGGTGCGCCGCGGTCGATCGGTGGGGGAAGCGGATGCGGCGCCAGTCGCGGTGCACCTGCCGTCCGTAACACTGGTTGGCGTGGGCGCTACCAGTGGCATGGCGCGGGATGTCTGATACACCCAAAGGCTTGGTCGCCTGGGTCTTCCCCGGACAAGGTTCACAGCGGGTCGGGATGGGGCGGGAACTGATCGCCGATCCGGAGATCGCCGCGCTCTACAACGCCGCTGACGCCGCGCTTGGATTTCCGCTGACCGCGACCATTCTCGATGGTCCCGACGAGGCGTTGCAGCAGACGCCGGTGCAGCAACCGGCGATCCTCCTCACCAGCATTGCCTATTTCCAGGCGCTCCGCGCCCGGGCATTGCTGCCCGAGGCGGTGCTTGTCGCCGGTCACAGTCTCGGGGAGTACGCGGCTCTGGTTGCCGCCGGTGCGCTCGCATTCGCCGATGCGTTGCAGTTGGTGCGGCGGCGGGGTGAACTGATGCAGGAGCATGGCGCGGGGGCGATGGCGGCAATCCTGGGCCTGCCGCCGGCCGCGGTGGCGGAGATCGCGGCCGAGGCCGGCGCCGAAGTGGCGAATTTCAACACTCCCGAGCAGACCACGCTCTCTGGCCGCGCCGACGCGGTCGAGCGAGCGATGACCCTGGCCAAAGCGCGTGGCGCGAAGCGGGCCCTTTCCTTGCCGGTCAGCGCCGCGTTTCACTCCTCGCTGATGGCGCCGGTCGCGGAGCAGATGCGTCCGCTGATCGAGCAAGTTGCGGTGCGCCCGGCCCAGCCGCCGCTGGTGACCGACGTCGATGCGCGCGTGGTGCAGGAACCGGAAGCATTGCGTCTGGAGTTGATCGATCAGATTTGCGGTTCGGTCCGCTGGGTCGATGTCGTCTCCACCCTTTCACGCCACGGTGTCACGACGTTTTACGAAGTCGGTCCGGGAAAGGTTCTGGCGGGGTTGATCGGACGCTGCGCGCCGGGGGCGACGGTGGTCTCGGCCGAACAGATGCTGGCAGACGCCGTTTAGCAACAGACGCGGCCAACGAGGAGCGGAAGCACGATGAGCGAGGGATCGCGTGTCGCGGTCATCACCGGGGGGACAAGGGGAATCGGACTGGCAGTCGCGCAGCGTCTGGCCTGTGACGGCTACGACCTCCTGCTGACCTACAACCAGGATGCGGCCGCCGCGGAGGCGGCGCAGGCCGCACTGTCCGGTTCCGGTCGCAGGATCGAGACATTGTCGGCAGACAGTTCCTCGCCTGATGGCGCCGGCGCCGCGATCGAAGCGGCGATGCAACGGCTGGGGCGGATCGACGCATTGATCAATAACGCCGGAATTACCCGCGATACCCTCCTGATGCGCATGAGTGACAGCGATTGGGACGACGTGCTCAGCACGAACCTCAAGGGGGCGTATCTCACCGCGAAGGCCGCCATTCGGCCGATGCTCCGCCAGCGCTCTGGCCGCATCGTGAACATCTCGTCCGTCATCGGGCAGGTGGGCAATGCCGGCCAGACGAACTATGCGGCGGCCAAAGCCGGTCTGATCGGATTCACCAAGTCCCTGGCCAAGGAGGTGGGCTCACGCGGGATTACCGTCAATGCGGTCGCGCCCGGGTTCATCGAAACGCGCATGACCGCCGATCTTCCCGAGGAGTCGAAAAAGGCGATCCTGGAGCGCACGCCGCTGGCGCGCTTTGGCACTGCGGACGATGTCGCGGGCGCGGTTGCGTTCCTCGTCGGTCCCGACGCGAGTTTCATCACGGGGCATGTCCTGACCGTCGACGGCGGTCTCTTCATGCCGTAGCGCCGGCGGTGCAGCGTTGCTCCGTCAGCAAGCGAATTGCCTCACTCGATACCTACAGCAGCGTGCGTACCGCGTGTCATGCCGTGCGGCAGCGAGGCATCTCGTCCTTGGCGACAGCGGACCACGCCGAGATCCCTCGTTCCTCGTGACGGCACATCGTGTGCCCGATCCAGGAAGCCACTTGGCGTTGGGACTGCTTCGTGGGTGACCACGTGATCGCCGTGTCGTCCCGACCGCCGAAGGGACCTCGGCGACGACCGACGCGGTTCCTCTGATGCGGCGCCAGGAGCGAAATCGAGACGATTGGTCCAGGAAATTCTTGCAATCGGGCCGCCGGGTCCGTTAGCCTAGACAAGACATCGGGCGGCTGCGCGGCGAGGGCGTGGTCTGCCGGTCACGTGGTTCGTGGTTACCCGTGGTTTGAGCCCGATGGCCTCCCTACCCCGCTACAAAGGCAAGGAATGCCCGCGGTAGACGTATGGGCGCTCGAAATCGTCGCGCGCGATCAGGCGGCCGACGCTCACGCCCGCGTTCTTCGTCGAATCCTCCAGGATCTCGGGATCGCTCACGCGGGCGTGACCCACGGTCGGCTCTACCTTTTCCAGGCGCCGTGGACAACTCAACTGGCCGCCGCGGCGACCGCGCTCTGCTGTGATCCGGTCCTCGCGGAGGCACATCGCGGCGACCAGCCGCGAGCAGGCCACGACTGGATTGTCGAAATCCTTCCCCATCCGGGCGTCACCGATGCGGAGGGAGATAGCCTGGCCGAGGCGCTTCGCCGTGATGAGTTCCTGGGCGCACGAGTCCGCGCCGGTCACCGCTATCACATCACCGGTGATATCGACCGGAACGAGATCGGGGACGCGGCGCGGCAACTGGCGCATGCTGTAGTCGAAAGCGTCGCCTGGCGGCCAGCATCCCAACACGCGGACGAGTACTGGTGGGGTGGCGCCTTCATGCCGGAGGCCGCGCCCGACCCGACGGTGGACACGGTGCCGGTGCGCGGCCTGGACGCCGATGACTTGCAGCGATTGAGTGCCCAGCGCCTGCTCTCCCTCCCTCTCGCGGACCTCGAAGCGGTCCGCGATCATTTTGCCGCGCTTGGCCGCGATCCGACCGATGTCGAACTGGAGACGATCGCGCAAACGTGGTCCGAGCACTGCGCGCACCGCACTTTCAAGGCCACCATCCGGCATCGCGAACCGGGCGCACCGGAGACCGTGATCGACGGACTGCTGAAATCGACGATCGTCGCCGCGACGGCAACGGTCAACCGGCCCTGGGTACTCTCCGCGTTTCGCGACAACGCCGGGGTGATCGCATTCGACCGGGACCATGAACTCTCGTTCAAGGTCGAGACGCACAACCACCCGAGCGCACTCGAGCCGTTCGGCGGGGCGAATACCGGCGTCGGCGGCGTGGTGCGCGATGTCCTCGGTGTCTCCGCCGAGCCGATCGCCAATACCGACATCCTCTGCTTCGGACCCATCGATTTCCCCAAGGATGAACTCCCGCCGGGCACGCTGCCGCCGGAGCGCGTTTACGAGGGGGTCGTCGCCGGAATTGCTGACTACGGCAACAAGATGGGCATCCCCACGGTCAACGGAGCGACCCTGTTTGCGCCGGGATACGTCGCCAATCCACTTGTCTTTTGCGGCACTTTGGGTCTGGCGCCGAGAGACAAGCGGCCGACAACCCCTCACACTGGCGATCTGGTCGTTGTTGCCGGCGGGCGAGCCGGGCGAGACGGCATCCACGGCGCGACGTTTTCGTCCGATGTCCTCGGTATGGCTCACGCCGAACTGGGAAGCGTGGTGCAGATCGGCGATCCCATCGTCGAGAAGCGGTTGGCGGATGCGCTGCCGCGCGCACGGGATCTCGAGCTATACACGGCGATCACCGACTGTGGCGCGGGAGGACTCTCCTCGGCGGTCGGCGAAATGGCGAGTGAGCTCGGCGCCGATGTCGAGTTGGCGCTCGTCCCGCTGAAGTACGACGGGTTGCGCCCCTGGGAAATCTGGCTCTCCGAGGCGCAGGAGCGGATGGTTTTGGCCGTCCCTCCAGATAAATGGCAGACCCTGCAAGAGGTGTTTGCCGGCGAAGGTGTCGAGGCCACCGCCATTGGCCATTTCACTGGTGATGGACATCTCCGGGTGCGCTACGACGGCAAGATGGTGGCCGATCTCGATGGGAGGTTCCTGCACGGCGGGGCACCGGTGCGGACGCTCGATAGTCACTGGTCACCGCCCAAGGACATATCTTCGATCGAAACCATCGACCGCGATGTCGATCTGGGTGATCTGCTGATTCGCGCCCTGGCCAATCCCAACGTGGCGTCCAAGGAAGCGATCGTCCGGCAATACGATCATGAAGTCCAGGGGCGGACGTTCGGGAAGCCGTTTGTCGGCCCGGAAGACAGAGGACCGGCCGATGCCGCTGTGCTGCGGCCGGTGGCGCGCTCCTGGCGCGGTGTCGCCGTCGGCTGCGGCATCAACCCCTGGTACGGAGAACTCGATCCCTATCTGATGGCGCTGCTGGCAGTTGAAGAGGCGCTGCGGAATGTGGTCGCGGTCGGGGCCGATCCGGCGCGGACCGCGATCCTCGACAATTTCTGCTGGGGCAATCCCATGCTGCCCGACCGCCTCGGCGGGTTGGTGCGTGCCGCGCGCGGGTGTCACGATGCCGCGGTGGCGCTGCGAACACCGTTCATCTCAGGCAAAGACTCCCTGTACAACGAGTACCGGTTGAGCGATGGGGTGTCACATGCCATACCGGGCACCTTGCTGATCTCGGCGCTGGGAATCGTTCCGGATGTGCGCCGGATCGCATCGATGGACCTGAAGCGCCCCGGCAACCTGCTCTACCTGGTCGGTGCAACGGGAGACGATCTCGGTGGTTCCCTGGCACTGCGAATCACCGGCGGTCGAGGTTCACGGCCGCCCGCGATCGATCTCGACCGCTCACGGCGGACGTTGACCGCGGTCTACCGCGCGATTCGCGCCGGCATTGTCCAATCCTGTCACGATCTCAGCGAAGGTGGCCTCGCGGTTGCCGCCGCTGAGATGGCGATCGCGGGGGGAACGGGATTCCGGCTCGATCTGCGACGGATCCCGATCGCGTGCTCGGATCTGCCGGACGGGGCACGGCTCTTTTCCGAGTCGCCGTCCCGCTTCCTGATCGAGGTCGCGCCAGACGATGTCTTGGCGTGCGAGCGGCTGTTCGGCCGCCTTCCGTTCGCCGCGGTTGGCGAGGTGAGGAATGGCTTCGCGGTGAAGTTCGTCGGCACTGACGGGTCACGCATCGTGACCGATCTCGATGCCTTGTGTGCGGCATGGCAGACGCCGCTAGCGGGAGCATGATGGGCGCCACCATGTCGGAACCGCAGCGACGAAGGCGGGTTCCAGGCGGGAAGCTGCGGGCGCTCGTGTTGCGTGCGCCGGGGACGAACTGCGACCGCGAGACCGTGGCCGCGTTGGAGCTCGCGGGGGCTGATGTCGATGTGTTGCACATCGAGCGGTTGCTGGAGCAGCCGGCGCTCCTGGATGAGAAAGCATTGCTGGTGCTACCCGGGGGATTCTCCTTTGGCGATCATCTCGGCGCCGGCACCCTCTGGGCACACCGGCTCGAAGCAACCGGTGATGCGCTGGCCCGGTTCGTGGCGGCCGGGCGGCCGGTACTCGGTATCTGCAATGGATTCCAGGCGCTGCTGAAACTTGGCCTGCTGCAGGGCGGCGCGCTGGCGCCGAACGCCTCCGGCCATTTCGAATGTCGCTGGATCTGGTTAAGGCGGCCGGAGCATGCCCACAGCCCGTTGCTGGCCGGGATCGACCTGATTGCGATGCCCGTCGCCCATGGCGAGGGCCGCTTCCTCGCTGATGATTCGGCGACGCTTGCCGCCCTCGACGCGAATGGGGATATTGGATTCGTCTATTGCGATGAGGAAGGTCGTCCCGGCGACTACCCGATCAACCCGAACGGCTCCGAAGGCGCGGTCGCGGCGCTGACGAATGCGGCGGGGAACGTCCTCGGCTTGATGCCTCACCCAGAGCGGAACGTCCTTCCCGGGCAAGCGCCGCGCGGGCGGCGAGATGGCGCGGGACTGGCGATCTTTCGGAACGCGGTCACCATGGCACGGAGCTGAATTGTGTCGACGTATGCCGAAGCCGGAATTCACCTCGATGATGCCCACCAGACGACCAAGCGCATCCGTGAGATCGTCGCCGGGGCCCGCGGCGCCGGGGTGCTCGCGGACGTGGGCGCGTTCGGCGGGATGTTCCGTCTCGGCGCGGCGGGCGAATTCAAGGACCCGGTCCTGGTCGCCTCTGTCGACGGCATCGGCACCAAGGTCAAGATCGCGGCCATCCTCGGCCGCTACGATGGCCTCGGCGCCGACATCGTCAATCACTGTCTCAACGACATCGCCGTCCAGGGCGCGAGACCGCTGTTCTTTCTCGACTATCTGGCTTTGCACCGCGCCGATCCGGAGATCGTGACCACGCTAGTGCAGAGCGTCGCGGCGGCCTGCCGCGAGGCTGGCTGTGCGCTCCTCGGAGGAGAGACGGCCGAGATGCCTGATGTCTACCCGCCCGGGGAGTTCGACGTAGCCGGGTTGATCGTCGGCGTGCTCGATCGCGATCAGGTCGGTGTGAATGGCGAACCGGAAGTCGGTGACGTCCTGATCGGTCTGTCCTCGGTTGGGTTGCACACCAACGGCTATTCACTGGCGCGGCGGGCGTTGCCGGCCGAGACCTGGGACGCGTTCGACCCCGCGCTTGGGATGACGATTGGCGAAGCGTTGCTGATCCCACACCGTTCGTATTTGCGCGAGATTCAGGCCCTGATCGGCGCCGGGGCGCGCGGCTTCGCCCACATCACCGGCGGCGGACTGCCCGAGAACGTGGCGCGGACGATGCCCACTGGCGTCACGGCCGAAATCGACATCAATTCATGGGAGCCGCCCGCCATCTTCCGCCTTATCGCGGCGCGAGGCGGCGTAGCCGAGGACGAGATGTACCGCGTTTTCAATATGGGTATTGGTCTGGTGTCCGCTGTCCCCGCCAGTCGCGTGAAAGATGCGCGTCAGGCCGTCCCCGATCTGATCGTCATCGGCAGAACCGTGGCGAGAGACAACGGCAATCCGGTGCGGTTGATCCAATCGACAGCGTGATGGTGGAGGAGCGGATGAGCGGGGATCGCGTGGCGACGCCGGAGCGGTTGCTCGCCGAAGGAAAGACCAAGATTGTCTACGCCGATCCTTCGGATCCGGCGCTGGCCCTCATCGTTCACAAGGATGACATCACGGCTGGCGATGGCGCGCGGCGCCACCTGATCCCCGGCAAGGGGAATCTGAGTGGCCGCACGACCAGCAATGTCTTTCGCTTGTTACGTGGCGCGGGAATCGAAACCCATTTCGTCGAAGCGCCCGCGGACGATCAGATGATCGTTCGACGCTGCGCGATGATTCCGCTCGAAGTCGTCATGCGCCGGATTGCGACCGGTTCCTACGTGAAGCGCAACGATGTCGCCGAAGGGACGCGCTTCGATCCGCCGCTGGTCGAATTCTTCTTCAAGGATGATGCCCGGCACGATCCGTTGGTGAGCCCGGAGTGGGTCACCGCACAGGGCATCGCGACCGCTGACGAAATCGCGACGATCACCGGCATCGGCTGTGAGGTGTTTTCCCTCCTGGAAGCGGCCTGGGCCGAGCAGGATGTGCAACTGGTCGATCTGAAGATCGAATTTGGGCGCGATGCCGATGGGAGCCTGATGGTCGCCGACGTGATCGATAACGATTCGTGGCGCATCTGGCCGGGCGGGCGCAAGGAAGCGATGTTGGACAAGCAGGTCTACCGCAATACGGTAGATGTCACCGACGAGGCGTTGGCGGGGGTGCAGCGAAGGTATCAGCAGGTCGCGGAGATGACCGATGCCTTCCCCGCCGCGCCGGCCCGCACCGGCAAACCGCGTGAAGCCTGCGGCGTCTTCGGCGTTTGGGCACCCGGCAGTGATGTCGCACGCACCACGCTGCTCGCCTTGATGGCGTTGCAGCATCGCGGACAGGAGAGCGCGGGTGTTGCCGTGCTCGAGCACGGCAACGTGCGCGTGTCGCGCGGGATGGGACGGGTCGATCAGATCTTCCGGCCGGAAGAGGTCGATGCGCTGACGGGCATCGCGGCGATTGGACACACCCGCTATTCGACCATGGGTGGCTCCCGTCTGGAAAACGCGCAGCCGGTACTCGTCTCGGCAAATGGCCAGACCCTGGCGCTCGCCCACAATGGCAACGTGGTCAATCCACTGGAGTTGCTGCGGCTGGTGCGGGAGCGGGGGGTCGAACCGGCGACAGGTTCGGATAGTGAACTCCTCGCCCTGTTGATCCTGCACGGACAGGGCACCTGGGAAGAGCGCATCCGGCGCATGATGGAATTGGCGTCTGGCGCCTATTCTCTGACGATTCTCACGCCCGATGCGCTCTTTGCCGTGCGTGATCCGCACGGTCTGCGGCCACTCTGTCTCGGCTGGCGCAACGATCACTGGATGACCGCTTCGGAGAGTTGCGCCCTCGATACGGTCGGGGCTGAGTTGGTGCGCGATGTCCAGCCCGGCGAAATCCTCCGGCTCGATGATGCCGGGCTGCGATCCGAATTGATGCCGAATCCGCCGGCACCGGCGCTCTGTGTCTTCGAACAGGTCTATTTCGCCCGCCCGGACAGCGTGCTCGATGGCCAGACCGCGTTCGAATCGCGCGTCGAGATGGGGCGGGAACTGGCGCGGGAGCATCCGGTCGAAGCCGATCTGGTGATCGGCGTTCCCGACTCCGGCGTACCGGCGGCGATGGGCTA
Source organism: Thermomicrobiales bacterium (assembly GCA_046328335.1). Taxonomy (GTDB): domain Bacteria; phylum Chloroflexota; class Chloroflexia; order Thermomicrobiales; family UBA6265; genus JACCXM01. The sequence goes on from JAXLWU010000041.1 coordinate 25,344, forward strand.
CGCCCAGGAAATGGGCATTCCGCTCAGCGAGGGACTGGTCAAGAACCGGTACATCGGCCGCACGTTCATCCAACCCGATCAGGATTCGCGCCAGGCGGGGATTCGCCTGAAGTTCAATCCGTTGCGCGGCGCGGTCAAGAACAAGCGGGTGGTCATCGTCGACGACAGCATCGTCCGTGGCAACACCATGCCGAGCATCGTCGAACTTCTCCGCCGCGGCGGGGCGACGGCCGTTCACCTGCGCATTTCCGCACCTCCGATCGCCCATCCCTGTCATTTCGGCATCGACATGGGGCGAAAGGAGACGCTGATCGCTCATGGGCGTGATACCGAGGCAATACGCCGCCATATTGGCGCCGACACCCTCGGCTATCTGAGTCTTGACGGTCTGGCTCGCGCGGTCGGGAAGCGCAATCACTGTTTCGGCTGCATGACCGGAACGTATCCGGTCTCGATCGATGCGGCGCAGGACAAGAACGTCCTGGAGGCAGCCGCCCCTGCTGTCGCACTTCATCGCGCCAAGAGCGGGCCGTCGCGTTCGGTCCTGGTCGTTGGTTCCGGCGCGCGTGAGCACGCCCTGGTCTGGGCGCTCTCCCGCTCGCCATCCGTAGGCGATCTGTGGGCGGCCCCGGGCAATCCCGGGAGCGCGGAACTCGCCACGTTGGTCGATGTCCCGGTGAGCGATATCAATGGGCTGGCGACGTGGGCGGAAGCCCACGACATCGGACTCGTGGTCGTGGGACCAGAGGCGCCGCTGGCGCAGGGTCTGGCCGATCGCTTCCACGAGCGCAACATCCCGGTCTTCGGCGCGACCCGCTCCGCGGCTGAACTGGAATGGTCCAAGTCATTCGCCAAGGCGTTCATGCGCCGGCACGGGATTCCGACCGCGGCGTACGGGGTCTTCAGTGATCCGGTGACCGCGGCCGACTACGCGCGTCGCGCCACCTACCCACTGGTGGTAAAGGCGGATGGCCTTGCCGCCGGCAAGGGTGTCGTCATCTGCTCGAGCCGGGACGAGGCGGAAGCGGCGATTCGTTCGATGCTGATCGAGCGCGCGTTCGGCGACGCTGGCGGCAAGGTCGTCATCGAAGAGTTTCTCGACGGCGAGGAATTGAGCGTCATCGCCCTCGTCGATGGCGAACGGATCGCGATGCTGCCGCTGGCGCGCGACTACAAGCGGCTATACACCGGCGGGGAAGGTCCGAATACCGGCGGCATGGGGAGTTTCGCTCCGGTGACATTGCCCGATCCCACGTTGATGTCCGAGGTGCAGGAGATGATCCTGCAACCGGTGGTGGACGGGTTGCGGGCAGAAGGGCGGCCGTACCGGGGCGCGCTCTATGCCGGACTGATGCTGACCAAGCATGGACCGCGTGTCCTCGAGTTCAATTGCCGGTTTGGCGATCCGGAAACCCAGGTGATCCTGCCACTGCTGGAAGGAGACCTGGTGGAGTTGCTCCGCGACTGCGCTTCCGGCCAGCTCGATCCGGACTCCGTGACGTCTCGCCCAGGCGCGGCGGTCTGCGTCGTCCTGGCTGCCGCGGGCTACCCGGAGCATCCCCGCAAGGGCGATGTGATCCAGGGCATCGCGGAAGCGGTCGAGCGGGGCGCGCTGGTGTTTCATGCGGGAACGGCACGACGTGACGGAGAATTGATCACGAGCGGTGGCCGGGTGCTTTCGGTCGTCGGTCTTGGCGACGATGTACGCGCGGCGACCGAGCAGGCGTATTGCGCGGCCGATGCGATCCGGTTCGATGGCATGCAGGTGCGGCGCGATATCGGCGCGGCGTTCGCCGCCACCCTGGCGTGAAGCGGATCGCGGTTCTCGCGTCCGGCTCGGGGTCGAATCTGCAGGCGCTGCTCGACGCTGCCCAGCGCGGCGAATTGCCAGCGCGGATCGTGGTAGTCATCACCGATCGCTTCCTGTGCGGGGCCGATCGTCGCGCCGCGCAGCGAGGCATCGCGACCGTCTGCCTGCCGGTCCGGCGGCGCCGCGACCACGACGAGCGGATGGCGCACGATGCGCAACTCGCGGCGGTACTCGCGGCCTTCGACCCCGATCTGGTCGTCCTCGCCGGGTGGATGCTCATTCTCGGCCCCGCCGTTCTCGGCCGGTTCCCGGGACGGATCGTCAATGTGCATCCCGCGCTGCTGCCCGATGGCGACGAGGCGCTCGTCGCAAGCAGTCATGGGCCGCTTCCCGCACTGCGCGGACATCAGACCGTGCGGGAAGCACTTGCTCTCGATATGCCGCTCACGGGAGCCACGGTTCACTACGTCACCGAAACGGTCGATGCCGGACCGGTGATCCTGCGCGAGGAAGTGCCGATTTTCCCAGGCGATGACGAGGCTGGACTGCACGAGCGGATCAAGACGGTCGAACACCGGCTGTTGCCGCAAGCCGTCGCCATGGCTCTCGCCGCTCAGTAATACCCATTCCGGAGGATGACTGCCGTCTCTTCGGGACGCGCACCCTCACCCCAAACCCCTGGCTCCCTCCCATAACTCCCTCCCCAGCCTCCCTCCGCCGGAGGGAGGGGGACCCCGTCGAGCCGGGAGAGGGGCTCGCGAAACGAGGTGGGGCGCCAAGGATCGAGCAAGCATTCACCCGAAATCCGTATGCGCCGGCACTGGCATTCGTCAGGTGCTTCTGATCCGGACTCCGGATGCATGCGTTGGCATGGAGCCCAGTGACCGAGGCACAAAGCCCCTCTCCCGCTTGGCGGGAGAGGGGTTAGGGTGAGGGCCGGCGTCGAAAGCGAAAAATCCTCTATCGAATGCCGCAGGATTTGTACAGCGACGTACACACGTTGTGTCATTCCGGCGAGCGTCATGGGTGTCGTCCCGACGCAGGAGGGACCTCGGCGCGTAGGCAAACGCTCATGAACGCCGAGATTCCTCGTTCCTCGGAATGACACGTGGTGTGCAGGCCGCGCTAGAACACGAGCGGCACCTCACGGAAGCCGCGGAGGAAACTACCGCTCCAGGTCAACTCGCCCGCCGGAACCGCCAGCCGCAGGTCCGGGTAGCGGCGGGCGAGCGTTTCGAACGCGACCTGACCTTCAACGCGGGCGAGCGGGGCGCCGAGGCAGACGTGAATGCCCTTGCCGAAGGCGACATGACGGTTCGCGTCTTCCCGGTCGATATCGTATGCCTCCGGATTGGTGAAACGTGCTGGATCGTGGTTGGCCGCGGCGAGACCGACCGTCACCTCCTCGCCGCGTTTGATGTCGGTTCCGGCGAGATCGAAATCCTCTTTCGCGAAGCGGCGCCCGACGAAATCGACCGGTCCCCAGTAGCGTAGGGTCTCCTCGACCACGTTCTTGGCGAGGCTCGGATCGCTCTTGAGTTGGGCCCATTCTTCCGGGTGGGTCAGCAGGGCGACCACGCCGTTGCCGACCAGATTGACCGTCGTCACGTGCCCGGCGAGGTACATCAGGAAGACGGTGGAGAGCGTCTCTTCTTCGGTGAGAACGTCGCCATCCTCTTCCATCAACACCATGCGGCTGATCATGTCGTTCTGCGGCTGCTGGCGCTTTTTTGCGAAGAGTTCGCGCAGATACGCGGCAAAGTCGAGAAGTCCCTGCCGTACCTGCTGATCCATGGCGCGATCCCGGCCGCGATCGACACGCAGCAAGTTTTCGGTCCAGCGACGAATCTGGTCGCGATCTTCGACCGGGATGCCGAGGAGATCGGAGATCACCGCTACGGGAAACGGGTAGGCGAACTGCCGCACGAGTTCCATCCGCCGCTGGCCGGGAACCTCGCCGCGCGCCGCGGCCTCCTGTTCCGCCCGATCGAGCAGGGTGTCGACGGTGCGCTGAATGGATGGACGCATTCCCTCCATCACCCGGCCGGTGAAACTCGGTTGCACCAGTTTGCGAATCCGGGTGTGGTCCGGGGGATCGATGGAGATGATGCTGCGCGCCAGCGGCCGGAACTCCTCCGGGATCACGTCCTTTTCCCGCTCTTCTGGCGTCATGAGCGAGGAGGGATCGGCGGCGAAGCGGTCGTCGAGCAAGGTCGCGACGACATCATCAAAGTGCGACACGAAGTACGTTTCGCGATTCGCGAAGCGGTTCCGGACGCGAGCTGCCTCGTCTTCCTCTTGCTCGGGGTTGCCGACGAATTTGATGCGGGCGACGCGACTGTCGTCGCGGAGTTGGTTGAAGATCGCGGGCGCGTTGGCTCTGAACTCGGGATCGCGCAGATCGAACTCCACGATCTCGGCCGTTTGATCATCTTCCCTGGTCCGGGTTGCTGTTTCAGGCGTCATGCTGTTCTCCTCTTGGTTTGGCGTTGCCGGCGATCCTGCCGGCCGTTCCACGTTCACCCCGGCTCCGAATTGCGCGGGATCGAAGACGCGGCGCAGGAGGGCGAGGGCACGGCCGAGTTCGGCCAGGTCCTGTGCCGAGGCGGGCGCCAGGCGAGCGGCGATCGTCGCCGAGAGATCGTGCTCGAGATCGCGGCAGGCCATCTCGCCGGCTTCGGTCACCTCCAAGCGGACTCGGCGCCGATCGTGGGGGACGCCGGTCCGCCGCACGAGACCGCGTTGCTCCAGACGATCGATGACGCCGGTCAGCACCGCTGGCGTGACTCCCCAACGCCGCGCGAGATCGCCCGGGGACTCGTCCCCCTCCTGAATGCAGCGCAGAGCGGCGTACTGGCGGAGGCTCACTTCGCCATCGCCGGTGAGCGCCGGAACGCGCGCGGTCAACCAGCGGCGAAGGAGTGGGATCAAGTCGAGGATCTCTTTCGCGCGCGCGCCGACTTCCGTCGCCGAGGAAGGGTCTTGCCCCACGGTTCGTTCTTTCCCGATCATCAAGCCGTCCAACTTCGCTCCAGTGATTGACCAGAGTTATGATATATCACGTAAATTATTCGTGCCAGTCGAACCGGAGCCGCAATCTGCCGGGCCAATTGGCCCAGGTGCCTCGGCTATGCTTGCCGTCGAGTTTCCGGCCGCACCGTTTCCCAAAGAGCCCGGGTAGCGATGACTGAACCGCCCATTTTTCGCAAGATCCTGATCGCCAACCGTGGTGAGATCGCGCTGCGTATCTTGCGCGCCTGCCATGATCTCGGTCTGCGCGCGGCAGTCGCCTATAGCGATGTCGACCGGGACTCGTTGCCGGTCCGCCTGGCGGACGAAGCCATCTGTATTGGACCGGGACCCGCGGCTCGCTCCTACAACAACATTCCGGCGGTCATCAGCGCCGCGCTGCTTACCGGATGCGACGCCATTCATCCTGGTTACGGGTTCCTGGCCGAAAATCCCTATCTCGCGGAGGTCTGCGAGCAGGTCGGCGTGACCTTTATCGGTCCCCGGCCGGACGTGATCGAAGCGATGGGGAACAAGGCCGAGGCCCGCAAATTGATGAGGCAGGCTGGTGTGCCCATTGTCCCTGGCAGCGACGGACCCGTCGAAAATCTGGCCGAGGCGCGCCAGGTCGCGCGGCGCATCAACTATCCGTTGATCGTCAAGGCCGTTGCCGGCGGTGGCGGTCGCGGCATGCGGGTTGTCCACGACGAGGACGAGTTGATCCGGGCGCTGCCGCTGGCGCAAGCGGAGGCGGAAGCGGCGTTCAGCAACGGTGATGTCTATCTCGAACGCTACGTCGAGCAGCCGCGGCACGTTGAGGTTCAGGTACTCGCGGATGAACATGGATCGATCCTGGCGGTGGGGGAGCGCGACTGTTCGATCCAGCGCCGGCATCAGAAACTGATCGAGGAGGCTCCGGCGCCGAACTTGCCGGGAAAGACGCGCGAGGCCCTGCTCAAGGCGGCGGTCAAGGGCGCGAAGGCCGCGGGATACACCAACGCCGGCACACTGGAGTTCCTGGTCGACACGCACGGCAACGCCTACTTCATGGAGATGAATACCCGCATCCAGGTCGAGCACCCGGTGACCGAGATGACGACCGGGATCGATCTGGTGGCCTGGCAGATTCGCATCGCGGCAGGACAGCGGCTCTCGATCACCCAGCGCGACTGCGCGCCACAGGGACACGCGATCGAATGCCGGATCACCGCCGAGAATCCCGCGCTCGACTTCGCGCCAAGCGTCGGCACCGTCGAAACGTATGTGGCGCCAGGGGGGCCCGGCGTGCGAGTCGATTCTCACCTGTACGCGGGCTACACCGTCCCGCCTTTCTACGATTCGCTGTTGGGTAAGGTCATTGCCTGGGGCAAGGACCGCGACGAGGCCGCGGCGCGGATGGAACGGGCGCTGACGGAGACGGTGATCACCGGAGTGCCACAGACGGTATCGTTATTGCGAAGTATTGTCGCGGATGACGAGTTTCGCGCGGCATCGTTCGATACGGGATTTATCGCGCGGCACGGCGATCGCCTGGTCCTTGCATCGCGAAGCACAGGCGGGGCATAGCCACCGCGAGATCGACGCCCAATGACGAATGATGGGAGACGTTCGCACCGGCGGAACGCATGTCTTTTTCGCCAACGCGCGACCGATTCGCGGGCGGCGGTACCGATGGTCACGTTCTGGTGAGGGAACACGGTGGTCGACGACGACAAAGATCAGCAGTCAGGGCCGAAACGGCGTGACGAAACATCCGGACCGAGCGATGCCGCGGCGCGCCGTCATCTCGGGCGGATGCTGGCGTTGCAAGTGTTGTATGAAGTCGACCTGACCAATCACGATCCCGACGACGCGATCGCCAGGGCGATGCTGGAGCATGAACCGGTGCCCGATGGCGTGGAACGGCACGTGCGGGCGTTGGTCACCGGCGCACTCGAGCATCAGGACGAACTGGATCCGGTGCTGGCCGCCGCGGCGCCGGCGCGGAGTCTGAGTGAACAGGCCGCGATCGAACGGAACGTCTTGCGTCTCGCCAGTTACGAATTACTGCACGAGCCCGAAGTACCGCCGAAGGTCGTCATCAACGAGGCGGTCGAGTTGGCCAAGCGATTCGGGGGCGAGCATTCGGGACGGTTCATCAATGGTGTGTTGCGGACGGTGGCCGATCAGCATCCCCGGTCCGGCTGGAACAAAGAAGAGACGGCTGAACGTTCTTCCTCGTGAGACAGCGACCGATCCGGGCCCCGCGGCGAGGCTGCGCGTGGTTCAGGAATGGGGTACGGTGTATCATCGCGCGGGTCGGATGCCTACAGCGAAGGCGCGTCTCGACGCGGATTTTGTTCTCAGCGCCTTTGTGTACGCGGCGGCGGGGGGCCTGGGGAAGGGTTCCCGTAACGCCACGAAGAAGGTGGCGGCACCAGGAGATGGGGAGGGATAACGGTGGCTGATACGTTTGAGCGGCTTCGCACGATCGTTTCCGACAACCTGGGGGTCGATGCGTCGACCGTCACCATGGAGTCCGATTTCATCAACGATCTCAACGCCGATTCGCTCGATCTGGTGGAAGTCATCATGGCGATGGAACAGGAATTTGGTGTCGAAATCAACGATGAGGATGCAGGCAACATTCGCACCGTGGCCGACGCGGTGCAGTACATCAACGAGCATGGCGGGTAGCGTGCGATCCACGGTGGGAAGCAGGTAGCCGCATTTCGAAGCCGGTGCGGCGGGTCCAACACAGGGACACGCCCGGCCGGACAACTGCTGCCGGCGCCGGCACGCACCGATCAGGAGAACGCTTGACATGGCACGCGCACTCAAGCCGCCGTCATTGAAACCGAAGCTTCCGGCCAAGTTGCCGACGAGCATCCCAAAGCGGCTGCCGAAACTGCCGGATTCTGCCGCGCCCGATGTGTTCGAGGAGATGACGCTTCTCGAGCACATGGAAGAGTTGCGGGACCGGATCATCAAGAGCGTGCTGGCGGTCGGCATCGCCTTCATCGCGGGTATCGCCCTGGCCGGGCCGCTGCTGCGACGCCTCCTGGTCGAGGCCAACGCCCAGCAGACCGGATTTGACGTCGTCAGTCCGACCGATCCGATCACGATCTACTTCAAGATCGCGCTCTACATCGCAATCGGCATTGCGTTGCCGGTTCTCCTTTGGCAGATCATCGGGTTCCTTGTGCCCGGTCTGACCAACAAGGAAAAGCGGCTCTTATACATGTCGATCCCGTTCGTGCTCGGGCTGTTCTTGCTCGGCGTGGCGTATGCGTTTTTCTTCGCCGCTCCGCGCGCGCTCTTCTTCCTGTCGACATTCATGGCCGATCTCTACGAGTGGTCGCCTGAAGGCATGCAGGTCATCAACTTCTATCTGACGTTGATGGTTGGATTGGGTCTGGCATTCCAACTCCCGGTCGTCATGTTCATCCTCGCGAAACTCGGCGTTGCCAGTCCGCAGAAGCTGCGTGCGTTCCGCAAGTACGCGGTGCTCATTCTGCTTATCGTCTCCGCCGTGATTACTCCTTCGACCGATCCCATCAACATGGCCGTCGTCGCCGTGCCGCTGCTGATCCTGTACGAGGCCGGCATCATTGTGGCGCGGATGTTCGCCCGGACCCCGGTCGAATTGTCCAAAGCCTAGTGAGTCGAAAGTGATCGTCCCGAGACGCCGGCGCGCCAGACAGATCGTCTGGCGCGCTCGGTTCACCCGCTTCATCCGGCAGGACGGTTGACATGGCGACCGATCTCCTCCTGCTGGCGGTTCTCATCCTCCTCAATGGCGTGTTCGCGATGTCCGAGTTGGCGATCGCGTCATCGCGCAAGACGCGGCTCCAGCAATGGGCGGACGAGGGGAACGGACGCGCGGCGGCGGCCTTGCAACTCTCCGAGCATCCCAACCGCTTCCTGGCGACGGTCCAGATCGGCATTACCCTGATCGGCATCGTCACCGGCTTCTTCGGTGGCGCGGCGCTCAGCGACAGCGTCGAGACCTATCTGGATGGCGTTCCATCGCTCGCGCCATTCAGCGCGCAACTCTCGGTTTTCCTCGTCGTCGGCCTCATCACCTATTTGTCATTGCTGATCGGCGAACTGGTCCCGAAGCGACTGGCGTTGCAGAATCCGGAGCGGATCGCGACGATTGTCGCGCCACCGATGCTCGCGCTCTCCCGCGTCGCCGCGCCGATCGTCTGGTTCCTCGGCGTTTCATCCGAGTTTGTGATGCGTGTGCTCGGCGTGCGTCACGCCGAGGACCCTCCGGTCACCGAGGAAGAGATCGAGATTCTGCTCCAGGAGGGAGCGGCGGCGGGCGTGTTTGCCCCGGCCGAGCATGAGATGGTCGAAGGCGTATTCGACCTGGGCGAGCGGGAAGCGCGCGAGTTGATGACGCCGCGGTACCGGCTGGTCGCGCTCGATGTCGAGGATCCCCTGGAGGAAAACCTGCGCAAGATGGCCGAGGCGCCGCATCAGGTCTTCCCGGTGTATGAGGGCGAACTCGATCGCCTCATCGGCCTGGTCCCCGTCAAGAAACTGTGGACCGCCTCCATCAACGGCGAACCGGTCGATCTGCGCGCCATGGCGGAGCCTTCGCTCATCGTGCCGGAAACACTCCCCGCGCTGGAAGTGCTGGCGCGGTTCCGGGAACGCTCCGTCAACGTCTCCATGGTTGTCGACGAGTTTGGCGGGGTGCAGGGACTCCTGACGCTGCACGATTTGTTGGAAGGCATCACCGGTGATCTGGCGCCAGTGGAACCAGGGAGCGAAGAGTGGGTCCAGCGGGCCGACGGATCCTGGTCCCTCGATGGGGCACTTCCGATTCACGAAGTACGCGACGTTCTCGATCTGGATGAACTTCCGGGCGAGGAAACAGGCGACTTCGAAACCCTCGGCGGGTTCATCATGAACCGTCTGGAGCGTATCCCCGCGGTCGGCGATTTCACCGACTGGGGCGGCCTGCGCTTCGAAGTGGTGGACATGGACGGGCGCCGCGTTGACCGGGTGCTGATCTCGCCCCTGTTTGGTGATCAGCCGTCCAACGCGGATTCTGGCTGAGATCTTCTATCAAGACCGATCATGGTAGGGACTTGAAGCAGATGAGTGCACAGGTCAGGGTGAGGAAGGCGTCGTGGATGTCGGCGCGCCGCTCGTAGCGGATGGTCAGTCGTCGGTATTGGCTGAGCCAGGAGAGGGTCCGTTCGACGACCCAGCGATGCCGCCCCAGACCCGTGCTCGAGTCGATCCCTTTGCGCGCGATGCGCACGCGGACGTGGCGCTGGGTCAGCTCCCGGCGGCAACGCGGGAGGTCATAGGCCTTGTCGGCATGGACCCTGTCGGGGCGCTTGCGCCGGTGTCCGTTGGGCTGCTTGATGGAGGGCACCCCATCGAAGATTGGCTCGAAGACCACCGACTCGTGACGGTTGGCCCCAGTCTGCAGTGTTGCCAAGGGGAGCCCGCCGCGTTCAGTCAGAATGTGCCGTTTGGTGCCCGGTTTACCGCGATCGGTGGGGTTCGGTCCGACCAGATACCCCCCCCCTTGTGGCCGGGTTGCTGGCGCAGTCCAGGCTGACCGCGACCAGTCGATCTGGCCCGCCGCGCCGAGGCGGTCGAGCAGTACCCGATGCAACGCGTCCCAGACACCGGAGACGTGCCAATCACGGAGGCGACGCTAACAGGTCATGCCCGACCCGCACCCCATCTTCTGGGGGAGCAGCTCCCACGGGATGCCACTCGTGAGCACGAAGACGATGCCGGTCAAACACGCGCGGTCCGGCACGCAACATGGTCAGGGCTTCGCTCATGACCTCGGTCGACCGCCCTGGGGCTAGGGCGGCTCGGGCGGCAGCAGCGGGGCGACGACGGCCCCCATTTCGTCGCTGACCAGCAGTTTGGCCATGGGCCATGTCTACCATGCCTGACCCGGTTTTGATGGGCGCCTTTAGCATCCCCTGACGCCGGCGCATGGATGAAACCCACGTCTCGGTGAGGTCCCTCGGAAGGACACTACACCTGGGACCTGAAATCCACAAGCGTCGAACTACCGACCGGCTCGCCACGGGGCACCACGCGGAGTCGTGGCGGTTGCGGCACCCTTGTGTCGGCGTCCATGGTCTCAACAGGGCGTCTGGGTACTGGCTACCGACACGATCCAGCGGCAGACGGGGAAGGCTGCTTGGTGGTCGCGTCCCCGCGGTGGCTTGCTGACACAGTCAGCCTGCGGCAATGGCAGGGAGCCAGCCGTTGCCCCCCTGGGCTCGCCAAGGCTTCCGGCGTGTTCCTCACGGGAAGGTCCTCGTGCCGGGAGCCAAGGCAACTGGAATCTTCATAGGCGCTCAATGGCCAGCTGGACGGGCCTCCTTCGCGGTGTGAATGGCCGGCGCACCAAACTCCCGAGGCTGAGGGGCGGTCATCGCCGCGGCGACCACGTGGGCGAGCGACTCGTGATTGACGTCGATCCGGACGCGGTCGATCTGGTCCCGCGTCAGCCCGGCATCCACGAGCGCCACGGCCCGGTCAACATCCGCCCGATAGTGGGCGTCGATCGGCGCGGGAATGCCCGTTCGCGCCCGTAGTGACGCGGCAGCCGCGAGCAGACGAGCGGCGGTCATGGTCGAGCCGTGCTCGGCATGAACGCGCGCGAGCACGTCCAGGGTTTCTGCCACCGCGCTCGCATCACCGAGATCGACGAAGACTTGGAGCGCTTCGGCCAGGAATGCGTGAGCCCGAGCCTCGTCGTGCACCACGGCCTGATGCCCAAGGCTGTAGAGGCAGATGGCCGTACCTCGTTGGTCCCCAATCTCGCGATACAGGGTGAGACTCTCCTGATAGAGGGCAGCGGCCCGATCCGCGTTGCCCTGGTCGGCGGCCAGGTTGCCGAGGTTGCCGATCGTGATCGCGAGGGATCGCGGCGCGCCAACGCGACGAGCGACCGCCAGACTCTCCTCATAGAGACGGGTCGCCTGCGCAAGTGCGCCCCGCGCCTGCGCAGCAAGCGCCAGGCCATTGAGCGCGACGACGATGGCCTGGTCGTCGCCGGACTCGCGGGCCAGCGTCAGGCTCTGCTCGTAGAGTCCCACCGAGCGATCGTAGGCCTTCTGGTGTTGCGCTACCAGACCCAGGTTCTGCAGGATGGCAGCCTGAGCGCGGCGGTCGTGACCACCCCGCTGCTGGGCGAGACTCTCCTCGAGCCTAGCCTGGGCCGCCTCGTACTCGCCCAGGATGGTGAGCAGAGTGCCCAGCCCGGCCAGCACCCGCGCCCGATGCGAGGAGCGGACAGCAGTGGCACTGGGAAGTGCCAGCACCTGCTCGAGCCACGCCCGTCCGTCTCGTACATGACCGCGAATCCGCCAGAAGGGCGAAAGCGCGGCAGCGAGCCGAAACGCGGTCTCTGCATCATCGCGCTCGACACTCGTGCCTAAGGCGGCGCGCAGGTTGTCGATCTCGCGGTCGAGCCGGTCGAGCCATGCGGCCTGCGTCGGTGCGGTCAACTCTCGCTCGGCCCGCTCCGCCAAGGCGAGGAAGTAGGCGGCGTGGCGCGCGCCGATCGCCGTTGCCTCGCCGCTTGACTCGAGACGCTCACGCCCGAATTCCCGGATCACCGCCAGCATGACAAACCGCGGCTCGCCGCCCGCACCGATGCCCGCTCGCAGCAGACTCTGATCAATGAGGGCGGTTAAACGGTCGAAGACTGACGAAGGAACGGGGTCATCGCTCCGTCCAGGTGAAGCAGGCAATCGGGCGGGGAGTGCCCCACCTCCCGGTCCGTCAGCGCTGTCCGCAATGTCCTCGACCGCCGCCAGCGTGCAGCCGCCGGCGAAGACGGCGAGGCGGCGGAAGAGCGATTGCTCGTCTGGCGTGAGGAGGTCGTAACTCCAGGCGATCGCCTGGCGCATCGTCTGCTGGCGCCGGGGGAGGTCGCGCGCCCCACCGGTGAGCACCGGCAGTCGTTGCTCCAGCCGCGCCAGCAACGCCTCCGGTGCGAGGATCTTGACCCGCGCCGCCGCCAGCTCCAGGGCCAGCGGCAGTCCCTCCAACTGCCGGCAGATGGCCGCAACCGGCGCCGCGGTCTCCGCCGTGAGCGCGAACCCTGGCGCCACCTCCTGCGCCCGCTCGACAAACAGCCGGATCGCTGGCACTCCAGCTAACCCCGCCAAGGGCGGGGCGGCGTTTGCGCTGTCCGTTGGCACCGCCAACGGCCCCACCGCGAGCTCCCGCTCGCCCCGCAGGCGCAGCCGGGCTCGGCTGGTCGCGAGCACTGTCAGGCCAGAGCATCCGCCCAGCAGTACGCTGACCAGCGGCATCGCGGCGAGCACGTGTTCGCAGTTGTCCAGCACGAGTAGCAGGTCACGCGCGGCGAGCGCTGCGGTCAGCACCGTCTCTGGCGACTGCGCCGCGGGTTCGCGCACACCCAGCACCCGTGCTATCGCGCCGGGAACGAGCCCGGGGTCACGCAGCGGAGCAAAATCCACCCAAACCGCCCCGCTGTCAAACCTCGGCGCCAGCTCGGCGGCGATCGCCAAGGCCAGGCGGGTCTTGCCCACTCCACCCGGACCCGTCAACGTCAACAGACGTACCCCTGGGCGTTGCAGCAGATCACACACCACGGCCACCTCGGCCTCACGACCGATCAGGACCGTCGGGGGGATGGGCACGAGTGACCGGGTGGCGGGAACCTCCCCGATCCCAGGCGCAGCCGGACGCGCCGCGGCGATCAGGGCCGTTCGGGCCGCCGCCGGGAGGTCAAGGGCATCGGCCAGGAGGCGGATGCTCTCCAGCCGAGGCGACTGGCGGATGCCGCGCTCCAGATCCTGCAAGCCCCGCGTGCTCAGCCCCGCTCGTTCCGCCAGCTCCTCCTGGGTAAGCCCGGCGGCAAGGCGATGCTGGCGCAGGAGCGCGGCGAAGCTCGTGGTTGCAGGCGTCGTCATGATTTTCCGTCCGATCCGTCAGCCATGGCGGAGTGGGACGTCCCTGGCGCAAGTGTAGCCGTCACATCGGCGCGTAGCGACACGGCGCGGCGTCATGATGTGCCTGAACTGCGTCCGTTGTGTGTGGTGTGGCGGCGTGGTGTGGCGCAGGATAGCCGTATGCCACGAAGGGTGGTCCGATCGATGAAGGAGACCGCGGTGATGGATCACGACACATTTGATGCGCTGACGCGCGCGCTGGATAGCGCGTCAGGGACGCGCCGCACCCTGATGCGGCTCTTGGTGGGAGGGGCTGTTGGCGCAGTAACCCGTCGCCTTGGTCTGAGCGATGCCGCCCGCGCCGCGGAAACGCACCACCCGGCACCGACGCATTCCCACCGCCATCGGCCCGGCCCCACCGCGTCTCCGGCGCACGCCGCACACCCCAGGCCGGCCGCGCGCACGTCCAAAAAGCACAACCACCGGCCAGCCACGCCGCCGATCGCGGGATTCGTCTGCCCACCCGCAGCCCGCTGCAAGCTGGTGGCGGAGGACCGTGCGACCGGGGCGATCGAGTTCGCGGCGTGTGAGGCTGGCGACGACGCCAAGGACCTGTGTGCGAGCGCCGCCAAGAGCGCGAATTTCCGCGCCCTGGCGAACCACCTGCACGACAGCGGTTTCGCCCTGGACGACCAGTCGCGCTCGGCGCTCGACCTCTATCGCGTGCAACAGGACGGCACGCCGCGCGAAGACGTGCTCGTCTTCCGCTTCCACCACCGGAAGCGCGGGGAGACCGTGCTGCTGCGCTACGGGCGCGCCCCAAGCGGAACGCAATCTTCGACCTATGCCTTCGTCCAGCGCGACGACATCCCCGCCACCCTCCTCGCCGTCGGTGCGCACCGGTCGGTGACAACAACTTCCGTCGCGGAATTGCCCGGCGCGGGCGAGAACAAGGCCACCTCGGGGCGCACCTCCGGTCGGCGTGGGGTGCGGGCGGCAGCCAATCCGGACAACCCGTACGACGGTCAGGCCAAGGACCTCTGCCAGCAGTGCCCTGTCGTCTGCAAGACGCTCGGCTCGATGGAATGCTCATTGCTCGTCCTGCTGCTCTCGCGGGGAAACGCGGCTGCCGCCGCCATCCTGGGTCCCCTTTGCAGCAAGCCGGCGGAGGCGGGGTGCGGTCCCTACTGCCAGTCGATGATCGCCCCGGCGCTGGAGGATGACCCCCAAAACTGTGGGGCATGTGGGCACACCTGTGATGGTCAGCAGCTGTGCTGCTCCGGCCTGTGCGTCGATCAATACCGCGACCCCGGGAACTGCGGTGGCTGCGGCCACCGTTGCCAGGACGGCGCGTGTGAGGGGGGACGTTGTCAGCGACGATGTCCGGAGGGACAGGACACGTGTTGCGCTGATGGGGAACGGCAATGCCCAGATGGAACGTGCGTGGCCAGCTCCGCGTGCTGCTTCACCGAGAAGCGCTGCAATGATGGGACATGCATCGACCGGGATGCCTGTTGCCCAGGTGAAAAACGGTGCAGCGACGGCACATGCATTGCCCCAAACGAATGTTGCTCCGATGTCCCGACCCCGATCTGCGATCCCTGTGAGGCCACCGTCTGCCGCGACGGCGTTCGCGTTTGCGAAGCGACCGACATCTGCGGCCGAAAGTGTGGCGAGGGGTACTGCCCAGTCGATGCAACGCGGTGTCTGGGAAATGATGGCGACTTCGAGGGCGTGTGCTGCGGCACGACCGGTTGCCGGTGTGCCAGCGGCTACCAGGGTGGCGTCGGGTGCAACGGCAAATGCTGCCGCCACGGGTGCAACGGCTCCGGCTGTATCCCTGGGTGATCGAAATCCAGTCGTGCCGCGGCGACGTGCGGTGGGCTACTCCGGATGTTTTGTGCACGTCGCCGCGGCTATCGACCGGCATGTTCGTTCGGTTTCGACACAG
>JAXLWU010000042.1:0-38547 GCA_046328335.1 Thermomicrobiales bacterium
GACAAGCCCCATCCTCCGCCGGCTGCCGGCTTTGACTGTACCGCAACCAGTTGCCACACCATCGCGGTCGATCTCGACGAAGTGGAGGCCACGGTGCAATCGTGCCAGCCCGATGGCACGGCGCAAGTCGTTTGCAATGACGCGATCACCAATGAAAAAGTCCGCACGCTATCGGCACACTTGCGACATGCCGGTTTCACCCCTGCTGGCGGTGCGCGACCGATGCCCGAGTATGTTGTGGTGTTCGAAGATGGTGCGATCAGTGAGCGAGTGATCGGGCTGCGCTTTGTCAGGCGCCGCGATGGACAGGAGGCGCTGGTGCGGTACGGATCGGGTGCCCCTGGTGACGAGCAGCCGTATGCGCTCGTCCAGGACAAGGGCGAACCGGTTGCGGTGCTCACGGTCGATAGCGGCGGCGGCGTGGTTGCCACGTCATTGGACGACCTTGGGGACGGCGGGCGTCGGGCGCGGCGCGCGGACATCGCTCATGCGCGATCGGCCGATCACAATCCCTACAGCGGCCAGGCCGACGAGTTGTGCTTCGAGTGCCCGATGGTCTGCAAGGCGTTGGGCTCGATCGAGTGCGGCCTTCTCGTGCTCTCGCGCTCGCCCAACCCCCTGGCGGCGCTGATCGCCAGCAAACTATGTGAAAAGCCAGCCGAAGCCGGCTGCGGTCCGTATTGCAAATCGATGATCGAACCGGCGCTCGCGGACGATCCGAAAAACTGTGGCGCGTGTGGTCGAGCCTGTCCGGATGGATCCGAGTGTTGCCATGGCACATGCATCGATACGCGGCATGATCCGCTGAATTGCGGCGGCTGTGGCACCCGCTGTACCGATGAGACCTTGACCTGCTGCAATGGCACCTGCGTCGATCTCACCAGCGATCCGAATTCTTGCGGCGCATGCGGGATCCGCTGCAAGGATGAAAAAGACACCTGCTGCAACGGTCGATGCGTAGATATCGACCACGATTCGACCAATTGTGGCGAATGCGGCAAGAGGTGCCGATTCGTACAGGGATTTGAATGTTCGGGAGGCATCTGCCAATGTGAAGATGGGATGCATGACTGTGGCTGGCGATGTTGCCGGACATGTTGCAACGATGACTCTGAAGGCATCTACTGCTGCGACTGAACATGGCCGCCGCGTGTACGATATCGTGGTTTCCCCCTCGTGACGACTCGGTTACGGCGTCACCACGCATAGCGTGGTGGCGCCTTGCCGCTCAAATCGCCGCCTCGGCCATTGCCGCCGCAATGGCCGAGGCGTCATCAACCGCCGCGTCCAAAGTTAGGGAGGCGCCAAAGGCCTCGGCAGCGGCGAAGCGGTCCTCACCGAGCGCCGTGCGGATGTTGGTCACGGTCTGCTCGTGATCGGCGCGGCGGTGCGCAGCGATGGGGGCGGCGATGGTGGTGCGAATGGTGGACGCCGCGCCGACCAATCGTGCCGCTCGCTCCATGACACCGTGCGCGCACGCGACCGCGGCCAGCGATTCCAGACCTTCCGCGATCTTCAGTTTGTCATCGATCCGGTGCGCGAGGGCGAGACTCGCGCCGAGCAGGTCAGCGGCGCGCGATGTATCGCCTCGGACCAGAGCAATGAGGGCGAGGCCTTCCAGGGCCGCGGCCTCGGCGCGATCGTCGCCCAGTTCCACGAACATGTGTCGCGCCCGCTCGTAAAGCGCCTCCGCCAGGCTCGCATCGCCCTGTTGGTGGCGAATGACCGCCAGATTGACGAGAGCGCTGCCGATTCCCCGCTGGTCGCCGAGATCGCGACATCCCTTCAGACAGGCCTCGAACGTCGCCGCGGCCGTTTCCCACTCTTCGCGGCGAATCTGCACGATGCCGAGGTTGTTCCGGATGACGTTGATGGCGAAGGCGTCTCCCAGGTCCTGCATGATCGCCAGTGCCGCCGCATAGTGGCGAAGAGCGTCATTGTCCTGGCCCTGGTAGAGCGCGGTCATACCCAGATTGTTGAGCGCCCGGCCCGCGGCGCGGAGATCGCCGGCTTCACGCGCCAGCGACAGCGCGTCCTGGTGGAGGGTCACGGCGCGGATGAAATCGCCCCGGTCGTGGGCGATGTTGCCGAGATCATCGAGCAGCCGCGCTTCCCCGGAGCGATCCTTCAGGGTGCACCAGCTGGCAAGGGCCGCCGCGTAGAACCGTTCCGCCTGGTTCGGGTCGTCCAGGTCGTGGGCGAGGCGCCCCGCCTCTTCCTGCGCGATGGCGCGCCCGGAAGTAATCTCCTCGCTGTCGAGTGCGAGCGCCCGCGCCAACCAGGAGAGACCTTCGCGGGGGTGGCCGTGCATTCGCCAGAACAGACCGAGCGCCGCCGCCAGCCGCAGCCCTAGCCGAGCATCATACGCGAGCGTCCAGTTCAGCGCGGTCCGCAGGTTGTCATGATCGGCCTCGAGCCGCTCCAACCACTGTTCCTGGTCCGGACCCCGCAGTTCAGGGCGCGCGCGCTCGGCAAGATCGACAAAGAACGTCGCATGGGCACGGCGAACTTCCGCTTCCTCGCCGCTCGTCGCCAATCGCTTCGCCGCGTATTCCCGCACCGTCTCCAGCATCGTGAAGCGGGTCTCCCCCGCTGTGGCGGGCACCGCGCGGACAACGCTCTGATCGATCAGCGCGGCGAGGAGATCGAGTGCGGCGGCAGCCGGAGACACCGGAGGGACGGCATCCAGTGTGAAGCCGCCGACGAACACGGCTAGTCGCCGGAAGAGCGCCTGCTCATCGGCCGACATCAAATCGTGACTCCACGCGATCGTATCCTGCATCGTCTGCTGGCGCGGGGGAAGATCGCGGGCGCCGCCGGAGAGGATCGGCAGCCGGTGCTCGAGGCGAGCGAGCAGCGCAGCCGGGGAGAGGAATTTCGCGCGCGCTGCAGCGAGCTCCAGTGCCAGCGGTAGGCCCTCGAGCCGGCGACAGATGCCCTCGATTTCCGCCACGTTCGATTCGGTCAGGGTAAATCCCGGCTGGACCTCCGCGGCCCGTTCGATAAAGAGACGCATCGCCGGCGTCGCGGCCAATGCGGAAAGCGAAGGCGCCACCGGCGAGGACGCCGCTGGTAACGACAGCGGCTCTACCACGACCTCGCGTTCACCGCGCAGGCGCAGACGGGTCCGGCTCGTCGCCAGGACCGACAGGCCGGGACAGGCCGCCAGAAGATCCGCTACGAGGGGCATCGCCGACAGCAGATGCTCGCAGTTGTCCAACACGAGCAGCAGGGTCTGGTCGGCGAGGGTGCGCAGCAACAGCTCGCGATCGGCGTCTGCGGTCATGCCGATGCCCCGGCCGATCGCCGCGGCAACGACGCTGGCGTCCTGAACTGCGCCGAGATCGATCCAGGCGGCCCTGGATGCTGGGTCACCCGCCAGTTCCGAGGCAACCGCCAGCGCCAACCGGGTCTTGCCGACACCGCCCGGTCCGGTCAGCGTCACCAATCGCACGTGGTTGCTGCACTCGGGGTCGCGGAGCAACGCGCAGATTCTCGCGACCTCGGACTCGCGGCCGAGCAGCGACGTTGGCGGCGTCGGTAGCCGGAGAACGCTGATGATGGGCGAAGGAGTGGATATCGGCGTGGAAGCCACACCCGGCCGTGCCGCGGCGATGAGAGCCGCGCGGGCATCGGCCGGGAGTGCGAGCGCATCTGCCAGCAGGCGTACCGTCTCCAGCCGTGGCGCCTGGCGAATACCCCGCTCCAGGTCTTGCACACCGCGGGCGCTCACCCCGGCACGCTCGGCCAGTTCTTCCTGGGTCAGACCCGCGGCGAGCCGATACCGGCGCAGGAGCGAGTTGAATGACATGTGGGGCAGGCTGCTCATCCAGGTCGACCGGGCATGCCGGCAGTCACGCACCCAAGCCGGTTGGCCCTGAGGTAAGCGTCTATCTACGGTACCGGCGTAGCGCCGGCATCGATGCAAGAGGGAGCCGCCGCGAAGGCGACGGCAACGCCGCCGGAACCGCCGCCGCCACCGCCAGCGCCGGGCGTGGAAGCCAGTGACGGATTCCCCGGTTCGGTCCCCGGCGGACATGGCGGGGGAACTACCAGGGCGAGCGCCATGACCAGACCGGAGCCTTGGTTGGCCGGCTCAACGGAGGCAACGCCGCCTTCGCTGGCACTGGCACCGATTCCGATGCTGATCAGGGTGACCGGGTCAGCGCCGGGGTTGCGGAATACCATGCCCGATGGAGCCTGGCTGACCAACGCGTCCCCGGCGTTCAGTCCGAACTCGGTGGCCGCGGCAATCGGCTCGGCCCAGGTGGGATGGTCGCTATCTCCCGTGCGCTGGATGGTGACCGGGGCCGGGCTCACACCACCGACCGCGCCGGTCTCGACGACGACCACCGCCAGCGCGGCGTCACCGGCTCCCACCTGCCATTCACCGCCACCAGGTATGCGGATGCGCTCGATGTGGAGCGGACCGGCCATGCCCTGCAGCCGGCTGGCGGCCTCGCTCGTCAACGGTTCGCGGGTGATTTCGGATGTAGCCGAGGTTGCAGACGGGGTCGCCTCCTGGCCTGCTGAGCCAAGAGGGACGGCGACGACCGCCACCAAACAGGCGAGGAGACCAAGCACGAGCCACCGGAACATGGGGTCTCTCCTTGCGCATCGCGCGGGAATGATGGCGCGCAGTCTACGACACCCGGTGCCTCACTGTAATCCGGTGAAAGCGCGGTACGTACCGCGGGAATGGCACGCTGCGCCCAGCCCGCGTGAACTGCGTCGTGGCGATCAACGTCCGGGCGGGGAGGGCGATTCGCGGGATGCGATCTCGCTCAAAAATGCCACCAGCCACTGTTCGTCCGGCTCGAGGCCGCCCGTTTCTGTGGTCTCGCCGGTAAAGGAGCAGAGGTCGCCCGATTCGTATCCAGCGAGCACCGCGGGATGGATATAGGAAGACCGACAGACGGCTCGGGTGTTGCCTAGCCGCGCCGCGACGGCATCGACAGCGGCGATGATGTTCGCGTTCCTGGCGGTCTTGGTTTCGGCGGGACCGAGGTCGCGGAGATGGCGTGCTGCGAGGACCGTGCCGGCCCAGGTGCGGAAGTCCTTGGCGGTAAATGATTCGCCCGCTATCGCCCGCAAGTAGGCATTGACATCGTCGGAATCGATGGTTTGCGGTTGACCGTCGTCATCGAGGTACTGAAAGAGGGTCTGGCCGGGGAGGTCCTGCATCCGCTTCAGCACCCGGGCCACCCGTTTGTCGCGCACCTCGATCTGGTGATCCTTTCCGCTCTTGCCGCGAAAGGTGAAGCGCACTCTGGAGCCGGAAACATCGACATGATCCGGCCGCAGAGTCGTCAGCCCGTAGGAGCCGTTGGCCTGCGCGTATTCGGCGTTGCCGATCCGGATCAGCGACTCCTCCAGCAGGCGGACCACGGTGGCGAGCGTCTTCTCCCACGCCAATCCCGGCCGGGCCAGATCGGCGGCAACCTGCTGTCGCAAGGCGGGCAGCGCCTCGGCGAAGGCGATCATGCGCTCGAATTTGGTTTCGTCGCGTGCCTGTCGCCAGCGAGGGTGGTAGAGATACTGCTTGCGGCCACGCGCGTCCCGGCCGGTCGCCTGGATGTGGCCGCGGGCCTGAGGATTGATCCAGACATCGGTCCACGCGGGCGGAATGGCGAGGGAGCGGATCCGCTCCAGGATGGCCGAATCGCGAATCGTCTCACCATGGGCATCGCGGTAGGTCCATCCTCGCCCGGCGCGGCGGCGGGAGATCCCCGGCCGGCCCGGCATGGTGTAACGGAGACCGGCCGCCCGCGCCACGGCGACCGGATCGAGTTCTGCCGGGAGGTGATCGGCTGAAACCGGCGCGGGGCCGGGGTCGACCGATCCCATCACCGCGGTTGGCGGTGTGGGTAGGTTCGTTGCCAACAACATACTCACTGTCGTTTCTGGTTATGCGGAATTGCGACTGTCTCCAGGGGACGGCCGTCGCTCTGGCGACCTCTGGCTCCGGACGGCGCCAGACGTCGCTTGACCGAATGCGAGAAGCCCGATCTCATCGACCCTCCCGGCTGGCAAACCTGCCGCGAGGGGGACTTCGATCGCATGAACTATGCCGATGGCGTCCATCCTGATCTCGGGCGCGGCGGGTGAATCGGTGCGATCCATTCTTGCTCGATCGGGAGTGACCGCGGGTTGTGGGAGGTCGTACCGGCCTCGGCGGCGGGCACTGCTGAACGACGCTCGTGATCTCCAGGGCTTCGCACGGAAGAACATCACGGGTGGTCCTCGCTCACGGGGTCAATGGGGCGACAACGTTGACCGTATTCAAGATACGTGCCATACGGTCACACCGGATGGGTCGCCATTCGACTGCTGCCCCGTAGGCTTCCCTGACGTGCGATCGGCCTGTGCGCCTGCAAGCGCGGCATACTGTTCGTGGCTCTTGCCTGACATCAGAGGACACCAGGTTGTGGGACGAAAGGAGCGAGTGATGTTCAGATCGATGGTCGCGCTGCTGGTAGCGCTTACCTTGCTGGGCGAGACCGTTCCAGCGGCATTGGCGCAGGACGAACCCGCCATGGCCGAATGGTGCGCCAGCCACGGCGGGACCGTCGTCGACCGCTACCCGGCGCAACGCGTCTCGAGCGAGACCCCAATTGCACTGGGCATGAAGATCCGCTTCTGCGAGTTCACCGGCGGCGCTGGCGCCGACCCCGTCGATTCCCGGATCAGCATCCGGTTGACCACCCTGGCCTCGCAACAGCCCTCGATGGCCGCCGCCGCCTACCTGACCAAACCGGCTCTGCCGGAGAGCGGTGGCTCCGCCAATCCGGCGTCGGTCTACTGCGCCGCCCTCGGCGGCTCGGAGATCGGTGGCGAACTGGCCCCGGATGGTGGCTGGGTCAATGGGTCAGATGCCAAGGACGTCATCCAGATGTGCGTCTTCCCCGATCTCTCCATCATCGACTCCTGGGGACTCACCTATCACACACAGGGCACCATCCGCGGCGCCGACCTGGAGCCGCTCTTTCGCTGGCATCCCACCGGCGCGTAAACCCGCCGGGAACAATCGAAACATGGCAGGCGTCTCTCTCTTCGGCGCGATGACGTGGCAATGAGCAGGGAATGCGTCGACGTGAATCGGCAGCGTTATCGTCAATGCGAGTATGCTTGGCGGGTTTGTCCGGAAATCGTGATCGACACGATGCCACCGATGGGGAAGGATGTTCTCGATGCGTAGTGTTGGGCGTACCCGTGGCAGCACCCGGCGGTGGGCCGTCTCGGTGGTCGTGGCCCTGCTGGTCGCGATCGCGACGTTGGCCGGGTCGCTCTCGCCAGCCACGGTCGCCAAGCCGCGGCACGAGCGCGCTGTCCACGCCGAAATCGTCGGCGGCTCCAAGGCGGCAAACGGCCAATATCCCTTCATAGCCTTCATTCTGATCAAGGTCGGCGCCAGAGGAGCCTATGAGTGTGGCGGCAGTCTCATCGCCCCGTCGTTCGTGCTCACGGCCGCCCATTGCGTGGAGGATGACAACGGCGAACTGTTCGATCCCGATCAGTTTTCCGTCGCTGTCGGCGAGGTGGACGTCTTCAACGCCGGTCAAGCCAATCGACGCAAGGTCATTGCCGTCCACCAGCATCCGGACTGGGACGCGGACGCCTTTACCAACGACGTAGCGGTGCTCGAACTCGACCGGCCAGTTTCCAGCAGCGTCGCTACGCCGATCCCGCTCGTCGCTTCCGGCGATACCTCGTTCAATCACGCCGGTCAGGTGGTTGCGATCGCTGGCTGGGGCTCGACCTTCTCCGGGGGGAATCCGGTCGCCAACTTGCGCGCGGCTACGGTGAAGATCACGAGCGATGCCGCCTGTGCCGACGACTACGCCAGGTTCCCCGCAGAATTCGACCCCGCGGTGATGATCTGCGCCGCGGCGAAGGGGAAGGACTCCTGCCAGGGGGATAGTGGTGGTCCGCTTTTCGTCAAGGAGCGGATCGGCACCGACACTGTCCTGAACAAGAAACACAAGCGGAAGGCGGTGCCAGCGTACGGCTTCACGCAGATTGGCACGGTCAGTTTCGGCGCTGGTTGCGCGAATCCCCGCTTCCCTGGTGTCTACACCCGGCTCAGCGCGCCGCAACTCACCGATTTCATCACGAGCGTGGTCACCGGGTAGAACCGGGAATCGCGCGGAGTTGATGCTCCGCCGATGATGTCATGTTGCAATCGTGCAGGAAGCGAGGGGCGGGCCGGAACTCCGGCCCGCCCCTCGCACTCTGACGAGATGTCGCGCGTTTGCTAGCCCGGATTATTCATGAGTGACAGCGAGGCACCTCTCTGGTAAGGGTGTGGTGACGAAACCAGCCCACGCCAGGAGGTGCCCGCATGCCGCAGTCTGCCACACCCGTCTATCGCTTTTCCGGCTCCGCCCCAGTGCCGCTGCAGGCCCGCTTCGATGGGGGCCGGCTGACCAGTGATGGCGGCTTGCCGTGGCTGGAACGAGCCGAGCAGGCGCTCGGGCTGTGCGCCGCGTTCGCCGCGGTGATCCCCGACTGGCGGCGCGGTCCCGGTGCGCCATAGCCTGGAGAGCCTGGTCCGAGCAGCGGGTCTTCCAGATCGCCTGCGGGTACGAAGACCAGAACGATGCCGACACGCTGCGCACTGATCCGCTGCTGGGCTGGTCTGTGGCCACCTGCCCGAGAGTGGACGGGACTTGGCGAGTCAACCCACCCTCTCCAGACCCGGAGAACGCGGTCGATCGGCGGGCGTGTTACCGCTCGGCGGTGGCGATCGGCGCTGTATCTGCGGGAGCGGGAACGCGACGGGCGCCCACCACATCGTCTCCTCGACATCGACGGCACGGACGACCCGACCCATGGCCAGCAGGAAGGCGCCTATCATGGCTATTATCGGCAGCACATGCTCCACCCGCTGCTGATCTTCGATGGCGAGACGCACCAGCCATCACCGCGGTCTTGCGCCCCGGCAACACCCACGGTAGCGCCGGGGTCAAGGCCGTGCTCAAGCGCGTGGTCCGCGCCATCCGCGCTCGCTGGCCGGACGTGACGATCGAAATCCGGATGGACCGCGGGGCGGTGCCGGCGATCTACGACTGGTGCGAGAGCGAAGGCATTGCCTACACCATTGGCCTGACCGCCAATCCCGCCTGGCTTGGCGCTGGCCGCTCCTGGACCGCCGAAGCGCAGCGCCCGGCGAACGCAACCGGCGCGGAGAAAGTCCGCCTCCTTGGCGAGGTGACCTATCAGGCCGGAAACAGGACCATCCCGGCGGGTGATCGTCAAAGCCGAGGCGCTGCCCAGACCGAACACGCTACGTGGTCACCACGCGGGATGATCCGCCCGAGGCGCTCTACGATTAGTACGTCGAGCGCGGCGATGGCGAGAACGCCATCAAGGATCTGAAAGCCGGCCTGCTTCGCCGATCGCGAGTTGCCACCGTTTCTGGGCCAACCAATTCCGCCGTTGCTGCACGCGGTAGCGTACCTCTGGCTGCTCGATACCGTGCGCCGCTGGCTGAGCGACCAGCACGTCCCGCCCAACTGGACACCCTGCGGCTGCGCCGCTGCTCAAGATCGGCGGGCGCGTCTACCAGTGGCGCGATCACGTCCGCCTGCGCCTCGCGGCCAGTCATCCCGGGCAACCGCTCTGGGACCATCTGACCGCCTATCATCGCCGCCATGAATAATCCGGGCTAGCGGATCGACGCCTCGGTCTGGGGATCGAAGAAGTGGAGATTCTCCGGCAACGCCGAGACCTCGATGCGGTCGCCGCGCACTGCCCGGGTATCCGGCGCCATGCGCGCGGTCAGCAGGGTGCCCCCGTTCAACAGGTAGACGAACATCTCGTTGCCGAGTTGCTCGATGATGTCGACCGTGACCGGAATCGTCATGCCCGGGACCAGCCCGGCGAGTCTGCCAACCTCGACCAGGTGCTCCGGCCGCACGCCCATCGTCACCGTCTTGCCGACGTAATTGGCGAGGGCCTTCTCCTTGCTGGCCGGCGCCTGCAGTTTGAAACCGGGCGTCGTCGCGTAGAGTTTGCCGTCCCTCGCCTCGAGTTGAACGTCGACAAAGTTCATGCTCGGTGAGCCGATGAATCCGGCGACGAACTTGTTGGCCGGGTGGTCGTAGAGATTTTGCGGCGTATCGAGTTGCTGCAGCAGACCGAGACTCATGACGGCGATGCGGTCGCCCATGGTCATCGCCTCGACCTGATCGTGGGTGACGTAGATAGTCGTCGTCCGCACCCGGTCGTGCAGTTTGATCAACTCGGCGCGCGTCTGCACGCGGAGTTTGGCGTCCAGGTTGGAGAGCGGCTCGTCCATGAGGAAGACATGGGCGTTGCGCACGATCGCGCGGCCAAGCGCGACGCGCTGGCGCTGCCCGCCGGAGAGCGCCTTCGGCTTGCGATCGAGAAACTGTTCGATATCGAGCGTGCGGGCTGCCTCGCGCACCCGCTGATCGCGCTCGGTCTTGGGCACCTTGCGCAGTTTCAGCGGGTAAGCCAGATTGTCGTAGACGGTCATGTGCGGATAGAGCGCGTAGCTCTGGAAGACCATGGCCACGTCACGGTCCTTCGGGGGAAGGTCGTTGACCACCCGGTCGCCGATGATGATCTGGCCGCCCGAAATCTCTTCCAGACCGGCGACCATGCGCATCGCGGTGCTCTTGCCACAGCCGGAGGGACCGACCAGCACGAGGAATTCCTCGTTCTCGGCCTCCATACTCAAATCGTTGACCGCCGGAATCGGGTTGCCACCGTACATTTTGGTGACATTCTGGAAAATGACGCGCGCCATCGCGGCGTTCCTCCCATGAATGACTACGGGGCCGTCCCCAGGCGGACGGTCCGGAAGCGCCTTCTCCGCGGTTCCGTCGCGGCGCTTTACGATCGGTAGGGGGATTTGTCGATAATTTGGCGTCCGTTGTCAAGGGGTGCGGCGGGCGGATCGACGCGTGCAGGAGTGAGAGCGTGGCGGACGTGAAACCGGTGGTGACCTTTGGGGAGGCGATGGTGCGGCTCACCCCGCCGGGAAACGAGCGGTTGGAGCGAACCATCTCGCTTGATCTGACGGTAGGCGGCGCCGAACTGAACAGCGCGGTCACCCTCTCGTGCCTGGAGATTCCCGCCACCTGGGTTTCGCGTCTGCCCGATACCCCGCTTGGCCGCGCCATCGCCCGCGGGGCGCGGGTGAACGCGGTCGATATTTCCCACGTGCAGTTCGTCCCGGAGAGCGAGGGCCGCGCCGGACTCTACTTTCTGGAGGAAGGGACCGATCCCCGCCCCTCCGCGGTCTATTACGATCGCGCTGGCAGCGTCTTTGCCCGTATGGCGCCCGGCACGTTCGATTGGCCCGCCATCCTGAAAGACGCGCGGGCGCTTCATGTGTCGGGAATCACTCCCGCCCTCGGACCAGGGCCGCGGGCGGAAACGATGACCGCCATCCGCGCCGCCAACGCCGCCAGCGTGCCGGTCGCCTTCGATCTCAATTACCGCTCGAAACTCTGGAGCGAAGCGGATGCCCGCGCCTGCTTTGTCGAGGTCGTCCCCCTCGTCGATATTCTCTTCGCCTCACGCGGCACGCTGCGCACCTTTTTCGGCATCGATGGCGATCACGCCGACGTGTTGGAGGCCGCGCGCACCCGGCTTGGGCTGGCGGTGACCATCCTCTCCCGCAAACGAGGCAAGGTCAGCCGCTCGGTTCGCCTTGGCGCGGTGGCGATGGGCCCGGATGGCGCGGTTTTCGAGACCCCCTGGCGGGAGGCCGAGGTGGTTGACCGCCTGGGCGGCGGCGATGCCTTTGCCGGGGGGTTTCTCGCTGGCTATGTCACCAATCACGACGATCTCCCGCGCGCGCTGGCGCTTGCCTCTGCCGCCCAGGCGCTCAAGCACACCATGCCCGGCGATTTCCTCGGCGCTACCCGCGCCGAGATCGAGGCAGCGACCGATGCGACTGAGGGCGGAGTGCTGCAGCGATGAGACGGGAGGCGGGTGTTGGGTGTTGGGAGATGGGAGGCGGGAGTTGGTGGGGAGCGGTGCGATAGACTGCCGAACACGCGGTTGATGGTGGGATCCGGGAATCCGTATCAGCGACGCTGAGGGTTCGGGAGGGACGAAGATGGCATTCGAGACAACGCTACCGGGCCGCTGTTTCTACGATCCCGCGATTTACGCTCGCGAGCAGGAGCGCATCTTCGGTGAGATGTGGACCTGCGTCGGCCGTGCCGATGCCCTGCCGGAGCCGGGCGACTATCGGACGGTCGAACTCGCGGGCGAGAGCATCATCCTCGTCCGCGGCCGGGATCGGGTGTTGCGCGCCTTCCTCAACGTCTGCCGCCATCGCGGCGCGCGGCTCTGCCTGGAGGCGTGCGGCCAGACCGGCACGGTCATCCAGTGCCCATATCACGCCTGGTCGTATGGGCTCGATGGCCGCCTCCTTGGCGCGCCGAACATCGCCCGCGATGAAGACCTCGACCGCGATACGCTCAGTCTGGCGCCGGTCCACCTCGCCATCTGGGAAGGGTTGATCTGGCTTTCCCTGGCGGACGATCCCGCGCCGGTGGAGGCCCAACTCGAACCGGCGTTGGTGCACCGCTTCGGCGAACTCGAAAAATTCCAGCGCTATGACGTCGGATCGCTCACCGTCGGCCGTTCGATCAGCTATGACGTGGGGGCGAACTGGAAACTGGTCGTCGAGAACTTCATGGAGTGCTACCACTGCGGACCGGTGCACCCGGAACTGGTGCGGCTGCTCCCCGCGTTCCGCCAGGGAACGTCATACCAGGGGATCGTCGGGCAAGGCACGGCCTTTGCCGACGACATCGATGCCTTCACCCTCTCCGGACAGGGCAATCGGGCGATGCTGCCCGGACTCCTGCCAAGCGATGCCCGCCTCTACTATGGCTTCGTGCTCTGGCCGAATCTCTTTGTCAACCTGCTGCCGGACCATGTCATCCTGCACACGCTGACCCCGCTCGGCCCAGAGCGGTCGCACGTCGTCTGCGACTGGCTCTTCACGCCGGAGGAAGTGGCCCGGCCTGGTTTCGATCCCGACGATACCGTTGCCGCGTTCGACATCACCAATCGCCAGGATTGGGATGTCTGCGAGCGCACCCAACTCGGGATGCGTTCCCGCGCCTATCGCGACGGGGGGCTCTACGTCACCAACGAGCAGCATATCGCCGTCTTCCGCGATCTGGTGCTGGATCGCCTCGCTGATTGACCCGGATCAAGCGCCCCTGGGCGATTTGGCCACATCCAGACTTCGTGGTCGCCGCGGTATTTCGAGTCATCGCGACGACGTGGAGACCGTCGGGGTCAACAGCGGCGTGTACAGGACGTGTCACTCCGAGCCGCCGCGAAGAAGTTCGGCGTTCGCGGTGGTCACGACGAACGCCGCGGTCCCTCCTGCGTCGGGACGACACCATCTCCCGTCGTCGGCATGACCTGACTCACGCACGAGGCTCGAATTCACCGCCATGGACGCCAGGAATACCGTCTCCCGGGTCGATTGACGTCTGTCCCAATCGCTGGACTTGAGATCGAAGAGGAAAGGGCGAGGTCCGAAGACCCCGCCCTGGAGGAAAGGGAGCCGCGCCGGTGCTGTCGACGCGGAGGAGGAGGGAGCGCCGCGTCGTTTAGCGCGGCGCCAGGGGAACACCACGCCGGGGATGGCAGCGTGGTGAGAAAAAAGAGAATCGGCGAACGAGAATCATCATTGGCTCCGAGCCGGATGGCTGGTCCTGCCCGCTGACCGCGATCTGCCGTCGCCAGGTTCGAGAGCGACCAGGAGAACCACCATCGCCAGGAGCAGCATGAGCGTATTGATGTCGATCATCTTCGTCCTCGTTCGGCCTACCGAGGTCCGTCTTCTTCATTCCCGGTCTGATCTTCACGGTACCGTCAAACTGTGAACGCGCGATGGAGACGATTGGGAGATGCCACGAGCGTTCAAGCAAACGGGGTGGTGAGCATCATCACCACGTTCATTTCCTACTACGCGCGTCTGAGTGAATCAGATTAACGAATCCCGAACGCTCTGGCACGATCGTCTGTGAGATCGGAGATGGGCGAGCGGTAAGCGATACGACGCGCCCATCTCCGCCACAACTCAGTGCCCGAATGCCGCCTCGCTCACCTCGGGCATCTCGCGCCGGCCCTGCTCGAAGTCATCCACGCGGCGGTGGAACGCGCGCCACATCAGGATCGAGGCCGGCATGGTGGTCAGCACGAAGGCCAACCAGATGGTGCCCAGGCCGCCGCCGAACTGCGTCACCGCCAGCCAGGCAATCCCGACCGACAACCACATCGTCGCGGCGCCGATATAGAGCGGGGTCTTGGTGTCGCCACTGCCGCGCAGCCCGCCGCTGCTGACAAACCAGATGGCCCAGAACGGCAGCGCCAGACTCAGCGCCCGCAGCGCGCTCGCCCCGGCCGAGATCACCTCGGGGTCAGAGGAAAAGACCGACATCAGCCGTTCGGCGAGCAGGAAGGCCAGCACCGCGCCGGTGCCCATCCAGACCAGCGCCCAGCGCAACGAGATCGACCATGCCGTGCGGGCATCGCCCGGGACGCGCGCGCCGATACTCTGCCCCACGAGCGCGGTGGCGGCGATGGAAAATCCGAACGCAGGCAGGAAGGCGACCGACAGCGCGGTGAAGGTGATTTGCTGCGCTGCCAATGCCGGTGTGCCGACCAGCGCCACCACCGCGATCAACGTCGTGAACGCTCCCGCGGAGAGAACCTGCTCCATCGCCGCCGGAATCCCGAGCGTCAGGAGTTGTCGCGCCGTGCTCAACTGCGGCATCCAGCCCCAGCGCCCGTTGAGGGAAATCGCGCGACGGCCGCCCACCATCGCCACGATCATCACCGCCGCTCCGATCGCGCGCCCGATCGCCGCGCCCCAGGCGCTCCCGGCAACCCCGAGCGCCGGAAATCCGGCGTTCCCGAAGATCAGCAGGTAGGCGACGATCACGTTGACGATGTTGGCGACGACGGCGGCCACCAGCGGCGTGCGGCTGTCACCCGCGCCACGCAGAACGGCGCCACAGACAAAAGAAAGGAAAAGCGCCAGGCTCGTGGCCGCGATCACCTCCAGGTACGTGGTGGCCGCCGCCGCGACATCAGGCTCGGTCCCGAAGAGACCGATGATCGACGGCGCCGCGAAGTACATCCCGACCGAAACCGGAATGCCGATCAGCACGCCCCAGACGATCGCCTGCCGCGCCAACATGTTGGCGCGGTGCTGCTCTCCCGCCCCGATCGCTTGCGACACCAGAATCGTGGCGCCAATGTCAATCGCGGAGAGAATCGAGATGATGAAGAAGACCAACTCGAAGCCGGTGCCGACGCCGGCCACCGCATATGCGCCGAGGCGCGCGACCATGAAGGTATCGACCGCGCCGACCGCGGTCTGCAACAGGTTCTCGCCAATGATCGGCGTCGCCAGACCCAGCACTCGGCGCTGGGTCATCGGCTCTGGTGCAGGCCCATCCGGTTCCGGGACAATTGCCAGTGGTGCTTCAACCTCACGATTCAATTCGTCAAGTTCGTACAGTTCATCAATAGCAATAGCCACGAATTAGCGCTCCCCTACCGCACGTTCGCGCCGAACACCCGCTTTCGGCCCGCCGCGCGCGATCACCACCATTGCCGCAAGAGACACTGCCGCTCCTTCAGGCAGGCTTGTTTCCACCACCGATCCCTTGGTTGCGGGTGGGAAGTCGCCGAGGATACCACGTGCCGGCGCTTCAGCGGTCTTCGCGGCGCGGGAAATCCCGACCGCCGCCAGACACATCTGAATGAACGCGCCGGGGCCTCGGTTGTGAGATGGCGTGCCCTGGACCGATGAGTATTGCCCTGCCAGATGGACCTGCCGGGCCAGGTCGGCTTCGCGCGTCGCGTCCTCGCGCTTGGCCTTGGCATGAACTTCCAGATCGAAGGGACTGTGGTACATGACCTTCCTCTCTGCGATCGGCGCCGGGCGTTGGGGGCAGTGGCCCACTGGCGAACCGCGTTCTCGGCGAGAGAACATTTGTTCTCTTTCTGCTACCATCATAGCGGCGAATGCGGTCAGGAAGGGTCCGCATTGATCCTGGCACGTCATGTGCCGCATTCGGGAAGCGTCAGCGCGGGAGGGGCGACGGCGTGTACCACCCGACAACTCGTGTACTCACCGTGCTCGAACTGCTGCAGGCGCGCGGCCGTCTCTCCGGTCCGGAGATCGCTGAGCGGCTCGAAGTCGATCTGCGCACCGTACGCCGCTACGTCACGATGCTGCAGGACCTCGGCATTCCGGTGGAAGCGGAGCGCGGCCGGCACGGCGGCTACCGCCTTCGTCCCGGTTTTCGCCTGCCACCGCTGGTCTTCACCGACGAGGAAGCCTTGGCCGTCACGCTCGGTCTGCTCGCGGCGCGGCGGCTGCGCCTGGTCTCGACGGCGGCCACGGTGGAAGGCGCACTTGCCAAACTGGAACGGGCGCTGCCATCAGACGTGCGTGCCCGCGTTGCGGCCGTGCAGGAGACATTGACGATTGGACCGGCGACTGGGGTTGCCGCGCCGTCGACTGTCACCGTCCTGGCGCTCGGCGCCGCGGTGCACACGAGTCGCCGGGTACGAATGAACTATCAATCAGTCCAAGGCGCCCCGACCGACCGCGTTGTCGATCCCTATGCGCTGGTGCATGTCATCGGCCGCTGGTACCTGCCCGGTTACTGTCATCTGCGGGCCGATGTCCGCCTCTTCCGTCTCGACCGCATCCTCTCCGTCGATGTCCTCGACGAACCGTTCACCGCGCCGCCGGAATTCGATCCGCTCGCCTTCGTGCAGGCGTCGTTGGCCGCCGTGCCTGGCGCGTGGACCATCGAGGCGCTGCTCGAGGTGCCGCTGGCGGAGGCAGAACTTCGGGTGTCGCGCTACGGCGCGACCCTCGAACCGCACGATGACGGCGTCCTGATGCGCTTCAACGTCGACAGTCTCGATTGGGCGGCGCGCTATCTGGTCGCCCTCGGGGTGCCGTTCGTTGTCCGCCAGCCGGCCGAGTTGCGTGCCGCGCTGCACGAACTCTCCCGCTGGATCATCAGCGCCGCGGGCGATGACGCGGAGTCCTGAGCGGGCCTCGGTCAGCGCGCTGATGCCAGGAGCGACTGGAGATGCGAGCGTCTCTCCTCCCTCGCGCAGTCCGTAGGGTGCGACGCCTGCGTCGCCCGCGTACGAGGCCGCCAGGTTGAGACTCCGGAATACCGTTGACCATCCGCTCAATAGCGCGTCGTCAGCGCGACGGATCGAGGTCATCGCCACGCGCGTGGCGGGCCGAGCCGGCAGGCGAAGCATCTCGGGCTTTCGCGACCGACCCTCCTCGATGCCGAGATGCTCCCTTCGTCAGCATGGCACGCGAATCGCGGTAGCCCTCTCGTTACGCTCTCGCGATCGCCGCTTCCGGCAAGGGAGACATGACCGCATCCGGATCGAGCCGGTGGAGCAGATCGAGCCCCAGTTTCGCCCGCCGCACCCGCTCCTTCGTCAGCGCCACCGCCGTCGCTTCCAGATGCGTACCACTTGGGTAGATGTTGGGTGCGTTCCGCAGCCCGAACTTCAGGTAGACCGGCGCCGCCACCCGTACGATCTCGGCGATCTCGTAGTGCCGGATGAACCCGCCGATATCGTCCGGAACCTCGATGTAGATATCGAGCGGCATCGTGGTCGCCGCCCGCAGCGCGGCGAGTTGGGCCAAACTCAGATCGGTCGGTACGTTGAATGTCGTCAGTCCCAGCCGCTCCAGGTTGCGCACCGATACCGGGTTGGCGGCGCCGAGCATCACCGAGCCCTTGAGAATCAGCGACGCCGGCAACTCCCCCTGCCGCATCATCTCGCCGAGGACCTCGAGGAGTCCTTCGTCCGTCACCAGCACGCTCTCGATGCCGTGCTCACAAGCGCGACGGACGTCCTCGACCGCCTGCACCAGTTGATCCGCGCCGCGGATTTTCGGCCCCACGATTCGGCCCGCGGCGCTGTAGGCCATCGCCCCGGTGTCCCACCCAGCGCGCGGACCGACAAAGAGACTCACTTCGATGCCGCGGGACGCGGCCAGGTCGTGCATCTCGTCCAGTTCATCGTCGGTGAGGAGCATCACCCCGCTCCCCTGGCTGACGCGGTGAATCGGCACGCCGAGGGCGTCGGCGGTCTCGAAGACGGTCCGCAGCGCGTGCGGCCCCTCGACCGAGGGAATCTCCGTCCGCCACGCTCCCCCATCGGGGAAGCGCTGTGGAGAGTCGGGGAGTTCGTGCAAATCGCCGGAGGGCAAGCCCATCGTCGCCAGGAATTGCCGGGTCCGTTCCATCCCGCTGTTCGCCATGCGCTTGTTCTCCCCTGTCTTCGTGTCGTTTCGCCGCGTCATTGTACGAATGAATTGCGCCGGAACCGGCGAACCATTATCGTGCCGAAAACACCAACCGGACCAAGGACATAAGGGGGGAGCGATGGAGAGCAACACGGTGGAAGTCAGCCCGCGCAATCCGGAGGAATTGATCGCGCGTCACGAGACGAGTTGGCAATCCTGGAAAGCGGCAACCGACGGCATCCCGGACGATCGCATGCGTGAACCGGTCACCGGCCATTGGTCGGCAAAGGATCTGCTCGGGCACGTTGCCTTCTGGGAGGACTGGGTCATCGATCACTGCCAGCGCTTGCTGGCGGGCGAGCCGGAACCGGAAGAAGACCTCGATGCCGTCAACCAGGGACAGGTCGCCGCGAGCCAGGAGACATCGGTGGCGGCGCAACGCCAGTATGGCGACGCGGCGCACGCGCGGCTGATGGCGTTCCTCCGCACCATCCATGAAAACGAGGTGAAGTTTCCACGCCTGGTCGAAGCCCTGGAATGGGAAACCTACAAGCACTACGACGAGCATGCCGCCGAGATTCGTGCCTGGCGCGAGCGAGAAGGCTTTTAGACCGCGCGAATCGGCTAAAAACGGGAGGCCAGCCGATGACCGATGACGCGCGGTTCCCGCCCAAGGCGGGAACGATCGCGGAACTGCTGACCAGGATCGATGACGCCTGGCGCCAGTTGCACGCCGCGCTCGATGGCATGCCGGAGGAGCGGCTGGAGGAACCGGGGGTGACTGGCGACTGGTCGATCAAGGACCTCTGCGGCCATCTCGCGCTCTGGGACGAGAATGCCGCGCAGCAGATTCCGCGCGTCCTCGCGGGGCAGGACCGCGCCGAGGCCGATTTTCAGGCCCTGAACGACGAGGATCATGCACGGCGGCGCGAGCGGCCGTTGCCCGAACAGCGGTCAGCGATGGAACAGGCGCACGCCGATCTGATCGACCAGTTGCAGGCGATCGCCGGTGCCGACGCCGCGGCAATGGATCATGCCATCAACGTCGATACCTACCTTCACTACGACGAGCACCGCGCGGAAATCGAGACATGGCGGCGTCAGCAAGGGATTTGACATGAAGGCGCGCGCAAACAGATCGATTGTCGCCAGCGATGATGTAAGGATGTGTGGCCAATGCGCGCCGGTAGGGATGCCTGCATCTCCCGATACGGCAGTTTCTTGCCGTTGTGTTGACCAGTGCTGACTCTGCTTCCGTGAACCAGGCCCGCCCACGTTGTTGGTGGTTGTGGCTACTCGCGATCGTGGCGGCGATCCTTGTCGTCGCCGCGCTGCTCTGGTTCCGGCAACAGTCGCAGCTTTCACCCCCGGCGCCTACCCCGCGTCCGGAACGCCCCGCCGTGGCGACCCCCGCGATCACGACAGGGGTCTTCATCGAACCCGGCGATGGCCGGCAACCGATCCTCGACGAAATCGCCGAGGCGCGGCGGTCGATCGATCTCGAGATCTATCTGATAACCGATGAACCAACCCTGCGGGCGCTGGAGGCGGCGCACCGCCGCGGCATCGCGGTGCGCGTCATTCTCGAGCAATATCCCTATGGTGGAGGAGGCCGTCAACCGGAGATTTTCGACCGGCTGGACGCGGCAGGGATCGCGGTGCGTTGGGGTAACCCGGTCTTTCGCTTCACCCACATCAAGACGATGGTAATCGACAATGAGGTGGCGGTGATCATGAACCAGAACCTCACCGACTCCTCGTTTCGGGGCAACCGCGAATTCGGCGTGATCACCAACGATCCGGCGGCGGTGCGGACCGCAGCCGCCATTTTCGACACCGACTGGACCCGCGGCCAGGAACCCAATCCGGAGCCGCTGGTGGTCAGCCCGACCAACGCCCGCGCCGCGCTGCGCGATCTGATCGTCTCCGCTGAAACATCGCTCGATATCTACGCGGAAGTGCTGCGCGATCCGGAACTGCTGGGGGCGATGACCGATGCCGCCGCGCGGGGGGTGCAGGTGCGGCTGCTCGTCTCCCCCGGTCCCGACAATGCCGATGCCCGCGCTGCCCTGGCCGCGGCGGGGGTGCAGGTGCGGTTGTTGAGCAACCTCTATATCCATGCCAAATTGATCATCGCCGATGGCAAGCGGGTCTTTGTTGGTTCGCAGAATCTTTCCGCGACGTCGCTCGATCTCAACCGCGAACTGGGGATCATTCTCGACGATCCCATCAGCCTGGCCCGCCTGGAGCGAACCTTTGTCGTCGATTTCCGATCGGCCACGCCACAGGAGTTGCCATGACCGCTGATGGCGCCAGGGAGGACGGCACGATTCCTCCATCGGTCGCGGACAACTTGCGCGATCTCGGGTACGATATCGAGCCGGCACAACCGGGACAGCCGGTGGGAGCGACTATTGTCGCCCGCCGCGATCTCGGGGAGCGGGCGATCCTGGTCGCCCTGGATGCCGGTGGCCGCTTCCGGATCGACCTCACCTGGTCGGTCGGAGAGTGGGCGGCAGACGACCGGCTCGCGTCCGTGCCGGTGCGGGTGGTCAACACCCTGAGCCGTGCCGCCAGCATCGCCGGTGTGGTGCAGCGGCCGGCGCAGATCGTCGGGGTCGTGGCAGCGCTCGGCGAACTCGCCAGTTGGGCGGCTCCCGCCGCGGAAGGGCGAACCGAAATTCCTTCCGACCTACCCCTTGACATCGGGTGAGTGTACGTATACTCTGTGCGTACAGTCAGTCCCAAGGAGCCGCGAGGCTGGGGCAACAACTCACCGGGAACGGCAACGGCGGACGATGCTGCGGGGTTTCGTCCGGGACCGGGCCGGTAAC
The DNA here is from genome assembly GCA_046328335.1 of Thermomicrobiales bacterium. GTDB lineage: Bacteria > Chloroflexota > Chloroflexia > Thermomicrobiales > UBA6265 > JACCXM01. Next base: position 21,148 of record JAXLWU010000042.1, read on the forward strand.
CGGGCGGTTCGGGTGAAGCGTACGCGTAGCGGGGCGACGTGCGTGGAGGCCGTTCAGCGCGAGGGGTTGTTCTGGAATTCGGTTCGTTGGGACTGATTCTTTCGCGCGGGAATCACCTTCCTGTCTGACAGCCCCCGACACCAGGTCGTTCTCCAGCGGCGCGCGAACGTCGTGTCGTTCCGACAAAGGAGGGATCTCGGCCGTCGGTGTGCTCCGCGCGATCGCCGAGGTCCCTCCTTCGTCGGGACGACACGGCCCTCGCTCAATGGTGTGAGAACCGTGCGGACGTCGCAACTACTGTTGATTCGGCTTGCGGCGGTGGCTCGCCACCCGTGCGAATTCGAGTCTCTCCTGCTTGGCGGGAGGGGGTTGGGGTGAGGGTTGGCGCGGCACATCTGGTTCTGCATCCAGGGCAAGAGATTGCCAGTTCTCTCGATTCGGCCCGCTTGGTCCCCCGCCCCTACAATGACGCGATGCGACGTTCCGGCCTCTGGCGCAACTCCGACTACGTTCGCCTTTGGGGCGCGGCAACCATCTCTACGTATGGCTCGCTCGTCTCCCGCACCGCGCTCCCCTTCACCGCGATTCTCCTCCTCGACGCCGACGCTTGGGCGCTCAGCGCATTACGGATCGCCGAACTGCTGCCGGGGTTCCTCATCGGGCTATTCGCTGGCGCCTGGGTCGATCGCCTCCGCCGGCGGCCGATCCTGATCGCCACCGATCTGACCCGGGCGGCGCTGTTGGTGACCATCCCGGCGGTCGCGTTTTTCGGCTTGCTCAGCCTGAACCATCTCTACCTGATCGCCGCCTTGGTGAGCGCGCTCAGCGTAGGCTTCGATGTCGCCTTTCAGTCCTTCCTGCCCTCGCTGGTGGAGCGGGACGATCTGATCGAGGCGAACAGCAAACTCAGCGCGGCAAGTTCGGTCTCCGAAGCGGCCGCGTTCAGTTCAAGTGGCTGGCTGGTCCAATTGCTCTCCGCGCCGCTGGCGATGCTGGTCGATGCCCTCACCTTTCTCGCCTCCGCCGCCCTGGTTCTTCGCATTCATACCCCGGAACGCAGCCGCGGCGATGGTGGCGAGGAAACACAATCGGTCCTGGCTGAAGTCGGCGCTGGATTGCGCGCTGTCTGGCGTGAGCCGGTGCTGCGTGGCCTGACCCTCACCTCGCTGGCCCTGAATCTCTCGTTTGGACTGGTGGGAACGGTCTTTCTGCTCTACGTCAATCGGGAAGTCGGGTTCGATCCCGGGATTCTCGGCATGATCTTCGCGGTGGGGGGAGTCAGTTCCTTTCTCGGCGCGATGATCGTCGGCCGGTTGCCCCGATTCGCTATCGGCTCGGTCATGATCGTCTCCCTGCTGCTCGCCGCCGTCGGTCAGGCCTTCACCCCCCTCGCCACGGCCGCCAACCTGACCGGGATGCTCTTCCTGATCGGGCAGCAGATCGTCGCTGACGCCGCGCTGACCGTGTACGATATCAACCTGGTCAGTTTGCGACAGGCAATCGCGCCGGATCAGATTCTGGGCCGGGTCATCGCCAGTCTGCGCGTCATCGAAGTTGGCGCGGTGCTGGTGGGGACGGTAGCGGCCGGATATCTCGGGGAGACGATCGGTTTGCGAAATACGCTCTGGCTCGGCGTGGCGGCCTCGGTCCTGGCCGCCGTGATTCTGACCCTATCTCCCGTGCGAAAGGTCCAGCGCATGCCGGAGCTGCCGGCGGGGGTGACGGCATGAACGAGGACATCCTCGATCAGATTCGCCGCGCCGCGCGGGAGGTCACCCGCGAGGCGCGGTTTGTGCGCCTGCGCGAGGAGCGCCTCGCGGACTACGCGAAGACGCTCGCGCCAGGAAGCCTGCCGCCGCCCGTGTACGACACCGAACACCATTTTCTGGGTGAACCGGCGGACACCGCGGCCTTTCAGTTGGCGCTGGACAGCATCAACTTCGGGTCCGGCTACTTCCCCCATCTCCGCAAGCGCCCCGGCATGTCCGGCTACTTCACCGTCGCCTCCTCCCTGAAGGATGTCTGGGAACGGGAAGGCGCATTCAGCGGGGAGAGGCTGCGCGGTCTGCGCACGGACGACTGCGCGCGGATGTTCAGGCAAGTCGACAACCCGGGTCCGGCGCTGGAGTTGATGTCCCTCTTCGCCCAGGCGCTCAACGATCTGGGGGAGTGGCTCGGGGCGAACTACGATGACGACCCCTTGGAGCCGATCGCCGCCGCCGATGGTTCAGCGGCGCGGTTGGTGGAACTGGTCGCCGCGATGCCGCTCTATCGCGACGTGGCCGAATACCATGGCCGTGAGGTGCCGATCTACAAGCGGGCGCAGATTCTGATTGCCGATCTGACCCTCGCCTTCAACGGCGCAGGACCGGGCGCATTTCACGATCTGGACCGGTTGACGATCTTCGCCGACAACCTGGTGCCGCACGTGCTCCAGGTCGACGGCCTGCTCGCCTACGACGGCGATCTCCTCTCCCGGATCAACCGCGGTGAGTTGATCCCTGCCGGTTCCCCGGAAGAGGTCGAAATCCGGGTGGTGACCATCCACGCCGTCGAGCGCCTGGTCGAGACGTTGCGCGAGGCCGGAATCGAGACCTCGGCGCGCGAACTCGATTACCTGCTCTGGAACCGCGGCCTGGAAGACACCTACAAGTCGATCCCGCGCCACCGCACGCGGACGGTTTACTATTGATTGCTTCTTAAGTCGAGTCCTGACCAGGGGATTTGCGGTCTCACGGCGCGCGCCCTCACCCCAACCCCTCTCCCGTGCGCGGGAGAGGGGCTTTAGATCGCCGCGACGTCGGGGGCAACGAACCAATTCTGGTAGCGGCTTACCAAGCCAGCGGTCGATGTGAGAGTGAGATTCGCCGTAGAGAGGATTTCGAATCAGCCCGCACGCGTCCCATTGGGCGCGGGATTGTCGGCGTCATCCGCCGTGGCGCGGTTCTTCAGGACGCGGTGGGCCTCCTCGTTGCGGCGCAGATTGCAGGCGAGACAGGCGAGGACGGTCTGTTCGCCTTCCCCGGCGGTAAGTTGCTCGCGATCGGGAAAGGCGAGGCGGTCCCGCAGGTGATCGACCGTGGCGAAATTGGCCGGCATCGTCCCTTTTGCCCAACGTTCAGCGCGGATGTAGATGACCGCGACCCCGCACCAATGGCAACGGGGATCACGACTCAGTAACTGATTGCGGCGTCGCGTGTTCTTCGCCATACCCTTCGTGCAACCGCGGTACCGAGCCCGTTGCTTTGCCCCCGTTGCAGAGCAGTGGCCTCCACGGCGCACCGGGCGGAGCCTGATGCGTCATCGCGCCATCGAGCAATGCATCCAGCAGACCACTGCCGTGGATACCGATCGCTAAGCGACGGTCAATTCGGGATCAAACCAATGCAAAACGGGGAGCATTCCCCGGACATCGGAGGGGGCGGCGCGCGACTCAGGGCTATGGGCGCGGACGACGCCGACGACGATCAAAACGATGGATTCCTCATTCTGACGGGAATCGATGCCGCGGACGGCACTAGCGGGGTTCGGCACATACGACGCGTAGTTCCACCCTGGCGCTAGACTGCCGCAATCTCTGGCACGCGGGTGCTCGCGTCTTTTCGAAATGCGACGATAGAGCGCGGTCTATGACCAACCACACGATCGTCTGTCTGCTGCCGGTCCGCAATGGCGAAGCCGATCTTCCTGGCTACCTGGCATCAGTCTCGCGCTTTGCCGATGCCGTCGTTGCCCTCGATGACGGCAGCACCGATCGCACGCGTGAACTGCTGAGAGCCAACCCGATCGTCAAACGGGTGTTGGTCAATCCGCCGCGCCCTGACTACGTCGGCTGGGACGATGCTGCCAATCGCAATCGGCTGCTCGCGGCGGCGGCGGAGTTCGCCCCGGAATGGATCATCTCGCTCGATGCGGACGAGCGCATTCCCGCCGATGACGCCGCGGTCCTACGCGAGTTCCTGGAGATGGAAGCGTTGCCGGGACTCGCCTACGGCTGCAAGGTCTTCCGCATGTGGCAGGATCTCGATCGTTACGACCCGGAGGGGCTGTGGGTCTATCGCCTCTTCGCCTTCGCGCCGGGTCAGCGCTTTCCGGACCAGCGGCTGCACTTCGTCCCGGTCCCGACCAGCATTCCCCGCGAGCGCTGGGTGCGCACAACGATCCGCATTCAGCACCTGGCCGGACTCAACGAAGCACGCCGTCTCGCCCGCTTCGAGAAATACCGTCAGGCCGATCCGGACAACGCCTTTCAGCACTCCTACCGCGATCTCCTGGAGCCCCCGCGCGATCTGCTGGTCTGGGAAGCGCGCGCCGACCGTCTTCCCGTGCTCGACGTCACCGCGGAGGAAGTCGAGGCGACGTTGGAAGACATAGGCAGTGTGCCGCTCGACCAAGTGACTGATCGTCCCGCACTCTCGGTCGTCATCATTTCGCGTGACGACGGTGCGCGATTGCTCCCTACCGTGGCCTCGGTGGTCAACCAGGAGTGCCGCTGGCCGTTCGAGGTGATCGTGGTGGTCAGCGGCAAGGGCAACGCCGCCGAATTGGTGCGGGAGCGCTTTCCAGAAGTCACCGTGGTGGAGCTGCCGCGTCCGGCTCTTCCTGGGGAGGCGCGGAATGCGGGTCTCAGAGAGGCCCGCGGCGAATACATTACCTTCCCCGGATCACACATCGAATTGCCGCCTGGCAGTCTGGAGGCCCGCCTGCGCGCCCACGATCGCGGCTACGCGATGGTTACCGGCACCACTCTCAATGGCACCACGACCGCATCCGGCTGGGCCTCGTACTTTCTCGATCACTCGGCGTTGCTTCCCGGCCGGCCATCGGCTGAACTGTCCGTGGCGCCCTCGCATTGCTCCTACCGGCGGAGTGCACTCCTCGCGGTAGGTGGCTTCCCGGAGCACCTGCGCGCCGGCGAGGACACGGTGGTCAACCAGGAACTGTTCCGCCGCGGCTACTCGGCGTATCGCGGGCAAGACGTGCCGATCGTGCATCGCAGCCAGTGTCGGACACCGCAGCGGTTGCTCCGCCATCATTTCGGCCGCGGGCGGGGATACGGCCGCATCCTGCGCGAACGGGATGGCTGGGGACGTCGCGATCTGTTGGGTTGGTCAGGTGTGGACCTGCTCCAGCGGCAGACCCTCTGGAGGGTCAACACGACGCGGCGAAACGTCCGCGCCTGGGGCGATCTCCGCACGCGGGCGAGATTCCTGCGCGCGCTGCCGCTGATTGTCGCGGGAGCATTGGCGGCGGCAGCTGGAACCTGGTTCGAACTGCTCCGTCCGAGACTTGGAGAGGACTCACCGCGATCGGCACCGCGGGCCTGATGCTCCGCGGGTTAGCGTGGTACCGCCCCGAACCCCGATGCCTGCTCGGGCCACAAAAAACCCTCTCCCGTCGAGCGGGAGAGGGGTGCGGAAGAAGGGTATGGGACGGCGGATGTTGCCGCGCTACTCGCCCTTCCCTTTGCCTTTGCCTTTGCCTTTCCCTCGAGTGAGACGGTTGACGCAGGCGATGCAGCGACCCTGGTTCTTGAAGCCGTACTTGGCGTAGCCGCCATTCTTGCAGTCCGCCTTGGTCTCCGGGCGGCCGTAATAATCGCTGTAGTAATCGTCGCAATTCTGCTGATTGCCGTGGCCCTTGCCGCCCCCTTTCTTGGCGGCGGCGGGTTGCAGCGCCACTGCATAGGACGCGGCGACGCCAGCGGAGATCCCAAGCGCCGTCAAACCGTGGACGAAGGCTCGGCGGTCGATCGAGCCGGCAACATAGGCGTCGACGAGTTGACTCCTGGACATTGCTCTCCCCGATTCCGCTCTCGTGCGATGCGAACAAACGCAATGCCGTTGCTCCCGCAAAGAATGGCTTGCGCAGACGGTAACAGCATCGCCCCACCATGGCAAGTGGGGGTGCGGCAATTCCACGGGGGATGTGGGGCCGGGTAGCGCATAGGGGATTTGAACCCCGAGCTGGAAAATCGGGGTCTGATCAACGGAGTTCGCGCCGGTCCCTCCGTATTGGTCACATTTTGGTCGCATTGGCACCGAGCTGATTCCGAACCCGATCTTGCCCTCGTTCCGCAGCAGTCGAATCAGTAATGCTCAGCTGACAGGTTCTTGGTGTAAGATCAGGAGGTCGAATCCCGTATACGAACAAGACCCGAAGCGGCCGAGCCGCTGCTAGCATGCATCCTTCGGGGGAGCGCGATGAGAGAAGACAACGAGCCGAATCCCATCTTGTCCGACAGACCCGATGCACCAATCGCATTGGTGCCGGCCGGCAGAATTCGCTGCTATGTCCACGACGGAGTCTTGCGACCCGATAGGCCGGAAGAGCATGTAAGACAAAGAGTCGCACGAAGCCTTGTTGAAGAATACGGCTACGACCGACGGGATCTCCACATCGAGTATTCCTTGAAGATGGGAAGTCGCCGGAAGGCAGCTGACATAGTGATCTTTCCGCACGGTGTCGACCATAAGCAAGAGAATGTCTCGGTTATTGTCGAGGCGAAGCGTGAAGACGTCCGGCCAACCGACCGCCACGAAGGCATTGAACAACTTAAGACGTACATGGCCGCATGCGTCAATGCACGCTGGGGACTGTGGGTTGGCTCTGAGATGGTCGCATTTGAAAAGGAGGTCGACCCAGCCCGATCGGCGGTTACACCCTTTCTTGAAGCAACGGACATCCCTCTGAGGGGTGCGACTGAACCCGCTCGACTGACATTCAGTGAGCTCGTGCCGGCCCAGGAGGGTCTGCGGGCCGTGTTCAAACGATGCCACGACTATATCCACACAAACGGCAGTCTCAGTAAAACTCAAGCATTCTTCGAGCTTCTGAAGCTCATATTTTGCAAGATTTATGACGAGCAGGAGTCGTCGGGGGTTTTGGAGTTCAGTATCAGTCAGGACGAGCGCCGTAGCGAACTCGGTCAACGCAAATTGCGGCAGCGAATCAACAAACTATTTTCCGCCGTTAGACTTCGATATCCCTACATCTTCCCAGCCACCTCAGAATCAATTGAACTAGATAACCGATCCCTTGCGTATTGCGTAGGTGAGTTGCAAAAATATTCACTCTTGCGAACACCGAGCGATGTAAAAGGCGAGGCATATGAGGAAATCGTTGGCGTAACCAGTCGCCGAGATCAAGGTGCATTTTTTACACCCCGAAATCTCTGTGACCTCGCGGTGCAAATGGTCCTCGCTACTTACCCTCCTGATCGGAGGTTGTCACTGAAGATTCTTGACCCTGCTTGTGGGACCGGTGGATTCCTGCGGTCAGCACTTCTCGAATTTCGAGACATAATTAGTTCTCAAGAGGAAGCAAAGTGGGGAACCAATAGTGCATCGGCGGTGAACAATGCCTCGAACAGGCTTCGAATGGTGTGCGACTCAAACATCTTCGGTATCGATAAACTTGCTGAATTAGTGCGAGCGGCGCAAATGAACTTGGCTCTCCACGGGGACGGTTCTTCAAATGTCGTTGCCGCCAACTCCTTGTTGCCTCCTGGGGAATGGCCCGATGATGTGCGGAGGAAGGTGAATCTGGGCGCGTTCGATGCAATATTCACTAATCCGCCATTTGGATCAAACCTGCCCGTCGACGATCCCCACATCCTTGCCCAGTTTGAGTTAGAGCGTTTCGAATCCAAAGGACTGCGTTCTAGTATGCCACCAGAGCAACTGTTCGTCGAACGCTGTCTCCAATTCTTGAGACCGGGCGGTCGGATGGCGATTGTATTGCCGGACAGCATCCTTTCGAATCCGGGCCTTTCCTTCATTCGCCGATGGCTGCTGCGAAATGCATATGTAATTGCGAGTGTAGATCTGCCTCGGGAGATGTTCGCCCGCTCTGACACGCATACAAAGACTTCAGTGCTCATCCTACAGAAGTTCTCGGACGAAGAGCGGAGACTGGTAGAGGCAACTGGCCGAGTGCCCGAGTACGAGATTTTTATGGCAATGGCAGACCGCGTGGGGTGGGATCTCCGAGGAAATCCTGTCTATTTCCGCACACCGGAAGGAGAAGAGGTGTTGCAAACGGTGCAGCGCATCACGCCTGCGCGGGACGCGCGGGGTAACGCCATCCTGGTTGAGCGCGAGGTAGAGGAGCCGATACTGGATGATCACTTGCCATCTATTGTAGCTCAGTTCGAGCAATGGTTGGCAAGCCGTTCGCCGCTTGCATGGTCCCATGCCGCCTAGTTTTCACCCATTGTCCAAATTGTTTTCCAACCCTCCTGCTCAACCCGAAGCACGAGTAGCAAAGATTGGGTCACGATGGCTATACGGGGAAGATAATCGGCTTGATGCAAGCCATTATGCATCTGGTGCATTTGATGCGCTGGATGCAATTGAGGCAAGCCCCTACCCGAAGACTCCGCTCGGTTTGCTTTGTGGCAAGATCTGGCATCCGGTCCAAAATCAAGCGCGCAGCAATTTTAGGCGCATCTACACTGCACCCGAACACGGAGTTCCCTTCGTGAGCTCGCGCAGCATGTTTGATTTGCCGCTCCGTCCGCAGCGCTTCCTGTCTCGGAGAATGCCGAAGCTAAACGACTTGATGGTTCCAGAAGGCTGGATTGTGGTGAGTCGATCGGGGACAGTGGGCAACGTTCTGTATGTGGGAGACCGACTTGCCTCCTGTGCAATCACGGATCACGCAATTCGCATACAGCCGACAGGAATCCAGTCTGGATACCTTTACGCATTCCTGGCCGGAAAATATGGACAATCAGTAATAGAGCGAGGCGTTTTCGGCGCGACTGTCGACGAAGTTGGAACCAAAGCACCTCGCGGTTATTCCATTACCAGTAGCCCCTGATCAGTTCGTCAGCGCGTCCACGAGTTGATCACTGACGCTTACGCGCTTCGTGACAAGGCAAACACATTGCTTGAACTGGCGGACGAGCTACTGCATGACCAACTCGGCATTACACCATTCTCTGATGAGGATATTGAGTACATTGGTGGGAGTCTCCGCCACGATCGTTTGCAGTTAGTTCTGCTGGGATGCTCGATCGTCTTGACGCGAGCCACTATGTTCCGCTTGCACGCAGTGCCGTTCACAAGCTATCTCGGGGATCCGCTCCACTCGTCCCAATGCGTCAAATCTGTTCGAAGATCTGGATTCCCGCTAGGTTCAAGCGGAGATATGTTGAGAGAGATCACGGCGTTCCATATCTTCTCCCTTCCCAGCTTCTTGCACAGCGGCCGTACGGACTGAAGGCGGTCTCCGAACGCCAAGCGTTGGAGAGTCCGGAGTATTTGCTTCAAGAGGGACAAGTGTTGCTAACCACGGATGGCACCATTGGTCGTGTTCATCCCGTCACTAAGCGTATGCGAGGTTGGTTTGGGTCGAATAACATGGCCCGCCTATGGGATAGCGAAACCGATACAGGTTTCATTTACGCCTTCTTGGCTACACCGTATGGAATGCACCAGGTGGCACGAGACGTCTACGGCGGAGTCGTTGACCACATCAATGAGTCACACATTGCCGAGGTGCTCTGCCCTGAAATTGGCAAGAAGGGTCAAACGGAAATTGGAGACTTGGTGAGGTCGGGATTCAGCAAGAAAGATGACGCGAATGAATTAGAAGATGAGGCGCTATCACTAATTGACACAATAATCGAGGGAAGAGAGTGATAGACATAGAGGAACTGCAAAGTGATAAATTGAGTCATGTGGCAGCGGCAGTGAAGTTTCCTAAGCGTCATCCTGTACCCGGACGGCCCTAGTTCGCTTGAGTAGCAGTTCTGCCTTCAGGCTCGTCGTCAATCTGATCGTAGTGGACGAAAAGCGCGTCTAGCAGTTCGTTCTGCGTCCACAAACGGACGCTGAACAAGCGAGACACTGCCTGCTTGACGACGGCGCTTTGTCTCCGGCCTGTGAGACGAGAAATCTTTCGGTCGCGTTCACCTCCTGCATCGCGACCTTGAGTTCGATGAGGACGTTTGAAGCCGCCGGACCGTCCTTTGACACCTGCACGCAGGACGGGGAGACTGGAACCCGAGCGCTCATGTGCTGGCGAGAATGTAAGATTCCGCCGCGCGGCCTTCGAAGCTCAGTCGGGCGATGTCTGAGCCGCCGCAGTCCTTACGAGAGCCTGATACGGACGGTAACAGGATCGCACCGATGTGGCAAGGGGAGGCGGGAAAAGTGTCCTGGGAGAGATCGGTGCCTGGTAGCGCATAGGGGATTCGAACCCCTGATCTCCGCCTTGAGAGGGCGGTGTCCTAGGCCGCTAGACGAATGCGCCGTGACCGCCAAACGATAGCATTTGCGGCCAAATCGCGTCAACGCGCCTCGGCGTCCTTCCTAATCGAAGCACGTCGCCTGGGTCCGCGCTGCTGCTGCCGCGGCGCGGCCCCGCGCCGCGATTTCCTGACGCTGACGGCGGTACTCCTCTGCCGCTCCCTGATCGTGCAGCAGTGCGAGATTGACATCGACGTAGAGTAAAGCGCCCGCGAGCGCGGTCTCGGCGAGCAGCGCCGCCAGCGCCGCATCGGAGAGGAGCGTGCGTTTGCCGATGGTCGCCACCGGAACCAGCAGCGCCGCCACGTCCGCCGCCGCCCGCGCTGCCGCCAGCGGAGCCTCGATCGCGGTCCGCAGCGCGGTCTGCATTGCCGCCGCGCGCGCGGCCCGCTCCGCATCGGTTGCTTTGGGAAGGGAAGCCGCCCGGCGATAGCCGTCATAGGCCGCTTCGTCCGCGACCGCGGCGCGGAGCAATTCGGCGCGAAGCGCGGTCAAGCGATCGCGAGCGGTCGCCAGCACGCCGCCTTCCTCCCCGTCGAGTTTTTCCGGGTCGGTCAGGTTGGCGACCATCTCGCCGAGCGCGGCGGCCTGAGCGCCGACGACGGCCGCCACACTCCCGCCCCCAGGCGTTGGCGTGCCGGCGGCGACGGCATCGAGGTAGCCGGTAAGGGTGCGCCTGGTCTCAGGCGTCATCGCCCTGCACCGCCCGCAGTGCGGCGGTGATGGTTGCCGCCGGGGTGGCCACCGGAATCACGCATCCCGGCGCGATCAGGATCCCGCGTCCGGCGGTTTGGTGCGCGGCATCGTGGGCCTGCGCGGCCACGTCGTCGGCGGTCATGGTTGCGATCGCGGTCTCGTCGATCCCGCCGCAGACCGCCCGCTGGGACGACGCGGCCACATCTGCCAGCGCCGGCCCGACACGGCGATCGTGCCAGGAGAGCGCTCCCGCGGGGTAGCGTCCAGCGAGAGCGAGCATTGGATCCGTGCCATGGACATGAAGGAGTAGTGGCGACCCTGCCGGCAGCCCATCCAGGAGTTGCAGATCGTAGGGGATACCGAATTCGCGATAGGAGGTCTCGTCCAGAAGCGCGCGGTCGGCCAGTTGGGTCGCGAAAAAGAAGCCATCCGCGCCCGCTCCCAGCGAGGCGAGGAGGAAGGCGCGGGTGACCTCGGTGATCCGGCGCAAGCCGGCATGGACCGCGGCGGGCGATTCCTGGAGATGCGCTGTCACCGCGCCGTTGGAGAGTTTCGCGGCGACGGTGAGCGGGCTGAAGATCGTTTGCAGCAGCGGAACATCCGGCGGCAGTTCGCGCCGCGCCAGGGCTAAAGCGGCCAGCATTTCGCCGTTGAAGCCGGTTCGCACGTCGAGCCCGGGCAATCGCCGCCAGTCTGCCGCATCGGACACCGGGTGAAAGATCGGTTTGCGGGTGCCGGAGGGGGCGTCGTGGAGAACGCTGCGCAATCCCCAGTCGATGGTCGGATAGTCGCCAGGGGGCATGAACTTCACGAAGTCGCCGGGGAATTCGCGCTGCCAGGCGGCGGTCGCGGCGGCGAGGTCCGGCGCGGTCTGATCCTGACCGGGGAAATGCCGCCAGAGCGCCACGGGCGGTCGGTCCGCCACCGATCCGGCGAGGGCTGCATCGACCCGATCACGCGCGGTTATCTTCATATCAAACCCCTTGATACGAGTCAGGAGTCAGGTGGCAGGAGTCGGGAGGCAGTGAAGGCAGATCACGAGTCCCTCACTCGTCCCATTCCCCCCCTATCCCCCCTTCCCCCTTTCCCCCTCGACCATGTCTTCCAGTTCGCGCACAAAGCGCTCTTCGTCCACGAACTCGAGGCGGTAGGCCGATTCATCGGCACTGGGCGCCGGGGGAACGACGAAGCGGACCCAACCTTCGTTGGCGCCCCGCGTGAGCAGGCCGGTGACGCGCGATTCGAAGCGGTTGTACGGCATGTCCGGCGCCAGCACCCGATAGTACTGCTCACCCATGCCGTTGCGGGTCCAGATCAGGCGAATCAGTTGGCGATGCTTTGTCTCCAGTTCGGACGTCGAAAGCTCGTTGGCCATCAGCCCACGGGCGATGGCCGCGAATCGACTCATCTCGCGCAGGGGGCGGGTACAGACCGGACAGAGATCCCCCGGTGCATCGTCGTGAGAATAGGAACGCCGGCACGCGGCGCACCAGAGGTAGGTCTTGGCGGGAGAGGTGCGAGCCATGATCACTTTCGATGCCGGGTTCCGGCGATGCGAACCCCCACGCCCGGTACGCGGGACGTGGGGGCGCGGATTGAACAGTTAAGAGCGTGGGCGCTGGTCCCGGCCCGGCGCTACCCCCGCAGGCTGTTCGGTTCGTACTGCCGGGCCGCGCCGCTCAGGCCCTGGTTGTCAGCGGCTGGCTGCTCACCGGAGCGGTCCGCCCACTTCTGGATCGAGTAGGTCAGGAAGATCCCGCCCAGGATCAGGACGACCGCGATCACCACTTCGACGGTGTCGGCGAGAACTCCGAAATCCTCGCCCAGATTGCTTGAAATCATCGTCTGCTCCGCGTGAACCTGACGCGCTTACTGAACGGTCAGCGTGCCGACCATCCCGGCCTCCTTGTGACCGGGCACATTGCAGTAGTACTCGTACGTGCCAGCCGGGGCGTTGATGACGACTTCCTTGGTCTCGCCTGGCTGGAGATCGACGCTGACGTTGAGGGCATCGATGCTGAAATTGTGCGGTGCGGCGCCGGTATTCGGCAGGGTGAACGTTAGATCGGTGTTCGCCGGAATGGTCAACGCGTTCGGCTGAAACGCGATATCGACCGAAGTAACTTCCGCGGTTGCCGAGGCCTCACTCGTCGTTTGCGCCGCCTCGGTGGTATCCGAAGCGGGTGCGGAGGCTGCCGCGCCGCCATCATCGGTAACGGTCAGGGTCCCGACCATGCCCGCTTCCTTGTGACCGGGCACGTTGCAATAGTATTCGTAGGTGCCGGCGGGGGCGTTGATCACCACATCCTTGGTCTCACCGGGTTGCACGTCCACACTGATCTTGAGGGCGTCGATACTGAAGTTGTGCGGCGCCGCGCCGGTATTCTCCAGCGAAACCGTCACATCCTTGCCGACCGGAATGGTCAGGTCCTTCGGTTGGAAGGCGATGTCGATCAGATCGACCTTCGCTGTCGAGGGCGCCGCCGCTTCGGTTGATGCCGGTGCTTCTGTCGCCGCCTGTGCTTCCGCGGTGCCCGCGGCCGCGGGCGCGTTCGCCTCGGTCCCGCCGCCATCGTTCGTGACGGTCAAGGTGCCGACCATGCCCGCTTCTTTGTGGCCAGGCACGTTGCAGTAGTACTCGTACGATCCAGCCGGGGCGTTGATCACCACGGTCTTGGTTTCGCCCGGCTGCAGATCGACGCTGATGTTGAGCGCGTCGATGCTGAAGTTGTGTGGAGCCGCGCCGTTGTTCGGCAGGGTGAAGGTCACGTCCGTATTGGCCGGGATGGTGACGGCGTTCGGCTGGAAGGCGATATCGATCGCGGTCACCGTCGGCGCGAGGGCCGCCGCGGGAACTTCGCCCTGGGCTGCCGCCTGATCCTGCTCGAGCGTCGCCGCGCTCTCGTCGGCGGTTTGGGCGGCGCTCACCGGCTTGGCGAACAGCGTGCCGATCATCCCCGCTTCCTTGTGGCCGGGCACGTTGCAGTAGTACTCGTACTGGCCTTCCGGCGCGTTGATCTTGACTTCCTTGGTTTCACCCGGGGCGATATCGACGCTGATGTTCAATGCGTCGATCGAGAAGTTGTGCGGTGATGCGCCCAGGTTCGGCAGCAGGAGGGTGACTTCCTTGCCGGAGGGGATGGTGATCTCCTTCGGCTGGAAGAAGATGTCGTGCGATTCGACCGTGAACTTGTCAGACGCGCCGACATCGCCAGCATTCGCGCCCTGACCGCTGGGCGCCGGCGTCTGCGCTGGCGCGGCGGCGGCCTGTGGCGCGGGCGGGAAGGTCGGATACCCGCCGTCCGCGGCGATCACTTTGTTGTAGACGAGATTCCAGTCGACATTCTGGATCATCAGCGCGAGTTGCTCGATCTGCTCGTCGTTGAGGATCGCGCCGCCCTCGTTGCCGCGCCCGAAGGCCGGCATCAGGCCACGGCCATTTTGCAGCGTCTGCACGATGACGCGATGGCGCTGCGCGCGCTCGATCGGATCAGCAGACTGGTTGCGCGCGGTCGCGGCGCGTCCGGCCTCGGTATCGCCACCGAGCGGCATGCCGATGCGCCCGGTCCCCTTGGCGCCCGGTTCGGAATATCCCTCACCGGCGGGACCATGGCAGACCACACAGTTCTGAATGAAGGTATTGATGCCGCGTTCGATGGCAACATCATGTTGCTCGACGGACTCGGCAGCCATCCGGCTGGGCTCGGCGGCGAGGTAGATGACGAGAAGCGTCGCCAGCGCCACCATGCCGACAATCACCACGGTCGCGAGCTTCTGGACTGCTCCCACGCTGCTTTCGCCCCTCTTACGCTACAGAACGGTTGGACCGGACACCGGGTGCGCCACGCTCAGGCGGGATACGGCACGGCCTGATCAGGCGAGTACCCGGTGCGCTCGGTAATGTCGCCCGTGTCGACCGTGACATTCCCCGTCGCGGGATCGACAGACACCTTCATCAGGTCCATCGGCCGCGGCGCTGGACCACCGGTGCGCACCCCTTCGTAGTTGTACATGGAACCGTGGCAGGGGCACTGGAAGGCATTGGGGCTGTCCGCCGGTCCCACCCAGGGCACCGTGCAGCCAAGGTGGGGGCACTTGGTGTAGAGGGCCAGCAGGCCATCCTCGGCGTGCATCAGGTAGAACTTGCCCTGGATGTGGCGGAAGGGCGCGCCTTCCACCGGCGGCACATCCTTGGCGGCAACGGTGATCTCGCTTCCGAAGGCGCCGGTCTTGTTCGGCCAGAGCAACAGGCCAAACCCGGCGCCCAACAGGGCGAGGACGGAGCCGACGGCCCCGAGCGCCGCGTTTCGCACGAATTGGCGTCGGTCGGGCCGCACGGCCAGACTGCCCTGGCTGTTCTGCCGGCCGAGGAGGGCGAACACCACCGAGGTGAGCCAGCCCACCACCATTCCGAACAGCGTTCTCACAATCATGAACATCGCACGAATCCTTTGACCAGGCCGGCGTTCAGCCGGCGCAATGCGCTAAAGCACTAGTGATGGGTGAGCGGCAACTGCCACGGCCAGACCAGATTCTGACCGAGACCGCGGAAGGATGTGCCGCTGATCGACAGGACAATGTAGGTGACAACGAAACCGGTGAACAGCGCAATGATCATTTCGCGCCGGGTCGGTTTGAAGACCAGTTTCACAATCAAGGCGAAGATGGCGATCGTCGCCACCATCACGATGGTGGGCAAGACCCAGTTGTAGATAAAGACTCCCGCTCCAAATTGCTCCCGCAGCAGGCGGCCGATCCCAAACTGTGTCCGCTCGGTCTTCTCATCGAGGTAGATCATCGCCGCGAGGACCACGGTGGTGAAGACCGCGGTGAAGGCGATGATCTTCCGCCCTTTGGCCGAGGTGCCAAGGATGCCGACGCCGAGGGGGGAGCGGTCGAAATACGGAATGGCCGCGATCGCCAGCAGGGCAACCGTGGGCACCACGACACCGGCCAGACCCGGGTCCATGTGCAGCAGCAATTCCTGCAGATTGAGGAAGTACCAGGGAGCCTTCGACGGGTTCGGCGTCCGCTCCGGATTGGCGCGGTCGAGCAGCGGGGCGCTGAAGAGCACCGACACCACCACCAGGAGGAGAAAGAAGACGGTAGCACAGACCGCCTCGACCACCACCAGCGATGGCCAGACCATCACCTCGTCCTCGGCCAGATCGGTCGGCCGCGCCAGGGCGCGACCGCGCACCAGCTCGAGCAGTTTCTGCCGCTTCGCCTCGTCGATCGCCGCGGCCGGCGAGCCGCCCGGCGTCTGCTGTGCGATATCCGCCATCGCCTTCCTCGGTTCCTCGTCTCTCGATCGCCCGTTCAGCCCGGCCCGCGGTCTACAGCGGTCCGGAGATGCCGCCGTCCTTGCGGATGCGCCAGAAATGCACGGCCATCAGGAAGGCCGCGACCAGCGGCAGGAAGATGACGTGCAGGGTGTAGAAGCGCACCAACGATGCCTGGCCAATTTCGTAATCGCCGCGCAGGATCAGGTTCACCTCTTTCCCGACCAACGGCGCCGCGCCACCGATATTGGTGCCGACGGTGATGGCCCACAACGCGAGTTGGTCCCACGGCAGGAGATAGCCGGTGAACGAGAGCAGGAACGTAATCACCAGCAACAGTACGCCGATGACCCAGTTGAACTCCCGCGGCGGCTTGTACGATCCGGTAAAGAACACACGGCACATATGGAGGAAGACGGCGATCACCATCCCCTGCGCCGCCCAGCGATGCATATTGCGCATCAACTGGCCGAAGGTCACGCTCGATTCGATGTCCTTCATGCTCTGGTAGGCGAGATCGGCGGAGGGGATGTAATAGAACATCAGCAACACGCCGGTCCCGGTGAGGACCAGGAACATGAAGAACGACAGCCCGCCGAGGCAGAAGGTGTAGGTGACCTTCGTCGCGTAGCGCTTGATCTTGACTGGGTGGATGTGCAGGAAGACGTTGCTCGCGATGATCAGCGCCTGGTTACGCTGGGTGTCGGGATACCCGTGGCGCACGACCGAGCGCCATACGGACGAGCCGGAGATCTTGTCTGCCAGCGTCTGTTCCCGCGCCATTCCTTCCTCCGACTAGACCCGTTTTCCGTGTTCCGATACCCGAACGTTCTTGCCGGTCTGAGCGCCCGGGGCGGCGCGTACCGCGCTGGCGTGCCTGACTGTCGCAACGTTCGCGGCGCAATTGTCCGCATCGTTCGGTGCCCGGTCAAGCCGCACAGGATGGCGCACCAAACTTCCGGCGCTACCCCTGTCAGCAGGCACATGGTACCTGAGATCGACGACGCCTGCCCCCATTCAAGAGCGGTCGCGTCGCCCGACACACACAGCGGCGGCCGCTGGTCAGGAAGACAACAACGACCGCCGGGGTGGGCGCAACAGGACTTGAACCTGTGACCTCACGGATGTGAACCGTGCGCTCTGGCCAACTGAGCTATGCGCCCCAG
>JAXLWU010000043.1:0-34653 GCA_046328335.1 Thermomicrobiales bacterium
CGTGTTTCCCCAACCCGTTGTGATGATGACAGACCTCCCACGCGGGCGAAATCACGGACCAGATTCATGAAGGGCGCCGAGTCCTCGTCCGTCTCGGCCAGATTCGCGCCAGGATAGCGATACCAACTTGTCAGTACGCAGTGATCGGGCCGGCCGCCAGCGGCGTGATAGTCGCGGTATTCGGCCAGCACGGCATCGCGAAAAGCGACATTCGACGTCTCGCCGCCAACCTTGGAGACATAGATCAGGCCGAACGGGACGTGCATCTCGTTGCGGACGAAGTTCTCGACCTCGAGCACGTTGCTCCATCCCGGACTGGCCGACTCCGCCGGGCAATCGAGGTGCAGGAACGCAAGGGTGATGCCTTCGTCCGTGAGCGCAGCGACGAGATCGCGGTAGACGTCCGCATAGGACCAGCCCTTCGCTGGCATGGCGTCTACCAGACCGATGGTGATGCTGGGAAAACGACCGGCCATGACCTTGGCGTAGCGAACGATGTCCGCGACGCGCTGGTCGAATCCGGTCTCCCGGCCGTATGCGGCGCAATCGTGCCCTCCCACCTTCGAGAGCGGACTTTGCAGGCTCAGGGAGGAAATCCGCGCGCCGAGACGGAGCAGCCGCTCGATCTCGGCCCCATCGTCATCGATGCGCCGCGGGAAGTCATTGCACTCCGCCAGGGTAGCGCCGGTCATGTTGACCGCGAGCCGGATGCCCCATGCTTCGAGCCGCGGCAGGAAGGTGTCCCGGAGAAAACCGTCATCGAGCCGTACCTCCGGATCCCGCAGTGAGGTCACCCGGAGCACCCAGACCACGGTTGCCTGCCGTGCCTCGGCCCAATCCTCTGTGCGCGTGGTGAACATCGGAAAGAAGTCAGGCGCCAGCCGCCCCGCGCCGCCGTAATTCGGCAGTTGCACCCACAGTTCGCCCTGTTCGGGACCAGGGGATGCCATCGTCGGGCCATCGGGCGCGGATGATGCGCGCGCGGCGAAGCCGGTGCGATCACCGCCTGTGACGCGGGTCAGCAACCCCGCGGCGAGCGCCGCGCCGCCGCCAAGAACCGACCGCCGTGATCGGCAGCGGTCTTGCGCGCCGTGCCGCCAATGAGATTTTCCAGACTGGCATTCCCTGGCGATGTTCGTGCTCCGAACCGTGTCCTGTTCCCAATGCTTCGGGCCAAGCGACTGAGGCGCCTCGGCCTCACCAACGGTACCTGCTGGCGGTGCCGATCCGAAGCCAATCGGCATTCGATTTCGGTGCATCAATGTACGCGTGACGAGTGCATCGCCAGCGTTCGTGGCAATGGCGGTTCCGGACCCCTCGAGCGGCGTGCCGAAGACGTGTCCTTCCGACGCCGGAGGAATCTCGTCGTCCGTCTCGCCACGTACCGAACGCCGAGGTCCCTCGTTCCTCGGGACGACAGACCTTCCGCCCGTCGCCGTAAGCACTCCCCACCGCGTACCGCATACAACATACGAACGCGGTCCTGTTTTGGCTGAACAGGACCGCGTTCGCGATGACGTCGGTGAGGAACGAGACGGGGCGTGGCATCAGATCAGCGGCGTCCCGCCGATCGGCTTACCCGGTCGTGCCGCCTCCGGTATCAGTGGCGACGCAGGCGCCGGTGCTGTCGCACGTTCCCGCGACGTTATCCTCGGTGACACACTCCGTGCCCTCGGCGACCGCTTCGTAGGTGCAGGCGCCATCGTCGTCGCACCCGCTCACGGTCTGGCAGGCGACGAGGTCGCAGACGGTATCACCGTGTCGCGTGTGCGCATTGCTCGCCGGAGCGCCGACGGTGATCAGGGTGTAGCCGCGGTGGCCATTGGTGCGATGGCAAATCTGCACCTTTTCTGTGCCAGCGCCCTGACCTTTGTTGTTGCCGTTGCCTTTCCCGTTGCCATTGCCGTTGGCCCGGGCGTTGGATTTGCGTTTCGCTTCGAGGGTCGCCGTGCCAGCCAGCACGGCCGCGGTGCCCCCGAGCAGTCCGCCGAGCACGCGTCGCCTGGACGATTCGCTGCTCAGCCGTTTGGAAAGTCGGTCGAAAGTCATCCCATCCATAAAGAAACCTCGCATCTCTTGTCGCGATTGCCCCGTCGCGTCGATCCTCCTTTCCTCCGCACGTCACCTTGACCGCGCCCGCAAGAACGGGACCATCCGCGCCGACATGCTCCGCGAGCATGCCGTTGGGAGGTCGGCATCGGCTAGAATCTGCCGCCTGTCGCGGTCACGGTCAAGTCTTGCCCAAGAGCGGGGAAATTCCAAGTGGCGCAGTCCGAACCAATCCGCACCTCACCCCCTTCGCTCGCCGAAATCGGCGATCCCTTCCCCGCGCCGCGACCGCCGCGGCAGACCCATGAAGGGCGCTTCGTCCGGGTCGAGCCGCTCGATGCCGATGTGCATGGCGCCGATCTGGCCCGCGCGGGGCGCGGCGATGCCGCCCGCGACCGCATCTGGGACTACCTTGCCTACGGTCCGTTCCCGAGCGACGACGAGCTGATCGCGCACCTGCGGCGGCAGCAGCCGAGTGACGACCCCCTCTACTTCGCCATTCGCCCGCACGCCAGCGGCCGCGCCGAGGGAATCGCCTCGCTGATGAACATCGTCCCCGCGAACCGCTCGATCGAGATCGGGCATATCTGGCTCGGTCCCGAGCTGCAACGCACCTCGGCGGCGACGGAAGCGCTCTACCTGCTCATCGCCCACGCCCTGGACGATCTTGGCTACCGACGGATGGAGTGGAAGTGCAACGCGGCGAACGTGGCCTCCCGCGCCGCCGCCTGCCGGCTCGGCTTCACCCACGAAGGGGTGTTTCATCAGCACATGATCGTCAAGGGCCGCAACCGCGACACCGCCTGGTTCTCGATCCTCGATCGCGAATGGCCCGCCATCCGAGCCAATTTCGAGACCTGGCTCGCCCCGGAGAATTTTGCTGACGATGGCACGCAGCAGCAATCGCTCGGCGCCCTCAACCGCTCCCTGACCACCACCCGCCTCGCTGGCGGGAACCTCTCAGCCGACTGACAACCTGAACGGCGCCGCGCTCGTGTCGTCCCGACGAAGGAGGGACCTCGGCGTTCGGGTCGATCACGAAGAGTTTCGTGCTCGTTTGGCATGCCACAACGTCTGTGCGTCGCCGGACGCTAAAGACGTCCGGCCATCCTGACGGAAGCCCCCCTGAACGGGGCTACGTGGCTGGGCACAGGCAGCGGATAACGACAGAGGGAGGAGGCGCATCTTGCCTCTCCGACCAACCTGTAGGGTGCGACGCTCGCGTCGCCCGCGCTCCGAAATCAGCGGAACGATGGTCGAGGATGCGCTACATCCTTCGTCAGCATGGACCGTGGTCAGCGCGACACGCCGACGTCATGATGTCCCCCATTTCGTGGCGATGTCGCGCGATCTCCCCGACCGAAGTCGCCGGCCCACCGTGACGGCGGCCAATCCCCCAACCATCGCGAACCCGAGCGCCGGCAGGAGCGCCCGCGCGATTGCCAGATACTGATCCCGCTGCCGGCGATTGAAATCCGCGGAATCGTTGACGTGCGGAAACGGCTCACCGGCGGGGACGGGGACGCCGAGGAAATCACAGAGCGGGTCCCAGCCCTGCTTCACATCGAAAACGAGCAACCGTGCGGCGGGGACCGTCTCGATTACCTCGCGGTTGTGCGCCGCGTAGATCGCCAGCGCCCGCTCGCGGTCGAGAAAGTGTCCGCCGAACGTCCCTTGCCAGACGGTCTTCTCCACGGTGCGAAACCCGCGCCCGGCGCGGGGATCGAGCCAGCCGACTACTCTGTAGAGCAACCGGGAGCGCGGGGTGGCGTGGCGCGCCTCGCGGGCGGTGTAGATCGTGGTCCGCGCGCTGTCGTACCAACGCTCGGGGTCGCGCACGGTGAGGATCACCTTCGCCGCGGGGTGGGCGGCAATCAGCTCGCGCCAGAAATAGGCGCCCGGCCAATCGACTGTCGCCCGGTAGCCGGCGAAGAGCGGCCGCCAGTCGATAGCCTCCCCGCTCCGCTTGCGCCGCACCGCTTCCAGCCAGAGGGCGAACCGCTCCGGATGAGCAAAGCAGTTGGTCATGTGCTCGCACGGCGCGAACCCCACCCGCTCCAATGCGGCATGGAGCGAAAGTGTCCCGGTGCGCCCGAACCCCACGCCGATAACCTGCAACGTTGGGGATGGGATGCCGGGGTTTGGCAAGGGCGCTCGATCAGTCATCACTACCCACTTGAATGCTTCCTTCTCGCATGGACGACAGTAGTCGCGCCCCTCTTACCAAATGCTGCCTGAACTGTCGAAGGCGAAGGCTTCTCCTAACACGAGTTCTGGGAGGATGATGCTCTACCGAGTCGGCAACGTCCACCCACAGCGACCGGTGATGTAGTGCCACACTGTGGTACAGTTCATCGCGATACTCCTGCAAGTATTCGGGAGTTATTGTGCCGCGCAAGATTCGCCAGCTGAAGTCTGATCTGCGCGCGGCGGGATTCAGTGAGCGCCCAGGTCGTGGCAAGGGATCGCACTCCGTCTGTGTACACACCACTCGGCCCGGCATATCTGTCACCCTCGCTGGCCAGGATGGCGATGACGCGAAGGGTTACCCGGAGCAGCAAGTCGCCGCGGCCATCGCGAAGAGCAAGGCGGAGAAAGCCTGATGTACAGAGATGTGCCGATGTGCTGGCGCGTAGGGAGTAAGCGGTCATGGCTGGTGCGGTTGCGACCTATGACAACGTGCGGCCAGATGAACTGGAAGAGGCGCGAGGCTATCGCATGGAGATCGCGTGGTCTCCTGACGATGAGGTCTTTGTCGTCAGCTTTCCTGACGCTCCCGGGGTCATGACCCACGGCGCGACGCGCGAAGAGGCCGTGGCGCAGGGGGAAGATGCCATCATCTCCTGGTTGACCGCGCACCACGATGCGGGATTACCGCCGCCGCCGCCAGCAGTTACCCTGCGCAACGCGTCAGACCCGACGATTGTGCCTCGATACACGCCCGATCAGATTCGCCAGATTCGGCGGACGCTCGATATTTCTCAGCATGTCTTCGCGGTAGCGCTCAATGTCAGCCGGGGTGCGGTGCGTTCGTGGGAGCAGGGAACCCGGCAGCCAGACGGCGCGGCGATGCGGCTCCTCCACATCGCCGAGACGCACCCGGATATCTTGTTCGGCTCGGGCAAATGAAGATCGCGAACCACAGTAGACAGCGGAATGGGGCTGTCATCGAAGAGGCATACAGGAGTAAGGCCCAAAGCCAGGAACAACTCGGCTGAACCTTGGCGCCGATGAGCGACAGAATCCGTGAGGGAGTGCCCGCGGTCAGCGCGGCCGCTGGATCAACCACCGCGCCGCCAGTCCCACCACGGGCGCGACGATGGCCCCAGCCTCGCGGAGCGCCACCGCGGCGACCCGCTCCTGGACGTGCTGGTGGAAGGAGCCCGCGTCGTTGAGATGGGGAAAGGGCTCGTCCGCCGGCACTGGCACGCCGAGAAAGGCGCAGAGCGGTTCCCACCCGTCCCGGACATCCAAGACGAGCACCCGCCCCGGAGAGAGCGCATCCTGGACAGCTCGCTGATGGGCAGTGACGAGACCGCCAGCGCGTGTTCTTTATCGGTGAACTGACCAGAAAAGGTTCCATCCCAGATGATCTCGTCAGCGACGCGCAAGCCATGTCGCAGCGGCGGAAAGAGCGTGACCAGTGCGGCGAGTGTGACGCGGCCGGCCAGCGAGCCGTCTCGCCAGGCGCGCAGGCGGTAGACGGTCGCGCGGACACTGTCGTACCAGCGATCGGGATCACGCACGGTGAGGATAACCCCGGCGTCTGGATGCGCCGCGGCGAGTTCTTGCCAGAATGCAGCGCCAAGCCAGTCGACGATCGCCTGATAGCCATCAAGCAGCGGTCGCCAGTCAATCGGTTCCCCTCGTTGCTTGCGCTGATGCGCATCGAGCCAGAGGGCGAAGCGCTCCGGTCGGTCGAAATTCTCCTGCATGTGATCGCACGGGCCGAAGCCCAGCCGGACCAGCGCCGCCCGCAGGGAAAGCGTTCCGGTGCGGCCGAAGCCCGCCCCGATCACTCGCAGCGTCGGCGCGCCAGTCCCGCCGTTGGCACCATGCTCCGTCATCGGCCATCCACGTCACACCGCGCCGGACATCCCGGTTGCCACGGTCATCGCAACCCCCGGACCAGGGAGCGGTGCGGGCCGTGCGGAAACTACCTTCATCTCGACGGAGAAAACGCATCGGGATTCCGGGTGAACGCCGGCGCGATCCCTGGCGACTGATCTCCACCCGGTTTCCTCCCCCATCAGCGAGGCCCATTGAGGGAGGTACGGCCGGAAACGGGCGTTCTCGTGGGGTCAGACGGGCCACGACGTGACGCAAAGCCCCTCGCCCTCCGCAGAGGAGGGGTTGGGGTGAGGGTCAGCGCGGCGAATCCACCTTGTCTCCCCTTGTCAGCCATTCGGATTGGAGAGGGGTGGGGGTGAGGGCAAGTCTCACGAGAATACGGCAGCAATTATCCGGATTCCGTATCAGGGGCGCAGCAGCCGCGCCAGGAATCGCGGCGAGAGCGCCGCGCTGGCGGGGGCGATCCCGCCGAGGACGCCAGCGAGGGTGATCGCGTCGTCGGGGCGGACCGCGAGGCGCGAGACGGCGTAGTCCATGCCGCTGGAGTTGGCGATGAACCCCTGCACCAGCCACGCCACCGCGCGTTTGGAGCGAAAGGCGCGCTCGCGGGCGGCAACGTAGGGGGCAAGGAAGCGCGCGCTGATCTTGCCGCTCTGCAACGCCGCGCTTGCGATCGGCGCGGCGAGCGTGGCACCCAGGAGCGCCTCGGCGATGCCGTCCCCGGTGAAGGGATCGAGGAAACTCGCGGCGTCGCCGACGAGCAGAAAGCCGTCGCCGGCGACCCGCTGCGCGCGTTGCGCCATCGGCCCGACGCCCCGGATGCCGCCCACCCGCTCCGCGCTGGCGAGTTTCGCCGCGAGCGCGGGAATCGCGGCGAGACCACGCGCGAAGTACTCCTCCAGTGGCAGGTCGCGGCCGGATATGGTGTCGCTGGCAGTGACCAGGGCGACGTTCGCCAGGCCATCCTCCAGCGGCGCCAGTCCGGCATAGCCGCAGGAGGTGACGTGCATCTCGCCCCAGCGGTCGAGTCCACGCACCCCGCGGTAGTGTGCGACGAGCCCGGTGCGCCGCAGCCAGGAGAGCGGCCGGGAGAGGTGTAGCGTGCGCGCGACGACGCCATGTCGGCCGTCCGCGCCGATCGTCAATGGCGCCCGCACTCGCTCCCGCATGCCATCGCTGGATATCTCTACGCCGTGGACCGCGCCGTTTGCCATGATCAGCCCGCGAACGTGAGCGCCCTCGCGCACCTCCACTCCTGCGGCGCGAGCGCGGTCCAGCAAGAGGGTGTCGAGGTGATAGCGGGAGAGTCCCACCGCGCCGTTGCCATCCGGGACGGCGAGGAAATCGGCGAGAAAGCGAGCGCCGCCCGGGGCGTGGATCAGCATCCCCTCCATCCGGTGGGCGCCGAGCCGCTCCAGATCGGCGGCGAGCCCCAGGCGGTGCAGCAGCCGCGCCCCGGCCGGATTGATGTACTCGGAACAGGCCTTGTGACGGGGGAAGCGGGCCTTGTCGAAGAGGAGAACGCGGTGACCCCGCGCCGCCAGCAGCGCCGCCGTGACACTCCCGGCGGGACCGCCGCCGACGACGATGACCTCGGCATCGGCGCCAGTCATCGCGCGTGCTCCGGCACGCGCCAGACCGCCGCCATGCGAAAGAGCGGATGGGTGCTCACCCGTGCATCGGGAATCCCTGCCGCCCGGCAGAGCGCCCGCAATTCACGCGGGGTGTAGGCGCGGCGCACCGAAAGGGGCATGTCGTGCCGGGTCAGGCGATTGCGGGTGGCGACGCGCGATGCCCCCCAGGCCATGATGTACCCCGGTGCGGAGCGGCGGATATCGTTGACGATGCATCCGGTCCGCGCCAGGCGGTCCATCTCACCCAGGATGCGGCACGCCTCGTCCGGTATGAAATGATGCAGCGCCAGCGAGCAGAGCACGATATCGAAGGCGCGGTCCGGCAGCGGCACCGCCCGCGCATCCCAGACGGCGAACGCCACCCCCGGCGTGCCGCGCAGGAGGCGCCGCGCCTCGGCCAGGATCTCGGGTGAAGCGTCGCTGGCGGTGATGGTCACCGCTCGCTCGTGCCGTGCCGCCCAGCGCATGATGGCGCGGGGAATATCGCCGGAGCCGGTGGCCAGATCGAGGATGGTGACCGGGCGCTCCTCCGGGATGGCGGCGAGCAGCGGCGACAGGTGACGGAGCACCGTGGCGCTGCCGCCGGCGAGGAGATTGACGAGGCGGATATCGCGCAGGTTCGCCGCCAGTTCCCGCGGATCATGCCCCTGTGCATCGAGCAGTTCCGGTGCATCGCTGCGCTGGCGCGTCCATGCCAGGATGCGTCCGGGAACCGGATGGTGTGTCGCGGTCTCATCGCCTGTTGTCGGCCGCATCTGCTCTCTCGGCTCTCGCCCGCGTGACCGTAGCGACGATACGACTCCACCACCGCCAGCAACAAGCGGGGCGGGCGCGGACGCTACCAACCCTCGTCTTCCCGGTTCGGTCTCCTCGCCGCGAATGAGGTTGCCCCCAACGATGATGAGAACCTTTGGCGAAGGCGGTTTCGAGCAAGGGCGACGCAAGCGTCGCGCCCTACGCGTTGAGTGGTAAGGGGCGGGGCTCCCTCGTCTGACGCCTGAACCGGGACGCGCGCAGTTTCAGATACCTGTGCCCATTCAGATCGCGATGTTAGCGCGAGAGCGAGCCTCGGCTTGGCGGGCTCGTCACCGCGTCAGGAAATCGTGAATGTCGGAACGGTCAGGTTCGTGGCGCAGGTGGTATCGAGCGGGACGTCCGGATTGTCGAGGAACGCCGTCATCAGCGATTGGGCGCAGGGAAACTTGTGAACCAGTCCATGCCCCCCGCCCGGGATGGCCACCACCTGAGCATGCTCCAGCCCGTCCGCCACGTGTTCGCCCCAGGCGTATGGGGTCACCATGTCGAAGGAGCCTCCCAGGATGAGCACCGGCACGTCGCTCTTTACCGGCCGCAGGTCGTTCTCGCTCGCGGTTCCCGCGCCCCAGATGTCGCAGTCCTCGAAGATCCGTCCCGCGACCGGGACGAACTGCAGCACCGAGGCGGGGAAGTCCGGGAGGGCCTCCTGGGCGATCGCCGCCACTTCCGCCGGGGTGGTCAGGGCGGCCATCTCCCGGCAGTAGGCGCCGAAACCCAGGCCGTATCCGATGAGACCGGGAGGGGCGACGCGCGACAGGAGCGAGACCGCGGCCGCCTGCCCGTCTCCTTTCGCCACGTCGTGAATCATGCCTGGCACGCTGACGAACCCGCGCTCGCCGATGTAACTCTGCTGCACGATCAGATTGGCGAAGGTGTAGCCGTCGATGTTGACGGTCGCCGCGTCACCAGCGGCGTTCGTCGTCTCGACCACGAGCGGCGTGTCATTCAGGCGGGTGACGGCGGTGGTGAACTCCGCTGCCAGATCGGGATAGGCGCTGGCGCAGGCGGGTTGCGCGGCGCAGGCGTCGAACATGGCCTGAAAGCCATTGGCCGCCGCCGGCCACCACGCGTTGATGATGTTCTGGTCGATCGGCACCACGGAGTCGAGGACGACGCTGCGAATCCCCGCGGGGTGGTCGCGCAGCAGCCACTGGGCGAGATCGGTGCCGTAGGAGACGCCGTAGACGTTCCACTCCGCAATACCGAGCGCCACGCGTAGATCGGCGATATCCGCCGCGTTTTCGGCCGAGTTGTAGGCTGAGAAATCGACCCCGATTTGGGCCAGCCGGTCGCGGCACGCCTGCACAGATGCCTCGTCCAGTTTGCCAGTCGCCGGATCGGAAAAGTGCAGACGCAACGATTCGTCCAGGTACTGGTCGTACTCGGGACAGGCGAGAAATGGGTCGGAGTGATACGTACCGCGCTGATCGACGAAGATCACTTCGCGATCCGCATTCATGCCGCCGGCCACCGATTGCAATGCATCGAGGAATGCGATCCCTCCCGGACCTCCGGTCAGGTAGACGATCGGGTCTGGGCGCGGTGTGGCCGCTGTGGCCGGTACGCGGGCTACCGCGAGACGGATCGTGCGTCCGTTGGGATTGGCGCGGTTCTCCGGCACCGTCAGGTAGCCGCAGGCGACGTCTGGACCCAGGTTCGCCGCGGGGCCAAGTTCCGGGATATTCGGCGCCGGGCAGGGCGCTTCGGTATAGGTCGCTTCCGGGGGGATCGGCAAGGGAGCCGCGACGCTGGCGGGCGAGACCGGAGAACCGAAGCCAGCCACGGCCACGACCATGACCAGTGTCGTCATGATCCTGATGGCGAGCAGCCGCGAGAAGGGGTGACGACGAGGGGCGCGGACGTTCACGAGACAATCCTTCCATCGATCTTCAGCGTTGTGCAGACGTGTGATCGGTCGAACCGGGAATCGGGACCATGGTGTCGTCCCGACGAAGGAGGGACCTCGGCGGTGGCGCGGGTGCTTGCCAATGACGAACTCCTCGCTGCGGCTCGGAACGACACCACCGTGGCACGCCGCGTTATTGCGAGCAGCAGGAGGTCAAGTCATACCAGGTATCGGGGTGCCGCACGCCCGCCACCACTTGCCGGATCGCCTCGGTGACCAATTGCGGTTGATCCTGGTGGATGTCGTGGCCGCTCTCCGTGGCCACGGTGAAGCGCGCATTCGGGACGAGGGTGGCCAGATCCTCGTTGGCAGCGCGCAAGAACGACTCCAGTGATTCGACGGTGAATCCCTGGGCATCCTCCGGGATAGCGAATGGCTTGCCATGGGCGAGGACCGCCAGCGGCATCGGGCGGAGCGGGCTGGCCGCGACCGCCTCGCGCACTACCGCGTTATCCGCTCCCCACCCCAGCGTCTCGACATCCCCGTATCCGGGAATGGGCAGGACCGTATCGGTGCCGCCTTCCTGGTTGAGCCGCTTCAAGGCATCGAAGCGGTCCGGCGGCAAGAGGGTCTCCAGCCGCTCGGAATACGCGTCGACAAGCACGAGCCCGACGACTTCGGCGGGGTAGGTGCTGGCATAGAGCCGCGCGAAGAGACCACCGAGGGAATGCGCCGCCAGCACATAGGGACCAGGGATGCCCGACGTCTGCAGCAGCGTGTGGAGTTCGGCCACGATCTCCGTGGCCGTGCGCGGTTGGGGGACCGCATC
The DNA here is from genome assembly GCA_046328335.1 of Thermomicrobiales bacterium. Taxonomy (GTDB): domain Bacteria; phylum Chloroflexota; class Chloroflexia; order Thermomicrobiales; family UBA6265; genus JACCXM01. Next base: position 11,246 of record JAXLWU010000043.1, read on the forward strand.
GCTGCGGCTGACGAGAAGGTCCTCGCCGCGGTAGGCGTAGGTTCCCGCGCGGTCGTAGGTGCAGACGCGGGTGAACGCGGCCACGGCGGGCATGACCATCGCCCGCGGTGCCTCCGGGGTGAGGAGATCGTCCGTCCAGTACCGGCCGGAGGCACGGTAGCCAGACAACAGAATCACGGTGGGGTTGCCTGCCCCGTGGCATTCGAGATACAGATTTCGCCCGTCAATGTCGACCAGTGCCGCAACGTCTCCCTCGGCTGAGGGCAATCCGCTCGCCGGTGTGGCAGCCTGGGCCCCGATGACGCGAGAGTCGGCGGCGAGGAGCGCGGATGCAGCGAGACCAGCCGCTCCTGTGCGCAACGCGACGCGGCGGGAGCAGCGGCGACCCGCCTCGAGCATTCGTTCACGAACGGTACGGTCAATAGTCACGTTCATCCTCCTTATGCGACAGTGTCGCGGTCATAGGGGTCATGGCTTGCGCCATCCGCTTTCGACGATCAGACGATCAGGCGCTCGCCCTCCTCCAGGAACCAGAAATCGGGTTGGTCCGTGATGCCCGCCTGTGCCATCGCTTCGCGCAGGTCATCGGAGTCGACGAACAGCCGGGCCCGCTCGAGATCGTCCCAGTCGAGGAGGAGCAGAATCTCCCGCGGATCCGCGGCGCTGCGGAAGACTTGGCCTCCCCGCGAGCCATTCGCTCGTCTCAGTACCTCATGCTCGTCGAAGACCGCTCTCCACGTGGGGTAACTGGCGATGCGGTGACGGATGAGCAGCAATGGCATGGCGATCAGCCTCCTGGCGCCACTGGAAACACTGCTGTGGCGCTGGGACCGACAGTAGGTGATGCGGCGCTCACGGCCTATGCGTACTTCCACTCATTTGGGGTGAGCCGTGTACTCAACCAGGTGTGGCGCTAACCAAACCGGCCCGGCGGGGGGCCCGTGTCACGAGGAAACCGGTGGGAATCAGGCTGAAGGGGGAGGCGTAAGCGCGATCTTCCCCACGGCGGCAACTGCCGCGGCGCGGGTGCGTACGCCGAGTTTGGCCAGGATGTGGGCCACGTGGTTTTCGACGGTGCGCACGCTGAGGAAGAGCGCCGCCGCAATCTCGGGGTTGGTCATGCCCGCCGCGATCAGACGCAGGATCTCCATCTCCCGTGTGGTCAACGGACCTGGTGACGATCCGGCCGAGAGCGCGAACGGCTCTTGCGCTTCCGCGACCGCCTGACTGGGGCTGAGAGTTCGGCCAGCGGCCCACGCCGCGGTAAATGCCTGATCACCGAGTGCGGCGCGGACGGTAGCCGCGGCTTGCTCCAGTGCGATCTGATCTTCCTTGACGCCATAGCGAAGACCCAGCCGATCGCGCTGTGCGTTTGCCGCGCTCAGCAGTCTCGTGGCCCGCACTGGCTGGTCGGTGCTAGCCGCCACGATGCCGACGCCCTCGACCACCTCGATCACCACGCGCGTTCCGGGTTGGCGCGTACCCAATGCCAGGGCTTCGCGATACAAGGCCAACGCCCGCGAGTAGTCGCCCTGGTCGCGTGCCAGATTCCCCAGATCCCCCAGCGCCAGGATCACGCCGTCGCTGTACCCCGCCTCGCGTTCCAGGCGAAGCGCCTCTTCGAGATGCGCGGCGGCGATCGCGTACTGACCTCTGGCGCGGGGAGCCACCGCGAGATTGATCGAGACCCAGCCTGCCAGGATGCCAGCCAACCGGCGATCCGCCATCTCCCGGGCGGCGACAAGCGCCTCCCCCAGGAGCACCGCGCCGCGGTCATCGTCTCCCTGCATGATGGCAAGCCCGCCGAGTCCGATCAGCGCCAGCGCCGTCTGGAGCGCGTCGCCCCGCGGCCGGCATATGGTCAGCCCTTCCCGCAGATGGGTCTCGGCCTCCGGCGTTGCCCCCTGATAGATCTGGATCATGCCAAGTCCGACGAGGGCCCGTCCCCGATCGGGCGCTGCGGCGCCGTGTGCCAGGGCTTGCTCCAACCAGTTTCGTCCTTCCTGGTAATAGCCCAGCACGGCCCAGAAGCGGCTCAGTGAGACCGCGAGGCGGAGGAATGACCCGGGATCGGCTTCTGCCGCGAGCCAGGCCAGGGCGGCGCGGAGATTGGCGTGCTCGGCTTCCAGCCGAGCCAGAACCCGATCGCCATTTGGCAGCAACTCCGCCAGTTCGAACTGTTCGGCGAATGTCTTGAAATAGGAAGCGTGCCGTCTCCGCACGGCCTCCGCCTCGCCGCTGGCCACCAACTGTTCCTCCGCGAATTCGCGGATGACCTCCAGCATCCGGTAGCGCACCGTTCCATCCGGACCGGTCTCGGTCCGCAGCAGACTGGCCTCGACGAGTGCCGCGATGCGATCGAGCACCGAGAGGGAAGGAGGGAAGGGGGGAAAGGGGGGATGGGGGAATGGGGGCAAGGGGGGATGGGGGAATGGGGGAATGGGGGAATGAGAGAAGGGCGAAGTGTCGTTGGCCGACGGGGTAACCGAGCGGCGCATCGCGTCCAGGTCGCTCCTTTCCCGCAGTCCCCCTTTCCCCCTATCCCCCTCACTCTCCCCCACTCCCCCTTTCCCCCCTGCCCCCTCGCTTTCCTCCCCTTCCTCCTCACTTCCGCCCACTCGTTCCGCCGCGTCCAGCGTGCAGCCAGCGACGAACACCGCCAGTCGCCGGAAGAGGATTTGCTCTTCTGGACGGAGCAGTTCGTGGCTCCAGGTGATCGCGTCCCGCATCGTCTGCAACCGCAGGGGCCGATCGCGGCCGCCGCCGGTCAGCAGCGGCAAGCGCCGGTCCAGCCGCTCGCGCAGCGCCGGCAGTGACAGATGTGTCATGCGCGCGGCGGCGAGTTCGATTGCCAGCGGCACGCCATCGAGTCGCTGGCAAATGTCCGCCACGAGCGTCGCGCTGTCGTCGGTAACAGTGAAGGACGGATTCACCGCCTGACCACGGTGAGTGAAGAGTTGGACCGCATCCAGTGAGGCGAGTGGCGGAACCGGCAGCGCGAACTCGCCGGTCACCTTCACCAACGCCCGGCTCGTCACCAGGATCTTGAGTCGTGGGCAGAGAGCCAGCAGATCGCTCAGAAGCGGGGCCGCGGTCAGGACGTGCTCGAAGTTGTCCAGCACCAGCAGCGTCTCCGCCTGGTGCAGGGCGGCGGCTAGCGTTTCCCGCGCTTGGGTGTCGCCCGATTCCACCAGCCCCACGGCTCGCACCACGGTGGCCGCGACCAGTTCCGGGGTGGAGACGGCGGCCAGCGGGACAATGAAGACGCCATCGGCGAACTCCCCGCCGAGCTGAGCGGCAAGCGCGAGCGCGAGCGTGGATTTGCCGATCCCGCCCGGGCCGGTCAAGGTGAGCAGGCGAACATCAGGACGACGCAGGAGGGTCAGGCCCAGGGAGATTTCACGCTCGCGGCCGATGAGCGGCGTGAGCGGCACCGGCACCTGGGCATGCAGTTGACGATCGGATGGAGGCGGTGATGTCATGGCGTGCGCCAGTATGCACAGGATTTGCCGAGTGGCAATCGAAATCGTCAGACTGACGCCGATCTCTCACTACCGCGACGTGCACACGATGTGTCGTCCCGAGGAACGAGGGACCTCGGCGTGGTGGTTCGCCGTCGCGAAGGACGTGATTACTCGCTGCTGCTCGGAACGACACACCACATGCAATCTGCAGTATGAGCCGCCCTCATGTCGTGTCTGCCCTACCGGAATACCGGACTCGCGGCCGTGCTGCTTTGGGGCGCGGGCGGCGAAAGCGTCGCACTGCGCACGGGAAATCCGGATGTTGAATGAAGGATTGCTCGCTACTTGACGGTCAGGTTCGGCAAGAGATACGGAATCCGGTTGAATACTTTCGCATTGATTGCAGGTATCGACGGGAACTGCCCCTCGCCCATCGCAATGGGCGAGGGGTTGGGGTGAGGGTTGCTGGCGCGAGGAAACACCAGTGATGATGCGGATTCCGTATGAGGGCTCTGGTTGACGGGTACCCTGTCAACTACCACCCCATCACGTAGCCATCGCGGCGCGGGTCGGCGCCGCCGCTGAAGGCCCCACTTTCCGGATCGCGGCGCAATCCCTGCCCGCCGCCAACGCCCCAGTAGAACGACGGCAGCACGGTCAGGGCGTGACCCATTGCGGTCAGGTCGGCGCGGACCGCTGCCGGCACACGATCTTCGATATCGACGTGGGTCTCGCCAAAGACGCGAACGCGCGGCGCCTCGATCGCATCCTGCACCGGCATGTCGAATTCGAGCGCGTTCAACAGCATCTGGCTGGTAGTCTGGGGGATGCCATGACCGCCCGGCGTGCCGATCGCCATCAGGAATCGGCCATCACGGAAGACCATGCACGGGGAGAGACACTGCTCGACCGGCTTGTTGGGCGCGATGCAGTTGGGGCTCTCCGGTTCGAGATCGAACCACCAGCCGAAATTGTTGAGAAAGAGTCCCGTGTCCCCGGCGATCGCGCCGCAGCCAAAACCGTTGCCAAGGCTCTGCGTCATCGAAACCACGTTGCCTGCCGCGTCGGCGGCGCAGAGATAGGTCGTCTGCGCGGGGTCGCCGGGACGCCCGGCCACGATCGCACCTTTCGCCTGCCAGCGCTCGCCCGGGCTGACCCTGGCTCGCTGCTGATCGACGAGTTCCCGGCGCCGCGCCGCGTATGGCTTGGCGAGTAGTTGCGCCAGCGGCGCATCCGGCCGCACGGTGTACTCCGCGCGATCGACCGACGCGACCTTGATCGCCTCGATCAGGGTGTGCAGGTATGGCGCGGTGTTGTGGCCAAGCGCGCGGTTATCGAACCCCTCCATCAGGTTCAGGGTCATCAGGATCTGCAGCCCCATCGAGGGCGGCGGCATGGTCACCACCTCGTAGCCGCGAAATTCGGTGCGGATCGGCGTGGTCCAGCGGAGGTGCGGCGCGCGCAGATCATCGCGACCGATGAGCCCACCCTGCTCCTGGCAATACCGCGCCACAGCGTCCCCGATCGGTCCGCCGTAGAGCGCGGCCAGACCATCGGCGGCGAATTGACGGTAACTCGCGGCCAGGTACGGTTGGCGGAACATCGCGCCCGGGCGCGGGTTGGGGATGCCTTCCAGCAATCGCCGGCTTGTCGCATAGGGCGCGAAGTACGACCCGCTGTTGGCGAGCCAGCTGGCGTTTGCCGCGGTCAGGGGAAAACCGTTGTCGGCGTAATCGATCGCGTCGCGGAAGATCCGGGCCCGGTCCATCGTCCCGAACCGCTCCAGCGCGGTCAGCCAGCCGCCGAGATTCGCCGGCACCAGCGGCGAACGGATGTCGTTGCCGGGAACGCTGGTGCAATCCGAAAACGCGGCCAGCGTCGCGGCGGTGGGACTGCGCCCGCCAAAATCGAGCGCGGTCAATTCGCCGCTGGCGGGGAGGACGAGCATCTGCCCGACACCGAGCGCACCCGACATGTTGGGTTCGACGACATTCAGCGCGGCGGCAGTGGCAATGGCGGCATCGATAGCGTTCCCGCCGTCGAGCAACACCCGCTGTCCCGCGAGCGAGGCGAGCGGATGCGCCGAGGCGACGATCCCATGGCGCGCCGGGAACGGGACCCGCGCCGATGTCGGCACATAGCCGAGCGCTGGATTCAGCGACGTATTGACCATCGGTGTTCCTCACTTCCCGCATCCGGCGATCGGGTGCCGACTGTGCCGTGCATCATGACGCCATTCTCGCCGATTGGTGGAAACCCCGGAGGACTGACGCAGAACGACCCGTCGCCGCAAGTGGTTGGGCCGCGCACGTGGTCTTCCGTATGGGGAGAGGATCGGGAGGATGAGCGCAGGGTTGGGGACCAGGGCTATGGGTACGGCCCGAGGTGTCCCGGTTAGTCGTCCGTGGTGGCAGAGGCCGCGGGGGAGGCAATGGGCGTTGCCGTCGGGCGGGGCACCCCCATGCGATCGGGAGCGAGCACCACGGCGACGCCGAGCACCATCACCAGCAGCGATACGAGAAGAAATGCCCAGAGCTGCATGCGCGAGCCGCGGTCCATCGGCCGCCGGGGCATGTTCATCCGCACCGCCATTTCGTTCTGACCATTCCGACTGTCATCATTGCCGGCATTTTCCCTCCTCAACCCGCACCTGCCGCATCAAGGATAGGGCGAGGCTAGCGCGACGAGGCCGGGCACTCTGCGCGCAGAGTGCCCGGCCTCGCACGACGTGGACTTGCCGGACGTGAACTACCGGTTCTTGCAGAACTTCTGACCGCCGCTGCCAACGCACTTGCGGTTTTCGCAGCAGTCGGCATCCTTGTTGCAGATGTCGTTCGCCTTGACGCAGCGGCAGCGATTCTCGTTCTTGTCGCAATAGCCCTTGCAGCAGGCGGCGTCTTTGGTGCAACTCTTGCCGTTGCCCCGACACTTGCAGGTGCCACGGTCCTTCTTCTTGTGATGGTTGTTCCCGTCGCGGTTGTCGTTCTTGTCCTTCTTCTTGCGCTTCTTGCGGTTGCAGTCATTCGAACAGCACTGGTTGTTGCGACTGCAGCTTTCACCGCTCAGACGGCAACCTTCGACCAGGACATCGTCTGCCGCCGCGAGCCCCAGATCGGCTCGGGCCAGGGAAACCAACGCCGCGCTTGCGCCCGCGAGACGCTTGACGATCATGCGGCGATCCTGCGTCGCCCCAAACATGCGTGTCAGGTTATCGAACCGGCAATCATCCATCATTTGTCCCTCATCATAACGACGCTACTGTGTTGCCAAACGGACAAGTCCGCACGTTGGTTCCGTTGTCCTTGACATTTCATTGTCAGCAGCGTCCCATCGCCTGGAATTGAGCGTCAAGTTGCGCAAACCAGCACAGGTCCCAGCCCGTAGCAGGTTGGGACCAACGGATGGGGCGGGTCATATGACCCGCCCCAATCTCATCTGAACTTGCGAAGAAACTAGTTGCAGAATCCCCGGCTATTGCAGACACCAGAGCAACAGGACTTGCTGTCCCGGCAGCGATCACCCTGCTTGATGCAGCGGCATCGCTGGTTGCGGCACGTGCGCGAGCAGCAGTCGGAATCGTTGCGGCAGTCATCGCCTTTGTCACCGCACTGGCATTGACTGCCGCGGCAAACGCCGGAGCAGCAGCCCTGATCGCGCTTGCAACCGGCGCCACTGCCGGCGCACTTGCACTTCCCCTTCTTGCACTTCTTGGAGCAGCAATCCTTGTCCTTGCTGCACTTCTTGTCGTTCGGCTTGCAGGTGCCGTTGCCCTCGACCGTGACTTCATCGCTTTCCTGCGCCAGTCCGAGCCGGGTGCGCGCCAGCAGAGTCAGAGCCGCAGCCCCGCCGGCAATGCCCTTTGCTGTCGCGCGCCGGGTCGACTCCTCGGCGAACAGGCGGGTCAGATCATCGAAGCGCCGGTTGTCCACGCGTCCCTCCTCGCGTTTCATGACGAAATCGCAACTGATTGCGAGCATTTGCCAACGGGATTATCCTGATGAAAGCGTCGCACGAAAGAATTCTTCTGTCAAGTGGTTGGTAAGGATCTCCTCTCCATCCCGAGTGACGTTGCCGAGAGAAGGGTGTCACTGTGTCAGGGTTCAATGCGGCAGTGGCCCCGGGGACCGATTCGGTTGCGGCGCCACCAGGGGGACTGAGTGAGACCGAGGCCAGCGCCCGGTTCGCCAGCGAGGGCGGCAACGCGGTTCCCGCCGCCACCGGCCGTTCCTGGTGGGATATCGTCCGTCGCAATCTCTTCACCTTCATCAACATTACCCTGTTCGTTGTCGGCATCGTTCTAGTCGTCATGGGGCGCCCGCGCGATGCCGTGCTCGCTTCCGGGTTGGCGCTGCTCAATGGGCTGGTCGGCATCATTCAGGAAGCGCGTGCCAAGCGCCGGCTCGATCAGATTGCCCTCGTCAACCGAACGCAGGCGACCGTCGTGCGCGATGGTCAGGAGCGCGCGCTTCCCCCCGAGCAGATCGTCCGTGGCGATGTACTTCGTCTCCGTGCCGGTGACCAGGTCTTCGCCGACGGTGTGATAGTCGGAAACGGCGAGGTCGCGATGGATGAATCGCTCCTCACCGGCGAGGCCGATCCGATTGCCAAAAAGGCGGGTGATCCTGTCTCATCCGGCAGTTATTGCGTCTCCGGTGCCGGGTGGTACCAGGCGGAGAGGGTCGGCGCGGAGAACACCGTCGCCCGCATGACCGCCGGTGCCCGCGCCTATCGGGTACCGCTCACGCCGCTCCAGCATCAGGTCAATCTGGTGGTGCGGCTGCTGCTGGTGATGGCCGGCTTCTTTCTCGTCACCATCGTGCTCGGTTCGGTGATCTGGGGGGTATCAGTCGAGGACACCGTGCTGGCGGCGGCCGTCGTGCTTGGCATCGTCCCCTCTGGGCTTTTCCTGATGATCGTTGTCACCTATTCGCTGGGCGCGGTGCGTCTCGCCGATCGCGATGCCCTGGTGCAGGGGACCAACGCGGTCGAATCGCTTTCCAATGTCGATGTCTTCTGCATGGACAAGACCGGCACCCTGACCGCCAACAAGATGCGGCTGGCCGAGGTGCACCCGATCGACGGGGATGAAACGGCGGTGCGCGCCATGCTCGGGGCTTTCGCCCGTAGCACCAGCGGTGGCACCAAGACGAGCGAAGCGATCGCCGCGAGCTGTCCAGGCGAACGGCAGCCGACTGTGGCCGAGGTGCCGTTTGCCTCCGCCTACAAGTGGAGCGCGGTCGCCGCCGACACGGAGGCTTTCCGCGGCGTCTTCGCCCTGGGCGCTCCCGAGTTTCTCGGTCCGCGGCTGGAAGGAGCGGCGCCGCTGACGCCCCCCGCGGGCTGGGCGGACCAGGGCATCCGCACCCTGCTCTTCGCCCACGGGGCAACGCCCGCGGCGTTCGGCGAGGAAGATGGTCTACCGACACTGCCCCCGGGTGTGAAACCGGCGGCCTGGATCGGATTGACCGATGAATTGCGGCCCCACGTCGACAAGGCGCTGCAAGGCTTCCACGATGCCGGCATCGCGCTGAAGGTCATTTCCGGCGACAATCCGGAGACGGTCGCCGCGCTGGCGCGGCAAGCCGGGTTTCCCGGGAACGCGGAACTCGTCTCCGGAATCGATCTCGACGCCATGGCGGACGATCAGTTCCGGGAGACGGCCGAGCGGGCCACGGTCTTCGGCCGGGTGACGCCGGAGCAGAAGCAGCGGCTGGTCGAAGCGTTGCGCGATGGCGGGCACTACGTGGCGATGACCGGCGATGGCGTCAACGACGTGCTCAGCCTGAAGCAGGCGAACCTCGGCATCGCCATGCAGAGCGGCAGCGACGCCACTCGCGACGCCGCCGATATCGTCCTCCTGCGCGATTCGTTCGGCGCGCTGCCAGATGCGTTTCGCGAGGGGCAACGCATCCAGCGCGGACTCTGCCGCATTCTGGAACTGTTCCTGACCCGCGTCTTCGCGGTGGCGCTGATCATCCTCGGCGTGCTCGTCGTCCAGGCAGGGTTCCCCCTCTCCCCGGCCCAGATTTCGGTGCTGACGCTCCTCACCGTCGGCGTCCCCACCTTCGGCATCGCTCTCTGGACCCGTCCCGGCCCACCGCCAAGGAATCTACCGCGCCGGCTCCTCCGGTTCGTGTTGCCCGCCTCCACCCTCCTGGCGTTTGCCGCGTTCGTGGTCTACATCGGGGTCTACATCTTCTATGACCTCGATCTGCCAGCGCTCCGCGCGGGGGGAGTCGCCACCGCCACCGACGTGCCCCTGAACGATCTGGCCAGCCGCGAGGCGCTGACGCATGTGCTGGTCCTCGGCGGGCTCTTGCTGGTCCTCTTCGCCGCTCCCCCTGGGCCGTGGTTCGCCGTGGTCGAGGAACAGGACGGCGACCGGCGACCGGCCCTCCTGGCGCTGGCGATGATGCCGCTCTACGCCCTGATTCTCAACGTCCCGGCTCTGGCCAACTTCTTCGGCATGCGCGGCACGCGCGGCATCGATTTCGGGATCATCGTTCTCGTCGTCCTGGCCTGGATGTACATCCTGCGCTGGGTCTGGGCCAACGATATCTACGACCGCTTTTTCGGTTATGCCGAACCACGCAAGAGACAGGGAGCGCGATGAAAAAGACCGGGCTGCTGCACCACGAACTCTCCGAGGCGATTGCGGGCATGGGGCATACTGACCTGCTGGTCATCGCCGACGCCGGTCTGCCGGTGCCGCCGGGTGTGCGGTGCATCGATCTCGCGGTGCGGTGTGGCCTGCCGCCGATGCTCGATGTCGTGCGCGCCGTCGCGGATGAATTGCAGGTCGAAGCGATCACCGTCGCTGATGAGTTGCTGACCAGGGACGAGACATTGCCGGCCGCCCTGCGGGCGTTGTTTCCCGGCGCCGCGTTCTCACACTGTCCCCATGACGAATTCAAACGGTTGAGCCAGCGCGCTCGCGCCGTGGTGCGCACCGGCGAATGCACGCCATACAACAATGTGATCCTCCAGAGTGGCGTGATCTTCTAGCATCTCCAGCAATTGATCATATGAAGCAATCTGGGAGGGAAGGCATTGTGATGAGTGATCGCGCGGACGTCGTCATCATCGGCGCCGGGTTTGCCGGACTAATCGCCGCCCGCGATCTCGGGCAGCGAGGTCACCGGGTGGTGGTCTTGGAGGCGCGCGACCGCGTCAGCGGGCGCACCCACTACCGCGAATTTCCCGACGCCGGCCGGAGCATCGAACTGGGCGGCCACTGGATCCATCTGGAGACACAATGGCCGATCCGCGACGAATGCGCCCGCTACGGCATCGCGTTGGCGGAGACGGCCGAGGCCGGAACCGCCCGCTGGTTTCTCGGCGGCGAGTTGCGTGGTGCGTTCCCGCTCACCAGGGAAGACCGGGAGAGCCTGGAGCGGGTGACAAAGGCGGTCGCCAGCGCTGCAAATGGTCTCAACGGCGCCTCCAATGACGAATTGCGGCCGCATGATGTCTCGATCGCCGACTGGCTCGCTCCGCTGGCGCCGACGCCGCTGGTGCGCGAACTCATCTACGCCAAGACATCGGCCTCGGCCGGTGCGTTGCCGTACGAACACCCGATGCTGGCGATTCTGCAACTGGTTGGCCAGGGGGTCAATGCGCCGTCGCTCAGCGGCGGTGTCCATCACCACTTCGAGGACGGCACCAGGGCGCTGGCCACGGCGATTGCCGCCGATGTGCCGGGCGAAATCCGCTTCGAAACGCCGGTCAGCGCGATCCGCGAAACGGACAACGGCGTCACCGTGACGACGGCCAGGGGGACGGTCGAGGCGGCGGTGGCCATTCTCGCCGTGCCGATCAACGTCATGCCCCACATCGCCTTCGCTCCCCCGCTCGCGCCGGAACGGATGGCCGCTCTGGAAGAAGGGAATGTCTGCACGGTGAGCAAGGTCTGGATGCTGGCCACCGGGGTGCCGGAACGGCTGAGTGGCACCGGCTGGGACACGCCGTTCTGCATGGTCATCGCCGAGCCTGCCGGGGATGCGCAGCTGGTGGTCGGATTCGCCCTCCAGGGCGCGCTCGATCCCAACGATCGCGACGCCGTCGAAGCCGCGCTGCAGGTCTACGCTCCCGAGGCACGGGTGCTGGCGGTGGCCTGGCATGATTGGACCAACGACCCCTGGGCCCGCGGCGGCTGGATGAGCGAACCTCCCACCTGGACCACTGGCGGCGTCCTCGATCTCCTCGCCCAGCCGCACGGCCGGGTGCTGATGGCTGGCGCGGACGTGGCATCCCAGTTCGCCGGCTGGATCGCCGGGGCGATCGTCTCCGGTCATGAGGCTGCTGACGCCGCTGAGTGCATCCTCGCGGCAGCGCGGTAGAAGGGACGCGGCGTGCGTGACGTAGCCGATGTCGTGGTCATCGGCGCGGGGTTTGCCGGATTGATCGCGGCGCGAGACTTGACGGCCGCTGGTCGCCGTGTCGTCCTCCTCGAGGCACGCGACCGCGTCGGCGGCCGGACCTGGCATCGCCCTTTCCCGGGAGTCGATGGCGGCGTCGAGTTGGGGGGAGCCTGGTTCGATGCCGATTGGCAGACGCCCTTGCGGGAGGAAGCCGCGCGCTACGGGATCGCCATCGCCGGTGCCACGCCGTACCAGAACGCCCGTTGGTTCACGGGCGGTCAGTGCCGCGTGGGATTGCCGGTCAGCCGGTGGGACGGCGGCGATCTGGAGCGGGTCCTGTTCGAGATCAATCTCGCCGCGCGGAACCTGGCAACCGCCACTCCCGAGGAGCGCGCCGCCCACGATATTCCGGTCAGCGCCTGGCTCGCTCGCCTCGCGCCGCAACCGGCAACGCGCGATTTCATCTATGGCTGGACCTCGCTCATGACCGGCGCGCATCCGGACCACACCCCGATGCTGGGCTCGCTGGGGTTGATCGCGCACAAGGGGAATGCCTACGCCTTCTATTCCGATCTGCGCCACGTCTTCGCCAGCGGCACCACATCGCTTGCGCAGGCCATCGCCGCCGACATTGCGGAGAGCATCCGGTTCGAGACCCCGGCGCTGGCGATCGAGCAGACCAGCGATCGTGTGGTGGTGCGGACACCGGATGGCGCCGTGACCGCGACCGCCGCGATTCTGGCGGTGCCGGTCGCGGTGATGGGACAGATCGGCTTCGATCCGCTACTTCCGCAACAGCGGCGCGACGCGCTGGCGATCGGCAATGTCTGCACGATGCACAAGATCTGGATGCTCGCCACCGGCGTGCCGGACCGCCTACTCGGCGTCGGGTGGCAGACCCCGTTCTACTGGCTGGCGGCGGAACGGCGGGTCGGCGAGGCGCAACTGGCCGTCGCCTTCGCTCTGCGGAACGCCATCGATCCTACCGACACCGCCGCGTTGACCATGGCGCTGCGCGACTACGCGCCGGAGGCCACCGTCCTGGCGGCGCACAGTCACGACTGGGTCACCGATCCCTGGGCCCGTGGCGGCTGGATGGTCGATCCTCCCGGGTGGGACGCCTCCGGTCTGCTGGAAACGCTGCCGGAACCGCACGGCCGCGTCGTCATGGCTGGCTCCGATGTCTCGCCGCGCTTTTCGGGCTGGATCGCGGGCGCCATCGTCTCCGGCCGTACCGCGGCGCAGCGAATTCTGGCGGCGGCGTAATGCAGGTCAGTCCTGGCGGCGCGCTTCGTCCGATGCGCTGCCGTCCCAGAGCGTGCGACGCTCGGTAAGTTCGAGCACATTGCCGTCGGGATCGCGGGTGTAGATGGCCAGATTGCCCCGCCCGAAATCACGCGTTTCGACCGTGTAGCCAAGCGTCGTGAGCCGCTCACGCATTTCATCGATCGTTCCGATCGGCAGCCGGATCGCGTAGTGGACCTGCCGTCCCCCGGTCCCGCCGTGAATCGCAACCGCGCCGCCGGTCTGCGGCGGCCACAGTCCGAGAAACCCTTCCCGCCCGAGCGACAGCCACACCGCTGGTCGGGGTTCCTCCCAGCGCGCCGCGACCGGCAGCCCGATGACCTCGTGGTAGAACTGTTCTGCCGCGGCGAGGTCGGCCACTTCCAGCACCAGTTCGAAGAGCCCGGTCACCGGCGGCGCCGGCGGCACACTGCGTGTCATCGCCATCCTCCTTGCCCCGGATTGTGCTCGTCGCACAGCCGGATCGCTACAGACGTATCCGGAACCGCTTGCTACCATCCTCGCATGCTTGCTAACAGGAACCGATACCGGCAACGATGGGGATCGCCGGTCTGCCGCTCCCGTGCTTCGCGATCGACAACCTCCCCTGCCGCGCGGCGTTTGCGTGGCGCCAGAAAGGATGACCGCATTGGCTGTCTATGACGAGCGCCGCGTCAAGATCGTGGCGACGCTCGGCCCGGAATCGAGCGAACCGGCAACGTTGGGCGAAATGTTCGACGCCGGCGTCGACGTGGTGCGCATCAACTCCGCGCACGGTACGCCAGAAGTGCGCGCCAGGATGATCGAGAACGTGCGCAGCGTCGCCCGCGAGACGGGCCGCCGGGTGCCGATTCTCCTCGATCTGCGCGGCCTCAAGATTCGCACCGGGCCGGTCTCCGGTGAAGAAACGGTTCCCATTTCGCGCGGCAGCCGGGTGGACGTGGTGAACACTCCGGAACCGACCACGCCGGAACTGATCGGTATCGACTATCCCGCCCTGTTCGAGGTCATTCATCCCGGCAGCCGCATCCTCATCGCCGACGGCCTGATCGAGCTTCTGGTCGAGAAGATCGACGGCAAGCGCGCGGTCTGCCTGGTCGGCCGCGGCGGTCCCCTCCATGGCCGTCAGGGGGTCACCCTGCCGGAAGCGATGATCAAGGGGGGATCGCTGACCCAGGTGGACCGTGACGACCTGCATTGGGGTGTGGAGCAACAGGTCGATTTCATCGGGCTGTCCTTCGTTTCCGATGCCGCCGATCTCCGCTTCGCGCGGGAAGTCGCCAAGTGGTATTGCGGCGAAGAGCGGCGGCCGCCCGCCTTCATCGCCAAGATCGAGCGGGCCGAGGCCTACAAGAACGTGCGCGGCATCGCCGCCGTCGCCGACGGCCTGATGGTCGCCCGCGGCGATCTCGGCGTGCAGATGCCGGCGGAAAAGGTGCCGCGGGCGCAAAAGGAGATCATCAAGGTCGCCAACGAGTTCGCGATCCCGGTCATCACGGCGACCCAGATGCTGGAATCGATGATCATGCAACCGGTGGCGACCCGCGCCGAGACCAGCGACGTCGCCAACGCCGTCTGGGACGGCACCGATGCCGTCATGCTCTCGGCCGAGACGGCGGTCGGCCATTATCCGGTGGAGGCGGTCAACACCATGGGCCGCATCATCCGCGAGGCGGAGCGCGACGGACCGATCCGTACCGCCGCGTCCATGATGCACTATCCCGACCAGTCGGAAGACACTCTCGTCATCGCCGATGCCATCGCCCGCGCCGCGCGGGAATTGGCGGACCAGGCGCCGGTGGAGCACATCGTCGTCTTCACCCAGACCGGGGCCTCCGTACGCCGCGTCGCCAAGTACCGGCCGAAGCCGCCGATCATCGCGGTCCCGGCGGATGAAGATATCGCGCGCCGGCTGAACCTCCTCTGGGGCACCCGCGCCACGGTCTGCCCGATTGAGGAGAATCCCGATTATCTCTTCCAGGTCGCCGGGGAGAAGATCATCGCCGAGCAGCTAGCGACCGAAGGGGAGTTCGCGCTGATCGCGGGATCGCTGCCGATGACCCACCATTCCGGCCGGACGAACATGCTTCACGTGCGCCGCCTCGGCACCTGACACTCCACTCGGAATCTGCTCGGCCCGCGCGACGGTCGCGTGCATCCGTCGTGTCGTGCGGCGCCGCGGCGCAGCATCTCGACGTGGCGCGAAGTAGCGCCAATCGCCGACGTCCCTCGTTCCTCGGGACGACACCACGCTTACAGGTCGCTGTAGGACGCCGCCGTCGCGCGCCGGACCGTCCTGGCGCAACGACCAGCCCGCCGTCCGGTGCCCGATCAGGTGCTGGCGGGAGGGGCAACCCGTCGCCATGCTGGCCTGGAGAAGCCTCCTGCCGTGGCGACGGCTACGACCGGAGGCTATGGTCACCGTCTCTTGCAGCATCCGGATGATGACGTCCGCCTTCGATCCTGGGAGTGAGGCGAGCACTTCGTGGCCTTCGCCCAGGGAGACTCCTCCCTCCGGTAGAGGAAGGCTGGGTTGGAAGGCAGGGTTGGGGAAGGGGTGGGCGCGGCGAATCCGCCTCCGTGTCAGGTGGTTCGACGAGAGAAGGGTTGGAGTGAGGGCCAACGCCCCGAGCGCACGGCGGTGATCATCCGGAATCGGTCATTGTCGTCGCGCGTCGCCACAGACGCCGTCAACGCCTTGCCCAAATGCCGCATGCCTCTTCGATCGAAACTCGCCCCGCCGATTCGACGCACTGTCTTGGGTGTTCATCAATTTCCAACGAAGGACATGGATGATCTCTTCAGCGAATGTTACCAGTTATATTGACGAAACAATAGATTCCACTTAGGATGTGCGCGGTTGACGAGCCGAACTGGCGACGAGGTGGAGCGTCCGTCGGCGTCCGGTTCTTCTCAGAGATCTCTACACGTGTTAGCGAAGCGCTCTTTTCGGGGTGACCCCATCGTCACCCCGTATGTGGCATGGATTCCGTTAGGAGCAGTTGACCTTGGATGGACCGCGCTTTGACTCCTTGATTCGCGCCTTCGCCGCTCCGGCGCCGCGTCGCGTCGCGCTCTCGATGATCGTGGCGGGAATTGCTGCCGCGGCGGCGCCTGGCCTGGTGACCGTCGCTGGCAACGGCAGACGGAAGGACCAGGACCGCTCCAAGAGCAGTAAGGACCGCAAGGGCGTCAGCCACGGTCGGGAGCGCGCCGGAGGCAAGGGCAGGGGCAAGGGCAAGGGGAGGACGCGGGCGGAAGCGTTTTGCTATTCCGGCACGACCTGCGCCGTCGGACCTGGCAAGAACCTCGCCAAGTGCGACCTGAGCGCCTCCGCCGTATTGCAGCAGGCGAATTGCAGCGGCTGCAACCTCGACAGCGCCAATCTCACCGGGGCCGATGCCCGCCTGGCCAACCTCAAAGGGGCCAACTTGGGCAAGGCCTGTCTGGTCGATGCCGTCTTCACCCAAGGCAATCTCACGAACGCCAACATCAAGGGCGCCATCTTCTGCCGCACCACGATGCCGGACGGGAGCATCAACAACAGTGGGTGTACCCAGGCGACCAGTTGCTGCCCGACCTGCAAACCGCTCGGGCAACGTGGTTGCTCGCTCGGCGGCCGGTGCTGTGGTGGTGCGGTATGCCAGAGCGATAGCTGCGTCTGTCCCAGCGGGAAGACCGCGTGCGGTGGGTCATGCACGGACCTCGCCACGGACGCGAAGCATTGCGGGGCGTGTGGAAACGCGTGTGGGAGTGGAGAAGTCTGTCAGGGCGGTGTGTGCGGGGTTGTCTGCGGCGGGGACTTCTGCCCAGCCGGAAGCGAAGATCCTGACTGCTGCGCGGGTATCTGCACCGATACCGAGACCGATGCTGACAACTGCGGCGGGTGTGGGGTGGCGTGCGGCCCGCAGCAGACCTGCGCCGGAGGCAATTGCGAATGCCCTTGCGCCGACCTGGCCTGCTTTCTGAACAAGTGGGGTCAGTTTGGCGCCGGGAATGGTCAGTTCGATACTCCCCAGGGCGCCGCTGTTGCTCCCGACGGCACCGTCTACATCGTCGACACGGTCAACCATCGCATTCAGTACTTCGATGCCAGTGGCGCATTCCTTGGCAAGTGGGGAAGTCAGGGAAGTTCTCTCGGCCAGTTCGTCCTGCCGCTGCAGGTGGCGGTTGCCCCCAACGGCAACGTCTATGTCGCTGGTGGAACGAGCTATAACGTGGACTACTTCACGGCAAACGGCACACCCATTGCGCGTCTGGCGAGCTCGGGCAGTGGCAACGGTCAGGTCATCGGCCCGAGGGGAGTCGCGGTTGCCCCCGATGGCACCGTCTACGTTGGCGACACCGGCAATTCCCGCATTCAGTACTTCAACGCCAGCGGGACGTTCCTTGGCAAATGGGGAACCGCGGGCAGCGGCAACGGGCAGTTCAACGAACTACAGCAGCTCGCGATCGGGACCGGCGGCCGGGTCTACGTCGTGGATCAGAACAACAGCCGCATCCAGTATTTCGATCCGACCGGCGTCTACCTGGGCCAGTGGGGTTCCGCGGGCAGCGGCAACGGCCAGTTCAACAGCCCGTTCGGTATCGCCGCGGATCGCAATGGCAATGTGTACGTCGCGGACTCGCTGAACAACCGCGTTCAGGTCTTCGATGCCAACGGCGCATTCCTGGGCAAATTTGGCAGTGCCGGGAGCGGCAACGGTGAGTTCGCCCGGCCGCGCGCGATCGCGGCGTCTGGTGACGGAACGATCTACGTCGCGGATACCAACAACTTCCGCGTGCAGGCCTTCTGCGTGAAGCCGTAACACGGGAGCGGGCGGACTACGGACCGAAGGCGCTGTCCACCCGTCGCCAAAAGACGACTGGGAGTATGGACGAATCCAGAATTGCGATGCAGGAGCGGCAGGAATGGATCCCCAGCAATTCGACCGACTAGCGCGGACTCTTGGCTCTCCATCGTCGCGGCGGGGCGCCCTCGTGGCGATGCTCGCCAGCATCACCGCCGCCGTCCCCGGTCTGAATGCCATCGCCGGTAATGGCAAAGGAAACGGCAAGAACGGGAGCAAGGGGAAAGCCCGCAAGGAAACCAGGCGCCACAAGGATCGCGATGCTGGACGTGGTCACACGGAGGCATCCGCGCGCGCGGACCAACTAACGGCACGGAAGAAGCGAACCCGGGTGCAGGCGGAGTCGACGTGCTACCCCGGAACGCGCTGCACTCCTGGTAACGGGGCCAACCTCGACAAATGCGATCTCGGTGGCACCACCGGCATCCGCATCCGCAACTGCAACCGCTGCAACCTGGAGAGCGCCAATCTTGCCGGCGCCGACGCCAGCGGTGCGAACTTCAACAATGCCAATCTACGCAAGACGTGCCTCGTCGATACCGATCTGCGCGGCGCGAATCTCAACAACGCCAGCACCACCGGCGCCATCTTCTGCCGGACCATCTTGCCGGACGGGTCGGTGCGCAACTCCGGCTGTGGCAGTGGCACGGCTTGCTGCCCGACCTGCGACGCGGCGCATCCCTGCTCGGTTGGGCAAGTCTGTTGCAAGGGCACGTGCGTGGCGGGCAACTGCTGTGCCAGTGCCGAGTGCGCCAACCCGACCCCCGTCTGCAAGGCGAATACCTGTAGTCGCTGCACCACGGATAGTCAGTGTGGCCGAGGCCAGGTCTGCTGTGACGGCTCGTGCAAGACCGGCAATTGCTGTGTCTCAGGCGACTGTGGCGCCGCGGCGCCGATCTGTGATGCCAATGCCTGCCGCGCCTGCACGACGAATACCGAGTGCGGCACTGGCAAAGTCTGCTGCAACGGCAGATGCGTCACGGGCAATTGCTGTGGCAATGCCCAGTGCGCCGATGCCACGCAGCCTATCTGCGTCGACAACCGCTGTCGCCCCTGTGAGACCGATGGCCAGTGCGGCAACGGCAAGGTCTGCTGCGTTGGCCAGTGCAAGAGCGGCGACTGCTGCAACGGCAGCGATTGCCTGAATCCGCGCCCCGTTTGCGTCAGTAATACCTGCACAGCGTGCGGCGCGAGTGCCCCCTGCACCGGGGGCCTGAACTGTTGCGACGGTTCCTGCCAGGAGTGCTGTGAGAACGATCCCAGCACCTGTTCCGTCCCCAATCAGTGCTTCGCGCCGACTTGCAACGGCGGGGTGTGCGGAACGCGCCCGCTCAGCGTCGGGGTCTGCCTACGGCAGAATGGCGAGGAGGGCGTTTGCTGTGACGGGGCGTGTCAGGCGTGCTGTGGCGACGATACCGGTAGTTGCCCCGCCCGCGATGCCTGTCACCGTGTCCGCTGCAAGGGGGGAACCTGCACCTATGATCCGCTCGATGGCGGTACGTGCGGCCTCGGCAACGGATCGTCAGGAACCTGCTGTAGCGGAACCTGCCAGGAATGCTGTGGCGACGATGCTGGCACGTGCCATGGCGCGCTCGCGGTCTGCCACGAATGGATCTGCGCGCAAGGACGCTGCACCGACCGCGCCCTCAATGGTACCGATTGCGGTAATGGCAACCGCTGCTGCAATGGATCGTGCCAGACCTGCTGCGGAGACGACACCAGTACGTGTCCCGCCGTCGGCCAGTGTGAATCGGTCAGTTGTCGCGGCGGGCAGTGCGCGGTGGCGGCGGAGAGCGGTGGCGCCTGCGATTTGGGCAGCGCCGAAGGCGTTTGCTGCCTCGGAACCTGCCAGGAATGCTGCCTGGATGACACCAGCACCTGCGCGAGTCCCGGGCTTTGTCAGGCGGTCGCCTGTAGCAGCGGCACGTGCGCGTACGGTTCGATCGCCGACGGTGCGCAAGGTCACGGTTGCCGCGGCAGCGGTGAGTTCTGCTGCGGTGGCGCGCACTGCTGCGTCGCCGGTGATCTCTGTCTCGCTGACGGCTGCTGCACCCCCGATCCCAATGTCTGCGACGGAAAATGCGGCGATGTCGTCGACAACTGCGGGCAGGTCATCGCCTGTGGCGCCTGTCCCGCGGTCACCTGCAAGCGCGTCGGTTGCGATCCCGACTCCAGCACCTGCCGGATCGTAGGCGATCAGGCGGACCATGCCACCTGCACGACCGATCGCGGCGAGAGCGGCATGTGCTGCCAGGGCTCATGTGTCGTCGGCGTCTGCTGTGTCGAAGACGACTGCCCGGATATCGCCTGTCAGGTCAGCAAGACTTGCCTCAAGAACCAGTGCGAATATCAGGACGCGACGAATCTGGCCTCGTGCTCGACCGGGAGCGGCGACGGAATTTGCTGCGGTGGCCAGTGTGTGGCCGGCGCCTGCTGCGCGGCGGCCGACTGCCCTGACGTTACGTGTGGTATCACGCTCTGCACCAACAATACGTGCGATTACGATGTCCAGGAGAACCTCACGCCTGGGACAGGCTGTCCTGATCCCAGTTTCTGTTGCAAGGGTGAATGCTGCGGCCGCGATGACATCTGCACCAGCAATGGCTGCTGCACCCCGAACGACGACGCCACAACCTGTTCCGGCAAGTGCGGTACGGTCACCAACAACTGCGGAGAGCAGGTCGAATGCGGAACCTGCGCCACTCAGACCTGTCAGACCGGGTCGTGCGCGGAGAATGTCTGCGCCTACGAAAACCAGACAAATGGTCAGGCGGGGAACAACTGCGCCAGTCCCGGCTTCTGCTGCGAGGGCGCGTGCTGCGGCAGCAACCAGGTCTGCACCGCATCTGGATGTTGCACCCCGATCTCGACCTGCCCGGCCAACAGTTGCGGCGCCATCTCCGATGGCTGCGGTGGGACGGTGAGTTGCGGCAGTTGTGCGGCGCAGACCTGTAAGACCAGCACCTGCACGAACAACACCTGTTCCTACACCAACGTCACCAACGGCACCGATCCCAATAACGAGTGCGCGGGGAGTCTGGTCTGCGTCAATGGCGCCTGCGGCTGCACAAGCAGCACGCAATGCGGCTCCGGCCAGGTCTGCTGCAACAATATCTGTGTCACCGGTGCTTGCTGCGCCGCCAGCGATTGCCCGCAACAGACCTGCAAGAACCGGGCGTGCACCAATAACCAGTGCGTCTACACCACCACCGCCAATGGCAACGATCCCGGCAATCTCTGCCCAGGCAATGAAGTCTGTGTCAGTGGCGTCTGCGGCTGCACCAGTGCCGCATCCCACTGCGCCAGCGGTGAACGCTGTTGCAGCAATCAGTGCGTGAGCGGAGCCTGCTGCGCCGCCAGCGATTGCGCCGCGCAGACCTGCAAGACCCGGTCCTGCACGGACAACGCCTGTGTCTATACGAACGCCACCGACGGCACGACATGCAATTCATTCAGCGAATGTTGTGGTGGAACGTGCTGCGATTTCGGTGAATCCTGCTGCAATGGCGCCTGCTGCGCGCTCGGCAAAACGTGCTGCAACGGATCATGCAAGGACACCGATACCGACGAGAACAATTGTGGAGCGTGCGGAAACCGATGTAGCTTCAATGAGGAGTGCTTTTTCGGCATCTGTCGCACGTCGACGACCGGAGGAGGAGGAGGAGGCTGCAATACGGTAGTCTGCCATTCAACAGGGACGGTGAATCCGTAGCGGCCACCGGAGCGCAGCTCTACGGGGCGGCGAGTCGCCACAAGACCATCTCGTTAACGAAGGGAGCCCGGCGCCGATCACCCCTTGCGCCGGGCTCCAACCTCTTCTCCGGGAACACCGCTGCCGCGCCGCTACATCCCCATCGCGTGGTAGCCGTTGTCGACGAAGATGGTCTCGGCGGTGATCGAGGCCGCGGCATCCGAGGCCAGGAAAACGGCCACGCCCGCCACCCGGCTGGCGTCGAATTCGTCCTTCAGCGGCGCGCGGTCCTTCAACGCGCCATACATGTCTGCGAAACCGGGGATCCCGCGCGCGGCGGCGGTCTTGATCGGACCCGCCGAGATGGCATTGACCCGGACGCGCTGCGGTCCGAGATCGTAGGCCAGGTAGCGCACCGAGGATTCCAGCGCGGCCTTGGCGACGCCCATCACGTTGTAGTGCGGAAAGGCCCGATCCGCGCCCAGATAGGTCAGGGTCATGATGCTGCCGCCATCCGTCATCAGTGGCGCCAGACGTTGCGCGGACGCTACCAGCGAATAGCAACTGACACTCATCGCCACCCGGAAGCCATCGCGGCTGGTGTCGATGAATCGCCCCGCCAGTTCACCCGCGGGGGCAAAGCCGATCGAATGGACGACCACATCGACCTGCCCCAGATCTCGTCCGAGATCGGCGGCCAAGCGGTCCAGGTCCTCGTCCGATTCCACGTTGCAGATATATCCGCGGCCGCCATATTGCTCCGCCAGTTTCAGCGCATCGCGTCCCGCCCGCTCATCGACGTAGGTCAACGCCAATTGCCCGCCCGCCTGGGCCATCTGCTCGGCAATGGCGTAGGCAATGCTCCAGCGGTTCTGAATGCCCATGACGACGCACCGTTTGCCCGCCAGCACGCCCGCGTCTCCCGTGCCCATCCTTCACCCTTCCTGTTCGAGTCGGCCCGCCGGCAAGACGGCCAGCCGGCAAGACGGCAAGTCGAGAGGGCGAGCAGTTGAGGAGGAAACGCCCTCCGGCCTCCGACTCACCGTCTTGCCGGCTCGCCTGCTCTTCTACTCGCCGTCTCGCCGTCTTGCCGACTCGCCGTCTCGTATCATGCCTGCCCCGCATGCATCATACTCGCGCCCGTTTGAGACCGTCCGCGCCGTGGAGGGAAACCGTGTCCGGATCCGACGCCAATGCTCCCGTGACGATCGCCACCGGAATTCCCGTGTTCGATGGCCACAATGACACCTTGCTCGATCTGCCGTTGACTGGACGCTCCTTTTTCGAGCGGTCGGATCAGGGGCACATCGATCTTCCCCGAGCGCGCGCCGGTGGATTGGGCGGCGGGTTCTTCGCCGTCTTCATCCGCGATCCGGAGGTCGCCGAAACCGCGCCCACGCCAGACGCCGATGGTGATGACGCCACCACGGCAATCGCCGCGCGCACTTCATCCCGCTACTCCGATCCCGACAATCTGCCCCCGGCCATGAGCCTGGAGTACGCGCAACGCGAGGCGATGCGGACGGTCGCCAGTCTTTTCCGCCTCGAAGCGGCGGCGGACGGCGCGGCGAAAGTGGTGCGCAGCGTGGGTGAGTTGCGCGCGTGCCTGGCCGATGGCACCCTCGCCATGGAGTTGCACTTCGAAGGCGCGGAAGCGATCGATCCAGATTTCGAAGCGCTCGAGGTCTATTACCGGGCGGGATTGCGCTCGCTCGGGATCACCTGGTCCCGGCCCAACCGCTTCGGTTACGGCGTGCCG
>JAXLWU010000044.1:0-32305 GCA_046328335.1 Thermomicrobiales bacterium
TCATGGCACGGTGGCGCGGACGATCGACCGCGACATCGCCGACGCCTATAAGACGATGACCGACCTCGCCGCGGCCGGGATCGACATCGACGCCGTCACCGCGCAACTCGAGGACGAGGGCATCGCCACCTTCGCCAGAAGTTTCGATTCGCTCCTCGCCGGGGTCGAGGCCAAGCGCTCGCAACTCGCCGGCGCCGCGGCGGATTAGAACCGCCTGCCCTCACCCCAACTCCTCTCCCATTGCGATGGGAGAGGAGCTTTATGTTGACTGTCATCCTGCCGCAGCATGCCGAAAGGCGATCCGCCAGCGCGAAGTGCCGGCACGACATGACGCTCTATGGGTTCTGTGACGACACGCTGCAGCCTGCCGCTTTGACGTTCAGTCCGTCCCAGCAGGCGCCGAACCTGTTCGCATCGTAACAACCATGGCGATGGCCGGACCAGCTCCCTGGTTGCACAAAATGGCGAGATCCCGATCCTCGAGTAGCAGACCATCCCGGGGCATCAGAGCTGCCTTGCTGACGGCACGATGAATGCCATCACTGCCATTGCGTACCCAAGTCTGCCCTGAGGAAATCATGCCGATCTCCCCGGTCTCGACCGCGACCAGGACCGGGCCGGATGATCCAGACAACGAGACCTGGGTGCCCCGGGCCAATACGACTCGCTCGACCATCAGATCCATCTGGCCTGCACCGATCCGGGCTGCCAGTCCACCGGCCAGCGTGTCCAGGGAAACGTGGGGGGCGTTTCCTGCCCCATGCGCGCCCGCACTCGGCACGTGAGGCTCGTCAAATGCCGCGATCACCAGTCGTGTCTCGCCTCCAGAGGCGTTGGCAATACTGAAGGGGATATGAGCGGCAACCGGCAGCGACGTCCCGGCGGCGAGAAGCGACGTGGCATCGTCGATTGCATATCCCGCTTCACCGGCGCTTTGCTCCCTGACCGCGACACGCACCATGCCCGCTTCAACAGCGATCAGATGGGGCCCTGTCGCCGGTGCGGTCCAGCGGGCGCCGGGTTGCAACGTCACGCGCTGCAGCGTTACCACGTTCGGCACCGGATTCGGCAGATCGAACGTGGCGATCGCCAGTGGCCGAACCACGCCGGTACCGTCCGCCTGATTCCACCGCTCGACGATGACGCCGCCCGCGACGCGAAAGATGTCGAGTCCTCCCCACGGTGAGAGAGCGCCGCCGGTCGCATCGGGGAATCGGCTGGAGTTGGCGTTACGCCGCACGGTCACCTGGGCCACGATCAGATCACCCGACGCCGCGATCACATCCGGCGTCAATCGCACCGTCGGATCGGCGCGATGCAATTGGACGAGGTAATCCTCCAGGCCATCCCGCCCGGTGGCCATCGCCGGCAGCGGAACTCGATCGACGAAGTACGGCGCAACAACCCTCCGCACCGTCGAGGTGTCACCGGTGGCGATGCTCTCGTTGGCCGCCGCGTAGAAGGTATCGACAATGCCCGAATCCTCGGTCGCGAGGGAAGTCACCGGTGGCGGCTCCGCAAGCACCGCCGCGGCGATCATGCCCAGGCCGGCAGCGACGATCAGGACCAGCACTGCCCCGACAATTCCGACATGACGCATGACGCGACGCTCCCTGAATAGGACCGACATCGACGTTTTACGCGCAGTGGAACCGATCGCAGGCAAGGCTCCCGCCTCCGCGATAGACACGGCGCCTGGAGAACGCTGTCCGCTTTCGGGCAATGTCGTCTATGGTGGGGCGCCGCGATGCGTCGACGAGGCTTCTGTGTCAACAGGCTGCAGCGTGAGGACGTAGACCGTGGCCGGCCTCTGGCCGAGATTGATCAACTTGCCGGAGGGTTGAAGCCCGACGTTGGGACCGATGATCGGGGTTCCGTCCGCGTTCCATGGCAGCGCCACCCCGTACTGAAGACCTCCTGGCGGCGGATCGAGTCGCCCATCTGCATCGAACTCGACGCGTCGCAGGCGCAACGTCGTCGTCCCTGCCGGCACGTCGATCCCGGGCGGGCTGATTACATAGTTCACAAATGACCAGTTGTTCGGCATGAAGTACATGTTGACCGCGCCGGGATCGGTAAGGTCCGCGATGACCCAGAGCACGGCTTCGACTGCCTGGCTCGATGGATTGGCAATCTGCCAGGGAGTCTGATTGCGGACGATCCAGGAATCGCCCTGGTTCAGCACAACGTCCGTTCCCGCAGGCGCCTCGGTGGGCGACCTGTCTTGGTTCCCACGCAGAATTGTCGCCGGTCGCTCGGCCCGAACATCGAGCGTCCCGGCCACGACGTGAAGGAGGCGGAGACCCGGTCGGCTCGCGCCGTTGCTCTCCACCCAGGCGCCAGTGCTTCTCGCGGGGATCGTGATGTATCCCAGTTCCGCCATGACCCGATCGCCTCGCGGGAGCATCTCTGCCGGAATCGTGGTTTGCAGCACGGTCGTTTCCGGCATGGTTTCCGCTGGCGCTACCACCATCACCGGATGATCAGGTTCCGAAATCACTCCGCTCCACCACTGCCGGCCGATAACGAGGACCACCAGCGCGACCGTCACCACCAGCAAGACGGCTGTCATCGCGTGGCTCGCCATTACCTGCCAACGGAAGGCATCGCGGCGAGGCACGGCTGGAACGCCGTGGGGTCCCCCTGCGAGCGTGGTTCCCATTGTGGAACCCATTGCTCCTGGCGACGAGGCGGGGAGACCGCGCGCGGTTGTGCCCTGCCGTTGACGTTCGCCTTGCAGTTCCTGCCAAACGCGTTCCCGCACGTGGACCGAATCAGCTGGAGCGCTCTCCGCCCAGAGCCACGCGATGACCGCGGCGTCCTCGACATCGAGGCCGGTAGTGCCGGGTGCGCGTCCTGAGAGCGCGAAAGCATCCCAATGCCGGTCGATTTCGTCCGCATGCATCAGATCATCATGTTTCATCACGCCATCCCACCAGGCCGGCAGCGCCGAGTTCCACCCGCAGGCGAGCGAGTGCTCGCTGCTGAAGCATCTTGACCGCCTCATGACTCCTGCCTAACTCGGCAGCGATTTCACGGCCGGTCAGCCCCGCCAGACGCAACTGGACCGCGCGTCGCTGATCAGGAGGCAATTTGGCCAGCGCCGCATGCAGCGCCTGATGTTCGACGGCCGCCAGTGCGTCTTCTTCCGTGCCCGCGGCCGGATCGACCATCCCGTCCATCACTGTGTCGGTCGCAATCCGCTGCCCGGTCCTCAATTCGGTCACGATGACGTTGTGGGCAATGGTGAAGAGCCAGGAGCGGAACCGCCCCGTATCCTCGTAGCGCAAAATCGCCTCCATGGCGCGGATGAAAATCTGCTGAGTGGCATCTTCCGCGCGCTCGGCATTGCCCAGACGGACGTGGCAGTAGCGATAGATCGCATCGAAGTAGCGGTCGTAGAGCGCCGCGAACAATTGCTGGTCGCGCTGTGCGCTCGCCACCAGGAGCGAATCACCCTCCCCATCAGCATCGACCGGTTGCCTGGGTTGAAGGCGACGAGGGAGATGGCTCACGGCGACCTGTCCATGCTGCGTCGAGCGTGTTCAGCAACTCTGTCATCGTGAACTTGACTCAGTCGAAAAGGTAACGGCTGGCGTCAAACATTGCCCTGCCGGAGGCATGGTGACGGGGGCCATTCTGTCGGAGAATCACGCCAGTATCCGTTGTCAGTTGCGAAGAGGAGTCCTCGACCATGCCCGATGTCATCCTGCGCCAGGTGCCACTGCCAGACGAGGAAACGGCCGACGCGCCGCCGGTGATCGCCGCCGAGGAGTACGCCCGGCGTTGCGACAACACTCTGGACCAGGCCGGGACGGACTGGGTCGCGGTCTACGGCGACCGCGAGCACAGCGCCAACCTCCTCTTTCTCACCGGCTTCGATCCCCGCTTCGAGGAAGGTCTCCTGCTGCTCGGCCCACGTGGCCAACGCATCCTCCTCGCCGGCAACGAGGGAATCATCCATGCCGCGGTTGCCGGCCTGCCGCTCGATGTCCACCTCTTTCAGGGATTCAGCCTAATGGGCCAGTCCCGCGAGCAGACACCTAACCTCGACCGAGTCCTCTTCGACGCCGGTCTGCGTCACGGGGCATCGGTCGGCATCGCGGGATGGAAGTACGTCACCCGCGCCGAGAGTGCGGAGCCCGGCCGGCCGGCGTGGGTACCGGCGATCGTCGTCGAAGCCATCGAACGCATCATCGGATCGTTGCCGCTCGATGTCACCCACATCCTGATGGATCCCGCCAGCGGATTGCGCGGCCGCAACAGCGCCGACCAGATCGCGGTCTTCGCCTGGGCGGCGCTGCGCTCCAGCCAGGCGGTCTTCCGGGTGCTGCGCGGACTGCGGCCAGGGATGAGCGAGCGCGCGGCCGCCGCCGCGATGGGCTACGCCGCCGAACCGGCTTCGATCCATCCGATCGTGGCCAGCGGCGCCCCCGGCGAGGCGATCAACGGGCTCCGGTCACCCAGCGGCCGCGTCATTCACCGCGGCGATGGCGTCACCTGCGGCGTCGGCTACTGGGGCGCGCTCTGCTGCCGCGCCGGGATCGTCGAGGACGCCGTCAGCCACGAGTTCTTCACGCGCCACGTCCGGCCCTACTTCCTCGCCCAGGCGGCGTGGTACGCCACCATCGGCATCGGCGTCACCGGCGGCGCCGTGGCGGAAAGTGTCGAGCGCGCGCTCGCCGGGGCCGATGCGACGTTTCGGCCGCTGCTCAACCCGGGTCATCTCATCTCCTACGATGAGTGGGTCCACTCCCCCATCGTACCGGGGGACCAGACCCCTCTCGCCTCCGGCATGGCGTTGCAATGCGACATCATCCCGGCGCCAATGCCAGCGGGAACCGCGCTCAACTGTGAGGACTCGATCGCCCTGGCGGACGAGGCGCTGCGCGCCGAGATCGCAACGCGCCACCCCGCGCTCTGGAGCCGGGTCGAGCGCAACCGGGCGCTGATGGCGGACCATCTCGGCCTCACCCTACGCCCCGAAGTCCTGCCGCTCTCCCTCGCCAACGCCTACTTGCCGCCCGCCTGGCTCGCGCCGGACACCGTTTGCGCTCTCGCGTAGGAGAGTCTGAAAAGGGGTCATACGAAATCCGAATGAAGACGTGAGGAGTAGGCGCCGATGGCCATGCCAAAAGCCCCTCTCCCGGCTCGACGGGGGACTCCTCTCTCCGGCGGAGGGAGGCACGGGAGGGAGCAGCGGGAGGGAGCCAGGGGTTTGGGGTGAGGGATCGCGCCTCGGGCAAATGGCGGTGATCATCCGGATTCCGTATCAGTGGATGCGAACACCCTGGGGAGTCAGCACCACGAACTGATTCCGTGGTTCCGGGTGCGTCGTCAGAAACGACGCGAGAGCATCGATCTTTTGCTGGGCCGTGCTGTCCAGGGGAAAACGGAGAAGGATTACTCCGGCATGGTCTCGGTGTTTGCGTACCACCAGCTCCCCGAAGTCCTTGTCATTGGTGATCAGGATGCGCCGCTCGTGGTGGGCGAAGGCGAGCACCGCCGGATCGGGCAGGCTGGCGGGATAGTCGCGACCGATACGGGTGGCATCATGTCCTTGTGCGGTGAGAAACGCGGCAATGCGGGCTTCGGCGCTTTCATCGAGGAGAAATCTCATCCCCCGGACGGGCGCCCCGCCGCGACATCCTCCGGAGTGGGAACCAGGGTAAGGGCATACGCCAATACGGCCTTGACATCGTCGAGGGTCAGCTCGGGATAGTCGAGGAAGAATTCATCCAGATCCGGATTGGCGGCGAGCTTAGCCAGCACAAGCTCTACTGGCATGCGAGTGCCGGTAATAACGGGCTTGCCGACCATGACGGCCGGGTCGATCGTAATGCGGTCTGCGACGGTGGTAGGCATAGTGGTAGGCACAGGACTGATCACCTCAATGTAAACACTTGAAGTATGTCATAATCGCCCGCTTGACCAACGAGTACGCGTCTACGGATCACTTCCTTCGGCAAGCTCGGAGCTGCGTCTTCACGCCGTTGCCGAACATGATACTGACGACTGCGCGTAACCGAAAGCAGCAGGAATATGCGCCCCATCCCGGTTGGTGCAGTTCTCTCTGCAAGGGCGCCGGAGTGCATGGCAGAGGCGATGCGACGAATTTGTGCATCCACTAAACCAAGTGGCGTCACGATGGCGGTACACTTCCGGCCGGGAATAAGACGTTCTGCCCGGACCGGGCGATGCGAGCAGAGGGCCATCCGGTGAGCGAGCGCAAACCACACGTCGGACTGATCGGTCTCGCCGTGATGGGTGAGAATCTGGCGCGCAACATCGCGCGCAACGGGTTCCCGCTGGTCGTCTACAACCGCACCCTCGCCGTCACCGAGACGTTCCTCGCCGAGCACGGCGCTGAAGGGATGATCGGCGCGGCGACCCTCGCCGATTTCGTCGCCGCCCTGGCGCCGCCCCGGCAGATCATTCTGCTGGTCAAGGCCGGCCCGCCAGTGGACGCCGTGCTCTCCGAGTTGAAACCGCTCCTTGCCCCCGGCGACATCGTCGTCGATGGCGGCAACTCCTTCTACAAGGACACCGAGCGGCGCGAGGCGGAGATGACCGCCGCCGGCTTCCAGTTCGTCGGCATGGGGGTTTCCGGCGGCGAACTCGGCGCGCTCAATGGCCCCAGCCTGATGCCCGGCGGCCCCCGCGCCGCTTACGATCTGCTCGAACCGATGCTGCGGGCGATCGCCGCCAAGAGCACATACGGGGCGTGCGTCACCTACATCGGCCCTGGTGGCAGTGGGCATTACGTCAAGATGGTCCACAACGGCATCGAGTACGGCGACATGCAATTGATCGCCGAGTCGTATGACATCATGCGCAATGCCCTGGGGATGCCCGCGGCGGCGATCGCCGATGTCTTCACGGGATGGAACAGCGGTCCTCTCGCCTCGTACCTGATCGAAGTCACGGCGGATGTGCTGCGCTACATCGACGAGGAGACCGGGCGCCCACTCGTCGATCTCATTCTCGACAGCGCCGAGCAGAAAGGCACCGGCCGCTGGACGAGCCAGAGCGCCCTCGATCTCGGCAGTCCGGTGCCGACCATCGATGCCGCCGTCACCGCGCGCAATCTCTCGGCGCAACGGGCGCTGCGGCTGCAAGCGAGCCAGATCCTGCGCGGCCCGGTGCCACCGGGCGATGCCGCCGCGGCACGGGGGATGCTCGCCGAGACGGAGCGCGGCGGGGCGTACAAGACGCTGGAAGCGGCCCTCTACTTCGCCAAGATCTCCTCCTACGCACAGGGGATGGCGCTCCTCTCCGCGGCGAGCGCGGCCAACGCCTGGCATCTCGATCTTTCCGAGATCGCGCGTATCTGGACGGCGGGCTGCATCATCCGGGCGGAATTCCTGGCCGAGATCATGCGCGCCTACCGGGAGAACCCGAGTTTACCCAACCTGCTCCTCGATCCCCGCATCGCCCAACTCTCGGACGAGACGGCGGCTGGCGCGCGGCGGGCAATCACCACCGCGCGGGCCTGGGGCGTGCCCGTTCCCGGTGCGTCCTCCGCGCTCGATTACTTCGACACCCTGCGCCAGCCATCGCTCCCGGCCAATCTGGTCCAGGCGCAACGCGACTACTTCGGGGCGCACACTTACCATCGCACCGACCGCGAGGGCGTTTTCCACACCATCTGGCAAGAGGCCGTGAGCCATTCGTCTTGACCCTCGGCCCATTCCTTTCCCGCAACGATTGAGAGAACCATGCCCGATCTCGACGCCACCATCGACAACGCGACGACCACCAGCGATCCGCCCGTGACCGACGGTTCCGCGGTCGCCACCCGCGAACGCGAGGAAACCGCCATTCATCCCGGCGAACTCTGGTCGCAGCCAGCGGACGCCTGGACTCAGAGCGATGAGATCGTCAACCCGCTTCGCTCGTCCCAATCCGACCGCATGATCGTGCCGGCGGCGATGGTCATCTTCGGCGTCACCGGCGATCTCACCTCGCGCAAACTGATGCCGGCCCTGTTCGATCTCGCGGTCGGGCAACCGCTGCCAGAAGGCTTTTCGATCGTCGGCGTCTCCCGTCGCGATTGGAGCGACGAGGAATTTCGCGAGGAGATGCGCAAGGCGGTCACGGAGCACGCCCGCACCAAGGTCACCGACGAAACCTGGCAGGGATTCGCCCAGGGGCTCAGTTATGTCCAGGGCGACTTCGACGACCCGGCCACCTATACCCGCCTTGGTGAACGCCTCAGGGCGATCGACGCCGAGCGGGGCACCGAGGAGAACCGCATCTTCTATCTGGCGACCTCGCCGGAGTATTTCCTGCCGATCATTCACGGCCTCGAAGCGAGCGGCGTCTCCGAACGACAAGCCAACTATCTCGAACCGAGCCACGGCTGGCAGCGGATCGTCGTCGAGAAACCGTTTGGACACGATCTGCCCTCGGCGCGAGACCTGATCACCGAAATGGCGGACGTCTTCTCCGAGCGCCAGATCTACCGCATCGATCACTACCTCGGGAAGGAAACGGTCCAGAACATTCTCGCCTTCCGCTTCGCCAATATCCTCTTCGAGCCGATCTGGAACCGGAACTACATCGACAACGTGCAGATCACCGCCGCGGAGTCGATCGGCGTCGAGAAGCGCGCCGGGTACTACGACCACACCGGCGCCCTGCGCGACATGGTCCAGAGTCACATGCTGCAACTCCTGACCGTCGTCGCCATGGAACCGCCCGCCAGGTTCAGCGGGAACGCGGTGCGCGACGAAAAGGTCAAGGTGCTCCGCTCCGTGGTGCCCCCGATCGGCGAGGAGGAGGTCCGCCGCTGGGTGATCCCCGGCCAGTACGGACCGGGCTACGTCGGCGGACAGGAAGTCCCGGCATACCGCGACGAGGTTGGCGTGGCGCCGGACAGCACCACCGAGACCTCGGTTGCGCTGCGCCTGAAGATCGAAAACTGGCGCTGGAACGGCGTCCCCTTCTTCCTCCGCACCGGCAAGCGCTTTCAGCGGCGCGTGACCGAGGTGGCGATCACCTTCAAGAAGGTGCCGCACATGATCTTCGGCGGCGCCGAGGTGGAACCCGATCCGGACGTCATCTCGATGCGCATCCAGCCGGACGAGGGAATCGCGATCCGCTTCACCGCCAAGGTGCCGGGCGCTGGAACGCAGTTGCGTCAGGTCCGCATGGAGTTCTCGTACGGATCGTCCTTCGGCGCGGCGGGACCAGATGCCTACGAGCGGCTCCTCCTCGATGTCATTCGTGGCGATCCGACCCTCTTCACCCGCCGTGACGAGGTCGAGGCGCAGTGGTCGATCATGCAGCCGATTCTTGATACCTGGGCGGTTCCCGGTGGCAAGACGCCATATCGCTACGACGCGGGAACATGGGGACCTCCTGAGGCCTACGCCATGATCGAGCACGAGGGGCGCAAGTGGCGGCGCCCCTGAGATGAGATCACGCGATGCCGCCGGTGGGTCCGATCTCGTGGGTCGCTCGCTGGCGCAACCGTTGCCAGGGGCGACATGGCGTGCCCGTGTACGCGACGCCTCCGAGATCGCCGCCCAGCTGAACCTGCTCTGGCAGACCTACACCGCCGCCCAGGGCGGTGGGCCGTCACCCAATGGGGCAGGTCCGGACGAGGTCGATGAAGCCCATATGGTCACCGCGCGCGCCGCGACGTTGAACCTGACCGCCGCGGCGCGGTCGCGCAGCGAAGCCGCGCGCATTCGCGCCGCGATTGCCTCCCTCTCCGATCTCTACCCCTCGCGCGCGACGGTGCTGATCGCCGACCCCACGCATGTCGACGATGGCGGACCGGGCATCGATGTCCAGGTCGAATTGCTCGAGCAGGGAGCGGGGCGCGGCCGGAGCGCGGTTGTCTTCGAGTGCGTCACCGTGAATGTCAGCATGGCCAACGAGCGCCAGTTGGCCTCGATCGCGGCGCCGCTTCTGGTGCCGGACCTCCCCGATTTTCTCTGGTGGGCGGCCGATGGCGCCGATGGCGGCGCGCTGCTGAGTGAACTGGTCTCGTTTTCCGACCGGCTCATCCTCGACAGCGCGGTCTCGCTCCACCCCGCCGGCGTCCTCAGGGCGCTGCTTGCCTTCACCCACGACCCCGCCGATCAGGCCGCGCTCAGCGACTTCGCCTGGGCCCGGCTGGCTCCCTGGCGCCGCCTCACCACCCAGTTTTTCGATGTCCCGGCGGCACTGCCGATCCTCGATCTGATCGACGAGGCGACCCTGACCTACGGCAACTCACCCCATCAATGGTCCGGTTTCAGCGGGGCGCTGCTCTACGCGGGGTGGCTTGGTTCCCGCCTCAACTGGCGCACACCGGGCGAACTTCTGCCGGTGCGAGGCGAGCCGAATGTCTGGCGTGCCACGCTGCGGGCCGGCGCGGCGGGACAGCAGCGGGAGGTCTCGCTCACCTTGCGCCCCACCGCCCGCCCGCTGGCCGCCTCCACCCTGCTCGATGTCCGGCTCGCCGCCGATGGCGGCAAGGCCGGCTATTTCATCGTCGAGCGGCTCGATCAGGACGAAGTCTCCACGACCAGCGCCAGTCCGGAGATGCCGGGCATGGTCCGCACCGTCTACGCGCCGGTGCCGGACGATGCCGATCTGCTCGGTGAGGAACTTCGCATATTCGGCCGCGACCCGATCTTCGAGGCCGCGCTTGCCTTCGCCGCCGATTTGGCGCCGGAGGGCTTTCGAGGAGTGATTCCACGGTGAACGAAGTCAGCAAGACGGCAACACGGCAAGACGGCCAGCAGGAAACGAACGTAGGGGCGACGCAGGCGTCGCCCGAATTCGCCTCGACTGCCCGCAGCGATCCAGCAGACACGACAACCCTCGACTTTGGCGATCGCGGCACGGTCACGATCGTCGGCGACGGTTCCGCGCTGGCGCAGGCAGCGGCGGAGCGGTTCGCCACGGCGGTCGAGCGGGCGGTCGCCGCGCGCGGCCAGGCCGCGGTGGCGCTCTCCGGCGGCTCCACGCCGAAGCAGATGGGCACCCTGCTGGCGCGGGAGCCGTACCGCTCGCGCATCCCGTGGGACCGGCTCCATGTCTTCTGGGGCGACGAGCGATGGGTGCCACTCGCCTCCCCCGAGAGCAACGCCGGGGAAGCCAAACGTGGTTTCCTCGATTTGGTTCCCATTCCGGAGAGCAACGTCCATGCCTGGGATACCGAAGCTGCCTCTCCTGCGGCGGCGGCGGCCACCTATGAACAGGAGATGCGCGCGGTCTTCGCCAATGCCGATGGACCGCCCCGTTTCGACCTCGTCCTGCTCGGCATGGGGGACGATGGCCACACCGCCTCCCTCTTCCCGCACACCTCCGCGCTCGCCGTGAGCGACCGGCTTGCCGCCGCCAATTTTGTCCCCAAACTGAACGCCGACCGCCTGACGCTGACCGCCCCGGTGCTCAACGCCGGCCGCGAGATCCTCTTCCTCGCCGGCGGTCCTGGCAAGGCCGACCGCATCGAATCGGTGCTGGAAGGTCCCATCGATACGGCGGAACAGCCCTCGCAGCTGATCCGTGCTGGTTTGCCGGATGGCGCGCTCGGCTGGTTGATCGACGAGGACGCCGCGCGCAAACTCTCCCGTAGGGGATAGCGCGGCGATGGAATTGCGCGACCGCCTACAGCGATTGGCCGCGACCGCGGCCGATCTGATCGAGCCGGGAATGACCGTCGGCCTCGGCACCGGTTCCACCGCCGACGCGGTCCTGTACGAACTCGGCCGCCGCGTCGCGGCCGGGCTTACGTTCACCGGCGTCGCCACCTCCGCGCGGACCGAGGCGCTGGCGCGAGAACTCGGCGTTGCCCTGGCCCCGCTCGCATCGGTCGCGCGGATCGATCTCGGCTATGACGGCGCCGACGAGATCGATCCCCACCTCGATGCGATCAAGGGCCGTGGCGGCGCGCTCCTCTACGAGAAACTCGTCGCCTGCTCCTGCGCCCGGTACGTACTGGTCGCCACCACCGAAAAGGTGGTCACGCACCTCGGCGAGCGCACGCCGCTGCCGGTGGAGATCGTCGCCTTCGGCTGGCCGCAGACCGCCGCCCGTCTCCGCGCGCTCGGTATCTCGCCAGTGCTTCGGCGCGCCACGAACCAGCCGGACGAACCGTTCCGCACCGACAACGGCGGCCTGATTCTCGATTGCGATACCGGGCCGATGTCCGATCCGGGCCAGATCGCCGCGGCGGTAAAGGCGGTACCCGGCGTGGTCGAGCATGGTTTGTTTCTTGGCCTCGCCAGTGACGTCCTCCTCGTCGGCGAGGATGGCGCGATCGCGCACCGCCAGCGTTCGGTCCGGTAGCGGACGCAACACGAAGCGGCTTGACGCGCCCCACGCCGTTTCGCACACTCGGCTCGACAGGGGGAGTAGCCACGGCTCCTGGCGTCTTGCGCCCGGGCCGGACCCGAATCCGACAGTACGCCTTCGCGCCGGATTCGAGGAGCGCATCGCTTCGCTAGGCCAGACCCTGGCTCGTCCATTCGGGATTGAGCCAGGGTCGTATGGTGCGGCCTGGCGGAGGGAACATGGTCGCGGTGAACCTGCTCGATTATCTCCCCTGGATCGGGTTTCTCGCCCTTGTCCTGGGGATGCTCGCGCTCGATCTCGGCGTCTTCCATCGCGAAGCGCACGTGGTCACGCGCAAGGAAGCGCTGATCTGGAGCGGCGTCTGGATCGGACTCGCGCTCCTCTTCAACCTCGGCGTCTACCTCCGGATGGGCCAGCAGGCCGGAATCGAGTGGTTCACCGGCTATCTGGTCGAGAAATCTCTCGCGGTTGACAACGTCTTCGTCTTCCTGCTGATCTTCAGCGCCTTCGCCGTCCCCGCCATCTACCAGCACCGTGTCCTCTTCTGGGGAATCATCGGCGCGCTGATCATGCGCGCCATCCTGATCGCGTTTGCCGGGGTGCTGCTCGATTCGCTGCACTGGATGATCTACGTCTTCGGCGCGTTCCTCATCATCACCGGCATTCGCTTCCTGCGCGGCGGGCACACCGCCATCGACCCGGAGAACAACCGCCTGGTTCAACTCGCCAGGCGCTTCTTCCCGGTGACCGATGGTTATGTTGGTCAGAAGTTCTTCGTCACGCTCAACGGGGTGCGCCACATCACGCCGCTCTTCCTGGTGCTGCTCCTGGTGGAGTTCACCGACCTCGTCTTCGCCGTCGATTCGATCCCGGCGATCTATGCGATCACGTCCGATCCGTTCATCGTCTTCACCTCGAACGTGATGGCGATTCTCGGTCTGCGCTCGCTCTACTTCGTGCTGGCCGGGTTCCTCTCCGGTCTGCGGTACCTCAAGGTGGGATTGGCCGGGGTGCTCGTCTTCGTCGGCGTGAAGATGATGCTGGTCGATGTCTACAAGATTCCCCCGCTGGTCAGCCTGGGGGTGATCACCCTCCTGCTCGGCGGCGCGGTGATCGCCTCGGTGCTCGCCAACCGGCGCGATGAGAAGCATGCGATTGAAGGTCCGGATGGGCGCCACGGCGCGATCGCGGCCTGAGCCCTCACCCCCACCCTGGCTGAAATCGAGCGTTGTCATCCGATCGGGACGGCACGAATTGAGACGAAAGCCCCTCTCCCGGCTCGACGGGAGAGGGGTTGGGGTGAGGGTGCGCGCCACGAAGAAACGGCAGTCATCATCCGCAATCGGTATCAAGCGGTGATCTCGTCCAGCGCGACGGTGCGGCCGTCACGGGCGGAGCGATAGGCGGCAAAGACGGCGCGCAGGGTGCCGAGGTTGTCGGCGCCAGCGGTGATCGGATCGCCGCCGGTCTGGATCGCCGCCATCAGGGAGGCCATCGGCCCGACGAACGCGTCCGGAATCCACCGGGTGGAGAGCGACGCGTCGTGCCACGTCCGCGGTTCCCGATTCGGCTGGTAGGCAAGCGTATCGACGCGGCCAGTCGGGTAGTCGTAGAGCAGGCCGAGGGTGCCGGAGATGATCCCGTCCGTGCCGAGGAACCGGAAGCGGGCGTAGGCGTCGTCGCTCCAGTTGTGATGGGTGACATCGACCGTCACGCGAAGATCGTCGGGATAGTGAAACACGGTCAGCGTCCGGGTCTCCCCCACTTCCGGTTGCCCCGGCCAACCGCCGTGGAGCGAGGTGACCCGTTCCGGATCGCCGAAGAGGTAGCGCAGGGCATCGAGGTAGTGAATGCTGTGATACATGATCTCCAGCCGCTCGGACTGGGCGATCCACGGCCACATCGGCCAGGGAGTGCGGATGCTGACCTCGATGCGGGCATCGGCCGGCGTGCCGAGCGCTCCCTGCTCGATCAGCTGCTTCGACACCTGCATGCCCGCGTCCCACCGCATCTGCTGGTTGACTGCCAGTTTCACCCCACGCTGCCGGGCGAGATCGACCACGCGGACCGCATCGGCGTAGCGGTCGCCGAGCGGCTTTTGGCAGAGGAGATGCTTTCCCGCCGCGATCACCTCGGCCGCAATCTCCGCCTGCGCCCAGGGCGTGACCGCGATATCGACGATGGCGATCTCCGGATCGGCCAGAAGATCGGCGACGCTGGCGGCGGCGCGGGGAATGCTGTGTTCCGCGGCGGTACGCGCCGCGGCCTCCGCGTTCTGGTCGTAACAGGCCAGCACGCGGAATCCAGCCTGCTTGTAGGCCGGCAGATGCGCGTAGTTGACGATCCCGCCGCAGCCAATGATTCCGATGCCGTAGTCGGTCTGCGGCGGCAGGGTGATTTCATCACTGATGGTGTAGCCGGCGAGATTCATCAGGTCGAACTCCACGTTTGCGCGAAGTCGTCGGGGCCGAGGTCCATGCGCTGGTGCAGGATCCTCAGAACGATGATTCTGTCGCCTTCGGTCACGTAGTAGACGGCGTGGCGGTGGACCCGATGGCTCCGCATGCCCGGGCGCAGGTCGTCACGCGGGCGTCCCAGATCTGGTTGATCGCGGAGCACATCCAGTGCATTCCGAAGAGCGACGTAGTAGACGGCATCCTGGTCCTCGCCCCAGTACTTCAAGGTGTGACCACGAATATCGCGGATATCGCGGCCTGCGCGTCTGGTCAGGACCAGTTGCAGCCTAGGGACAGACATCAGGATCGGGCGGGACGCCCAGGCGGACCATTTCCTTGGCCTCTTCAAACAACCGGGATTGAAGTTCAGGAGTCCACTCGACGACGTCGCCGTTTCGGAACTCCTCCTCGGCCTCGCGCAGCAAGCCACGCAGATACTCGCGGCGGTCGCGTGCATCGAGCAGTTCCATCGCCGCCGCGATGACGTCGTCAGCACTCTGGTACTGGCCGCTCTCGACCTTCTTGCGGATCAACGCTTCCGTTTCCGGAGAAACAGTGACGACCATGGTGGGTGGGCCTCCGCTTCGTTTCACGTACGCCATACTACAAAGGTCGTGCAGCGCGTGACCAGACGCCATGCGTGGACGCTTTTCGTCGTGCTCGCGAGTCTTTCGCGTAACGAGCATTGCCGATGAACCTCGAAGAACGGGCGCGGGAGCTGTGCGCCTCACCCACCGGTTGCGCCTTTCTCTGTAACATCGAAGAGAGCGGCTTGCCGCTCGACGTCGCGGCGCGGCCCGATATCGCCATCGATGCGGCGGCGGCCGCCCTCAGCGACACCGATATCTGGAGTCCGGATCACGAGGCGCTGGTCGCGCTGGCGCTGGCACAAGGGGAGCGGCTCCAGGACCTCGCCCGCGCGATCCTGGCGACGCCGGAAGCGGCATGGTGGTTCGCGCCGGTCGACCGCGAGGCACAATGGATTGTGCTCAAATCGGGCCAGGACCTGAGCGAAGACGCACCGATCACGCCAATATCGCCGCCGACAGGGTGGGAGATCTACGCCCAGAAACCCGCGAACGCCATCTATACATCGACCGCGGTCAACGGGACGTGCGCCACCCTCACGGCGATGGCGCATTTGGCCGTCGATTACTACCCTGAGCCGCCGCTGCGCCCGATTCACATGCGGGCGTCAGCCGCCGCGCGTGTCTACGAGGTCGATGGAGCATGGGCATGGCACGAGTTGGCAAGACGCTTCCCCGCGCATGAAACACGGGAGCGAAAAAACGGCCGGCTGGTGCCGGACTGGGGCCAAGTCGCCGCGGAGTGGGACGCGGTGCATCTCACCCTCGGCGGGATGCTCACCGCCGATCAGGTACGGATCGAGAGCGAGGCGGGCTGGACCGAATTGGAGTCCTGGCCACCGGAGGTAACCGTCTGGTTTCGCCAGGTGCTGGAAGAAGTCGAGCGCTTGCCTCTTCTCGACGCGCCGCCACCATCAGGCATGACCTTCGGCAGCCCAAACTGCCTCTGGATTCGCTACGAAACGTCGCCGGGTCCCTGGCTCGCGCGGGTATTCGTCTCCGGACTCCCTATACCTGAAGATGCTCCGCTTGATCCTGGGCCCTTAGCAGAATGGCACGCGTTGACTCGCGACCTGAAATGGCCGACTGAACCGCCTGATCGATGATGTGAATCAACGCCGGCAGGGAGCGCGAGCGAGGCAGCGTGCGCGTTCCTGCGTGCAAGCGTGGCAAGTCCGCGTAGAACGGGATGAGCGCGGTGACGTCCGGATCGGTCCAGGTGGAGAGACGGCAACCGATCCCCCCTTCCAGGGTCGTCAGTTTGTCCATCGCCGCGCTGCAACAGTGGCGAGCGAAGGCAAACGCGGTCTCGGGATGCGGGCTGCCGGCGGCAACGCTCAGCAGCCAGTAGACGATCAGCGAAGCGGGCGAAGTCCCGGCGGCGCTGGGAATGGTGGTGACCGCCGTCTTCCCCTTGACGGCGCTGCCGGGCTGCTCGCAAACCGCGGCGAACCCGAACCAGTTGACCATCATCGCCACCGCGCCGGAGGCGAAGAGTTCGCCACTCTTGACCGAATCGATCGCTTCCTGCCCCGGCGGAGTCGCGGTCCGGTCCTGCACCAACTCCCGGTAGAACTCGAGCGCGGCATGCGCCGCCGGCGTAGCGAGCGTCGGCCTGCCGGCAGCGTCGGTCAGTTCCCCGCCCCGGCTCCAGAGTTGGAGGCAGAAGTCGTAGACCGTGTTGTGGCCATCGGGAAACGCAGCAAAGACGGTACCGAACAGTCCCTGTTCCGGCCGGTGAAAGAACCGCGCGATATCGACAAATTGGTGCCACGTCCGGGGCGGCGCCAGCGGATAGCCGAACCGATCCGCGAAGGCGGCCTGCTCGCGGGGATCGGCGAAGAGATCGCTCCGGTAGATAAGGCATTCCGGGCCGTCGTGATACGGCAGTCCGTAGATCGCGGCGCCGAACTGCTGCATACCGGTCAGCGCCGGCGCCCAGCCGTGGGGGTAATCGGGCACCGGGTTGACCGCCATCAGCGGCGCCAGATCGAGCAGCGCACCCGCCGCGACCGCATCTGCCAGCCAGTCGGTGACGATGAAGGCCATGTCCCATGTACCGTCGCGCAGGCCGTCCCGGGTGAAGAGGGATGCGACCAGCGGGTTGAGGTCGAGCGCTTCCCATGCCAGGTGCAGCGGGCAACCGGTTGTCCTCTGAAAATCGGCCCACTGCTTCTGGATCGCGCTCTCGAACGGACCGAACCGGCGAATGGCGATGCGAAAAGTCTCCTCGCGGTTCACGGCGCCTCCAGATCGAGTTCAGCCCGGATCGCGGCGGTGTCCTCGCCGACCGTGGGCGCGCCGCGGGGCGAGGTGAGCAACCGGCCGTCGATGCGGATCGGGCAGCGGGTGGTTTCCAGTGCGGCGCCATTGGCGCGAGACACGCGCTGCGTCATGCCGAGCGCCGCGAACCCGCCATGCGCCCGCAGACGCGACCAGGTCAGCACATCGGCGCACCAGACATCAGCGGGTTCCAGTACCGCCAGCCATGCCGCGGTCGTCTTCTGCCGCAGGTGAGCGGCGATCACCGCCTTGATCGCGTCGCGCTCGGTGAACCACTGGGATTGATCGGACCAGGCGAGCAGCGCGTCGCACCCGATCAGTTCGCCGAGCCGCGGGATGGGAGTCATCGCCAGCGCCAGGAATCCATCCGCCGTGGCATAGATGCCATAGGGCGCCGATAGATAGGCGTGAGCATTGTTCACCGCACTCCGCCGCGGCTGGAGACCGCCATCGTTGAGATGCGTGGTCAGCACCTCAAACTGGAGATCGAGCACACTTTCCAGCAGTCCGACCTCGACCAGCCCCCCCGTGCCCGTAACGCCCCGCCGACGAGGCAGGCGAGAATACCTTGCACCAGATGGGCGCCCGCGATCAGATCGGCCACGGCCAACCCCATCGGCACCGGACCCTGCATCTCGTCGCCGGAAAGCCAGGCCAGACCGGAGACCGACTGCGCCAGGAGATCCTGCCCCGGTTTGTCGCGCCACGGGCCACGATCCCCGTAGCCCGTCACCGCGGCGTAAACCAGGCGCGGATTGATTTCCCGCGCCGCGGCAAAGTCGAGTCCGATCCGGGTCATCACCCCCGGCCGGAAGTTCTGGATCAGCACATCCGCCCGCGCCACCAGCGCGCGCACCGCGGCCAGATCGTCCGGCCGCTTGAGATCGGCGGCGAAACTCTCCTTGTTGCGGTTGATCGAGTGGAAGAGGGTGCTGTCGCCATCGAGCGCGAGATTGGAAATGTAGAGTTGGCGCCCCAGGTCGCCGCTGCCGGGACGCTCGATCTTCACCGCCCGCGCCCCCAGGTCGGCCAGCCGCAGCGCCGCCGATGGACCGGCGAGGAACTGGCTGAAATCGAGCACCAGCAATCCCGCGAGGGGGCGCGCCGCCTCGGGCAAGGACGCCGGCGGCGTCACCATCTGGTCGTCAGGCATCGCGCAGGCTCTCGCGGTAGCGTTGGTCGATGGCGGCAAGCACGGCGCGGGGATCGCCCCCGGCGCCGAGGTAGTGGTGAACGATTTCGCCGGCCCGATCCTGGAAGGGAATGTAGCCGCTATAGCGCGGCCGCAACCACGCCGCATCGAGCGTCGGCAGAGTGTCGGCGAAGAAGTTGCCGGTCAGCTGGTTCACCTCGGGATCGCTCCAGGCGGCGCGGTGCCCGGGCTGGCCGCCATTGACCACGTACATCCCCCGCTGCACCTCCGGACTGGCGACGTAGCGGGCATACGCCGCGGCCAGGGCGCGATCTTCACACCGCCGTGAGATGGCCAGCCCGGTGCCGCCGAGCGTCGAGCGCAATTGCCTGCCCGCGAAGGCAACGAGACCGCCAAATCGCAGTGGTTGCGGCGTGTAATCGGCGCGAGCGTAGTTCACATAGCCGTAGGCGAACGGGCAGTAGCCGATGGTGTCACTGGCGGTCATCGCCTCGTAGGTACGGATCGGGTTGCGGGCGAGGCACGCCGCATCGCAGAGCGCGGCCAGTTCGCGCAACGTCTCCAGAGCGGCCACGCCGACCTCCTCACTGACCATGCATTCCGGCGTCGCACATGGTTCCTCGCCCAAGGCCAGGCAGAGCATGTAGGTCGCCATCAGGGCATCGACCGGGATCGCGGGGAGCGCCACCAGACCGCGCCGGGCGAGCGTGAGCAGATCGTCCCACGTCTCCGGCGGACCGACCCCCTCGCGCGCGA
The DNA here is from genome assembly GCA_046328335.1 of Thermomicrobiales bacterium. Lineage (GTDB taxonomy): Bacteria > Chloroflexota > Chloroflexia > Thermomicrobiales > UBA6265 > JACCXM01. The sequence continues at coordinate 19,530 of JAXLWU010000044.1, forward strand.
GCACATCCGGCCGCCAGGAAGAGACCGGCGTCGCCGCGTCGATCGGCAACGCCCACAGGTGCCCACCGTACTCGTAACTCCGGTAGGAAGCCCCAACGCTATGTGCGGCCTGATCGGCGAGGAAATCATCCGGGAGCAGTTCATCGAAAGGGAGCAGCGTGGGGTGCCGGGCGGCATACCCGGCAAACGGGTGGTCGATGACGATCATGTCGAATCGCTCGGCCAGCCGCTCAATGGGGAAATCGGCGAATTCCTGCAGCGAGCGGACCTGCCAGGTGATGACCACGTCCGGATTCGCATCGGCAAATCGCTGCGCGGCAGCCACGAGCGGCAGATAGCCCCGGGTGTGATTCCAGGTGATCCCCGTGAGCGAACGGCGCTCCCCCATCCGGTGCCATCTCCTTCGTGCCCGAAAGTATGCTGACAACAGTTGGCATGATGGCGTCGCGCGCCGGCGATGACAAGGGCAGATCACCAAGGCGGGAGCGGTCGATGCAGTTTCGCGAGCGGTATTTCGAGGACTACAGCGAGGGCGAGGAACGGCGCACCCTGGGCCGGACGATCACCGAGGCCGACGTTGTCCTCCACGCCGGACAGACTGGCGACTTCTATCCCCATCATATGGATGCCGAATGGTGCCGGACGCAGGAGTTCGGGCAGCGCATCGCCCACGGTACGCTCATCTTCAGCGTCGCGGTGGGCATGACCGCCGGGGACATCAACCCACTGGCGTTTTCCTATGGCTACGATCGCCTGCGCTTCGTCAAACCGGTCTTCATCGGCGACACCATCCGGATTGAGGTCACCATCGCCGAAAAGCGAGATCACAAGCGGCCAGATCTCGGTTTCGTGGTCGAGCGGCTGGAGGTCATCAACCAGCGCGACGAAATCGTCCTCGTCTGTGACCACCTCCTCCTCGCCCAGCGCCGGCAGCCCCTGCCCTGACCACTCCTGATCGTTGGCACTGAACGCCCGCGCCGGGCGGCGCAGCATCCTCGTGCTCCTCCCGGCAACCCCGCCGGTTGTAACCGCAATGCAGCCGCCTCCACCGCCGCTCGACGCCAGGTAGGTGGTCGTTGGCTTCAGGAGCTGTGGTGGTCAGGGGTCTGGCGACGCACGCGTCGCACCCGACGACGTGGCTTCCGTCGGGTGCGACGCGTGCGTCGCCCGCGCTCCTCCCCACGACCGACCTCCAGCACGCGATGTCTACCCACTTATACGAAATCCGGATGAACACGCGATCATTGGCGGCGTTGGAAGCCCCTCTCCCGGCTCGACGGGAGAGGGGTTGGGGTGAGGGCGTGGTCCTCGAGCAAACACCAGTCATCATCCGTATTCCGTATGAGGGCACGTTGCGCTCTTTTCTCAGCGTGTCAATAAAGGTAAAGTGGTAGGCGTCCTTCTGATAGAGGAGGTCCACGACGTTGTGACGCGCGTCATGGGTTCATCATCGAGAGAGGCGCTGGGCGATGTCGCGCAACGTGTCCCCGGAGTCATCGCGGGAAGGTCCCCCTCGAATCTTCCCCGTGCCACTCGAGCGCCACAGCGAAACCCGCGCCTTCCCGCTGCCGCGAACGTCGTTTGTGGGGCGAGAACGCGAGATTGGGCTTGTCGAGACGCTCTTGCATCGCGATGAGGTGCGGCTCATCACCCTGACCGGGCCGGGCGGGGTTGGCAAGACCCGCACCGCCATCCGCGCGGTTGCCTCGGCTCCCCACTCTGCCCAATTTGTCGATCTTGCGGACGTGCAGCAGCCATCGCTCGTGCTGCCAACCATCGCCGCCGCGCTCGGTGTTCGCCCCGATGGCCGTCCGGTGCTTGACATTCTCCGGTCAATTCTGCGGGACGGTGACTATCTGCTCGTGCTTGACAATTTTGAACAGGTCCTGCCCGCTGCCTCAGCCATCGCCGAGCTCCTCGATGCCTGTCCCCACGTAAAACTGATGATCACCAGCCGCGCCACTCTTGGGGTGCCCGGTGAGCACGTCGTGGACATCCGGCCGTTTCCGTTGCCGCCCGCTGACGCTCCGCGATCCGACACCCATGCTATTGACTTCGCTGCCTGCCATCTCTTCGTGGACCGCGCTCAGGCGCTCGACCCGGAGTTCGCGCTCACTGACGCCAACGCCCCAACCATCATGAGTATCTGTCAGCGACTGGACGGTTTGCCTCTCGCCATCGAACTGGCGGCCTCATGGGTTTCCGTGCTGGCGCCGAGAGCGGTGCTGGCCCAGCTCGACCATCGCTTGGCTCTGCCCAGTGGCGGTTCACTCCTCGCGCCACAACGACAGCGGAGCCTGCGGGACACCATCGCCTGGAGTTACGGACTGCTCAGTCCTGCCTCGCAGACGCTCTTCGGGCGCCTCGCGGTCTTCAATGGCGGTTGGTCACTCGAAGCCATGATGGAGATTTGCGGGGATGGCTCGCTGGATGTCTTGCCGGAGCTGCGCGCCCTGGTGGCGAACAGCCTGGTCCGGCGGACAGACGATCCCGCCGGGGATTCCCGCTACACCATGCTGGAAACGGTGCGCGAGTTCAGCGTCGAGCGCCTTGAACAGAGTGGCGAATTGAACCGCATCTGCCAGCGGCACGCCGCGTACTTTCTGGCGCTTGCCGAGCGAGCTGAAGCGAAGCAGAACACGACCGAACGCGATGCCTGGCTGGACCGACTCGAGGCCGAACACGCCAATCTCCATAGCGCCCTCGAATGGTCAATCGAGCAGGGGGACGCGGAGATCGCCGTCGGTCTCTGTGGTTCGCTCTTGCCCTTGTGGCAGTTTCGCTATTACTCCAATCTCGGGCGAGATTTCGTCCGCCGTGCTCTGGCGCTCGACACGCCCGTATCTGCTCCCGCCATGCGTAAGGCGCTCTACTGCGCCGGCACGCTGGCGTATGTGGCCGGTGATCTCGCCGAGGCCGCGGTCCTCTTCACCGACGCGTTGGCGCGCTATCAGGAAGCGAACGACCCGGAAATGATCGGGCGCGTCGAGTTGGCCCTGGGACGTCTCACCTGGGCCAATGACGAACCGAGCGTCGCCCAAGAAGGCAAGGCCTGGTTCGCTGCCGCGAAGCGGCGGTTCGAGAGCTGTGGCGACCAGGTCGGGCTGGCGCATAGTCTCCACTATGACGGGTTGGTTGCCTTCCGGGACGGTAACCATTCCCGAGCCAAAGCATGCTTGCAGGAATCCCTGGCGATGTGGCAGGGCCTCGGCTTCACGTGGGAGCTGGCGCAGTGTATTCCGGGCCACCTGGGTGACGTGGCGCGGGCCGAGGGCAACCTCACCGACGCGATGGCCCTCTACCAGGAGTGCCTGAGGTTCAACTGGGAGCGACAGTACCTGGAGGATGTCACCTGGAGCCTGGCCGGTTTGGCGCTGATCGCCGCCACTGATGGCCAGGAGGAGCAGGCCGTTCGGTTGATCGCACTCGGGGACCGGTTCGAATGGGCGCCTCGCAGCTCATTGACTCCTCACATTCGCCGCCTGCACGAACTTGCCTTGGGCGTGATCGAGAAACGGGTTGACGCCGAGCGCTTCGCGCAGATCCAGGCCTCGGTCCGAAATGCCGAGCCCGCGGTAGAGATCGCCGCCGCGCTGGCGCTGACCCGGCGTGAGTCGCCGCCGAAAGCCCTTTCGCCCGTCGCCTTTGGGCTGACGCAGCGCGAACTGGAGGTGCTGCGCATGATGGCCGCTGGCAAGTCGAACCAGGACATTGCCGATGAGATATTCGTGAGCCTGGGAACCGTCAAGGTCCATGTGACCCGTATCCTGGCCAAGCTGGATGTGAAGTCGCGCGCTGCCGCAACAGACTACGCGCACCGGCACCATCTCGCCTGACCGCGCTTCTCCCGCACCGCCAGCGCGCCGACAACTCATCCGAAATCCGGATGAAGACGTGAGGAATACCCAACAATGACCATGCCGAAAGCCCCTCTCCCGTCGGGCCCTGAGTGGGGGAGGTATTGGCCAAGAGGAGGCGATCAGAGGTTTCCGCGCCTCACAAAATGAGCCTAAAGCCCCTCTCCCTGCGCACAGGGAGAGGGGTTGGGGTGAGGGTGCGCTTCCCGAATAAACGGCGCTCATCATCCGGATTCCGTATTACCTCATCGACCTCGTTGACGCCCCACCCAGAAAGAACTCGTTCGATCGATTCGCTCCGCGCGGTTGCCCCGGGCGGGAAACGAGGCCGATACTCGGCGCGTCCTGCCCTATACAGGATGGAATCAGGTTCCGGGGAAGCGCATGGTCCACCGTCGGTTTCTTGTCACGCTCGCACTGCTGTTCGCACTCCTGCCGGGGTTGCGCCCCTCGCCAGCCGCGGCGCAGATCGACCCCCTCATCCTTGGCCGCGCCATCGACGCCACGGTGCGCCTCTCGATCATCGTCAAAGGCACCGTTGATGACGAGGAGCAGATCATCTGGTACGCGGTCGGCAGCGGCACCGTCGTTTCCCCGGACGGCATCATCCTCACCAACCGACACCTGATCACCCCCAAGGGGATCGACGAGAAACTGGCCGAACTGCGCACCGAACTCGCGGCCGAAGGCAAGAAGGCTGACCTCGACGTGGATGCCGATCACTTCATGATCGCCGTCTCCGATGGCCGCCACCTGCCGGAGCCACGCTACGTGGCGGCGGTCGTCGCCCAGGATGACGCCCTCGATCTCGCGGTGTTGCGGATCGAAGGGGATGCCCGCGGCGATCCCCTCGCGGCAGCGCCGAGCGATCTGCCCGCCATGCCGCTGGGCGACTCCGACGCCCTCAATCTCGGCGATCCGGTGCACGTCTTCGGCTTTCCCCGCATCGGCAGCGGCTCGTTGACCTACACCGCGGGCGTCGTCAGCGGTTTCCTCTACGAGGACGGCGTCGATGGCACCGCCTGGATCAATACCGACGCTGTCACCTCCGGTGGAAACTCCGGCGGCGCAGCGATGAACCAGAACGGGGAGTTGATCGGGATTCCGACCACGGGCGCCGCGCTTGACTGCCTGCCTGGCGATGTCAATCGCGATGGCGTCGAAGACGATGCGGACGTCGGATGCCTGCCGACCGGTGGCTCGCTAGCCCAGTTGCGGCCGATCAATCTCGCCAAACCGCTGCTCGCGTCGGTCGATCCGGAACTCCTCCCGGAAGAGGCATCGTCGCAACCTGTCACCGCGGCGGATGCGGCCAACGAGCGGATCGTGGCTGCCCGCGGTTGCGCCCAGCGCGGCGACTGGCAATGCGCGACCCACTTTTTCGCGGCGGCGCTGGCCAATGCGCCCGAAGACCAGGGACTGCTCGCATCGCTCTACGATGCCTATCTCTCCCTGGGGTACCAGGAACAGGGAGCCGGACGGCTGGAATCGGCGAGAACGGCATTCGCCAGCGCGGCCGACATCGATCCCGCGCGAACAGACGCCCCCGTTGCGCTGGCTCGCATCGCGCCATACGGACGGTTGCTCGTCGCCGACCGGTTCGACAGCGATGAACGCTTTGTCGCCGGCGAGAATGGCGGCGCCACCAGTGCCTATGCCGATGGCGCCTTCACCCTGACCATCGACGAACCAGGTCTCGTCTCCGGCTATCCGCTGACCGAACAGCCACTACAGGGTCAGGACTACGCGGCATTGCTCGTCCTCGCCAGCGCCGAGGGCGACGGCATGGTCACTATCGAGACCCACGCCAGCGAGGATGAGCAGTACGTGTTCGCGGTCGATCCCGAGCGCCAGACCTGGGAGGTGCTCCACTTCGATCCCGCCGAACAGCGCTTCATGCCCTGGGGTGGTCCCTACGGCTACGGCACCGCCAGCAGCGAACCGCTGAAAACGGTCGAACTCCGGGTGCGGGACGGGTTCCCGATTCTCCTCCTCGATGGAGTTGATGTCGCGGCGCTCGCCAGCGCGTCGTTGCCCGAAGTTGGCGGTGAGGGGGAGGTCCGCTTCGGCGCGTTGATGGCCTCGGAAGGCAGCACGCCATTCAAGGTGGCGTTTGACGAAATCGGCCTCTACGAACTGCGGTAGTCCGCGCCGCGGCCAGGCTTTCGGGTCGCTTCTGTGATTTCCGGGCATCGCGATAGGCGCTGCCCTCCATCGCAGGTACAAGCGTCCTCCCATAGGTCGACCCACCTCGCGGCAGATCCCTTCTGGTCACGCTGACCTCTTCATTCCGCGATAACGTTCCCGCCGGCCCGTTGGCTATGCTGGCAACAAACGCACACGGATCCCAAATCATCCGCCGCCCAACCACAGGAGGAGCAGTCATGTACCGCCACCGCAGCCGCCTGATTGCCGTTCTCGCCACGCTGGCGATGCTCCTCCCCCACCTGGTCCTGCCCGCGACGCTGGCCCAGGAGGCAACCCCGCGGGCGGAGCGGGATGCCGGACCGGTCCTGTTATTGGCCGCGCCCGGGCTGAATCTCGATTTGCTCACCCGCTTCGCGGAGGAAGGAGCGACCCCCGCGATAGCGGCGCTGCTGACGCAAGGCGCGAGTGCCGAGGGCGGCCTGCTGGCGCCCTTTCCCGCCAGCACCGGACCGGGATTGACCACGCTGCTGACCGGCACCTGGCCGGGGGAACACGGCATTGTCGGCGATCGCTTCTACCGCACCGGATCGCCCTCCTTCGCCGATTTCACCACCTGGGACGAGCCCGGTATCGTGCAGGCGGACACCTTGCCGCAGGCCGCGGAACGCGCCGGGAAGCAGGTGGCGGCCATTGGCTGGGACGGTCTGGAGGCGCTCGATCCTCCGTTGCACGGACCGGTCATCTCCAGCCCAATCGCGCTATCGCGGAGTGGCGTGCTGCTGACCACCGCTCTGGCGGACCAACCGGCTCGAGCGGAACAGGCCGGCGCGGGGTATCAGCGCGTCGATCTGCAGCCGGCGATCGGATGGAGCGCCGCCCCGCCGTCCTTCAGCCCGGCCCAGGAAACGACCCTCGCCATCGCCTCGCTCGCTCCGGCAGGGGAAAACCCGGATCGCGCCTTCCCCGTCTATCTCTATGACAGCAGCGACGATGCCACGGTCAACTACGACCGGGTCCTGATCGCCCCGGCCAAGGATGCGGTCGCCTCCGGCGTCGATCTGGCGGCTGGCGCCTGGGGCAGCCTCGATGTCACGCTGGGCGGTGATCTGGAGGGGCAGAGCGCGGGGTTCTGGCTCAAACCAATCGACCTGGCGCCCGATCTCAGCCAGTTTCGCCTCTACTACACCCCGATCAGCCGTGTGCGCGCCTCGTTCGTCGGGTGTGACGAGCGGGCGGAATGCACGGCTACCGGCGGCTTCACCGCGGCCGTGGCGCAGGCGCTCGGCGCGCCGATGGTGCTCGATCCGGCGCCGCTGGACGCTGGCCTGATCGATGAAGGGACCTTCGCCGATCAGGCGACGACCGCGGGTTGGCAGGCGGTCGATGCGTTACGCCTCGTCTTCGACGAGTTCGGCGTCAAACCCGATCTCCTGTTGCTCGGCGCCACGTTGCCGCAGACCCTCTCCCGGCAATTCCTCGCGTCCCTGGACGACGATCCCGCTCGCGAGGGCTATCTCCGCGAGGGGTACGCCGCTGCCGACCAGTTGCTGGCCGCGGCGCAGGAACGGCTCGGTCCGGATGCCAAGACCCTCCTTGCCGCGCCCACGTCCCTGAGGCCGTCGACATTCACGGTCGACCCGGGTCAGGTACTCCTCGCCGCCGGTCTCGTGGAGACAGCGCAATCGGACAACTGCGTGCCCGGCCCGGTGACCGCACCCTCCGGCACCCCTGCTCCCGAGGCACTCCCGGCAGGTCCGCCGGTGAAAGCCTGCTGGGATGACACCACCGCGCACATCTTCATCAATCTCGATGGCCGCGAGGCCGCTGGATCGGTCGCCGCGGACGATTACGAGCCACTCCGCGACCGCATCGTCGCCGCGTTTTCCGACCTGACCGACGCCGCCAATCCCGAAAAACCGGTCGTGGCCGCGGTGTTTCGCAAGGAGGAGTTGCGCGACATCGGCGGCGCGGATGGACTCCACCCGAGCCGTAGTGGCGACGTGGTCGTCGCGCTCGCGCCGCCCTATCGTTTCGCGGCCACCGGTGAAGTCACCGGCAGGGCCGCTCCGCTCGCCGTCAGCGGCTATCTCTCCAGTGATGACGCCGACCCGGCGGCGCAGGGCCTGTTCCTTGCGGCAGGACCCGCGATTGCGGCAGGTTCCTCCTCACCAGCGCGGGCGATCGATGTCGCTCCCACTGCCGCGTTCTTGCTCGACGTGCCCGGCCCGTACAACGCCAGTGGCCGCATTCTCTTCGCTCTGCTGCGCAATGGCCCGGCGCTAGCCGAGATCACGCTGCTCGACATCAGCGATTTCCACGGTCAGTTGTCACCGCTGAACGCCACCGCGGACACCATCGCCGCCGCGGGCGCGGTCAACGCGCGCTACGACGTCGGCGGGGTCGCCTTCCTGGCGCCGTGGTTCGCCCGCTTCCGCGCCGATGCCCGCGGCGACGCGCTGCTCGTTACTGCCGGGGATGCGGTTGGCGCGACCCCGCCTATTTCCAATCTCTTCGGGGACATGCCGACGATCGAGATGATGAACGCGCTCGGCTTCACCGCCGACAGCCTCGGCAATCACAACTTCGACGCCGGGGCGGGCTACATGTTTGGCGGGTTGGCCCCGCGGGCGGACTTCCCCTACCTGTCGGCGAACCTCGTCCTCGCGGGGAACGACACTGCCACGCCCAATGCGGCCGATGCGCCGTTCCTGCCCTCGCTCCTGCTCGATGTCGACGGCGTCTCCGTTGGATTGATCGGGTTCTCCAACCCCGATATTCCCCTCCTGACCCGGCCCGGCGCCCTCGATCCGTACCGGGTGGTCAATCCCGGTCCAGCGGTCACTGCGGAGGCGGAGCGGCTGCGCGGCGCAGGAGCCGCGGCGATCATCGCCATCGGCCATATGGGCGCGACAGGAGGCGATCTCACCGCGCCGACCGGCCCCGTCGTCGCGGTGGCGAACGAGTTGCGGGATGTCGATCTGGTCGTCGCCGATCACACCGACATGCAGGTTTCGGCGGTGCTGCCGAACAGGATCATGCTGGTCGAGAATCGCTCCAAAGGCGTCTACTTCACCCGCGTCCGCCTGGTCGTCGATCGGGAGCGCGGCGAGGTGATCTACCGCACCGCCGATCATCACCGGCCCTGGACGATCGGGATGGCACCCGATCCGGAAATCAGCGCCGTGATCGCATCCCTGCAAGCCGATCTGGCGCCGATGCTCGGTAAAGTGATCGGGTCCGCCACGCGGCCCATTCCGCGCGTGGACAGTTGCGGCATGGAGACCGGGCGCACCTGCGAATCGCTCATCGGCAATGTCGTTACCGACGCGATGCGCTTCACCTACGGTACCGACTTCGCGTTGACCAACTCGGGCGGTATCCGTGCCGATCTCACCTGTCCTGTCGAAGACGGTGAGTTCTGCCCCGCGGCGACGGATGGAACGACGATCACCGAGGGTCAGGTGCTGACCGTCCTGCCCTTCGGCAACGTGGCGGTCACGCTCGACATCACCGGTGCGGAACTGAAGGCGATGCTGGAGAGCGGCGTCAGCCGCATGCCGGAAGCGTCCGGCGGATTCCCCCAGGTCTCAGGACTCTGCTTTACCTACGACCTCGGCGCGGAACCAGGGAACCGGGTGACCAGGGTCGTGCGGCAAGCGACGGACGGCAGTTGCCGCGGCGAGCCGATCGATCTCGGGACCGGGGCCATGTACACCCTGGCGACAAACGACTTCACTGCCTCCGGCGGCGATGGCTATCCAGTCCTGCTCGGCCGGGCCAACACGCGCGACATTCTCGCCCAGGTCGTCGCTTCCTACATTGGGGGCGGCTCGACCCTCTCCCTGCCGGGCGAACCGATCGCTCCCGCCATCCAGGGCCGGATCGTCTGCAACGGGGAAGCGTGTCCGGTTCCAGGCGGGGAGCAATAGGACACTTCACCCCAACCCCTCGCCCATCGCGCCAGGCCAGGGGCTTCTCACGTCGGTAGCCGCGATCAAGGCGGAGGTCTTCAATTTGGTTCCGGATGAGCCTCACGGCCGGCAAGGCGGCAGACCGGGGCAAGCGCCCCTCGCCCCGCGCCCGCTGACCAGGGGAGGTATAGGTGGAATGGAGCGATTTCTCCGACGATGGATGGCGCTTGGGCGGCCAGAAGCCCCTCTCCCGCGCACGGGAGAGGGGTTGGGGTGAGGGGCATTCGAGGGGTTGGGGGTGAGGGGTCGCGCCGCGAGCATACGGCATTGAACTTTCGGAATCGCTGTCAACGCTGGCCTTGAGCGGCGGGCAGCAGCCGTGTCATTCCGACGCCGGAGGAATCTCGTCCACCTTGCCACAGGCCGAACGACGAGGTCCCTCGTTCCTCGGGACGACACCACGTCCGCACGGCGCGGTAGCCAACCAATGCGTTCCTAGGTCTCATCGTCTTCCCGTCTCGCCGACTCGCCCTCTCGCCGTCTCGCCCTCTCGCCGTCTCTCTCTTGCCGTCTCGCCGTCTCATCGTCTTCCCGTCTCATCGTCTTCCCGTCTCGCCGTCTCGCCGTCTTGCCGTCTCTCTCTCGCCGTCTCTCTCATGCCGTCTCGCCGCTCGAGGCCACGCAGCAGCAGCAGCAGCGCGGCGTCGGTGGCGGCAGCGATCACGGTGGCGCGATCGCCAGGAAAGTGGAACTGCTCGCTCTCCACCCCGTCCAGCGTGGCGAGTGCGATGTAGACCAGCCCCACCGGCTTCCGGGCCGTGGCGCCGCCCGGTCCGGCGATACCGGTCGTCGAAATGCCGAAGTCGGCCCCGAATGCCCGGCGCGCTCCCTCGGCCATCGCCCGCGCGCATTCGACGCTGACCGCGCCGCGGGTGGCGAGAATCTCCGCGGAGACGCCAAGCAGATTCGCCTTGGCGTCATTGGAATACGAGACGATCCCGCCCAGCACGTAGTCCGACGCCCCCGCGATCGCGGTCAGCCGTGCCGCGACATTGCCGCCGGTGCACGATTCCGCCGTCGCCACCGTCACCGTCAGCCGTTCCTGCCCGCTGCCAGTGAGCAACCGGTTGATCCGAACCTCCGGCGGCGTCTGCTCCTCGACCTCGTCGCCCGCATCGCGGTCCATGCACGTGCTCCTGGTAAACCCGGCGAAATCCGTATCGCGCCAAGGATAGGTGAAGCGCCGCGGCCCTCCCGCGTGACGGTGCCGCGTCCCATGACGGATCGATCTCCGCCTGCCGGTCGTGGCGGGTCACGGTCTGGTGGATATGGGCGAGGCCTCGCTCGTTCGCCCTGATGGTCAACGCGGTTCGTTGATGAGATTCACGGCATCCGGCGCGATGGCAACGGCGGCTCGCTCCCCTTCACGCCACCCTGGACTCCCCGGCTGCCATGGGGTGATCGCGACCAACGTGTCAGGGGTGGCGACGGAAACGCGAAGGCCGCTGGGTGTTGGCTGTGCCGCACTGACCACTCCCTCGACTCGATTCCAGCCAGGCGGCGAAGGTTGCTCTGGCCGCAGCAGCACAACCGCTGAACCAGGGAAGGTCAATGTCACCGCCCGTCCTGGCGCGATCGTCTGCGCCAAAGGAACATTCACCCGGAGCGTGGCCCCGCCGTGAGGCAATTCGATCGCCGCGTGCCCGCCGGCAACCGCCCGCACCCTGGCCCACAGGATATTCTCGATCCCGAGCAATTCCGCGACCTGGCACGTCGGCGGCCGCACGAGCAGGTCAGCGGGAAATCCCGCGGCGGCGATGCGGCCTTCATGCAGGACCACGATCCGGTCGCCGAAGGTGAAAGCCTCGTCCAGGTCGTGCGTGATCAGCATCGCCGCCGCCCCGGTGCCGCGCAGATGATCCGTCAGTTCCGGCAACAGCACGGCGCGGGAGGGCGCGTCGAGCGCGGAGAATGGTTCATCCAGGAGCAGCAGGGCCGGTTCGGTGGCAAAGGCGCGGGCAAGAGCGACACGGGCTGCTTCGCCACCCGAAAGACGGCGAGCGCGACGATCCGCGAGCGGCGCCACTCCGAACCGATCGAGCCAAATTCGCGCCCGCTGCGCCGCCTCGGCGCGGGGCACACCCGTGAAGCGCAACCCGGCCGCCGCGTTCGCCAGGACCGACGTGGCGAAGAGGAGCGGGTGCTGGAAAACGACGGAGATGGCCTGTCGTGCGTTCGCTCCGCCAGCGACGGTCACCCGTTCGCCCTGAAACGTGATCTGGCCGCTGCTCGGTTGCCGGAGCAGCGCCGCAACATGGAGCAGGGTCGTCTTCCCCGCCCCATTGGGGCCGATGACCGCGATACGCTCACCGTCCGCCAGGCTGAGGCGCGGGACATCGAGCATCAGGCGGTTGTCGCCGCGAATGCGGATGTCCTCCAGGAGGAGCAGCGGCGGGGTCAGGTTCGCTGTACCGGCTCCCGCCACACCCTTCCGCTGACCGGCACCGGCCATCAGGCCGGCCGGGTCTGCCGCTGCAGCATCGCCAGCGTCAGCGTCACCAGATACGTCAGGCCGAGCAGGACGAAGGAGAGCGCGAAGGCCGTGGCGAAGTGGCCACGGCTGACTTCGAGCACGGTCGCGGTGGTCAGCACGCGGGTCTCGCCCTTGATGTTGCCGCCGACCATCATCGCCGCGCCAACTTCGGAGATGACCGCGCCGAAACCGGCGATGACCGCGGCGAAGAGCGGGAAGCGCGCTTCCCGCAGCAGCCACCAGATGGTCTGCACCCGGTTCGCCCCGAGTGCCAGCAGTTGCAGGCGAAAGCGAGGATCGAGACCGCTTACCGCAGCCAGCGTCAAC
>JAXLWU010000045.1:0-30303 GCA_046328335.1 Thermomicrobiales bacterium
GCTTGCGATGCGGTTCGGTCTCGAGGATGGTCGGACCCGCACCCTGGAGGAAGTCGGTCGCGCGTTCGGCGTCACACGAGAGCGAATCAGACAGATCGAAGCGAAGGCGTTACGCAAACTGCGTCACCCAAGTCGCTCCAAGAAACTCAAGGACTACCTCGAGTAGCACCGCGGCGATGGTCGAATCCTGGATCGGCCGCTGTCTACCTGACTCCAATCGTGACAAACAGACAGGGAGGTTTCGGATGCTCGTCGACCGTGCCCGCATCTGGATCAAGGCCGGCGACGGTGGCCGGGGTTCGGCCTCGTTCCGGCGCGAGAAGTACGTGCCGCGAGGAGGACCGGATGGAGGCGACGGCGGTCGGGGCGGAAGCGTCTTTGTACGTGCCAAGCCGAACCTGACCAGCCTCCTGCCGTTTCAGTACACCTCCAGATTCGCCGCGGAGGCAGGGGGGCCTGGCCGCAGCCAGCAGCGGCACGGGAAGAATGGCAAGAATCTCGTTGTCGATGTCCCCCCCGGCACGTTGATTTGGAACGACGAGACCGGTGAACTCATCGCCGATATGACGGAACCCGGGGAAGAATTCGAGATTGCGCGGGGCGGTCGCGGCGGCCTTGGCAACGTTCATTTCAAGACCGCCACCCGGCAGGCGCCACGGATTGCCGAACTGGGCGAGCCTGGCGAGGAGCTCTGGGCACGGCTGGAACTGCGCATGATCGCGGACGTCGGACTGGTCGGATTGCCCAATGCGGGTAAGTCGACCCTCCTCTCCGCGGTGTCGGCGGCAAAGCCAAAGATCGCGGATTATCCCTTCACGACGCTCGAGCCACAACTGGGCGTGGTCCAGGTTGGTGGGCCGGAGGGGCAAACCTTCGTCATGGCTGACATTCCCGGTTTGATTGGGGGCGCGGCCGCGGGGACTGGCCTGGGCCTGGAGTTCCTGCGACACATCCGGCGCACGAAGTTGCTGGTTCACGTCCTCGATGCGTCTGGCGGCCTGGAGGGACGCGATCCACTCGAAGATTTCGAGACGGTAAACCGCGAACTCAATTCCTATGAGGTCGATCTGCTCGAGAAACCGATGATCGTCGCGCTGAACAAGATGGATATTCCGGAGGCCCAGGAAAAGGAATCAAGACTCAATGGCGTGCTCAGCGAGATGGGTTATGCGGCCTACCCGGTGTCGGCAGCGACTGGACATGGCATCGACCAACTGACGCAGGCGGTTGCGGCGCTGCTCCGAGAATTGGATGAGCAAGCGGTCACCACCGAAAAACCGCAAGATCGGCGCCGATATACGCTCGAGAATGTTGATGATCGCGCATGGCAGGTGAGCCAGGTTTCCCCTCACAACTTCGTGGTCACGGGCATCGGCATCGAACGGTTCACGCGGATGACCGATTTTGCGAACGAGGAAGCGACGGAGCGATTTCAGCGCGTCCTGGAATCGAGCGGCATCTCCGAGGAACTCGAACGACAAGGAATCGACGACGGCGATGTGGTCCATATCGCGAATCACGAGTTGACCTGGGGCGATCAAGATCTCGCGGAATTCATCGCGAGCAGGCCGCGCCGGCGTCGTAACCTCGCCGAGGATGATTTCAGTCTGGAAGAGGAAATTTAGCAGGATGGTCCCACGGGCAACTCGGGCCGCTGCTGCTCATACACACCGTGGTAGCGGTCCGGCAGCAGCGATGCGATCCGATGCATGATCACATGCGTTGCCTCGTCAGCAGTGACCCGCTTGCCATCGACGATGTCCGGCACGCGAAAGGGCTGTCCGAATCGGACCGACACCTGACGGGGTTCGCCTTTTGGGCGCCTCAGGGGACGGTCGCCGTTGACTGGGAAGTACTCTGTTCCCCAGATCGCAACCGGCAGAATTGGGGCACGGGACTGCCGGGCGAGAAGCCCGACACCAGGAAATCCAGTCGTCAGGGCGATCGATTTGGAACGGGAACCCTCCGGGAAGACACCGAGCGCGATTCCCTGTCGAAGCACCCTTTCCGCGTGTCGCAGCGCTGCACGATCTGGAGTGCCACGGTCAATCGGGAAGGCGCCGAACCTGCGCATGAGCCATGACAAACCCGGGATCCCGAACAATTCACGTTTGGCCATGAAGAAGAGCGGCCTGGGAAAGGCAAGCTCGAGGATGGGCGGGTCTGCATTCGAAAGGTGATTCGAGACCACCAAGAGAGGCCCATCGGAAGGAATACTCTCCGCACCCATGATCGTGAGGCCAAGCATCGGTTTGACAATTTGGAGGAGAAGTGACCGGAAGCAATCTCGAAATGCGCCGTGTACCGTGCCGGACAGCAAATCGGAAGAATCGGTCAGTGAGATTTCACCCATGATCAGGACGCCACCGCAGAAGTGACAATTCCCCGTGCTATCGCCAACCGCTCGATGACGTCAACGACCTCGTCCACGGACATGTCATCCGTCCGAATCCTGACAGCATCTTCGGCGGCCCGCAGCGGGGCGATGGCACGGCCGCCATCGATCCTGTCTCGCATCTGCGTTTCCGTCAGCACCGCTTCGTACGATTCCGCGCCACCGCGCGCCAGCGACTCTTCGTACCGCCGCTTCGCCCGTTCTTCCGGCGATGCGTCCAAATAGATCTTCAACCCCGCGTCGGGAACGACGACCGTGCCGATGTCCCGGCCGACCATGACGACCGGCTGTCCCTCGACGATTTTCCGCTGCAAGGAAAGCAACGCCTGGCGAACCTCGGCGTGTTCGGAAACTCGCGAGACGATCGCTCCGACTTCAGGGGAACGAATCCGCCATGTTACATCTTCTCCGTCCAGCAGAACGTCGAAGAGGCGGCCATCGCCTTTGGATCGAGGACCAATCTCGATGGTGGAGGATCGTGCGAGATCGGCCAAGTCCTCTCCATCAGAGGGATCGACACCGTTGCGGATCGCGAGCAGTGAAACCGCGCGGTAAAGCGCGCCAGTATCGAAGAGAAGCATGCCGAGGCGATCAGCGAGCAGTCTGGCAACCGTCGATTTGCCAGCGGCGGCAGGACCATCGATGGCGATGACGCGAGCATGGCTCATGATCCGGAGTCGCCCCGCGTCGCCCCTGGTCGAGGCTTTGATCGGGATCGAGCTCCGGAAGGCTGTGTTCCTTCTGATCTCTCGGCTTTCCTGGCAGGGGCGCTAGGTACGCCTTCCTCATCTCGGCGAAGATGGATGGCCTCGAACAACGACGTGATCTCGCCGGGAGTCAGGTCGCGATACGTTCCTCTTGGCACACCGGCGATCGAGAGTGGTCCGACTCGGGTGCGGCGAAGGTGCGAGACTTCGATCCCGACCGCGTCCATCAGGCGACGGACGACATGGTTGATACCCTCGTGCAACACGATCGAGAGTTGCACCCCTCGCTCCGTCTCGCGCATGATCCGGAATTCATGGGGAACGACCAACTTGCCGTCGATCTCGATCCCCGCCCGGACCCGTTGCATCGTTGTTTCGGCGGGTTTCTTCGAGGTTTCCACGACGTACTCTTTCGTGAGACCGTATCTTGGGTGCATGATCCGGTTCGCGACTTCCCCGTCGTTGGTAAAGAGCAGCAACCCCTCGGTATCTCGATCGAGGCGTCCAACCGGATTCAGTTTGACATCATGAGGCAGCAGGTCCATCACTGTCAGCCGGCCGCGCTCGTCGCTCGTGGTGGTGATGAATCCTGATGGCTTATTGAGCAAGAGATAGCGAAACGGCTTCCAGCGGACCGGTTTGCCATCGACCCGAATCGACGCCCGCCGGGGATCGATTTTCAGACCGAGTTCCGTGACGACTTTGCCGTTCACCGTTACGCGGCCCTGTTGAATGAGTTCCTCCGATTTACGTCGCGATGCCACCCCGCGCGCGGCGAGGACACGATGAAGGCGCTCGAGGTGGGGAACGGACCTGCCGCTATCGTCAGCCATCAGTCCTGCAATCAACCAACCTGAACCGCGGTTCGTTCGGACAAAAGTTTGTCGCCGATCAGAAACAGAACATCCCCCGCGGGCGCATCTGGCGCGGCAGGCGAACCAAGAACCAATCGATAACGAATCGACGACAAATCCGCTACGGGAACCGGCTGCAGCGCCTCACTCTCAAGGGCGACATTCCAAACGCTCAACTCGACTGGCAACCCAGCGGTCGCCGCGTCCTTTTCCGGATCGATCCAGACAAAGTCATCATTGACCGCTGAAATCAATTCGCGCGTATCTGCGAATCGGGCCGAGTTGTCTTGCTCGCCATCAGCAGTTTGAGTGAGATCGCTGCCAAGAACGACCGAGACGATTTCGTTGCCGTCGACAGAAAACGAGGTAACAAGACAGCCGCCCGCTTTGTCGGTCGTTCCAGTCTTTACCCCAGTAACGAGTCCTTCACCCAGGAGTTCGTTAGTGGAATACACGGTGTAGCCCTCTGCCCGCAATTCCGATCTCAATTGGGCCTGGGTCTTCCCGACGGTCTCAACAAACATCGGATAACTCAGCGCCACCTTTGTCAGTTGGGCGACGTCGCGCGCGCTCATGACATGACCATCCGCATCAATGCCCGTCGGGTTCGCGAAATGGGAGTTCGTCGCGCCGTGCCTTGCCGCGGTTTCGTTCATTTGCCCGACAAACCAGGCAATCGCCTCTGCGGATGCCGTGTTTGTGCCAAGCGACTTTTGGCCAAGATAGCGAGCAAGGGCAAGTGAGGCATCGTTGCCGGATGGCACCAGCATCCCCACGAAAAGGTCGGCGACAGTGAGTCGATCGCCCGCGACAAGACCAACTTGTGACTGCTCGAGATCGACGAGATCATCCTGCTCGATCGTAACCACGTCATTGAAATCCGCCTGTTCGAGGATAACGAGCGCGGCAGCGACCTTCGTCAGGCTCGCGGGAGGAAGTGGCTCATCGGCGTTCTCGGAAAAGAGTTCCGTGTTGCTGGAAACATCCACGACATAGACCGCATCGGCTGACAGTGGGGGAGGGGCCAGTGGTTCGTAGTGGGCAATTTCGGCAGCGGCTACCGGCCCATGGGTGGAGACGACCGCTGTAGCGGCGATCCAGACCGCAAAGACCCACGCCCAGCCTCGCCATGTGCGTTTCAATCCCGGCTCCCCAGCAAGGCCGTACAGGCTCCCGAACTTACCCGCGACCGTGCCCTTCCAGCCGCACACTCGGAGCGACTGAAAGTATAGGGTGGAAGTCCCGCGAAACGCCGTACAGTACCCTTGAGGCAATGAATGTTTTCAGCGGCCGCCATCGTGCGAGCCAATCCGATCCCATATGTCCTGTTGTCCGGATCGCCGCCACAGGAGATCTGCACATTCGGGGCGACGAAGACTTTGAGCTGGGGGAAGCGTTGGTGTCGGCTGGCAGAAATGCCGATGTTCTTCTCCTGGCTGGCGATTTGACGGAAAGCGGTCGACTCCTGGAAGCGGAAGCGGCGGCGAACCTTCTTGCGAGCGTTCCTGTTCCTGTCATTGCCGTGCTTGGCAATCACGACCGCCGATCGCTTCGGATGGTCGCGCTGCGGCGTGTTTTCGAGCGAAGTGGTATCGAGGTTCTCGACGGCGCCGCGACCGTGCTAACGCTGCCGACCGGGTCGCGCATTGGGATCGCGGGGACGACCGGAAGCGGAGGGGGTTTCTGGCCAGTCGAAGGTCCGGTTGCGGTTCATGCACGTGCTATGAAGCGATTGGCGCTGCGAGCAAACCAGGAGGCCGCGGCACTGGACCAGGCCCTTTCGCTGCTCGCAACCGATGCCCGGATTGCTCTCATGCATTTTTCACCGACGACAAGCACCTTGGGCAAGGAACCAATCGGCAAGTACTGGATGCTCGGCAACAGTGAACTGGGGGCGGTGATCGACCGCCGTGTACCGGATCTCGTCGTCCATGGTCACGCGCATCTGGGAAACCTTTGCGGTTTGACTCCTGGTCAGGTTCCGGTTCGTAATGTTGCGCTGCCAGTCGTGGGGCACGTCCACTTCGAGGAAATTGTGCTTCCACCCGCAATGGTGGCTCAGCCAGTAGCGATGCTGCACGGTTCATGAGACAGGGCAAGACTTCAGGTATGGTCGTTCGCCGGTCCGGACAAGGATCGGATCGTGTCCTGGCGCGACTGGATGGAACGGGAAATCCGTTCTGGTATCCAGCATTGGAGAGTTGGCCAGTCTCAGGTTTCGTGGATAGCGATCTGCCTGGATGTCTGCGGCAGCGGATCAGCGCAGCATTTGGCGTCCAGGCGCGAAACGTGGCGATCACGAGTCAAGTGCAGCCGTCCATCGAGGCACTTGCCGCCGCGTTTTCCGGTCCACTGGTCACAATCGGTCCATCCTCTCTGGGCTCGAAATTTCGCGAGATGTCACGCGATCGCGAGGTCATTCCTATCGCGAGAGGGATGGGGCGAACGGCGCGCCCGGTTGTCGATCTCGTTGCCGATCTGCCACATGAGGGCGTCGTCATCGTCGATTCGCCGTCGGATCCGCTCGGCGCGTTGACGACGGTCGCCGAGGCAGTCCGGTTGGCGCGCGCATGCCAGGTTGTCCTTGTCGATGAGCGGTACGCTGGATTCTCCGGCTTTACGTTGCTGCCGCTGGTCACAGAACTCGAAAACGTCATCGTGATGAGAGCGTTTGCCCATGGGAACGGGCATGACACGCCGCAAATTGGCTGGATGGCGGCGCCATCGCAACTCGCAGCATTCGCTACCAACGCCGTCCCGGCTCCCGACCAGGATGTCTTCGCCGCGGCGGTCGCGGCGCTCAGCGATCTGCCGGAGCTGGGCTGCGCCATGCGCCGAGCCAGGGAAGAGCGTTCCCGGCTCTACCGCTTGCTCCGGAAGTTCTCGTTCCTGGCACCTGTGCCATCGTGGGGACCCTTCATCAGCGCTCGTGTCGAAATCGGAACGCGAGATTGGCTTGCGGAGGCGTTGCAGCAACGATCCGTTCGCGTCTATCGGCCCAATGACGTCGGGTTGGAACAATTCATTCGGATCGGCATTGGGACCCGAAGCGAAATGGACCGCTTGCGTGCGGCGCTGCTCGATGTCGCGCCGGAACTGATGGAATCCGTGTCAGCCTGAAGATCCGGTCCGGATCGCTTCCCGTTGCGCGGCGAACAGTGCGTCCAGCCCAAGCGTCGCCAGATCGATAAGATCGTCGAGCCCGCGGCGGTGAAACGGCCTTCCTTCGGCGGTGGCCTGGATTTCGACGAACTCGCCGTCCGCCGTGCCGATGATATTGCAATCGACGGCCGCCGAACTGTCTTCGGTGTAATCGAGGTCGAGGAGGGGAGTACCCCGAATGATGCCGACGCTTACGGCGGCAACGGGGCTCAGGAGTGGGTCTCGCCCTATCTTACCAGCGCGACGCAAGCCCGCCACGGCGAGAGCCAGCGCGACATATCCCGCGGAGATCGCCGCGCAGCGTGTCCCGCCGTCGGCTCGAACCACGTCGCAGTCGATGATGATCTGCCGTTCGCCGAGGATCTTGAGATCGATCCCCGCGCGAAGCGACCGGCCTATGAGCCGTTGAATCTCCACGGTGCGGCCGCCCTGTTTGCCACTTACGGCTTCACGCGGCGTACGCTCCTTGGTCGCGCGTGGCAGCATCGCGTACTCCGCGGTAACCCAGCCGCGCCCCTGCCCGCGGAGCCAGCCGGGAACACGTTCATCTATTGAGGCGGTACAGAGGACGTGGGTGTCGCCGATCCGGATCGACGCCGACCCTTCCGCGAAGGGCATCGTGCCGGGAATGATCTGCAAGGGGCGCAGTTCGTCTTGTGCTCTGCCGTTGGCTCGCTTCATCCATCTTCTCTTGCTTCGATCGTGCCGCCGGTTGCACCTTCACGGGCATAGATCTCGCGTATGCGTTCAAGCCGCTCGCGGAGTTTCGCTTCGAATCCGCGGTTGGTCGGCGCGAAGTATCGGTGGCCGGCCACGTTTTCCGGCACGTTGACCTGACCAACCACGCCTTCCGCGAAATCGTGGGCGTAACGATAGCCGGCTCCGTAGCCCAGGTCGCGCATTAGCGCCGTGGGAGCGTTGCGGAGATGCAAGGGCACGGGATCATTCCGCGTCTGGGCGACATCGTCGCGCGCCGCTCCATACGCGAGGTAAACCGCGTTGCTCTTCGGCGCGAGCGCGAGGTAGACCACCAGTTCCGCCAACGCGAGCGCACCTTCCGGCAGACCGATGAAATGCACCGCCTGCTGGGCGGACATCGCGAGATTGAGCGCGTTTGGATCGGCGAGACCAACATCCTCGCTGGCAAATCTAATGAGACGCCGCGCAATATAGAGAGGATCGTCCCCCCGCTCGAGCATCCGGGCGAGCCAATAGAGCGCGGCGTCGGGATCGGAACCGCGTAGCGTTTTGTGCAGCGCGGAGATGGCATCAAAGTGAGCCTCGCCACTCTTGTCGTAGCCAGCTGCTCGGCGCTGCGCCGCCTGCTGGACACGCGGGAGATCGATCGCACCCCCCACGTCTAGACCTGCGGCGGCGAACTCGAGTGTATTCAGGGCGAAACGCGCGTCACCGTTGGCAACGTTCGCGAGGGCAGAGCGCGCGTCTGGGGTGATTTGGAGCTTCCGCTGGCCGAGACCGCGTTCCTCATCCACGAGCGCGCGGTCGATGATCGCTCCAATATCGTCGTCGGTCAGGCTGTTCAGCACGACGACGCGCGAGCGTGAGAGGAGCGGCGCGTTGACCTCAAAGGATGGATTTTCGGTTGTCGCGCCAATGAAAACGACCGTCCCGTCTTCCACATGAGGAAGTATGGCGTCCTGCTGCGCCTTGTTGAACCGGTGAATCTCATCGATGAAAAGGAGCGTTCGCTCTCCGTGCATACCGAGTCGGTCTGCTGCATCGCGAACGATTGCCCGGAGTTCAGCAACTCCAGATGAAACCGCGCTGATGGCAACGAACTTCGCTCTCGTCGAATCCGCGATCAAACGCGCCAGGGTCGTTTTTCCAGAGCCAGGGGGACCCCAGAGGACAAGTGAAAAGAGTTGATCGCGCTCGATAGCCTGACGGAGAAGCGTTCCTTCGCCGATGATGTCCTGATGACCGATCAATTCGCTAACGTGGCGCGGCCGCATGCGTGCGGCGAGCGGCGCCGATTGCTCCAGCGTCTTCAGCCGATTTGCTTCGAAGAGATCCAAGAACGTGGCCGCCTAGTCTTCGTCGCCGATGAGCATCTCGATGCGATTCATGAGCGCCTCGACCTCTTCCCGGTTGGTGACGCCCAACTGATCGAGACCCTCAATGACTTCAGCGGCAAGATCGAGCAGCATGAGGAGATCGTGCTCGCTCATCGACTCCAGATCGGGCGCCGGTCCAGAATCGATTTTCGGGTCACTCATGCGACGACCGCGAAGAGAACAAGAAGGCAGAATGGCAAGACGCCGTAAAGAATGGCGTCACGAGGACGGAACGTGCCCTGGACGGCACCTGTCATGAGGACGCCAGCGGCGAAATAGAACACGACAAACAGCACGGTTCCGCCGATCAGACCGTTGGTAAGCCACCATCCCAAAGGCACCGACGCGGCGGCCACGGCGGCCCCTGACAATACAGAAAGTGACAGCTTTCTGGCGTGCACAACAGGGGCGCGATCGAACAACTCGAACGTGAGGAGGGTCGTGACCAGACCGGCGGCCACGGCGGTGATCAGCGCCGGCATCTTATTGAGGTAAATCGCATTGAGCGCGAGTACCGCGACGATGTGCACGACGACAACGTGCACCGTCCGCGCGGTCCGTTGCGCGGTGTCGTCAGCGTCGTCGAGCAAGTCACGGGAGAGTAGCGCCCCGGCGTTGCCGATGAAGGCGACAAGCGGACCGATCGCGATCATCGGCGTGCTATGGAATGTCGCCACCAATACGATCGCCGCCGCGGTTGCGACCGATGGGACGATCCAGGCGGTGTTGACGGCAAGTTCCTCGTCCCGTTCGCGGGCGCGAGAAGCGGTGCGGTCAGCGTATTCTGCTCCGATCCCCGCGGCGACGACCGTGAGCAGAGAGAGAACCCAGAACAGCAGGTTGGTGGTTTGCGCCAGAGGGAGGGAAATCTCGTTGGCCGGACCGAGCGCAAAGAAGGCCAGGACCAGAACCAGGGCCGAGATCGCGACGGAGATCACCAGCCCGAGACCAGATCCCGGCTGATTGGCGGATTGCGGTCCCGGCGCCGGAGGCCCCAGATCGGGACGGACCGGTGCGGTGTTCAGACCGCTCGGCTGGGTGTCAGCAGCGGAGATTTGGTCGCCTTCGTCGAGGAATTCACCGGTACTCGCGTCGTCCTGCAGGTCACGGTGGCGCATCTCGCCCCGCGCAGAAGACGACTGGCGACCGAAGCCGATACGCGGCTTCACGGCTGCAGCATTCCCGGAATGATTCGGCCCGGCCAGTTCAACATGTATTCATCATACCGTTCCCGGCAACTTTCGTGTTCTGGTCATGGAGACCTGCAGCGCTCTCTCGATCTCCCGATCCGAAATCGCGCCGCTCCTCAGGAAGACCACTTCCTCTCCTGCAAATCCCAGAATCGTCGATGGGACGCCGCCGGGAGAATTGCCGTTGTCAAGAACCAGGTCAGGCGCGGCGTCACCAAGTGCGGCGACCTCAGCGGCGGAGAGGCAGGGCGGGTTGTTGGAGCGATTGGCGGAGGTGACGGCGAGCAAGCCACCGGCGGCACGGATGACGCCGCGAGCGACTTCACTATCCGGCACGCGGATCGCAACTGTCTGCTCGCCAGCAGCGGACGGAGAAGTCACGTCCGTCGGCAAACCCGGACGAGCGGGCACCACGAGTGTGAGCGCCCCTGGCCAGAACGATTGGGCGAGGTCACGGGCGCTGCCAGGAATCCGCTCTGCCAGAAGGTCCATGGACTCCACATCGCCCAGGAGCACCGGGATCGCTTTCTCACTCGAGCGCCCCTTGAGAGCGAAGAGTCTGGCAATCGCGTCGGGACGCTCGAGCGAGGCAGCGAGCCCGTACACCGTATCGGTTGGGATTCCGATCACGCCTCCCTGTCGCAAGACCTCCGCAGCGGTCGCGAAGGCGTCCGGCGCGTCATCGGGGATGACCTCACATTTACCGGCCCGTCCTTGGCGGAGAGCATTCACAAGGAGGCCTTGATCTGGGTCGCGACCGCCCGAGTGATTCCCGGTACCGCGAGCAGTTCCTCGATCTCGGCCTGCTGGATACCTTTGAGCGAACCAAACCGGCGCAACAGCGCCTGCTTCCGTTTGGGGCCGACGCCGGGCACGTCATCGAGCCTGGACGAAAAGGTCGCTTTGCTGCGCCGCTGGCGGTGGAATGAGACGGCGAAGCGGTGCGCCTCGTCCCGCACTCGCTGGACCAGAAAGAGCGCCTGGGAATCGCGTGGCAG
Organism: Thermomicrobiales bacterium; assembly: GCA_046328335.1. GTDB lineage: Bacteria > Chloroflexota > Chloroflexia > Thermomicrobiales > UBA6265 > JACCXM01. The sequence continues at coordinate 11,382 of JAXLWU010000045.1, forward strand.
GATCACGGGTTCGGAGATCCCCGGCAAGTAGAGCTCTTCGTTTTCCTTGGCCAGGGCAACGATCGGTTGATCGGTCCATGCCGCGTCGGTGAGACCTTCCAGCGCGGCGCTGAGTTGCCCTTTCCCACCATCCACGATCACAAGGTCCGGAACGGAGGCCCACTTGTCCTCTGGCGCTTCCGCCGCGGCGTGGCGGAACCGGCGAGTAATGACCTCCTTCATCATGGCGAAGTCGTTACTGCCTTCCACGGTCTTGATCGTGAAGCGGCGATACTCTTTTTTGGCGGGGCGGCCATCCTCGAACACAATCATGCTTGCGACCGGGTTGGTTCCATGCAGGTTGGAGATATCGAAGCATTCGATGCGCCGCGGCAAGCGGGGAAGATCGAGCGCGGCGGCCAGATCGGTCAGGGCCGCGGTCATGCGTTGCTCGTCAGAAAGGAACTTGAGCCGGCTCTGCTCGAGGTTCTCGGCAGCGCTCTTGGTGACCATCTCGACTAGCTCGCGCTTGCGGCCACGCTTCGGCGTGACCAGTTCCACCGCACCGCCACGTCGCTCCGCCAACCATCCCGAAAGGAGCTCGCGGTCGCCCTCGTCGAGGTCGTACGCGAGCAGGATCGAGCGTGGGACCAGCGCCGAGTCGGCGTAGAACTGGCTGACGAAACTCGACAGAATCTGCTGCGGGGGGTCCTCGACACGCGCCTGCATCGGGAAGAATTCCGAACCGAGCAGTCGTCCCCCGCGCAAGAACCCGACCTGAACCCCGGCATCGCCGCCTTCGCCCTTGGCAACCGCGACCACGTCGGCATTGTCGTGGTTCGGACTGACGATTTTTTGCCGTTCGAGGACATGTTCGATCGCGCTAATCCGATCGCGCAGTTCGGCCGCCCGCTCGAAGTTCCAGGCATCGGAAGCCTGTGTCATCTCTTCCTGGAGCGAAGCGAGGATGGTGCTTGCCTGCCCGTTGAGGAACAGCGCGGCGTCGTCGATCGCGCGCATGTACGTCGGGCGATCGACCGCAGCAATGCATGGCGCGGTGCACTGCTGGAGGTGGTAGTACAAACAGACTTCTTCGTTGCCGGTAATCCGCTTGTCGCATTTCCGGTATGGGAAGAGCCGGTTGAGCAGATTGAGCGTCTGATATGCCGAACCCGCCGACGTGTACGGACCGAAATAGCGGCCGCCGTCATCCACAATGCGACGGGTGGAGAGGATCCGCGGCCATTCTTCGTTGGTGATCTTCAGATACGGATACGTCTTGCTGTCTTTCAGCATAACGTTGTATCGAGGCTGATACCGCTTGATCAGTTCGTTCTCGAGAATGAGCGCCTCGGTGGGCGTGTCCGTGCGGATGACCTCGAAGTCAACGATGTGGCGGACGAGTTCCCGCGTCTTGGCGTCGATGTGGCGCTGAGACTGGAAGTAGGAGCGGACACGATCGCGCAGCCGCATCGCCTTGCCGACGTAGATCACGGTGCCCCGCACGTCTTTCATGAGATAGACGCCCGGTTCCTGGGCGAGGGCGCGGAGTCGTTGGGAAAAATCGGGTCGCTGCTGAGGACTCATGGCAGAAAAGTGTACGGCGTGAGACTGACGCGGCGAGCGACTATTTGTCGGTCAGATCGACATCGCTGATATGCCCGTCACGGAGCCGGAATCCTCTGATGTACGGCCGTTCCAGGTCGGCCAGCGAGCAAATCAGATAAACCGCTTCCGGCCAGAAGGCCAGTTCCAGATCCGTCGCGGAAGGATAGGCTTCGGAAGAGGGGTGGGAATGATAGATTGCCACGATCTCCAGATCCTGGGCCGGCAATTCATGGAATTCCAGGTCGATCAATTCTCGCGGATCAATTTCATACAGCCGATTCCCGGGGGCGACGTTCGTCGTCCGGTAGACGCGAACTGGAATAGCGTTCCGGCCCGCGACAATGCCACAGCATTCGCGCGGATGGAGGTCCCGTGCGTGATCAATGATCTCCTCTGCCATGCTTTGGGGAAGCAAGAACCGGTCCGCCGTGTTCTCGGTCAACGATCGCTCCCCCCGGCCATGGCTGGAATGATTCCCACTTCGTCCCCGGCAGAAAGGGACGTTTCGATGCCAGCGCCTTCGCGCACATTCGAACCGTTGACAAACACATTGACGAAGCGGCGCAACTGGCCCGATTCGTCGCGTACGCGCTCTCCAATGCCTGGGTATTCCCGGTCGATGGCGTCGAGAAGCTCCCCAAGCGTCGTAGCCTCGATCGCCAGCTTGGCCTGACCGTCGGTGAAGCGCCGCAAGGGGGTTGGGATCAACACGATCACCGACTGCTTGTCAGACAACGGGTGCCTCCCCGGGATGGCTTCAGGCCAGATCCCATAAACCGGTCGTCAGGTACCGTGAGCCTCCGTCGCAGCCAATGACGACAATCTGCGCGGATTCTCCATCCTGGGCAAGGTTGCGAGCAACGTTTGACGCGGCGGCAAGATTGGCGCCGGTGGAACTGCCGACAAAGAATCCCTCAACCCTGGCCAGCGCGCGGGCGGCGTCGAAGGCCTCTTCCGTTTCGACGCCAACGACTCGATCGGGCAAGCCGGGATCGTAGATGCCCGGGACGATCGCCGTTAGGAGGTGCTTGAGTCCTTCGATGCCGTGAAATGCCTCCGCCGGCTGCACTCCCGTCAATTCCACGTCGCCATGCGCCTTGAAAAATGCGCCGCATCCCATCAATGTCCCGGTTGTGCCCAGAGCGGCAACAAAATGGGTCAAACGACCAGAGGTCTGGGACCAGATTTCCGGTGCGGTCGAAGATACGTGGGCCGCGACATTCGCCGGGTTGTTGTATTGATCCGCGTAGAAGAAGCGATTCGATGGCTCGGATACCATCTCTCGCACCAGGCGAATTGCCCCATCCGAGCCTTCGTACGGATCGCTGTAGATCACCTGCGCGCCATAGGCCGCGAGAGTTCGCTTCCGTTCATCGGAGGCGCTTCCGGGGACGACCAACGTAATGGGAATGTCGAGCGCGGCCCCGAGTAGCGCGTATGCGATCCCGGTGTTGCCCGAGGTCGCGTCGATGAGCGCCTGTCCGGCGCCGAGGTCGCCGGCGGCGACCGCCGCGCGGAGAATCGATCGCGCTGTACGATCCTTGATCGAACCGCCGGGATTGACCCATTCGGCCTTGAGGTGAAGCGAGATCGATGCAGGCAGGCCGAGATGGCGTTCGAAACGGCTCAAGCGGATGAGAGGCGTGTTGCCGATCGCCTGCACGACAGGGGTGCGGTCGAAAGCGGCGAGCGCCTCTGTCGAAGCCGTCCGACTGGCACAACGTGTAACGTCAGGGTTGTTCATGACTTTGGATTCTACGAACTGACAAGCGACGAATTTGTAGTTCTTCATCAAGAAATAGAATACCCGCTTGGCCCGATCATCGCTACAGGTTGCCTCTCGATGCGATGCGGCGGTGCTCAGGGAATACGGCGCACGGGACTGAACTTCCACAGCAGTGGCGCGTAGACCAGGATGATGAGCCCGTTGAGCGCCAGTGCTTTCTGGACGCCGACGAAATTGGCGAGCAGGCCCGCCTCCAGAGACCCGATCGGCGTCAGCCCCCAGAACATGGAGTAGACGGCCATGACCCTGCCGCGATAGGCCTCATCGACATTCGTCTGCAGCAGCGTATCGTTCATCGTCCCGTACAGCGACGAAACGAAGCCAATACAGAGAATGAGCGCCCCTGAAAGCACGGGGTTGGTTGAAAGGGCGAAAAGGATCACCAGGATCGCGAACGCCGCCACCCCGGTGACAACAATGCGGCCCCGACCGCGACGAGAGCCCTGAGAAGCGACCACAACGGTACCAATGAGATGCCCGATGCCATTAGCGGCCAGAAGTACGCCAAGACCGGAACTCGAGAGGCCGAGGACATCGCGGGCAATCGCGGGCGCGAGCGTGAAGTAGCTGATACCGAACATCAGCGGTATGATGTCGACCGAAAGCAGGCCCCGAATCTTCGGGGTGCGCCAGATATACCGGTATCCCTCGAGAAGGCCCTCTACCGCGTTGCCTCGCAGTTCCGGCATGGGAATCGCGGTGTCGATCGAGAGCGTGGCAAGAACGAGAATGAACGGGACATACATCGCGGCGTTGAGGTAGAAGCAGGCGGCAACGCCGACGGCTGCGATGAGCAGCCCTGAAACCGCGGGACCAACGACGCGCGCCGTGTTGAACGCGGAGGCATTGAGCGCCACCGCGCTCTGCAATTGCTCCCGATTGACGAGTGAAGGGAGCAGTGACAAGCGGGCTGGCCAGTCGAACCCGGAGGCAGTCCCGACAATCACCGCAATCACCATGATTTGCCAGACCTGGACTCGACCAGTCGCGACCAGAGTGGCGAGCACCAACATGGCGCTGGCGACGATCACTTGCACGACGAGGAGCACGACGCGGCGGTTGACTCGATCCAGAATCGCGCCGGCGATTGGGGCGGCGATCAGGACTGGCGCGGCCTGGCAGAAGCTCACCAGACCGAGCAGGAACTCGTTGCTGGTCAGGTCGTACACGAGCCAGCCCTGGGCGGTGATTCTGACCCAGACCCCGGTGAGCGACAGAATGATGGTGGACCAGAAAAGCAGGAACGGCCTGGACTGGAGGGCGTAGAGCGCGCCGCGATTGACGGGTGGTTGGCCGCTGGAGGTAGACAGGGCAACGCTTCCAGGTTCTGCAGTTTCGGCAACCCCGCCGCTCAAGACTCACCTCACCGCGCAGACAACCACGAGTTCTGACACTATCAACTGTGAACGAGAATCCCCGGCGGGGACGAGTGTACCTGCGGCATCCCGGGCAAAACCCCATTTCTTTGCGGGGAACCAATGATCGACAGCAGATGCGTCCGGATACCGGCTCCATTTGACCTGGCAAGGACCATCGCGCCAGTCTGGTGGGCGCGGGGCCGGTGGCCGGGCGCCGACTGGATCGACAACTCATTGGTTTGGGTCGGATGGGAAGCAGACACATTGGTTTGGCGGAGGGTTACTCAGACCGAGCCGGGCCGTATCGGGGTGCGCGGCACCGCCCATCCCGGTCTCGACCGACGGTGGGCATGCGAAGTCCTTGGCGCCGCAGCGGTCGTTCCTGCGTTCGATGCGCCGGTACTGCGCGACCTTGCTCTGCAGAATGCTGGCATGCGTCAGTGGTCGTCCGGGTCACTGTACGAAGGTTTTGTCTCGTCGATCGTGGGCCAGAGTATCAGTGTGGCCGCGGCGGCGGTCACCGAGCGGAAACTCTGTGCGCTCTTCCATCCCGGTATCGACGTTGCGGGCCGCCGTTTCTGGCCCACGCCGCGGCCAGATCAGATCGCGGAAGCGACGATCGACATGGTTCGCTCGGCCGGCGTGACCCAGGTTCGCGCACACGCCCTGGTGGCCGTCGGGCAGGTTTTCGCGGACGAAGGAGGGAAGCCTGAGGAACCTCGCCGGCTGGCGAGTGAACTCGAGGCCATCCGTGGTATCGGGCGCTGGACGATCGAATCGGCGCTCTTGTGGGGAATCGGGCATCCCGACGCGCATCCGAGCGGAGACGTTGCCCTCCTACGCGCTGCCCGGCGGCACTTCCCGGGGATTTCGAATCTTCAGGAGCTCGACCGGGCTGCCGAAACCTGGAAACCGAATCGGGCATGGGCGGCGCGATTGCTCTGGCTGGACTTGCTCGGTTTTCCGCCAAGCACGTCGAGCTGCGTGACGCGAAACACGACATATCCCTAAGAGTTGATCACCGGGAACTATTCGTCCTCCATTCCCCGCACCACCCCTTGCAGGATTTGCCCAGACTCAGCCATGACGAAGCGCAGGCTGTCGAGATAGAGGAGGACTTCCAGGAGGTCCGTCCCATCGAGCGATGCGACGGCTTCCGCCAGTTGGCAACATTCTCGGAGAGCCGATACGAGATTGGTTCGAGCCTGGTCTCCACGTGCCGCAAAACCATCGGTAGGGGCACCCATACGGTCCTCCAGAAACTACGCAGCAGGGGACTGATCGTGGCCAATGGGCAACGCCGGACGAGGGACGCTAAGGACCGCTTCGCAGAGCCGCCCAATCGCAAAGAGCGCATGCTCTCGCCCCGGTGCGCCAGCCAATTGAAGTCCGACCGGTAATCGATTCGAGTCGAGGCCACAGGGGATGGCCAGCACCGGTTGGCCGGTGGCGTTGAAGGGCATCGTTAGGCGAGTCCACCCGGCACCCACCGATTCGTCCAGGCCGGTCCCGGTGATCCGCGGCTCGATTGCGGCGACCGCGGTCGTCGGCAAGGTCGGCACCAGCAGCGCGTCGAGCGAGTGATCCGCGAAAAGCTGCGCCATGGAATCACGGATCCGGGGGCGAGCGCGTACGGCCTGCAGGTAGACAGAAGCGGGAATACCGAGTCCCGCTGCAACACGAACGCGCAGTTCCGGACCATAGGCGGCGAACTCCTCTGGTCGCTGCCGGGCGACGTTCTCATGAACGACCGCGGTCTCGATGCGATTGATCAAGAATGAACATGCTCGCGCCGCTGCCGCCTTGGCCCAGGGTGCATCGACAATCACCGCGCCCGCGGTTCCCAGTTTCTCGATGGCCAGTTCGACGGCCGCGGCAACATCCGGTTGCAGCGAATCAAAGAAGTAATTGCGGCAAACGCCAATTCGGAACTGGTGCAGTGACTGGTCTCCGGCCGCTGGCGCTGTCGGTTCGACGGAAAGGATGCGATAGAAAATCTCGGCATCGTCGACGGACCGGGCGATCGGTCCCGCCGTGTCGAGCGACCAGGAGAGGGGATAGACCCCGGCGAGATCGAGTCTGCCGAATTCCGGCTTGTAGCCAACGACGCCGCAGGCCGCCGCCGGAATGCGAATGCTGCCTCCGGTATCGGAACCAAATGCGACATAACATCCGCCAGCAGCAACCGCCGCGGCCGATCCGCCGGAACTCCCTCCGGGCGCCCGTTCCGGATTCCATGGATTGCGCGCTGGGGCGCTGATCACTCCCGCGGCAAACTCCTGCGTCACTGTCTTGCCGAGGATGACCGCTCCACCGGCGCGAGCGGCGGCAACGGTTCTCGCATCTTGTGAAGCCGGCTCCACGGCACTTCGCGCGGCCGAACCGCAGCGCGTGGGGAAACCGGCTACATCGAAGATATCCTTGACTCCGATGGGAATTCCGTGCAGGAGGCCCCGGTCGACGCCGGACATCAGCTCGCGCTCCGCTTCCGCCGCCGCTTCGAGCGCGTCGCCTGCCGCAATCTCGACCCAGGCATGAAGGCGCGGCTCGGTCTGCTCGATCCGCGCGAGAACTGCCGTTGTCACTTCGACCGGCGAGAATCGCCGCGCGCGATATCCGGCGGCAACTTCGCGGACACCGAGATCGGGGAGAGACTCCGCGCTCATGACCGTGATTCCTTTGGCCACTGCGGGGTGAAGGCAACGTCCAGAGGATCATCCACTGGCCCGAGCGTGGCGAGCGCGGCCATTGCTTCGCTCATCTCCGACCAGAAGCGACGGATTGCCTCGTCGGTTGCGGCCGCGCCAAGCAATCGGGCCTGGGCGAGCAGGAAGTCGACGGTTATGCCGGACTCGTCGCGCTCCTCATGCGTGGGATTAGTCATGGCCGGCACCTGGACCATCGGTGAGAAACGCCACGAGCAGATCGACTGACTGTTCGAGATCGCGTTCGTCGACGGTTTCGATCGGCGAGTGTGTATAGCGGGTCGGATAGGTGAGCAACGCGGTTTCGACGCCGCGGCGAATCAGTTCCGCCCCATCGCTGCCGTAGTTCTGGAAGACCGCGCGCTGCACCGGGACCTCCGCCCGTCTGCCCGCGGCGACCAGTTCATCGCAGAATTTGTGTGAGTAATGACAACTGGCATCCTGGTAGACCACCATCGGTCCCGCGCCAAGGCGGCAAGGAAAATCGCGCTTGTCCGGGCCGGGGATGTCTCCGGTCAGACCGACGTCCAGGGCAATGGCCCGGTCGAGGGTCAGTTCGTCCGCGACGCTCGAGGCGCCCAGGAGACCGTTTTCTTCCTGGACCGTCGAAACGAGCCAGACTTCATAGCGCAGATCCGATCGTTGGGCCAGCCGCTCACCGGCCGCGGTAGCAATGGCAAGGGCCGCCCGGTCGTCCATCGCCTTGCCGGTGATGTTCTTGCCAATGCGCCGCGTTTCCGGATTCCAGATGACGCGCGCACCGGCACCAACCCCAAGTGCTTCGACCTCATCCCGGCTGCGGACGCCGAGATCGACGAAGATGTCGTTCCATTCGAGAACATCCTTCTGGCTTGCCTGACCGCCGACGACGTGGCCGCTGGCGGTCGCAAACACACCGGGCACGAGGGCACCGCCCCCGACCACCAGCGCCTGCTGATTGATCGGCGTGAACCAGCGCGGTGGACGGCCTAAAGTATCGCGATAGTACGGCCACAGGTGGAGGAAACCCTCGTCGCTGACGCTCTTCACCATCAGGCAGATTTCGTCGGCGTGCGCGACGAGCGCCAGTCGCGGACCGGTCCCGCCGACGCGCGCGACCACATTGTCGACACGCGTCCGCCGCACATCGTGCGCAAATCGGGACCATCGCTGTTCGACCCAGTCCTGAACCAGATCCTCGTGCCCGGTTGGTCCGGGCAGTTCGCTGAGCTCCTTGACGAGCGCAAACACGGAATCGCACCCCCACGGCGAATCTATCGCGCCAACCGAGCGCGGCGAGCATACGGCCGTCGGGATCACCCCGCAAGACGGATGCGCCGAATTCTATGTTTGCGGATAAGTGCGCTTATCCGCAAGAGCGTTTCCTATCGGCTACCCCACCAGGTTGCCGTTGATTGGCGTCACCAGCGGCGGCTGGGGACCCGGGTTCCCGAACTCGCCGAAGGCCGTGATCGGCGCCCGACGGCCATTCAGGTACGCCTTGGCGGGCATCGCGCGTTTGCCGGCCGGTTCCACCGTGAGCAATTCGATTGGCTCGGTACCAGTGGCGACGATCAAGCGCCCACGCGTGGGAATGACGGAGCCTGGAGCAGAAGTCGAGGCAATGTCGGCTGCCATCCGAGCCGCGTGTACCTGGATGAGTCCTTGGTCGACGGTGGTCCAGGCTCGCGGCCACGGCCACATGGCGCGGATCTGCCGGCCGAGATCGATCGCGGGGCGCGACCAGTCGATCCAGCCATCGGCCTTGGTGAGCATCCGGGTCAAACTCGCGCCGGTTTGGCCCTGCGGCTCGGGGCGGAGTTCGCCGCGAAGCCAAGGTGGTACATCGCGCACCATCTGCCTGGCGCCGGTTTCGGCCAGCCGCGAACCGAGCGACTCGGTGCTGTCGTCCGCGGCTACCGGGGCCGGCTCGACCGAAACGACAGCGCCGGTGTCGATTCCTTCATCCATCACCATCAACGACACTCCGCTGTCGACATCCCCGCTGAGAATTGCCGCCGCGATCGGGCTTGCGCCCCGGTACCGGGGCAGGAGGGACGGGTGAATATTGATGGCGCCATAGCGCGGAATCGCCAGGGTCTTCTTGCGGAAAATCAGCCCAAACGCGGCGACCACGAACAGGTCAGCGTCGACGTCGACCAGCGGCTGCCGCGCCGCGTCATCGCGAAGGGTTTCAGGTTTGTAGACCGGCAGGTTCAGCGACCGCGCCGCTTGTTCAACCGGCGACGGCGCTTTGGGACCCTGGGTAACGACTAACGCTACCGAAAACTCCGAAGACGTTGAGAGGGCGTGCAAGGCAGGTACCGCGAACTCGGGAGAGCCAAAAAAGACGATCCGGAGCGGAAGCCCCGGTGCCGGTACGTTCAATTCGACCGCGTCTCCTTCCCTGCCTAGAATCGCGCCATGCAGAGCGCCGTGACCAGCATACGCCGCGCCGCGCGCTCGTCGTGGTGGCGAGTCCTCGTCGTCATTTTCCTCGCCGCGGCCGCGGTGCGGCTGTATGGCCTCAACTGGGACAAGGGTACCGACCTCCATCCGGACGAACTGTTCATCGCCAAGATCGTTCTGATCGACCGCATCCATTTTTCCTGGCCGCCGGACTGGGACGCGCTGCGCGACCCAGCACGAAGCGGACTCAACCCACGCTCGGCGGATCCACTGACGGGCGAGTTTCGCGAGTTCGCCTACGGCGCGCTACCCCTCTGGATCACCGATGCGATTGGCTGGTTGCTCGGCAGGATAACCGGAGTCAACTGGAACGCGCCGGAGCGGGCCTATCTGCTCGGCAGGACGCTCTCCGCGCTTCTCAGCGCGTTGACCATCGTGCCCGTCGCCTGGCTTGGCCGGGCCGCGGGAGGGGCAAGAGTCGGCATCGCGGCGGCGCTGTTCGCCGCCCTGGCGCCGATGTCGATCCAACTCGCCCATTTCTTTACAACAGATAGCTGGTTGGCATTCTTTGTCGCGCTCTGTCTCGTCGCGTGCGTGCGCGCGGCGAGGTCCGGATCGATCCGGCACTTTCTCCTGGCGGGTGTGCTGGTTGGCCTGGCGATGGCCACCAAAGGGAGCGTCTTCACCTTGGGAGCACCGGTCGCCGTCGCGATCCTCAGTGACAGCGCCAGGAGACTGGGAAACGGTGGCTGGAAGGACGCGATCAAGTGCGCTTTTGTTCGAGCCGCCATCGCCACGCTGGGGGCATTACTCGCCTTTGCGTTTTTCGAGCCATACGCGCTGATGCGCCCCGATGTCTATTTGAAATCGTTGAAGACTCAGGCAGATATCGCCAGTGGCACGTTTGACGTTCCGTTTTCCCGCGTGTATGTCGGCACGACCCCCCTCCTCTATCAACTCGAGCAGTTGCTGCGCTGGGGCTACGGTCCGGCAGCGGGCGTGCTCGCGATTCTTGGCGTCGTTTCACTGGTCATGTTGGCGTGGCGATACAGGACGCCCGCGGCGACGATCATGGTGAGTTGGCTCGCCACCTACGGCCTCGTTCTGGCGCTCTCCGAGGTGAAGTTCCTCCGCTATCTGGAACCACTAGCCCCGGTTTTCGCGGTCGCCGCGGGACTCGGACTGGCGCAGGTGAATCGACTGGCCGGTACGATGCAGTGGCGCCACCTCCGGCGGGCCGCGATTCCGGTCATGCTCCTGATCTGCGCCCTCTGGACCGCCGCCTACCTGGCGATCTTCGCCCACGAGCATCCAAGGTTGGCTGCCTCGCGCTGGATCTACGCCAACGTGGCTCCGGCTTCCTCGCTGACGGCCGAGTACTGGGATGATGCGCTTCCCCGCGGAATCGGCAGCGCGTTCGCCCCAGGGATGTTCGGCTACGCGAACGTGATGATGGACCCCTACCGCGATCTCCCGCCGGACGAGGCGAGCGATGCGATCTTCACCAGTCTGCGGCGTGCCGATTTTGTCGTCCAGTCCTCGCAGCGCGTCGAACAGGCAGTCGCGGCTGCGCCGTGGCGCTATCCGGTGCAGAACCGCTATTTCGACCTGTTGCGGCGGGGCGAACTCGGATTTGCTCAGGCTGCTGAATTCCGCACCATGCCGTCGATCGCCGACATCGCGTTCGATGACCGGCAAGCCGATGAATCGTTCCTCAACTACGACCATCCCAATGTCACCATCTACGGGAAAGAGGAGCGGCTGACCCGGCGCGACTTCGACCTCGCCATGTCCTGGGCCCTGCAACGACCCTGGATACCCACCCGAGAACCGCCCGAGTCGACGCTACTGCTCGACCACCCCGTGGGGGAAAATCCTGCCGTCAACGACGCGCGCTGGAGCGCGAGCCTCACGTCGCGCACGTTTCCCGCCCTCGCGCTCTGGATCGTGCTCCTGATTGCACTGGCGGCGGCCGGCTGGCCGCTTGCAGCGCATACATTCCGGAGGTTTCCCGACCGCGGCTGGGGTCTGGCGCGGCTATTGGCGTTGCTCGTGGCCGCCTACCCGGTGTGGCTCGGGGCGAGTCTCGAACGTGTCTCGTTTCGGGCCGTCTGGGCGATTCTTTCACTCGCCGTTCTGGCGGTGTTCGGCTGGACGCGACTCCAACCGAACTCCTCCACGCGCGCCATTCCCGACGACACTCCGCTTTTTCGCCGCCACGTCGAACTCGCCTTCTGGGCGGTCTTCACCCTTTTCCTGATCTTTCGGCTCATCACCCCCGATGGCTGGCATCCGATCTGGGGCGGAGAGAAGCCGATGGAGTTCGCCCAGATCAACGCCATCAGCCGCAGTGCCCATTTCCCTCCCTTTGACCCGTGGTACTCGGATGGTTATGTTAACTACTACTATTATGGCTTCTATCTGGTCTCATTTTTGTTCAAATTGACCGGGATTCCCTCCGAAATCGGCTTCAATCTCGCATTGCCGACGATGATGGCCTTCCTGGCCTCGGGTGGATTCTCGGTTGCCGCCGCGCTCTCCTTTGCCCTGACCCGATCGCGTCGCCTGGCCATTCTTGGTGGTTGGGTAGGCGTGGCGGCGTTGAGCGTCGTCGGCAATCTCAGCGCGGTTCGTGGCCTCCTGGACCAACGGGGACCCGTCGATCCTTTCATTCACTGGACCTGGAACGGCAGCCGTGCGATCGAAAACGCCATTACCGAGTTTCCCTTCTTCAGCGGCCTGTACGCCGATCTCCACGCGCATGTCATCGCCTTGCCAATCACGGTGGTTTTGATCGCGCTTGCCTACGCGCTGGTGATGAATGCTCGAATCGACCCCTCCCAAGGAGTGCCTTCCGGCCGGGCGGTCATGGCCACCAACCTTGCGCTGATCGCGCTCGTTCTCGGCACACTCAGCGCGACCAACGCCTGGGACGTCCCGGTCTACGCCTTGCTGTCGGTCGCGGCGATTTACATGGCTTCGGCGGCCGTCAAGTCCTGGGCACGTCGAATGGCGGTCTTTGTCGGCGCCTCGCTTGCCATGGCGTTCACCACCTGGTTCCTGTTTCTCCCGTTCCATCGGCACTTTGTGGCCCTCTTCGGGCAGATCGCGCTTGTCCACGATCCCACCAGCCCAGTCGATTTCTTCTTCCACATCGGAGGGTGGGTCCTGATCGCCGCATTTGGCCTCGCAACCCTGTTCATGCCGATGCGGTCACGGACCACCTTGCAGCCGCTACCGGTAGCGGGCGTGGCGGCGGCCATCGTGGCGATCCTGCTGCTCTTGCGCCCGGCACTTGACCCCCGGTTCCTGCTGCCGGCAGCTGCCGTGCTCTACATCGGCATCGTCGCCCCTCCCCTTTTGGGGCTTTTGTCCTGGCTTCAGAACTCGTTTCGGATGGCGAGGCCGAGCCGCTGGATCGCCGGCGCGGGCGCGACGATCGCGCTTGCAGTTTCGGCGGCGGCGATCTCCAGCGGACGAACCGTTCTCGCGATCGCGTTTACCCTTGGCGTCTTCGCCGCGATCGGCTGGCTGGAGTTGAACGGCGCCTCGCGCCGGTTCGTCTGCCTTCTGTTGGCGGCAGCGTTCTTCACCGTGGCCGGCGTCGAATTGGTCGTCGTCGCCGACGATCTGCTCGGTTCACCCGCCTATCGCATGAACACCGTCTTCAAGTTTTACAACCAGATCTGGGTGCTCCTGGCGCTCTCGGGCGCGGCGCTCATCCCGTACATGCTCCGGCAAGTGGCGCTTAGCAGGCGGCTTGCGAGTCGTGGCCAGCCGTCGTCCGCGATCGCCGCTTGGGCTGGTACTGGCGCCGTGGTCGCCACCGTCGTCCTCTTGCTCTCACTCCTCTACCCCGTATTGGCAACCGGACCGCGACTCGCGCAGCGGTTCACGCCGGGCACCCCGTCTCCCTCGCTCGATGCGTTGGCCTGGATGAATGAAGGCACCGTTCCTTCGTTCGGGGAGAATGGAGAAACGACGATCACCTACGCTGGTGACCGGGCCGCGATTGCTTGGCTTTGGCAGAACGTCGCCGGATCCCCGGTGATTGCTGAAGCCTCGATCGGTCCCTACCGCTGCAACGGCAGCCGAATCTCGGCGGCAACCGGGTTGCCGACGATTCTCGGTTGGGAACGGCACGAAGAGCAGCAGCGCTATCCGGACACCCTGCCGGGCAGGGTCGACGACGTGAGGAGGCTTTACACATCGCCGAACGTCGAGGAAAAGGAGCGCATCCTGCGCAAGTATAACGTGGCCTACGTGGTGGTCGGGGATGTCGAACGGGTCTACCCGTTGAATAACAACGAGTGCTCGCCGACCGGGTCGGCCGATGGCATTGCCGCGTTTGACGACATGCTCGGCACGACGCTCGAGGTTGCGTTCACGTCCGACGGGACCACGATCTATCACGTGCTTCCCTTGCGGATCGGGTAGAGAGTTGATGACGGGTTGACGTCGATCGAGGCCGCTCTCCGCTGGTACATCGTGCTGGTGGGTACGACGTGGACGTTTGCGCCGCTCGTGCGCTGGCTCTGCCGCGGGATGTCTGACCGCGGGGCGACGATCGCGCGTCCCCTCGCCTTGCTCTTTCTGGCGTGGCCCGGCTGGATGCTCGCCTCGCTGCGAATCGTCCCGTTCGATGCCAATCTCCTTCTCGCCACGCTCCTGATCTCGGCGGTCATGGGTTGGACCGTGCTTCTCCGGTCGCGCGACTGTGACCGATCCTGGATCCTGCGCCTGCTCCTGGTCGAGGTGGCCTCGCTGGTCTGTTTTGGCGTCTATCTCTGGCTACGCGGTTTCACCCCGGAGATTCTCGGCACCGAGAAACCGATGGACGTGGCATTTCTGGCCAGCAGTATGCGGACAACCACGATGCCGCCGCCGGACCCTTGGTTTGCCGGCGAGCCGATCAATTACTACTACCTCGGGTACCTCCTCTACGGCTCGATCGGCCGTATCTCCGGCGTGCCGCCGCAATTCGGCTTCAATCTTGCGCTGGGAACGATTTTCAGCCTCACGATAGTCGGCGCCTTCGGGTTCGCCTGGAACGTCCTCCATGGGTTCGTCCGCCGAAGACTGGCTGCCGCGGGAGGGGTGCTGGCAGCGTTCTTGCTGGCGATCTCCGGCAATCTCTACGCGGCAATGCGTCTGCTCCAGGATGCGGGCGAAACCTGGCGGGCGTGGTGGTGGGATAGCGGGGAGGGCATCGGCTGGCGCGCAAGCCGCATCGTCTGTGACGGTCCGCGCATCGACAATCGCTGCCAGTTTCCCTCGATCGAGACGATCAACGAATTTCCGTTCTTCAGTTTCCTTCTCGGCGATCTTCATCCGCACCTCATGGCGCTGCCGTTCACGATCGCTGTGCTGGGATTGGCGTGGAATCTGGCGCGTCTGGCGCGGGCGGAGGAAAGGAACGCGGACTGGTGGGTGCGGCTAGCCATCACCGGCCTCGTGGTGGGCGCACTCTACCCGCTGAATGCCTGGGACTATCCGATGTTTCTTCTCATCACGGTTGCTGCCTCTTGGTTCGGCATGCGCGCGTTCTCGCTGCCATTCTGGGAGGGAGCGCTAACAGTCGGCGTCGCCTCGATCGGTGCGTGGCTGCCGTTCTGGCTTCGCTACGACCCCCCGGTGCGGGAAGTTACAACGGGACTGCTTGGGCAGATTCCCATCGTGCGTGGTCTGGCGACGTCGATCGGGATTCATGTTGGCGAGCGAACGGGAGCGGGCGAATTCCTGACCATCTTCGGCGTGGCCTACGTCGCGAGCATCATTCTCCTGGTCACCGACCGCGGATTCCGAGACGGCGCCGATTTTCCAGTGCTGGTCTCCGCGGCGGTACTGACCATCATCCCGGGAGTCCTGCTCGCGGCGCCCGTTCTTCCGCTGTGCGGTATTCCGCTGGCCGTGGCCGCACACCAGTTGCGTCGCAGCGACGAATTCTCCCCACGCACGGCGGCCGTGGCGTTGTTTGCCGTCGCCTGGTTGCTGGCGATTGGGGTCGAGTTCGTCTATCTCAGGGATGCGTTCGACAATCGGATGAATACCCTTTTCAAGTTCTACTATCAGGCCTGGACGCTTTCGATGCTGGCGACGGCCGTTACGGTCGCCGTCGTCTGGATCACCCTCGGTCGCCGGACCATCGCCCGCATGGCTCTCGCCGCGGCGGCCGCGGCGGCTATCGTGGCTGGCCTCGCCTACCCTGTAGTCGCATCGTATCAGTGGACCGACGGGTTTGGCAGGTGGCGTGGACTCGACGGTCTCGCGTATGCCGAAAAAGAGAGCGCGGACGAGGTGGCCGCCATTCGCTGGCTCCAGGGCGAAGTCCGACCTGGCGATGTCGTACTCGAGGCGGCGGGATGCTCGTACCGGCCCATGGGACGCATTCCCTTCAACCGCGTCTCGGCCTTCACCGGTATTCCAACCATCATCGGCTGGGGAGACAATCATCAGCGACAGTGGCGGGCAGGACAGCCGGACCTGATTTCCGATATCGGTCTGCGCGAGGAAGACGTCGCCCAGATGTACGCCAATCCCAGTAGTCGGCTGACTGCCGATTACGGCGTGGACTGGATTTTCTTAGGAGATTACGAGCAACAGAATTGGCAAGGCGAGTGCTCCACCGCGGGTCCCTATCCAGGCATCGAGAAGCCCGGGTTTCCTGGCAAGGACTGGCGGGAGGTTTTTCAGAGCGGTGACGTGCGAGTCTATCAGCGGCTAGCCAACCGATGACGGTTTGGCTCGGTGACAGGGGTCGGCCGCTTCTGATACGAGTCGAGATGATTTCGTGCACAGCGGTGGTCAAGCGTTGTGTCGTTCCGGCCGGCAGCGGGGAATCTCATCGTCGGGCGAGATTGGCGTCGACAGCAAGTCTCATCTATCAGCTGGAGGAAACACGCGAGCCTCGACCGCACGGTGCAGGTTCCGCCCATTCTTGCTGGCTCGATCCCCCGATGGTTTTGACGCCGTTTCCCGCCGCTCCCTATACTTCGGAGGTTGTCCATCGGGGTGTGGCGCAGTTGGTAGCGCGCGGCGTTTGGGACGCTGAGGTCGGAGGTTCGAGTCCTCTCACCCCGACCATTTCCTTCACTCTGCCTCGGGACTCTGCTCCAGAAAACCATGGTCCGCGGCGCCATGAATGAACTGCGCCAGGGGCCCTTTGCCTCGCTCGTCGCGGACCCCAACACGCACGTCGTGTTCGATCTCGACACCCCGGGCGAAACACTGCTGATCCTGTTTGGCGGTATCGCGGGGGGCGTCAGCATGCCGGTGTTCGAGTTCTTTCGTCTTGCCGCCGGTTATCCGGCCAAGAAGGCCTTCCTCCGCGATCCTCGCCGCGGTTGGTATCAACTCGGTCTGCCGGGCGTGGGTGACACCTGCGCCGCTGTCTGTCGCCTGCTCGATGCGACGATTGCCCGTTCCGGAGCATCCCGGGTGGTGATGGCCGGCGCCTCGGCCGGCGGGTATGCCGCGCTCCTCTTCGGAACCCTCTGTGACGCGGACGAGGTGCTCGCCTTTTCGCCTCAGACGTTCATCGACCCCGAGCAGAGGCAGCGAGCGGGCGATGACCGCTGGGCCGAGCAGATCGACAACCTCCACGCGACGATGGCCGGTCGCGACCCCATCCTCGACCTCTACCCGATCCTGCCCGAATTGGAGGGAGAGACCAGGTATCAGATCCATGTCAGCGACGACGACCCGCTCGATCTGCTCCATGCGGAGCGAATTGCCGATCGTGGTGGGGTGGAACTGACGATCCATCCGCGCGGTGGACATCGCCTGGTAAAGACATTGCGAGATCGCGGGCTGTTGCAGCCGATGATCCTGGATGCGCTGCAGCGTTGATAGTTGCAGACCTTTTGGCGAGCGCAAACACCATCGATCAACAAGTGGCGGATCCCGTTGCCGAGGGAAGCCGCCAGGGCGTACACTCCGGAATGTCAGTGCGGGGGTAACTCAGTTGGTAGAGTACCTGCCTTCCAAGCAGGCTGTCGCGGGTTCGAGTCCCGTCCCCCGCTCCACCCACGAATGAGGCGAGCGCGGTTTCACCCAGTCATTCTAAGACGAGACTGGTGGTCCCCGGTGGAACTCCTCCACCGTTCTTCGTCGACATCGCATCCTTCGGCGTCGACCGGCGGGTAGAGCAGGCGGTCGGAACGTTCCCACCAGCCCCGCTGGGGCGCGTTTTCGTCTTCGGAGGAGTCTCCTGCCGCGAGAGCGATGGCCAGCCCGGCCAGCGGTGTTGGCCGTGGAGGATCGTGGCGGGCATCGAATGTGCCTGGCTCGTAGTGATGATCGAGGCGGGTGCAGAGACTTGGCCAGTCCCACGAACCAAAGAGCGACCAGATCGTCACTGCCGGGACTGGAATGCCCTCCTGGATCAATGCCGTCGCATCACGCCAGACGTTGGTCAGCCACCGCACCTGCGCCGTGGGCGAGGCGCCGAGATGCGCTTCGGTGATCGCCACTGGCTTCTGGTATCGCTGCCACGCCTCGCGCAACAGCACCGCCGGCCCGGCCACGCCGTCGGCGCGAACCCGCACCGCCTCGACGTCGGCGTATTGATCGCGGCCGTTGCCGCCACGTGATTCTTTCGAATAGCGATCGAGACGATGGTCGAGGAATCGCTCGCTGGTGATGTAGTAATTGCCGCCGATGACATCCGGCGGACAGGCGTCCGCGATCAGTGGGTCGAGATCGTCATGGGTCAGCCCAAGCCACCAGAGGTGCTGCCAGAGCGGGTGGTGGCGATTCACCCGGCCCGAGAGCATGTCGAGGGAGAGCCAGCGCCGCTCGTTCTCGTAATCTGCCTGATAGCGCATAGCAGGCGTGCTCCAGACACGACCAAGATCTTCGGTCTGAATGAGCCGCGCGGCCGGGTTGATCTTGCGAACTTCCCGCATTGAGCGTTGCACGGCACGCACCTGATGCAGGAGCGCCCGGATCATGGAGGGCTCGTCTCGGGTGTGGGGATGCCAGTGGCCGTAGAGCGCCGCGAAGCGGGCGGTCGTCAACGGCTCGTTGACCGGGGTATAGGCGTCGAGCCAGGGATACCGTTCGGCCACGGCGCGGGCAAAATGCGCCAGATGGTCGGG
>JAXLWU010000046.1:0-28464 GCA_046328335.1 Thermomicrobiales bacterium
CCGCCGAAGGTCAGCACGGAGGCGACGGCCTGGACGAGTTCGAGATAGCGCCGGGTGCGCGATTCGCGATGGGCATGCCGATCCAGCCAGGAACGCACCCCGCGCACGGTTTCCGTATCAGGAGGGGGTTCTGGTGGCACCTGCTCCGCTCCCAATCGTGATCCGAGAACCCATGATCGCGCAAGCATCGCCGCGCCGGCCATCCCACGCAACCCCGGACGTTGTGGCAGCAGAGCCAGACTCATCCAGCAGCACGCGCCACCGGAGACCGCCGTCACTGCCCAATGCCCCTGCTCACGGGGGCGCATCCCTGCTCGTACTGTTGACAGTTACGGATTGAATGCGCATCGTCTCCCCGCCGCGGTGATTGCCGGACGCGGAGCGTCCGGGCGGTCTCTCCCCCGCCGTTGAGCATTTCTTGACCGTTGCGCCCACCGCGAGTTGATCCTCTCCCTCTAGGCTGGTGTCATCCGGCATCGTCAGCGAGACCTGGCGAGCGCCGCGGCGCAGGATGACGAGACCGGCAGTCTGGCGACAGTGCAAGAGTCCGTCCTCCTGACGCCACGGATATCCTGGCTGAAACGAGAGGCATGTACGGTGCAACAACAGACGGTTCACTGGTCCCCCGGAAGGGACTCACTCTCCGCCAATCGAACCAGCGCGACGGCGTGGGCCAGGGTCAAACGCGCCTCGTGGGAGCATCTTGCGCTCGGCGCGATCCTGCTGTTGGCGGCGTTCCTCAATCTCTTCCGCCTTGACCGTGAGGGATACGGCAACACCTACTACGCCGCCACGGTCAAGAGCATGCTCACCAGTTGGCACAACTTCTTTTTCGTCAGTTTCGACCCAGGTGGTTTCGTCAGCGTCGACAAGCCGCCGCTCGGCTTCTGGATCCAGGCTCTCAGCGCCAAGATTTTCGGCTTCTCGGGGTTGAGTCTGCTTCTCCCCGAGGCCATCGCTGGCGTTCTCTCCGTCACCCTCCTCTACCACCTGGTGCGCCGCGTCTTCGGCGGCGCGGCCGGGTTGTTGGCGGCCCTGGTCCTGGCGGTGACGCCAATCACCGTCGCGGTCAGCCGCAACAACACGATCGACGCCCTGCTCATGCCGGTGCTTCTCGGCGCGGTGTGGTCCGTCATGAAGGCGATCGAGCGTGGCAGTTGGCGCTGGCTCATTCTCACAGGCGTCCTTGTCGGTCTCGGCTTCAACATCAAGATGATGCAGGCTTTTCTGGTCGTGCCGGCGCTCGGATTGGCGTATCTCCTCGGCTCGCGCCTGAACTGGCGAACGCGCTTCGCGCATCTGGCGGTTGCCGGTGTCGTTCTCGCGGCCGTATCCCTCTCCTGGGCCACTGCGGTGGATCTGACCTCCGCCAGTCAGCGCCCGTACGTCGGGTCCAGCAGTGACAACTCCGCCCTCAATCTGGCCCTCGGCTACAACGGCCTCTTCCGGCTCCTCCCGTCTGGATGGCTGCCCTCCTCGTTGACCGGAGGACCAGGGGGAAGCGGAGGCGGCTTCTCGCCCTTCGGGGCGGATGGTGACAGTCCCAGCGCGCTGCGGCTGTTCAATCATGAATTGGCCGGGCAGATCGCCTGGTTGCTGCCGCTCGCGGTGCTCGGCGGCATCGTCGCCTGGAGACAGACGCGGACCCACCTGCCGCTCAGTCGTCGCCACGCCTCACTCGTGCTCTGGGGCGGCTGGCTGGTCACCGGCGTCTGCTTCTTCAGCGTCGCCACCTCGTTCACCCTGATGCATCGCTACTACCTGGCGATGTTGGCCCCGCCCCTGGCGGCGTTGGTTGGCATCGGTTTGACTGCGCTCTGGCGCGACTACCGGCATCCGGCAGACGCGGACTCGCACTGGGAGCGCCTTCGCGGTTGGCTTCTGCCCATCGCCGTCGCCGGGACCGCCGGGGTGGCTGCCTGGATCCTGCGCGACTATCCGGGTCAAAATCGTTGGCTGACCCCGTATGTGCTGGTCACCGGCCTCGGTTCCGCTAGCTCCCTCGCGATGCTGCGGTGGCGAGCCTCCGCGGATCGCACACCGTCCCGGCTGCTGCCGGCCGTGGCCGGCGTCGCCCTGGTCGCCATGCTCACGGCGCCGACTGTCTGGGCCGGCTATGCAACCTGGCAAGGGAACACTGGCGCCTTGCCAGCCGCGGGTCCCACGACCGAGATGGGTCCGTTCGGACCTCCGAGCAACCAGGAGAGCGATGGAGCCGGACGATCCGGACCGCCGGACGGGTTCGGTGGGGGTACGGCAGACGCAAAACTCATCACATACCTTGACGAGCACTGGCAAGGAGAAACCTTCCTGTTCGCCACGACTTCCTCCATGAGCGCCTCTCCCTACATCCTGGCCACAGGCCAGCCGGTTGCCGCACTCGGCGGTTTCAGCGGCGGTGATCCGATCGTGACGCCCGAGCAGCTGGCCGCGATGGTGAGGAGTGGCACGATTCGTTATTTCCTCGTGCCTTCGCCTGACCAGCAGCGGGCCATGGCCGCGCAATTCGCCGAGATGTTCGCAGCGGAACCGGCGAACGACGACGGCACGACCACGGCGCCCCCTGATCCCGCGCTTCCCGCCTTTGGCCCTGGCGGTGGCCAATCCGCCAATATCGATTGGATCACCACCAACTGCACTGCGGTTCCTGAATCGGAATGGCAATCCACCCCGGCGAGCACCAGCGGCCCGATGGGCATGAACACGCTGTACGACTGCGCGGACGCCCGGTGAGCGCGGCGGTGATGGACATGACGAGTTCCCGCCTGCGCCCGGCTGACCCTGAACCGAGGTCGGAAAGAGCCGTCCCGAAGATGACCGCATCCCTGCTGCTATGGCTCCGGCGCGGCGCCGGGGTTGCCCTCGCCCTGTTGGTGCTGAGCATCGTCGTCCGCGAAGGTATCAAACTCGACTGGGCCGCCGCCTGGCATGACGTGATTCACGCCAATCCGGTTCTGCTGGTGGCCGCGGTCATCGTCTTCGCCGCGGCGGTTCCCATCCGGACCTTCCGCTGGCGGTTGCTCCTGCGCGGCGCGACGCCCGAGACCCTGCCGTCATTCCCCCGCATGGTGGCGATCTTGATCGAAGGCTGGGCCGGCAACTGCGTCACGGTGGCGCAACTGGGCGATGTCTGGCGGGCCACGCTCCTGCAGAACCTGGCCGGGATCCCGCGCGCCATGACTCTGGGCACGATCCTCGTCGAACGCCTCATCGATCTTGGGGTGCTGGCACTGCTCCTGCTCGGCGCCACGCTCACCATCGCCGGGACGAAGGCTGGCGATATGCGCTCCGTGAGCGCGCTGGCCGCTGGCGGCGTGACCCTGGGTGCACTAGCGGTGGTCGTCCTGGCGCGGTGGCAGTCGTGCTGGCCGCGCTGGATGCCCCCCCGGTTCGCGGCGATCCTGACCACGCTGCTGGCCGGGGTGCGGCACGCGTTGCCCCAGACGCCTGTGGCCGCCGCGCTCTCGGCTGCCGGCTGGCTGCTCGAAGGCGCCATGATCTGGCTCCTGGCGCAAGCGATTGGCGCGCCCCTCTCCCCGGCTGGCGCGCTGGTGGCGGCGCTCATCGGCGCCCTGCTCACCGCGATTCCCGTGACGCCCTCCGGGCTGGGTTTCACGGAAGCCGGACTCGTCCTGGTGCTGCTGCGCTTCGGGCTCGCGGCCGACGCCGCGGTGGCGCTGATGATCCTTGTGCGGCTGCTCACCTACTGGGGCGTGGTGGGAACCGGTCTGGTCCTCTTCCTGCATCGCCGCCGCAACCGCCGCGCACTGGAGCAACGCGAATTGGAGTCACCGATCGGACAGAAACTCCAGGAAGGAGTCCCCCCAATGACGACCACACCATCCCTGCACGGCCGCCGCGCGGCCCGGCCCCATGACGAAGTGACGGTCGAAATCGTCATTCCGGTCTACAACGAAGAGGCGCAGTTGGTCTCAAGTGTGGAGACGCTGCGCGCCTATCTTGATATCCATTTTCCGTACCGCTGGACCGTCACGATGGCCGATAACGCCTCGACCGATCGCACCCTGGCGATCGCCGAATACCTCACCGCCGATCCACGCATCTGCGTCGTTCATCTCGATCAGAAAGGCCGCGGCCGGGCGCTGAAGGCAACCTGGCTGGCCTCGCCGGCCGATGTCGTGGCCTACATGGACGTCGATCTGTCAACCAATCTGGAGTCGTTCCTGCCCCTCGTCGCCCCATTGATCTCCGGTCACAGCGATATTGCAATTGGGTCGCGACTGGCGCGGGGAGCGATCGTGACGCGCCAGTGGAAGCGTGAGGTCCTCTCGCGCGGCTACAACCTGTTGATCAAAACGCTGTTCCGCAACGGTTTCTCCGACGCCCAGTGCGGGTTCAAGGCGCTGACCCGCAACGCCGCGCAGACCCTCGTGCCGCTCGTCGAAGACACCACCTGGTTTTTCGATACCGAGTTGCTCCTGCTGGCCGAGGAAAGGGGGTACCGCATCCACGAGGTGCCGGTGGCGTGGGTCGAGGATCTCGACAGCCGGGTCGACATCGCCAGAACTGTCGGCGACGACCTGAAGGGACTGTGGCGGGTACGCGCGCGCTCATTGCGGCGGCTTCCCCACCCCGCGCTCCGTCCCATCCAGCCTTGAGCGGAGCCATCTGGATTGGCGCGGTCGCACCGTTGCGGGAGGATTCGTCCTGACCCGTTGGATCACGAGCGCGATCCGGCGCAGCGTCGTTGGCTCCTGTGCCGCGCGCCTTTGCTCTGCCTTACGATGCGATGCAACGGGCGAACCAGCGCCCGACGTGCCGCGCACGACCTCCCACCGCGGTGACACCACACCGGTTACGGTCGCGGACGGGGTCCGCTGGATGAACCAGGACCGGCATTGGGCGCGGTCATCCTGTCGGGACCCAGTCGGTCCGGGACGGAACGGCGTTGCCGCTCCCCCATTCCAGTGACTCCTCTGGCATCGCCGCTCGCGAGCGCCGCGGCTGGGGACAGAACCGGCAACGATCCGGTGAAGAGCGCTCCACCGCTGCTGGCCTGGCCCGCCGTGAGATCGCCACCGTGGGCGCGCAGCAGGCGCCGGGCAATGGCGAGGCCGAGACCGGCGCCGCCGGTACGGCGGTTTCGGGAAGCCTCACCGCGATAGAACGGGGTGAAGAGGTGGGGAAGGTCGTCAGCCGGAATGCCCGGGCCTGTATCGGCAACCGAAAAGGTGACGACGTTTGCGTCCTGCCGCCACATGATCGTGATCTTGCCGCCGCCTGGGGTGTGCCGTACCGCGTTGTCCAGGACGTTCTCCGCCGCGCGCATCAGCAGCATCGCATCGCCCGAAACCAGCACCGGTTCCTCCACGCCAGCGAGCACCAGGTGGACGGATTTGGCCTCCGCCTGGGGCAACAGGCCCTCGGCGACGCGGCGCAAGATTTCGCCCAGATCGAGCGGCGCCGGGCGCGGCGCTTCCTCCAGGTACTCGGTTCGGGTGTACTCGAACAGATCGGAAACGAGCCGCTCCAGCGCATCCGCCCGTTCCCGGCAGACCCGGAGGTAGCGGGCCGTCTTCTCCGGCGTGTCGGCCAGACCGGTAGCAAGCCCTTCCAGGTAGCCGCGAAGGGAGAAGAGCGGGGTGCGCAGATCGTGGACGAGCGCCCCGATCGTCAGCCGCCGCTCCTGCTCGAGCGCCTCTTCCCGCTCCAGGGAGTGTCGCATCGCCTCGGCCATGGCCCCGAACGCAGTGGCAACGTCATCGACTTCGGTCACGCGTGAGCGCGGCAGGCGCACCGCCAGATCACCGGCGCCAACCAGGCGCATGGCCGCGACCATCCGGGTCAGCGGGTTCAGGAAGGCCTGCTGCACGAACAGCGCGATCGCGGCGACGATCAGAATGAGCGCGGCCATCTGCGCGAAGGGAATCCGCCAGAACTCCGTATCAAACCAGGGGGACGAGGTGCCGGCCGCCAGCGGCGTGGGGACCAGGACAGCAATGGCCGTTCCAGCGTCGGTGGAGACCATCAGGGTCGCGGCGGCATGGGTGAGATCACGTCCCGGATTGGCTCCCTCATCCGCGCTGAGTGGTGGCCAGCCGGGCGAACGATACACGGTCCCTCCCCCGGCATCGATCAGCATCGCGGCCAGACCGCGCGGTTCCAGTTGGGCGGCGAGCATGCGCTGCCATTCCGGGTCGTCCCAGGTATAGACGCCGTCGCGCAGGGTCTGGCGCAGGTCCGGGGTCACGGCACGATCGAACCTTCGCCCCACCGCCTCCGGCGGCGGCCCCGAAACCACAAAGACGAGTGTCGTGACCGCGGGCACGGCCACCACAACCAGCAGGAGCAGCCAGAGCCAGAAGCGGACCGGCAGCGTTCTCACCGCCGCTCCCCCTCGAAGCGGTAGCCCATGCCGCGGACGGTGACCAGCAACCGGGGGTCGGCGGGATCCTCCTCGATCTTCTCCCGCACCCGCGCGACGTGGACCGTCACCGTATGCCGGTCCCCAAACGGCCCCCAGAGCCGTTCGAACAATTCCTCCCGGCCAAAGGCGCGGCGGGGATGCGAGGCGAGCAGGTGCAGCAGTTCGTATTCACGCGGCGTGACGGAGACCGGCCGTCCATCGACGCGCACCTCGCGCGCCGTGACATCGATGACGAGACGGCCGAAATCGAGCACCGCTGGTTCCGAGTGACCACGCCCGGCCCGGCGCAGCACGGCCTTGATGCGGGCCACCACTTCGCCAGGCGTGGCCGACTTGACGATGTAGTCATCCGCGCCCAGCCCCAGACCGCGGATCTTGTCGGCGTCCCCCTGCCGGGCGCTGAGGAAGAGCACCGGCACCTCTGACTGATCGCGGATCTGGCGCAACGTCTCGAATCCGGACATCCCCGGCATCATGACATCGAGCAAGATGCAATCGACCGTTGTTTCTGCCAGGACCGCCAGGGCATCCTCACCCCGCCCCGCCGTAACAACGGCAAAGCCAGCCGCTTCCAGAAAATCGCGCATGAGGTCCGCGATTTCCGGCTCGTCGTCAACGACCAGCACCGTGGATTCCGCGCTCATCCTGCCCTGGGATCCTTTCCACTCGCGCACCTCTATTTCAGTCGCTCCCGGTATGCGAGAACAAGGGTCGCGGTTGTGCCGCCACGCGATGTTGACCCGTTGTTGACCCCGAGCGTCACTCCATGTTGAGGTTACGAGGCTACATCTGAACCAATCGGCTCCATCTCCACCTGGAGCCGAGTCGCGCGACCGGTAGCGGAGTGCGGAGAATCCGTCTCCGCACTGGTCGTGTGGCGAGAATCGGATCGCGTTTCGCCAGCCGATCGCCTTCCCATTGTTGATCGCGGATCGGATAATCGTCTGCGTCTACCGCCCGCGTGGCGACCAGGACGCCGAACCGATCGTCGCGCAGTTGGCGAACTGGGGTTTTCTGTCTCTGGCGAGGTGGTCGCCACTGATCCTGTCGATGGGGGATCGCGACTCGCGTGGTCTGGATCAATGCGTCACGCTGATCGCGCTGTGTGCGATGGTTGCGTCGCCCGCGTTCTCTACCAACGCGGTTCCGCTATCGTCCGTCCATCGCTCAACGCACCCGCAACTCCATGATGAGTTCCACCCCGTCGGCATCGACGGATTCGCCGGCGACGCGAAAGCCGAGGGATTCATACAACTGGCACGCTGGTTGCTGACCTGGTCTCACCCAGAGCCGAATCGTGGCGATGCGGCGATCCGCCGCCAGCCGCGCGACGAGCGAGCGCAACAGCCACCGCCCGATGCCTCTGCCCCGGTACGCCTGATTGACGTACATGCTGACCACGATGGCGACGCTCTCGTCACCCTCATCCGAGCCGAAATAGCCGCCGACCAGGCCGATCGGCCGCTGGTCTGATCTGGCGATCAGCGTGACACTGCGATCGCTCGCCAGACGATCGCGCCAGTAGACATCTGGTCGCAAGAGGGTTTCCGCGTAGGTGGACGAGAAGGCCTGCGGCTCGGATCGCAGGGCCTCCAGGCGGATGGTCCGCAGCTCCTGCCACTCCTCCGGCGCGAGAAACACGACCGATATGCCCTCATGATCCATCGCGCCATTGTACGAATCGGGTCTCGCGGCGGGGATGGCGCGTCGTCAATGCCTCGGATTGACCAGAGCGAGGGTGCGCCGCGCGATGGCCGCGAGCATCGGCCAGCGTTCCTCCCCCTTGAAGGCGTTGTAGGCCTGCGCAGCGAGGCCGATATGGACCTGGTAGCAGCGGAGCCGTGCCGCGAAGTGGGAACCTCGAGACCGATCGCCGCGAAGTGCCGCGCCGCCTCGGCCTGGAAATCGATATCGCGCCAGGCGGGGTACCACGGCTGCCAGAAGAGGAGCCAGGCCAGATCGTAGAGAAATCGCCGTACATCGCGCAGCCCCAGTCGATGACGGCGGAGATGCGGCCGTCCCTGACCAGCACGTTGCGGTTGAGCAGATCGCTGTGGATCAGATGCCGCTCCTCGGGGCAGACATCGAGGAGGTCCTGGAAACAGTCCAGGGCATCTTCGAACGGCCCGTCGCCAGTGGGCGAGGCGCGCAGGCGCGCGCGCCAGCCGTGTGCGGTGGGTGGGGTGGTCGGTCGCCACGTCGCGCAGCGCCGCCCGCCAACTCGGCCAGGGGGCGATGCCATCGCTGTCCCACAATCCGTATCCGGAGGAATTGGCCAGATCGGCGTTCCGCGCCGCATCGAGCGCGGCGAAGAGACTGGGAAGGACGGCGCGCATCGACGCCGCATCGAGATCGTCGATCATGTCGCCCGAACGCCCGCTCGGAGATGGCGTAGGAGCCGTCGAACGCCTCCCCGATCTCGCCAATGACGGGGATCGGCAGATCGCGCGAGCGATAGCCCGCCGCGCGGCGATCCTTGGCGAAATCGTCCCGATACCGACCGAAGCGCACGACGTACTCGCCACCGGCGTGCCGGTAGGCATAGGCGGTCGACCACTCGCCTTGCCCGATCCGCACCACATCCTCGATGTCGGACCCGAAGCGATCGGCGAGAAAGGATGTGGCCTGCTCCGGGCGTACCGTCATCGTCGCTCCTCTTCCGGGCCGTCCCCGAGGTGGTCCGTGATGATCCGAGCCTGGCTCCTCACCGCATCGATCGGCTCACCGCGTTCCAGACCGCCTTCTCAGTTGCGCGACTCACGCTCCTCATCGGCGTATGGCACGCCCTCTCTTCCACATCACCTCGTGGTGGGGACCGCACCATACTCCAGCGCCGCACCGAGGGCGAATGCTCGCAAATGCGAGCGAATTGCGTGCCAACTGCGTGCGTTCGTCGTGGTCCGCGCCGCCCGACACGCGCAGGATGGAGACGGCAGCAACATGTTGCCGATGAGACCACCGTGGAAAGGAGCACTCGTGCCTCATGATCCCCCACCCGTTCCCGACCACCGTTCGTGCCAGGAGTGTCCTGGTGTCCGGTGCGTTGCGATTGGCGACGCAGTTGGTGGCGCTGGTTCCGGGCCAGGGACAACGCCTGCGACCTCACATGCGGCAGGACGATGATCGCGGCGGCCAGCACGATCGCGGCCGTCACGGGAGAACCAGACGATGGATGATGATCACTTCGACGATCTGGCCCGAGCGGTAACCGGCGACATGGGAACGCGCCGCGCGATCGTGCGGCTGCTGGTTGGGGGCGTGATTGGCGGTGTCGCCGCGCGCCTCGGCTGGGAGGACGAGGCAGCCGCAAAGGGTCATCGGCGCAAGACGCTGGAGGCGCATCGACACGCTAACAGGAAAGGGGAAACATCAGACCAGACCCAGGCAGCGCGAAAGAAGAACAAGGGGAAAAAGCATCACCCGAAGCCGGTACCGGACCCACCCTGCCCGGACGGCCAGGGCCTGTGCCCGGACGGGAAGACGTGCGCCAACTTCGACGACTGCTGCCCGGGCCAGGCGCAGTGCGCCGATGGGACGTGCGTGGGACCGGACGAATGTTGTCCTGGGCAGCGGCGATGCCCCGAAGGCGTCTGCGTGGGTCCGCACGGGTGCTGCCCCGGCGAGCAGAAATGCGCGGACGGGGAGTGTTATCCCAAAGACGGCTGCTGCCCCGAGGAGAAACCCTGCGACGACGGATCGTGCGTCAGCCAGTATGTCTGCTGCCCTGGCAACCGGATGTGTCCCGACGGCGGGTGCGCCACCCCAGGCATCTGCTGCCCCGGCGAGCGGCGGTGTGCGGAGGACAACACCTGCATCGGCGCGGGGGAATGCTGCACCCAGGAGCAGCAGTGCCCGAATGGCGAGTGCGTGCCATGGAACGAATGCTGCCCCGGCCGCAAGCGCTGCGGCAACGGCTCCTGCATCCCCGAGGACCATTGCTGTCCCGATGCCCCGCGCCCGGACTGCACCGATTGCCAAGAGCTGGTCTGCGACAGGGGGCAGTATGTGTGCGGCTTGAAATCGGGCCGGAAGTGGTGTCCCGACGGGTCATGTGTCGACGAGCACGAGTGTTGCCCGAGCGCGCGCCCTGCCTGCGACTTCTGTTGGGAGCCGGTCTGTGAAGCCGGGACGTGGGTGTGTCACACGATGTGCCCGAATGAATCAGACGTTTGCCGTCTCGGCAGCGCATGTTGCAACGCGGCGGGGTGCGTCTGCGCGCGGGGATTCACCGCCTGCCCTGGCGTCGGAATCTGCTGCGAAAAGGGGTGCTGCGGCCCCAAGTGCTGCGAGGACCGGTGAGAGATCTGCTTGGTGCGCTGGCTACGAGTCGCCTCACCGCGACGCGCAATGCTGACGACCAGCGCACCGTGTGCCCGGCATGGCCATGAATCATACGAACTGCGGGTCATTGCGGCCCCTTATTCAGAATCCGGATGAAGCCGTGAGGAAGACGCACCACTGACCGTGCCGAAAGCCCCTCTCCCGGCTCGACGGGGAACTCCTCCCTCCGCCGGAGGGAGGCTCGGGAGGGAGCATTGGGAGGGAGCCAGGGGTTTGGGGTGAGGGTGCGCGCCGCGTTTAAACGGCAGTAATTATCCGCACTCCGTAGTACTCGTGAGGCCAGCCCTCACCCCAACCCCTCTCCCTGTACGCAGGGAGAGGGGCTTGTGGGCCACGAACGGTCCCACCCGACCTCACAAGAGCGTTCTATCTCAGCCGTACCTCCCCTTGTCAGCCCGTGCGCGGAGAGAGGGGCGCGCTGCGTCGGTGAGTGGTCCCAATGCGAAGTCTTCATCCAGATTCCGTATCAGGACCGGGCCTGGAGATGAATGCGTTCGATGATTCACATGGTGCCTGAGCGCTGATGGCTCTTTTCGCACTGGAGGCGCGACGAGTTCTCAGGAATGGAGGTTGTTCCAACCCGGCCAAATTCCCGATCTGGCTTACGAGGTACTGGCCAGCGTCCGCGCCACCAGCGCCAGCAGGAGGTCCAACTCGATCGGCTTGCGCAGGAATGCCGTGATTTCCGGATCGAGGTCGGCGGGGTTCGCCATGGCGCTCATCAGGATGACGGGGAGGCGCCCGTGATCCGCGTGCGCCTGCATCTCCTGAAAGGCGGCGCGGCCGTCCATCCGCGGCATCATCACGTCCATCAGGACCAGCGCCGGCGCCTCCTGTTGGATCATCTCCAGTGCGGCGCGCCCGTCATCGGCCGTCACCACGGTGTACCCCTCGTCGCGCAGGATGTCCACCAGCGCGTCGCGAATGAGCGGTTCGTCGTCAACGACCAGGATCGTGGTCACGCGGCCAATCCGGGAAGCCCGACCGGGACCGCGGATCCGGTGAGCAGCGCCGCGGCGCGTGAGAATGGCTCCCCGACGGCGATGCCGCCGTCGCTGATAGCGAATTCCCGGATGAGCAGGTCGGAGGCGCTCTCGCGCATCTTGATTACCGAGATCAGCCGGTGCAGCCGGGATTCCAGTTCAAAGCGACGCAGCAAAATGCCATTGTCCAGCGCCGCCGAAACGGCGGGAATCGGCAAGCGCAATTCCGGTCCGACGAGAGTGTCCAGTTCGGAGGCGAAGATCGAGGTCACCCCGGCTATACGCAGCGCGGTGACCAGCGCCGTGACGTAGTCGGAGAGGCGGTCCTCGGGAATGATGTGTTGCTGCACGTCAGGCAGGGCGTCGACGAAGAGCCGCAGCGGGCGGTGCGTGGCGATGGTCTCGAGCAGCGTCTGCGCCCACGCGTCGGGATTCAGGTCGACGGGCAACTGCCAGAGGATGTGGATCAGACCCGCCTCGATGTAGCGGTCGAGATCGAGCCCGATGGCCGCCGCGGTGTGGACCAACCGTTGCGGGGTCTCGTGGAACCCGGCGATCAGCCCATGCTCCCCTCGCGCCGCTCCAGCCATGATGTAGTGCAAGCCGGTCAAGGTCTTGCCCGCCCCCGGATTTCCGAGCAGGAGCGTACTGGAGCCGGTCGGCAACCCGCCGCCAAGCATGGCATCCAGTCCGGCCACCCCCATGCTGAGGCGGGGACCAGAGGGCTCGATGCCCGGAGCACTGGGCGGAGGCAGAGCCTCCAGCCGGGGAGAGACGACGATGCCAGCGGCGGAGATGGCGAACTCATGACGGCCGGTCAGGTGACCCACGCCGCGCAGTTTCGCCACGCGCAGTAACCGCCGCTCGCGCGCGCCGGCCGACTCCTGGACGAGGTGGATGACCCCGTCGACATGGGTCGCGATCTCGTCGGTCTGTTCGGGGCGACGGTTCGTCAAGAGCAGCGTAGTGCACCCGAGCAGGGCGGATTGCACCTGGAGTTGGGCCGTAAACCGGCGGAAATCGAGCGTCGAGGGAGCGAGGTCCTCCAGCAGACCCGTGCCATCGACAACGAGGAGCGTGGCGCCGAGGCGGCGCACGATATCGCGGATGACGGTCAGGACCCCATCCAGCCCACCCTCTTCCAGGGCAGAGACGAGGCTGAGGTAGTGGACGCTGGTGCCGATGGAGTCCGCATCGAGAAAGGTGAACCCGGCCAGGTGGGCCAGCATGCGGTCGTGGGTCTCGGCCACGAGGGTAGCGATGACGGCGATCTTGCCTTGCGCGGCGTGGTTGTACGCCAACTGGTTCCCCAGGGTGGTCTTCCCCGTGCCGGGCGTGCCAGCCACCAGGTACGCGCTGCCAACGGGGAGCCCCCCACGCAGGATCGCATCCAACCCGGCAATCCCGGTCGGCTGCCGCGCCAGCGCGACCGGTCGACGCACCCGCACGGCGCCTGAAGCCGGCGCTGGTCCCATTCCTGCACCCCTTGCCGTCTCCCCCAACCCCACACCAACCAACCCGGGCGTTTCGCTCTGGGCAGGAACGTGCATGCACGTTCGATGCCGCGCGCGTGACATAGAGTACGACCAGTTGGGGAAAGTGACACGGTTGGGGGCACGGGATGCCGCGCCCCCAAGATGTGCCCTTCCCGACCTGGTCTCTTGGGCGCGTTCAGCGCGGGCCGGCGTTGCGTTCCGGAGGGTCGTCGCGGCCACGAGCACGGGCGACGCAGGCGTCGCGCCCTTCGGAATTCGCGTTGGAGGGTGCGACGCCTGCGTCACCCGCATCCCCAACCAGCACGACTCCCGCGGCTTGCCTTCAGCGACATGGAGGGCACACGGGCGAGCGACGTTGGGGTCGGGAAACATTCCTGATCACTGGTTCCAAGGCCGCCGCGCGGCCACAGCCGCCCCTCGTTGCCCTCGCATGATTCGCGCAGCGTCCAGTCTCGCGGCAGCGCGAAGAGCGGTACCGTGCCCATTGCCCCAGCGAGTACGCTCGTGTTCGCTTGCCGCTCACCCTCGTATGAGACTTTCGCTGCATGGAGCGACGCGATGAGCACCCTCGCCCGCCGGACCGCGTCGCAAGCAATTGTGCGCGCGGTCCTGGCTGCGGACTGCGCCTGTTCAGCGTCAGCATTTGATGAGGATGGACTGTTGGTGGTCACGGCCGAAGCGCGGCCGGGGCGACGAAACTATCCTCAGTCGGCCATGCCCTTGGGGATCGTGACCATGGGCCGCGGGGTGGTGGTTTCGTGTCATCCCACCTGGATCACTCCACTGCGCGAATTACTCATGGGACGCTCACGGGAGGAGGTCTTTGCCGCCCCCACGATCGCCGCGTTGAGCGATATCGCGGCGCCATCTGACCAGATCCTACGCGGGCCAGCCCTCAGCCACGCCTGTGCGCCGGAGACCTTTCGCCCCGCCGTCGATCCGGCCGGCGTGGACGTCAGCGTCGTCGAGGGTGAGCAGGTCTTCGCGCTCTACCAATACGCCGGTTTCGAGTTCGCCCTGTCCTACGATCCCGATCACGTGCGGCCAGATGTTGCCGCGGCGGTCGCCCGCCGCGGAGAGCGCGTCGTCGGGATCGCCGGGATGAGCGCGGACTGTGAGACGATGTGGCAGATCGGCATCGCGGTCGTGGCCGAAGCGCGAGGCGCCGGTATCGGCCGTGCCCTCGTCGCCCGTCTGACCGACCTCGCGTTTCAGCGCAACCGGGTGCCGTACTACACCGCCGACATTGGCAACATCCGCTCCCACGCGCTGGCCGCCAGTCTCGGCTATTGGCCGGCGTGGGTGGAACTTTTTGCCCGGTAATCAGTCTCCCCGTGACTCCAGCCCGCAGCGTTCAGCGCGCGGATCCAGTGGGGAACGAACGGCGAGGCGTGGCGATGCCCGACCACTGGCTCCAATCCACTCGCCGCCGGTGCGCTATCCTGTGTCAATCGTCTCGCTTGACGCCGGACCAGGACTCGCTCGTGTCACGCTTATCGTTCTCCAGCTCGACATCGCGTCTCGGTGACGTCGTCCCCACGCCCCTCCTTGGTTCCGGAGCCGGCGGTTTTCCCGTGCCTCCCGGCCGGGGGTGACCATCGGCGTCGCCTCCGGCGTTTCCCACCCTCCCTGAACTGACGACGGCCCGCGGCCGGCGGCCTCATGCGCGTTCGCCCGATCGTTTGCGATCGGCGCTCGGCCGGCATTGCCGTTCCCGCGTGGCCCGCGCTCTGGAGCGATCGATGACCGAGCAAATCTACGTCGCCGATTTGACCGATCAGGAGGATGATTTCGACCGCTGGTACGTCGAGGTGGTGCAGAAAGCGGAGTTGGCCGACGATGCGCCGGTGCGCGGCTGCAAGGTGATCCGGCCGTACGGCTACGCGTTGTGGGAGCGGATCGTGGCCCTCCTCGATGCCCGGATCAAGGCCACCGGCGTCGAGAATGCCTACTTCCCGCTCTTCATCCCGCAACACATGCTCGCGCGGGAAGCCGAACACGTGCAGGGGTTCGCGCCGGAAGTGGCCTGGGTGACCCGCGGCGGCCATCGCGACCTGGAGGAGCCGTGGGCGGTGCGGCCGACCTCCGAGGCGATCATCTGCGACAGTTTCGCCCGCTGGGTGCAGAGTTACCGCGATCTTCCCATTCTGATCAACCAGTGGAGCAACGTCGTGCGCTGGGAGGAGCGGCCGCGCGCCTTTCTGCGCACCCTCGAATTCCTCTGGCAGGAGGGACACACCTGTCACGCTACGGGAGAGGAGGCGGATGCGCGAGCCAGGATGATGCTGGAGGTCTACCGCGCCCTGCTCGAAGAAGACCTCGCTATCCCGGTCGTGCCGGGGGTGAAGACCGACTCGGAAAAGTTCGCTGGCGCACTGCGCACCCACACCATCGAGGCGATGATGGGCGGCAAATTCTGGGCCCTCCAGTCCGGCACCTCGCACGATCTCGGCGATCACTTCGGCCGCGTCTTCGGCATCCGCTTTCTCGACCGCGACGGGGAGCGGAAGTGGGCGTTCAGCACCTCGTGGGGGCTGAGCCATCGCGTGGTCGGGGCAGCGGTGATGGTCCATGGCGACGATGCCGGGTTGAAACTGCCGCCGCGGGTGGCGCCGATCCAGGTCGTCATTGTCCCGATCTGGCGCACCGGGGAGGAACGCCACGCCGTGGCGGGTGCGATCGACCGCATTCAGGAACGGCTTGGCGGCGTGCGGCTGCGGGTGGATTGGCGGGATGACCGCACCCCGGGCTTCAAGTTCAACGACTGGGAACTGAAAGGGGTGCCGCTGCGGGTCGAAGTCGGCCCGCGCGATGTCGCCGCCGATCAGTGCGTCGTGGTGCGGCGCGATACGCGGGAGAAGCAGGCGGTCCCCCTTGCCACGCTTGCCGCGACCGTCGAGGGCCTCCTCGCCAGCATCCAGCAGAATCTCCTTCACACCGCGAAGACGATGCTGGCGACGCACACCGCCGAGGTGGAGACCTACGCGGAACTCGCGGACCGGGTCGCCGCCAACGCCGGCTGGTCGCTCGCCCCCTGGTGCGGCAGCGCCTCGTGCGAAGCGCGGGTGAAGGCGGAGACGAAGGCGACGATCCGCTGCATCCCGCGCGATCTGCCGCGGACCACCGGAGCATGCCTCGTCTGCAGCGGAGCGAGCGACGCCCGGGTGATCTTCGCCCGCGCCTACTGACGCGGTGGGAGAACGGTCACCTCGTATGCGTGCCAGCGCGGCGCCCGGATATCGATGCGGGCGCCGCCGGCATGGCGCGCCCGATCGTCTCTCCGGCGACCGGGCTTGACACCGCGGCATCGCCTCCGTAGGCTACGTGGCGAATTCCGACTGAAATGATCGGAATTAACCGTGGCGCCGTGGCGCCACTGGTCTCGGTTTGCGTGGGCGGCGTTCGCCTGGGCGCGCGGTCAGGCGCGAGCCCGCGGCGCTGTCAATGGGAGGAGATCTCCATCGTGTTCTGCGCCTCTCATCGGGAACGAGTCACGCGCGTGGTGATGGGACTGGCCGTCCTCGCGCTCATCATGCCCGGCGCGATCGCCAGCGCCCAGACGCCGACCGCGACCGAACCCGATTTGACCGGGTTGAAGACCTACATGATCGATCACGCCGACGCGATGAAAGCGGGCACGGCGGAACTGGTCGCGCTGGCGCAGCAGTATCACGATCTCGTGGCGCAGGCGAATGGCGACTATGCCGCCCTGTGGCAGCAGCATGGCAAGGACCTCGCGCCCTGGCTGGAGCAGGCGCGATCGGTCTGGATCGAACAGGCGCACGGCAACTACGAACGGATCGAGGGCATGGTCGCCGGCATTCCCTCCCTCTCCCACTTCGACGACGAGATCGACGCTGGTGCAAGCAAGGAGGACGTTCCCACCGGCGCGCCCAACCTGCAGGTCACGCTTCCCGATGGCACCGTGCTCGATCGCCCCGGCAATCTCTTCCACTACCTTACCGAACCGGCGCTGTGGGGCACCAACGATGCCTTTGTCGCGCTGCGCGTCGATCTGAACGGTGATGGCACGGTCGCCCCGACCGAGGCGCTGCCCGACGCCAACCTGCTGCTGGGATCCGCGCAGGCGCTCGATGCCCGCACCGCCGATCTCGAAACGGCCATTGCCGGCTGGCAGCCGAACGATAGCGATGCCTTCACCGCGTTGGTGGTGATGATCCCGACGATGAGCGGCTATTTCGAAGAGTGGAAACTCTCCCCGTTTGTGCTCGGCGACAAGAGCACCAGCCAGGGCTTTGTCGCCAACAGCCGCCTGCTCGATGTGCTCGGCATTCTGGGCGGGCTGGACGTGACGTACGATCGACTCGCGCCGCTGGTCGATACCGCCGATCCTGCGCTGCAAACCGAGATTCGGGATGAACTGGATGGGCTGGTGGCCTTCGTCCAGGATCTGCACGACCAGGAAGACGCTGGCACCCGCTTCACCCCGGATCAGGCCGATCTGTTCGGCAATGAATTGCAAAGCCGCGCCACGGCGCTCGCCGGTCAGATCGTCCAGGCGGCAGCGCTGCTGAATATCCCGCTCGAAGCGGAGTAGGCGCCTCTCCTCGCTGCCGCGGCGGATCGTCTCGCCACCCCGCCCTCAACACGCGTCACCGGATTTCACGCCGGACCGGGCGAGATGGGTAGACTTCGCGTTCTGGAGGTCTGTCGTGGGGAGGGAGCGCGGGCGACGCCTGCGTCGCCCGGTCCCCTGACCACCAAAGATCCCGAATTCAACGACCACCTACCTAGAGAGGCCCGAGACAGGCGAAGCACGCGAGAATCCCCTGGTCCTCCGCCTTGCAGCGGCCGTTGCATGCCGGGACCTCCGCGTTGCAGCGATCGGTCCAGTACGCCTGGTCGCGGTGGTCGCACGGGCAGCAAGTGGGGAACCGGTAGCAGCTCCCGATCGGCCCGAAGGTGTGGACGACCACGTCGCAATTGCCGGTGTCGTCCGTCGTGTAGCAGGCGATGGTGGTATCCGGGCAGTCCTGCACCCGCAGGTGACAGCACGGCGTCGCGCCTTCACAACCGCTGTTGTTGATCGATCCGTCCGGCATGGTCGTGTTGCAGAAGACGGCCTGGTGCAGGTTGACCGAA
This sequence comes from Thermomicrobiales bacterium, assembly GCA_046328335.1. Taxonomy (GTDB): domain Bacteria; phylum Chloroflexota; class Chloroflexia; order Thermomicrobiales; family UBA6265; genus JACCXM01. The sequence continues at coordinate 18,312 of JAXLWU010000046.1, forward strand.
CTGCCCAGTCTTGCGCCGGTGAGATCGGCGCCGAGAAAACAACTCCCGCTGAGGTTGGCGCTGCGCAAGTCCGCCCCGGTCAGATTGGCGCCGACGAAGCCGCTGTTGCTCAGATTGGCGCCCCGCACATCCTTGTTGTGGAGCACGGTCGAGAACGAGAAGTCGCAGTGGGAGGCGTTCTTGCCCTTGCCCGGTTTGCAGTTCTTGTTGGGAAAGCACCCGTCACTGGATATCGCCGTGACTCGCGCCCGCTCCTTCCGTTCGCGTTTCCCGGCCAGGATTTCGTCGCAGCCGTGCCCGAGCAACGCGGCGGCGAAGGCCATGGCAAGGGCGCCGCGGCGAGAGCGCCGCGAACTGGTGAAGAGCGTTCGGGTCATGGCGTCGAAGCGGTCGTGATCCATCCCAGTCCTCCTCGTCTGACGCACAGCTGATCGATTCAGATCGCAACGCCTGAGGCTGAGAGTTTACCCGTCAAACCAGGCACGTTCGCCTTCGCGGCACAGTGACCCGTGGGATCAGTGACAGCTACGCCGGGCGCAAGACCGAGGTGGCGCCGGTGCGACTGGAAGGTGGGAGATGGCTGGGGACGCCGGATGTTTGCGGCGTCCCCTTTCCACTTATGCCGTACAGGGATTCACGTGCGTACACCGCCCTGGCCGCGGCGACGAGTTCCCACAGATCGCTGCAATCGTCGTCGTGGTGCCGCTTTCGCGACTGGTGCTGCTGTAGACGCAGCTGGTCTTGTCGCCGATACCGACACAATCGCCATCCGACGAGCAGGCCACGGCGCATTGGAATTCCGCGGTGTCCCCGCAGACCGTGTTGCCACCGACCAGCGTGAAGCAGAAGGTGCAATCCGCGCTGCATGCCGCGGCGCAGGTGTCGCAGGTGCCACGGACGCAGATGGGAGCCTCGTCATCGGTGCAGATGCCACACGTGAGGGTGCCGCCACAGCCATCGGGCCAGGTACCGCATTGCTTGCCGAGACTGGCGCAGGTCGCCGCATTGCAGCAAATGCCGCTGGCGGCACAGGCGATGCCGCCGCAGCACGTGCCGACGACCCCGTTGCCGCAGGCATCACCCTCGTCGATACAGGTGGGACAGCAGGTGGTGCCCTTGGCACACCCGCTGTTGTTGATCGACCCATCGGGCATGATGGTGCGGCAGAAGATGGCGCTGCTGAGATTGGCGTTGGTCAGATTGGCCCCGGTCAGGTTGGCATCGACCAGGCACGTCTTGTCGAAATTTGCGCCCTTGAAGTTGGCGTTGCTCGCTGTCGCCCCGCGTAGACTGGCGTTCTTGAAATTGCAGCCGGTGCAGACGACCCCGCTCAGCGTCGCCTCGGAGAAATCGCACTTGGCGAGATTGGCGCCAGGACCCGGGGTACACGCCCCCGTCCCGAAGCAACTGGCCGGCACCGCCTCCGCCCGTGTCCTGGTACGGTGCTGGTCCTTGCCCGATTGGCCGCGCCGCTTGCGCTGATCGGCGAAGGCGTCGGGGCGCGGGGCGAGGAGCAGGGCGCCCACCACGGCCCCCACCACACTGCGGCGGGAGCGCGATGCGCCGACGAGACGGGTCAGGGCATCGAAACGATCACGATCCATGGCGACCCTCCCCCGACGCTGCGGCGGACCGCCCGCGGCCCCCTGCCGCGTAGTGGTCGACCGTGTCATCGGAGCGGATAGCCTAGCAAATCCTGCTACGTCATGAGGATCATCGCTGAGGAAAGGTCGCGACGGGACGTTGTCCGACGGACGGTGCGAACGCACCGTCCGCTCCGTTGCCCCGGTGGGCCATGGGGAGCGAATCATGGTTGAGGGGCAACCGGGTCATCCCGGATGTCCCAGCGCCGGCCGCCAATCCATCCGTCGGTTGCCGCCGCAAGGGCTCGGCAGGTGAGGATTACAGACCAACGGGCTCCACGGCGTCAGCATCGATCGCTTCGCTCGCGATCAACCCCTTGCGAGACCGCGCATTGTGGATCTTGCGCATCAGCGCTTGCTGTTGTTGCGGGCTCAGATCCTGCCGCGCGCTCCGCGCGTCGCTCGCCCCAGGGACGACGCGGCCGACACGGTTCCTGTCGAGTTCTCTCCTGATCAGTGGCATGAAGACGAGTGACACACCGACTCCTCTTGCGCTCCGGGCCGCACCATCCCGGCGCCCCGAATTCTCCTCCTGGCATATGCAACGTGGAGACCACGCCAACCCACCACACCCTTGCCCTCTCCAGCGTCACGTCCCATGATGGGTGGTCCCGGCAAATTCGGACAGGCAGGAGCAGGAGCGGAAGCGCGCGGTGCGGATGGCCGTTGTACCTGACAGGAGGGTGGGCCCACCGCAGCGCGGCGGGCCGCCCAGGCATGGGTCGGGCGTGAGGGATGCCGACCCGAAACGAATCATCGCCGCTGAAGCCTCCGCCCGACGGGTCCGATCGGGTCTTCAGGCGCGCACGATCGTAACCCCGAACAGTCCGATGGCGACAGTCACGGTGCTATCGTGAATCGATTATCAGGGCATGGCGATCATCGTTGCCCCAAATACCTAATAGGGTTCGCCCGACAGGGTCGAACCATCGCCGTCGCCCACCCTCCCCGGTCACACTCGTCTCGTTCTAATAGAAGAAGGTCAGCAGCGTGACCACCAGGAGGGTGCCAAACAGGGCCGGCCAGTAGGCCACCACTGGCACCAGATCGCCGGAGTAGCCGAGCAGGGGCAGCCGCCAGCGCCGCACCCGCAGCACCGCGCTGAGCACCACCAGCACGATGGCGACGTCCAGGATCAGGGGAAAGTACTCCAGGTAGATCAGGTGCTGGGATTCAACGGTGCTCCGTAGCGAGTTGTGATCGAGGATGACCGCGAAGAGGAGTCCTCCCGCCGCGATGGTCAGATCGAACACGGTAAACCCCACCCGCTGGTCGCGCGATGGATCTGCCATGAGCACCACCAGCAGGAAGAGGAGAATGGCGATCGCCGTCTCCAGCACAAGGTGCTCGAGCATCGGCCCCAGGAAGTCACGCTCCACGGTCAGGTTGAAATAGAGTTCCGGGTCGGGCGCGCTACTGAAGCCGTAGTCGAGACCAAAATCGGTGTTGTAGTCGATCAGATCGTAGGTGAATTCCGAGGCGACGGGATCCCACCCCCCGAAGACGAACCGCGTATCGACCCCCGGCAGGGCCGCGGGAGCGAGGGTCCGGTAGGCATCGAAATCGGGGACCAGCAGGACGCCCGCCACCGGCTCCGGGCTCCACATCCGCAGCCAGATATTCTGCCGATCGAAGGGGTAGAACCGGTAATCGAAGTTCTGGCGGAACGTCCCGCTGAAGTACCAGCCGATCTGCTCGCCGCCCTCCGTGTGGACCCGCCAGGCCTCGTGCGCCTCGTAGGCTTCCTCCAACGCTTCCGGCAGCACGATGCCGCGCTGCACGCTGGCGGGAATCTCTGGACCATACGTCTGCCAGACATAGCCGGACAACTCGACGTTGCTGGCGCTGAGGAACTCGAACGACTGCAGGTAGATGCCGGTCGGAATGCGATACGGAAACGTGGCGAACGATTCCGGGTGCGCGGCGATGTACGCATCCAACTCCGCTTGCGAGGCCAGTGGCGTCCCGATCGGTTCGTTCCAGCGATTGGCAACGACGATCACATGCCAGGTGAAGAGCAGCGCCGCGAAGAGCGACACCGACCAGACCAGCGAGGTCAGCCAGACCCCACGCGGATGCACCCCGGGGCGCAGCAGCGCGAAGGAGAGCAAGAGGACGCTTCCCAGCACGAGGAGCATGATGGTCATCAGGTCGTTGCTGCCGGCGCGCACATCCCAGCCGCCATGGGCGCGCAAATAGCGCCCACCGGCGATGACGGCAAGCACCGCGAACCCCGCGCCGATGGCCAGCGCGATGCGGTGCGCGCTCTGGGCGCGGCGGGTCATCGGTTGCCACACTAGCGACGCTGTCCACGATCAAGTGGCATACCCCGCCCGCGTGCGCAGCATATTGGTGCTCTCATGGCGCTGGCCTCGATCTGCCGCGATGCTTCCTTCGTCAGCATGACACATGACGATGGCCGGTCTATCGCTTCGTGCAAACGTTGTGTCGTCCCGAGCCGCCGCGGACCATCCTGCTCGTCTCTCGCTGGCAGGGGATACCATTCAGGTCATCTCCCCAAACTCCGTTCCGGCGCCTGAAGCGGTCGTGCATTTTGTCGCAACTCGTTACAATGCCGTGCGGAGTCGATGTCCAACGCAGGGAACCGCTGGCCGCACATGGCAGAGCACGCTCTGTTGCGGAACGCGGGGACATTGCGCTCCTGGGGAGAGGCATTGCCAGGAATGAGCGGCGGCGGGAAGGAGTTCGCATTGTGAAACGGATGAGCGATCAGAATGTTGGCTACGCGATTCCGCCGATCACCAACACGGCGATCATCATTGCCAATATCATCGTCTTTCTCTACGAACTCGCCGTGCCCCGGGCGCAGTTGGAATCGTTCTTCATGCAGTGGGGCGCGGTTCCCGCCAACATCTCCCAGTTCCAGCATCTCCCGACGCTCGTGACCGCGATGTTCCTCCACGGCGGCTGGCTGCACATCATCGGCAACATGGCGATGCTGAAACTCCTCGGCGACAACGTCGAGGATGCCATGGGGCACTGGTCCTACCTCTTTTTCTATCTGCTGTCCGGTCTCGGCGCCGGCGCCTTGCAGGTGCTGATCGACCCCACCTCCACCATTCCCATGGTTGGCGCATCGGGGGCGATCGCCGGGGTCATGGGCGCCTACCTGGTGCTCTTCCCGCAGGGGATGATCCGCCTCTCCCTCGGCCAGGGGATGACCGCCCGCGTCCTCTCCATCCCCGCCTATGGGCTGATCGTGTTCTGGTTCCTGCAGCAACTCTTCAACGGCTTCGCCTCGCTCGGCGCCGATGCGAGCACCGGCGGCGGGGTCGCATTCTGGGCGCATGTCGGCGGGTTCATCACCGGCGCGGCGCTGGTCTGGTTGTTCAAGGACCAGGAGTCGGTCGATCGGCAACGCGCCGCGATGGCGGCGGAGAAGACCTTGCCCGCGGGCGCGCATCGCGTACCGCCCCCGCCGCCCGCCCGGCCCCCGGCCGCGAAGAGCAAGCGGCGCCGGCCCTTCTGATGCCGCGCCCCCTGTCATCCGGCTCGGCAGCAGCCAAGATCGAGGCGACTTCGCCCGAAGTGATGCTGGGTACCTGACCGCCGTACAGGCTCCATAGCGTCAGCGTGCCGTCATTTTTCCCCTGGGGCCGGGTTCCCGTGCCTGGTGGCCAGGCGAACGACGCCGATGATCAGGGTGAGAAACGCCAGCGGCGCCAGGCAGATCGAAGCCATCACGATCGTTCCGGTGTGATCGAGTTGCCCCACCGCCAGCAGCACCACCGCGAACAGCAGCAGGAGCAACCCGCCGCCGATCACGCTCAGGGGCGTCGCCCCGAAGAGCCAGACCGTGGCATCGCGCTTCGCCGGTGTGGCGAGGGGACCCACCACAGGATCGATGCCATCTCCTGGTTGCGTCAGCGGCGGCAGGGGCGCGCCGGAAGCACTGGTGAGCACCGCGCCGCACTGGGCGCAAAACCGGTCTCCCACGTCGTGCGCCGCGCCGCACGCCGGGCAGCGCGGCACGTTTGACGTTGCGGCTTGCTCGTTCCCCTCGCGCTCGGTCACCTGCGTTCCATCCTCGTTCACTCCGCACCATCATGCCGTCGGCGGCGTGAGCATCTCCGACTCGGCAGCCGCGCGTCAAGCGGCGCGCCCGTGGATGGTAGGGTATACAGCAGCGAGCGTCCTCGGCACGGGTGGGAGAGGCATGGAGCGCGATTCCGAACGCGAACGGCGCGAAGCATGGGACGCGGGGCACGCCGCCGCTGGTTCGATGCTGATCTACTGCGGTCTGTGCGGTGCGCTCAATCCCGCCTCCAACCACTACTGCGCCGCCTGCGGCACCACCCTGGTCGATGCCTTCCACGCTTCAGAGGGGTTGCGTGTCTTCGAGCGGCCCGATCCCGCCGCGCGCCTGATCGAGATTCTTCCCTCCGGGGAGGAACTGGAGGTGGTTCCCGACGCCACCATCCCCGCCGATTGGGTACGCATCCGGCTCGCTTATGGCCGGCTCGGGTTCGTGCGCGCGGCCGATGCCGCCGCCTCCGCCGCGCCCGCCCCGGCGCTGCCGATGCGGCCCCCCGACATCAACACCAACGCGCGCGGCTGCGTCACGTCGAGCGCCGCGCTCTGGGCGCTGGCCTTGCTGGTCGTCACCGCCCTGTTCGGCGTGGTGATCGTGCTCCGCGCCCGCCCGCAGGACGCGGGATTGCTCGGCATCGTCTTCTGCATCACGCTCGGGCCGCTGATCCTGCTCACCATCGGCGCCTACGTCGCGGCGCGCACCCGCGAGGACCAATTGGAATACGAAGAAGCGGAGATGGCGGAGGCGTTGGCGCGGCAGGAGCGTCCAGAGGCGACCTGATCGGGCCGCCCCACTGTTCACACGATACGGTAGGGAATTCCTGCCCGGCGTGTGCCAGGCGAGACTCGAACGATGCAGAGCATCCATCTCGATACCGATTTTGGCGGCGATCCGGACGATGCCTGCGCCCTGGCGATGCTGCTCGGTTGGCCTGGCGTGGAGATCGTCGGGATCACCACCACGATCGACCGCGATGGCCGTCGGGCCGCCTATGTCGCGCATCTCCTGCGGCTTGCCGGACGGGAGGAAATTCCGCTCGCGGCCGGTGCGGGGGTGTCGCTCACCACGCGGCACGTCGCCGATCCGGTGATGAACGACGAGCGCTACTGGCCCGTCGATCTCCCGCACCGCCCCTCGTCTCCCGGCGCCGCGCTCGATCTGCTGGAGCGGAGCATCGCCAGCGGCGCGGCGATCGTCGCCATCGGGCCGTACACGAATCTCGCCCTGCTCGAAATCGCGCGGCCGGGTTCCCTCGGACGAACCCCGGTGACGGTCATGGGCGGGTGGGTCGATGCGCCGCGCGCGGGGCTTCCCGCCTGGGGACCGGAGATGGATTTCAACGTCCAGTGGGATGCGCGAGCGGCCGAGATCGTGGCGACCAGCGCCCAAGTCACGCTCTCCACCCTCACCGCGACTCTCAATGCCCCACTACGCGCTGCCGATCTGCCGCGCCTGCGCGCCACGGGCCTACTCGGCGCCCTCCTCGCCCGGCAGAGCGAAGCCTATGCCGAGGACACGGGAATGGGCGTGCTCGGCACCGGGCACCCCGGCCTGCCGGACGATCTCCTGAACTTCCACTGGGATCCGGTCGCCTGCGCGGTGGCGCTGGGCTGGCCAGGGGCCACCATTGTGGAGCGGCGGTTGCGGCCGGTCTGGGAGGGCGAATTGCTGCGCTTCCAGGACGACCCACGCGGCCACCCGATGCGCGTGCTCACCGCCGTCGACGGCGAGCGATTCCGCGAGACGTGGTTCGCCGCCGTGGCCGCGGCGCAGCGCGGCCTGGAGGTGTACTGAGCGTTTCGCGGGCAGTGGCGAAGGCGCCGCTCGCGCGGCGTGTACACGAGGTGTCATGCCGAGCCGCGGCGAGGCATCTCGTCCGTCGCGGTTGCCTTGATAAGCACCGCGGTCCCTCCTGCGTCGGGACGACCCATGCTTGCCCCGCCTGGGGGAGACAACGCTCGCCCGCGGTTCGTATGGCGGTGCTGATTACGGCGTCGCGGGAGCGAGGTCGGATCGGGCCGCTGCGGGCAGTTGCTTCTCCAGGGTTTTCATGTAGTCGGTCACCGCGTAGAAGTAGATCTGTTCGAGGCTCGCTCGCAAGTCAGGATGCTTTTCCTCGTCGGCCAAATCGCACAGTTGGCCGCCTGCCGCTTCGAGGCAAGAGAGGGCCACGGCGATCGGGAAGGTGATACCCGCGCGTTGGGGATCGGCTCCGGCGCGATAGGCGGCCTGGAATTGCTCGATGGAGCGGCTGGTGAGTCCCGCTATTCGCGCGGGGAGTTCGTAGGCGGCGATGCCCAATTCCGGGCCGCAGCGGTCGGTCAGCTCATCCCTGAGCCGTGTCAATCCCTCGCTTCGCGCTGATTGCGCCCTGGTCGATCCGCAGACCTGGGCCGCATCCTGGCGCCACCGGCGCGCAAACAACAAGAAGCGAAGCGATTCAATGGTCCTGATCGTCCCGAGTTCCTGGCGAAAGCCGGTGACGTCGGCTTCAAACGTGGCGAGTTGCGTTTCCAGTTCGCGCAGGTCGGTGTGCAGCCGCGCGAATTGCGGGGTGAGGTTGCTTTCGTGCTGGGCGAAGCGTTGCACAATCTGCTCGGCTTGGTGCAGCGTGGCGCGGGTCTCCTCCCGTTCCCGGCGTTCGTTCTCGGCTTGCCGCGCCTCTTCCGCTTTTTTGCCTTGTTTGATGCCCAACCGGTACGACAGGAGCGACAGGATGGTGGCGCTGACGAGGCCGATGACCGCAACCACCAGTCCCCACTCCGAGGCGCCCCAGGCACTTGTATCCACGAGCAGAGGCAGCATCTCGGTGGCGCTCGTTGTGGGTCAGTATGGAGAGGAGCAGGACAGCCGAGGAGAATCTTCCTTGGCTGTTGAACCCGCGCCGTGCGCTAGCGAGCGGCGCCTCGCACCGCGGGGGCTGAGATCCTCACGGGCGCATGCCGGGGCTCCTGCTCCTTGGCCAACTCGAGCGCCTCCTCGACCACTCGCGCCATCTCCTCCAAGCGGGTCTGATCCGTGGGGCGGAGACTCTCGAAGAGCTGGGCAATGACCGAACCATCCGCGCCGGCGATCCACGTTTCGAGTGCTGCAATGCTGTCAAACTGCGGAATACCCGGCGCTGGCCGCTCGTTGGACATGGTCATGTTCCTCTCGTCGCATCGGTTGTCATCCAAAGCAGACCGCCAAGACGCTGCGACAGTTCCTGGCGCCGTGGCGGAAGGCGTTCTGCCCCCTCCGAACTCCAGCGTAACACGTAGTGGGAGCGAGACCGCGCGCTTGTCAAGTCCACGTTTTGGGATCACCGCGTCCGTCCCACCTTTGCCAAGAAGGTGGCCGTTGCCGCAATCTAAGCGTCAGTCAGCATTCGGCACCCGCCTTCGGGCCAAGACAGGGGAAGATGGAGATGACCAGCCACCTCAATCAACTGCTGTGGGAGACCAGAGCCTTGGCCATTTGCCGCTGGCCCCAGCATCAGGAAAGCCGCGAACCGGCCATCGCGGAACTCGGGGACTATCTCGTCGGGTGGTATCGTCTCGATGTGGGAACCGCGGTTACCGAGTTCCCGGCGACGCTGATGGAGCGCTTTTCGCTTTCCGAGCAGAGCTTTGTCGCCGCGTACTTGCGCGTCGGCGGGACGCCCTATGGCATGGGACCAGCGACCTCCTCGATCAAAGCGCTCCAACATCACCTCGCGCATCTCTGTATCGTCAATATCCGGGCCAGCGTCTGCGAAATCGTGGGGCAATCACCCCTCAATCTGTGCGCGAGCGTGCGGAGTATTTGCTTCCTGACCGTGTTTCGCGAACTCCTCCGGCTCCTCCCGATCGCGTCCTCGCTCGAGGCACCGCACCGCGAGAGCGCGCCGTGAACCGGTCCTGAAACCGAGGCGGGTGGCAATCTGGCAGGTCATTCTCGCGGCCTGGGGTGCGGGCGATGCCGGCCTCGTCCCGACGACACACCGTCCGTAGGGGGCGACGCAAGCGTCGCCCGCGTTCCCAACCAGCACGCCACCAACCCGCGGTGCGCACCCATCTACAGCAGCGTGCATACATCGTGTCATGCCGAGCCGCCGCGACGCATCGCGTCGTTCATGACCGCTCGCCACCGCGCCGAGGTCCCTCCTGCGTCGGGACGACACCCTTGGCGGTCGCCTGACCGCCACATTTTTTGCACGCCGCTCTAGGCCGACCAGGAGAAGATCCGCTTCCAGTCGTCTTTCATGCTGATGACGTTCCAGCCGCGATCGTTGGCCTCGTCCATCAAGGACTGGGTGAAGGTGCCGACGTGGGTGTTGGGGAGGCCACCGGCGGGGCCGTAGGCGTACTCGCGGACGGGATCGTCGTGATAGACCAGCATCATCAGCATGGCGCGGTCGCCGCCGTTGGCCCACTCCAGCATCTGCTGATCGCCGGTGGAGTTGCCAAAGGCGGCGACGGGACGGCGCCCGATAAAG
>JAXLWU010000047.1:0-26935 GCA_046328335.1 Thermomicrobiales bacterium
ATCGGGCAATCGCCCGCCTGCTGGAAGGGTACGGCCGGCTGGGCTGCGATCCGGAGACGGCCGTCGATCTCTATACCCGGCAGAGTTCCCTCGCGGTGACCGCGCGCGATCTGGCCGTGATGGCGGCGACTCTCGCGGACGGCGGCGTCAATCCGGTGACGGGCGAGCGGGTGGTGGACGGCGCGGTCTGCCAGCGGGTGCTGGCGGTGATGGCCACCGCTGGCCTCTACGAAACTTCCGGCGATTGGCTCTACGATATCGGCCTGCCGGGCAAGAGCGGCGTCGGCGGGGGGATCATCACCGTTGCGCCGGGGAAGGGCGGCATGGGCACCTTCGCGCCGCCTCTCGACAGCGCGGGCAACAGCGTCAAGGGACAACTCGCGGCCCGGTTCCTCTCCGAGGAGTTGGGATTGAATCTCTTTGCCTCAGTGGCGAGAGACGGCGAGTCGGCAAGACGGCAAGTCGGCAAGTCGGCGAGGATGAGCAATGGCCACGACATTTGACCAGGAATTGCAGGAGCGGCTGATCCGCTACGCCCGCATCGACACCACCGCCGATGAGGGATCCTCGACGACGCCCAGCACCGAAAAGCAGTTCGATCTGCTGCGGTTGCTGGTGCGCGAACTGGACGAGATCGGCGCCGAGGACGTGCGCCTGACCGATTACGGCGCGGTGCTGGCGACGATTCCGGCTACGAACAGCAGCGCCGCGCCCACGGTCGCGTTCCTCGCCCACGTCGATACCTCGCCGGGGTTCAGCGGCAGCAGGGTCGAGCCGGTCGTGCACGCCAACTACGATGGGGGCGATATCCACTATGCCAGGGATGCCGATCTGGTCCTTTCCCCCAGCCAATTTCCCTATCTGGCCCGGAAGATCGGCGAGGACATCGTCACCACCAGTGGCGATACGCTGCTCGGCGCGGACGACAAGGCGGGGGTCGCGATCGTGATGACCCTGGCCCGCCATCTCCTCAGCAACCCGGAGCTCGGGCACGGCCCGGTCCGGGTCTGCTTCACCCCGGACGAGGAGATCGGGCGCGGCGTTCATCCTGATTTGCCGGGTGACCTCGGGGCTGATGTTGCCTACACCCTCGATGGCGCGGAAGCGGGCGAGATCGTCTACGAGACCTTCTCCGCCGACAAGGGAACGGTCAGGATCCAGGGGGTCTCCGCCCATCCCGGCCAGGCGAAGGACGTGCTGGTCAACGCGCTGCACCTGGCGGCCAAGATCGCGATGACCCTCCCCCACGTCACCCGCACGCCCGAGACGACCGCGGGCCGGGACGGCTTCATTCACCTCTATCAGATGGGCGGCAACGCCGCCGCCGCCAAGATGGAGTTCATCCTGCGCGATTTCGAGCGGGATGGTCTCGAGCACCACGGCGAACTGCTGCGCCAGGTCTGCGCCACGGTCCAGGCCACGGAGCCGCGCTCCCGCATTACCTGTGAGATCACCCCGCAGTATCGCAACATGCACTACTGGCTCGAAAACGACATGCGTCCGGTGGAACTGGCGCGCCAGGCCTGCGCCAATGCGGGGACCGAGCCGTTCTTTCACCCGACGCGGGGCGGAACCGATGGCTCGCGGCTGACCGAGATGGGGGTTCCCACTCCGAACCTCTTCACCGGAATGCAGAACTTCCATGGACCACTGGAGTGGATCAGCATCCAGGATATGGCCCGGGCCACGGCGATGTGCGTCGAACTCGCGCGGTTGTGGGGCGAAGAGAGGCTCACCGGTGGCGACTAGCCAACACGATATGCGCCGGTGGGGAATCGCGGGGCGCCACTTGCGTCGCCCCCATTCATGACCGGAAGGTCGATCATCAAGAATGGGGCCTCCCTTCGCTCAGGCTCTTGACAAGCCCGGACCCTCACCTGTCCCTGGATGAAACTGATCGGGTCCAGTTCCCGAGGAGAGAGCCAAGGTGACCCGATCCAGGGCGACTCCAACTCATAACGACAGAACATTTGGCGAAGATTCGCTACACTACGAAACATCTCGTTCACGATCAAGACGGAGTTGACGATGAGTGCAGCAGCGGCCCCGGCGATGCCTGGGGAAAAGCGGACCTTGATGCAGAAAATCCTCGACGGCATCGAGCGGGTCGGCAACAAGGTTCCGCATCCGGTCATCATCTTCGTCTACCTGATCGTGCTGGTCATCGTCCTCTCGGCCATCCTCGCCGCCCTCGGGGTGAGCGTGACCGAGCAGAAGATGGTGCCGGTCATGCCCCCCGCGACGGAGCAGACCTACGTAGGCGGCACCATGGAACCGCTCGGCAACGCCAACCTGCTGCCGATCGACGATTTCGAGGTCAAGGACGTCACCGTTTCCATCCGCAGTCTCCTCACGATCGAAGGCATCCGCTTTCTCTTCACCTCCTTTGTCGGCAACTTCGCCAGTTTCAGCGTGGTCTCCGTCATTTTCGTCGCGATGATCGGCGTTGGGGTCGCCGAGGAAGCGGGGATGATGGCGGCGCTCATCCGGAAACTGGTCGCGGTGACGCCTGGTTCGCTTCTGACCTTCGTCATCGTCCTCGTCGGCGGGCTCTCCAGCGTGGCCACCGACGCCGGTTACCTGATCCTCATTCCCCTTGGCGCGGCGGCGTTTCTCAGTGTAGGGCGCCACCCGATCGCCGGGGTCGCGGCCGCCTTCGCCGGGGTCAGCGTCGCCTTCTCGGTCAATATCCTCTTCACCCCACTCGATGCGATGCTGACGGAGATGACGAACGAGGCGATCGGCATCGCCGGAGTCGGTCAACCGATCACCATCACCGCCAACTGGTTCTTCAATGTCGTTTCCACCGTGGCCATGGCCGTGGTGGCGACAATCGTGACGACGCGGATGATCGAACCACGGTTGGGGGTCTATCAGCCGGAAGCGGCACTGGGGCACGCGCCGGGTGAGGGCGGTCCCGAGATTCCCACGCCGGAGGATGCCCCCGCCGTTGACGAGGCCGCCGAAGCGCGTGGCCTGAGCGGCGCGCTGCGCTGGTTCCTCGCCGCCGTGGCGATCGTGTTGCTGATCACGCTGCCGCCGGGCGCCCCCTTGCGCGATCCGGAAACCGGCGGCATCGTCGGCAACACCCCGTTCATGGACAGCCTCGTGTTCATCATCACCCTCGTCTTCCTCTGCGCGGGGATCGGCTACGGCCGTGGCGCGGGCACGATCAAATCGAGCGTCGATATCGTCGCCGCCGTCACCAAGACCTTCGCCGGATTGGGCGGGCTGGTGCTGGTGCTGCTGGTCATCAGCCAGTTCATCGCCTACTTCAACTACACCAATATGCCCGATGTCATCGCCGGCTGGTTGGCGAACCTGCTCGGATCGGCCAACGTCAACGAAATCGTGCTACTTATTGGCTTGATCCTGATCATCGCCCTGTTGGACATCATCATTCCCGCCGCGCTCCCCAAGTGGGCGATCTTCGCGCCGATCTTCGTGCCCCTCTTCATCCGCCTCGGGGTGGCGCCCCAGACGGTCCAGGCCGCCTACCGCATCGGCGACTCGCCGATGAATGTGATCACGCCGCTGATGGTCTATTTCCCCTTCATCGTGCTGGTCGCGCAGAAGTACGACAAGAAGGCGGGCCTGGGCACGATCATCGCCCTGATGCTGCCCTACACCTTCATCGTGCTTATTGCCTGGATCATCCTGTTTGTCATCTGGTATCTGCTCGGCATCCCGGTCGGTCCGGGGTATCCGGTCTTCGCCAGTTGATGCGGACGCCCGGAACAGGCACCCTGCTGGTGGAGCGAGCCGGTTCAGGGAGGTCGGCGTCGGACCGCCAATTCGGGCGGTGGAGATCAGATGGGCGACACGGGCGACGCTCCTACGTCGCGGCATTCCGTAGGGGCGAAGCCCGCTTCCCCGGCGACGGCGTCTCTCCTCCTGACACGGGATCCCCCGTGACGCGTGGAATTCGGCATGAGTGATCTCACGATCACCCTGCTGATCCTCGTCATCGCCGTCGTCTTTTTCATCTGGAACCGGCTGCCGGTCGGCATTGTCGCGCTCGGCGTGGCGTTGTCCCTGTGGGCCACTGGCGTGCTGACGCTGGAGCAGTCGCTCGCCGGGTTCGGCTCGCCAACGGTGGTGCTGATCGGCTCGCTGCTGGTCGTCGCCGAGGCGCTCGATGCCGCCGGGATCACCACCTGGGCCGGGCAGCAACTGGCGCAGCGTGCCGGTGACAACCGCGGCCGGTTGATCGTCTTTACCATGGCCGTTGGCGCGCTCCTCTCGGCCCTGATCACCCCCAATGGCGCGGCGGCCGCGCTCATTCCAATGGTGGTGATCCTAGCGGTGCGGCAGCGGATGCGGCCCTCGCTCCTGCTCCTGCCGCTCGCCTACGCCGCGCACGCGGGCTCGCTCCTGATGCTGACCGGCACCCCCGTCAACGTCCTCGTCTCCGAGGCGGCCGCCGATGCGGGTTTCGGCGAATTGCGATTTTTCGAGTTCGCCCGGGTGGGGTTGCCGCTCCTGGCGGGCACGATCCTGATCGTCGTGCTGCTTGGGGCGAAACTCCTCCCCGACCGCGCCGCCAAGACCCTGCCGCGCGATCTCAGTCAACTCCCCCAGATGTTGCTCCAGCAGTACATCGGCGAGGAAGCGGTGAGCCGGTTGCGCATCCTGCCCGATTCGCCGTTGATCGGCGCGATGCGCAACGGGATCGATCTGCAACCGTTTGCCGGAGTACGCATCGTCGGCACCCACAACGAACGCGGCGCCCTGATCGGATCGCGCGGACTGGCAGCAGGCGATGTGCTGGTCGTCAGTGGTCCCCGCGCGAGCGTCGAGGCATTGGCGGCGCAGCATGCCCTCGCGGGCATGACGGACGACGATGCTCCCGAGGGCACGCCAGCCCTCATCGGGAAGAACTACGGGGTGGCCGAGGTGATCGTCACGCCGCGCTCGCGCTATGCCGGCGAGCAGGTCTTTCCCGGCATGATTACCGAGAGCGGAGAACTGGTGATCCTCGCGGTGCAGCGGCAGGGTGAGGATCTCGGCCCCCACGCGGTGACATTGCGGGGAGGCGATACGCTCCTGCTGCGTGGGACGTGGGATGCGCTCGATCTTCACACCCGCGACCCGGAAGTGGTCATCGTCGATGCCCCGGACGCGGTGCGCCGTCAGGCGGTGCCGATTGGCACACGCACCATACCGGCCCTGGTGGTACTCGGCGCTATGGTGCTGGTGCTCACCACTGGCGTCATTCCGGCTGCCGCGGCGGCGCTGATCGCGGCGATCGCCATGGTGCTGCTAGGTGTTATCAGCGTCGAGCAGGCGCAGCGCTCGCTCGCCTGGACCACCCTGATCCTGGTCGCTGGGATGATTCCCCTCTCGACCGCGATCACCCAGACCGGCGCGGCTGATCTGCTCGCCAGCACGATCGTCAGTCTGGCCGGAGGCGGCGGCCCCTATCTGCTGCTACTCGGCCTGTTTGTCATCACCGCGGTGATGGGACAACTGATCAGCAATACGGCGACTGCCCTGATTCTCATCCCGATCGCGATCTCCGTCGCCGCCGAGTCAGGCATCTCCGCCCTTCCCCTCCTGATGTGCGTCAATGTCGCTTCGGCGGCGGCGCTGATGACTCCTGTGGCGACTCCGGCGAATATGATGGTGATGGGTCCGGGGGGGTACACATTTGGCGATTACGTCAAATTCGGCCTGCCCGTGATGCTGCTCTATCTGTTGGTCGCGGTATTTCTGGTCCCGGTCTGGTGGCCGTTGTAGGTAAAGCGGAAAGGAAGGTCCTGATGGCTCTCGGTCCCGTCGAACTGCTGGTGGTGAAGTTCCCCGGCAGCACATTTACCGGCGCAATCCTGCCGGCGATCCGGGAATTGGTGGAGAGCGGCACGGTCAGCATTGTCGATCTGATGCTGATGTCCCGCGATAGCGAGGGGAATCTCACCCTCTACGAATTCAGCGATCTCGACCCCGATCTGGCGGGGCAGTTCGAACCCCTCGTCACCGCGACGACGGAACTGCTCAGCGAGGACGACGTCTACCAACTCGGCGAACTGCTGGAGAACAACTCCTCGGCGGGTGTGGTGCTCTTCGAGAACACCTGGGCGGCGCGCTTCGCCGACGCGGTGCGGCAGGCGAGCGGCGAGGTGGTGCTGAACGAGCGCATTCCGCGGGTGGTGATCGAGGAAATCGAGCGCGCGACGGCGGCGATGGAATAAGCGACAGGAGGAGACGATCATGATGCGACGACGTGGTGGCCCCGGGGTGATGTCCACGATGGCCCGCACCGCGGTGGTGGCGGGCACGGCAACCGCCGTCTCGAACAAGGTCACGGCCTCGGGTCAGGCCAAGGCGGCCGCGGCGCAGCAGCAGCAAGCCGCGGCTCAGGCCGCCAAGGAGGCGGAAGCCGCGGCCGCCCAGCAGCAGCAGGACGCGGTGGCGCAGATGCAGCAGCAACTGGCCGCCATGCAGGCACAGCAAGCGGAAACCGCCGCGCTCGGCGCGCCGGGGACGATGATGGCCCACCTGCAGCAACTGGCCCAGCTCAAGGAAGCGGGCATCCTCTCCGACGAGGAATTCGCCGCCGCGAAGGCGAAGCTGTTGGCGAGTTAGCGCCAGGGAATCACCGGGTAAGAGTAGCGAATCAGCGCGGCGCTCGCCCTCACCCCAGCCCCTCTCCCGTGCGCGGGAGAGGGGTTTGCGGCATCACCGGTCGAGGTGAAATCGGAAGGCTTCATCTGGGTTCGGGATCATACGGAATCCGGGTGATCAGTGTCGCTTTGCCGATGTCGCCCCTCACGTCTCATGCCGCAAGCGGCACCACCGCGGCATGAAAAACCTAGGCAATTCTGGGCATCAGCGGAGTTTTTCATAGCACCCCAACCCTGACTCCCTCCCGAGCCTCCCTCCCCGGAGGGAGGAGTCCCCCGTGCGCGGGGCGAGGGGCCCGCGACCGAGGTGGACCGCGAAGAATCACTCAAGTGTTCATCTGGATTCGGTATCACGGGCCGTGCCGTACAAGCCGGTTGCAGCGGCAAGAAAAAACCCCAAGATCCTCGCGGGAATGCGAGAAACTTGGGGATTGACGATTGCCAAGGATCGCACGGATCGAGTGGTGTCTCAAGACGCCCCATTGCGTGAGATGGGCTTACTGAGGAAAGGATTTGTCGTGTCAACTCTATCGATTGCGCCCTGAAAGCAATTTACTATTCAGCAGCCCCGTAAATCAGAAACTGCGCTCGTCTGGGATTGCCCCTGGCGATTGCCGAGGACATCACTCTGCTTCCCCATTTCGGCGACTTGCGCTTCTAGAACGCGCTATCCCGTAGCTGGGGTTGCCTTCTCGGGTGCGACGAAGCGAGGGGCAAATTCGAGGATGCCACTGTCGATCGGCAGCGCCAGGAAGAGATGGCCGTCGCGGAAGACGTGGGAACCGGCGTCATCGAGATCGCGCAGGAAGCGGTCCATCTGCGACCCCTCCGGGCAGGCCATTTTGGTCACCCCGCCAACCGTGATGTCGATCCTGGCGTCGTCGGCACTCCAGGAACCGAACGCGCGGTTGCAGTCGGCCTGGATCGCCACCTTTCCCTCGTCGAGAAAGGTGATCGCGTAGTGAGCCGGATCGTCCGGGGTCACCACCGCCCCATCACCCCCGACGAACTCCTGCCACTCCCAGACCACCGCGGTCAGCGTTGGACGAAAGCGCAGGCTGCCGTCATCGCCGCTGAGGATCAGGTTGCCATCGGCGTCGAACTCGTAGGCAGTAACCGCCTGCAGGATCAGTTGATAGTCGTTCGCTTGCGAGTCCGGCTCGCAAAGTGCCATCGTGGTCGCCATCTGGCCGATCGTGAGCACGCCATCCTCGATGGTGTAGCCCCCCGCGCCGCGATTGCAGTCGAGCTTGGCGGCGAGTTTGTCATCGGGCAGGAACTGGACGTTATAGCGGGTCGGATCGGCGATCGCCGTCTCTTCCCCGCCAGCCGGCGTCATCGCGGTCAATTCCCAGAGCACCGGAGGAATCTCGCCGGTCTCCGGAGTCGGGGTGGCCTGCCGTAGTGGCGCGAAGAACCCGAGCAGCGCGAAGAGCGCGACCGCGACGATTGGCATCGAGTCTTTCTCCTTCAGGGCGTGTTCGTGAGAGGCGGCGCGAGAACCCGTATCCGCCACGACAGGGCGGAACAGAGTCTACCGCCTGTCACACATCGAACGCCTCGTCTCATCTTCTGGTTCCGCGGCCTTTGCAATCATGGATAGGGAAGAGACGGTGCCACGCGGATGCGGAGGCGGATGCGGATGCGCCGCCGCCGTTTCGTCTGCCTCTCCAGCGCAGGTGCTCCTGCACCTCGCAGGCGCATGCAACACAGTGCAACCGTTGCGTCGTTCCAACGAGCGGCATGGGTGTCGTCCCGACGAAGGAGGGATCTCGGCACGTCGGCAGGCGATGATGAACGGCGAGATTCCTCGTTCCGCGGAATGACACATCGTGCGCACTGCAAGTTCGTGAACGGGGATCGATCGTCAACGAGATACAAGAAGGCATCTTGGCGAGCGGGGCGAGCAAGGGTTGGTGGAATGGCGACTGGGGAGCGAGCGGGGGGGGTAGCTGCCGGTGGCGCCGCTCTCGCCACCGGATGAGGATCAGCTGAGGAAGTCAGAAGAGGTTGTCTGGGGTGCAGACCGGGGGCGAGGCGGCGCCCGAACGGCCGAGGTCCCTATACCCTTTCAACGTCTGGGCGAACCCAGTCGTTCCAAGTCGATATGCGCGTATTGTGATATCTCCATGCCGAATTTGCAACCTGGTTCGGTAGCGACGGCAGCAATGCCGCCAGATTAGCGCTCCCTCCCTCGGTCTCGGTCGTGTCCGCGACACGTCC
This sequence comes from Thermomicrobiales bacterium, assembly GCA_046328335.1. Taxonomy (GTDB): domain Bacteria; phylum Chloroflexota; class Chloroflexia; order Thermomicrobiales; family UBA6265; genus JACCXM01. The sequence goes on from JAXLWU010000047.1 coordinate 8,847, forward strand.
TGACGGAAACGCGATGCATGTTCTGTGCCAATCCTGGCCGGTCCGCGATCATGGTCTACCGCTCCGCAGCCAGCACGACGAATCTGTTTGGATGACACTTGCCATGGCGTTGTCTCCCAAGCCGGAGCGACCCGATTCGGAGCGACCGCATGCGTGTAACGGACATCTCGGTCACCGTGGCCGATACGCACGCTGCCTTGCAGGGGTTGGTCAGTGGCGATCGGGACGCGGACGACGCCGAAGGCTTTGCTCCGTTCACGCTCTGGTATCGCTACCCGCGCTGGTGCCTCCCGTACCTGCGTGCCGACAACGGCGATCCCTGGCTTGCCGCCCTCCTCTATCCGGCCATGCGTGCTGCTGAGCGTCTGGTCATTCCCGTCCCGGTCTCACGGCGTCTGCTGGAGGCCCTGCCTGACATCCAGGCGATCTACGCCGCATTCGACCGCCGCGCCACGCCGGTCGCGGTCGAGGCCATGCCAAGGACGGCTCCTCTTCCGACCGACACCGCAACGTCCGCGCAGGGACTCTTCTTCTCGCTCGGCGTCGATTCGTTCTACAACCTGCTCGCGAACGAACAGGAGCATCCCGGGGACGGCCAGACGATCTCCCATCTGATCGCGATCGACGGCATCGACACCGCGCACGACGGTTGGGACGAGGTCTTTCCCTCGGCGCTGTTTGCGAACCTGGTTCGCGTCGCGGCGGAGCGCGGCAAGACCCTCCTCCCGGTCAGCACCAACATCCGCCAGGAAGGACAACGGCTGGCGCCGTGGCCGATGCATCATGGCGGCGCCCTGGCCAGCGTCGCGCTCGCGCTCGGCATGTTCCTGGAACGCGTGACTATCGCGGCATCGGCCACCTACGCCACGCTCTATCCCTGGGGTAGCCACCCGCTGCTCGATCCGCTCTGGTCCACCGAGTCCCTGACCGTCATCCACGACGGCTGCGAACGAGACACCATCGAGAAGACCAGGCTGATTGTCCGCGATCCCCTGGTGCGAGAGACCCTCCGCGTCTGTCCCTGGGCCGGCCGGGGCTACAACTGCGGACGCTGCCTCAAGTGCCTGCGCACCGCGATCGATCTATTGCAGATGGGCATCCTGGCCGATTGCCCCACCCTGCCGCAGCGGATCGATCCGGCGCTGCTGCGAGAGGTGCTGGACCATGGCAGCGGGCCCGTCCACCTGGCGGCGTTCCGCACCCGCCTCGCCCGCTTCGAGGCAGTGGACGGGTACGAGGATTTGCGAGATGCCATCGCGGACTACCTGCGGGCGCAGGATCACCCGCCACGCCGCCACGCCTCGCGACCCCGGCGGTTCTGGCGGCGTGACAAGGGGTAACCTCACGCAGCCGGGGCTCGGAGGAGGATTCGAGCGCACAACGAACGTCGCGCCGGACCTACGTGGGCTCTGACTGGCAGCGGCCTTCCAGGTTGCAGAAGAGATCGTCGCAGCATTCGCAGTGAACGCCGGGCGGGTCCTGTCGCGTGCAGCGAGCCCCTTCCAGACCGCAGCACTTCTTGCCGGTGAGCGCTGGGCAGTTCGTGCCCGGATACTCGCGGCAGGCGTTCGGTCCCCCGCTGTCGCAGCATTTCTTCTTGCCGCCGCACGACTGCAGCCGATTGCGGCAGCGCCGCTTCTTGGCCGTTGTCTCCTCGGGCAACATCCCCGTCCCGGTCACCGCGGCAGCGATCCCGCCGAGCGCGGTGAGGATCGTCGTGCGCCGGTGGGCAACGCCGCTCAGGATTGGCGCGAAGCGGTCGAACGATCTGTGTGTCATCGTGGTGTCCTTGCCGGTTGCGCCCGATCTCTGGCGCCAGAATGCGCGGCTTGCGTCATCGCAGGCAGAGGCGAGGATTCAGCCCGTTCACTCTAGCGCCTCGCTCCGCGCTGTCAAGCGCAGGGCCGATCACCCGATCGACGATCGCGACCGAGACTGCGGCCGGACCGCCCCCGCCTCACTCAGGGCGTTTCCGGCTCATGGGCAGACATTCTTCTCGGTACCAAATTGAACAGCAGCAGCCGGGAGCAATCCGACGCCCAATTGACCTCGACCGATGACCTCGTCGATCGAAATCACGCTGCCGGTCTTCCCGTCCAGATCGAATACATGCCAGCCTTTGCGATCAACATCTTGCACGAGCGGGTTGGTCCAGACGCGGATCACCCCCTTGGCGTCTCGCAGCGTGACCACCAGATCCCCTTTCGGCCGCGGAGGGCCCGTCTCGATCCAGAATTCGTACGTGCCGGGGATCGTCTTGCGGATCGTGGTGGTCTCGTTGCCGGAATCCAGCGAGCCAGTCACACACGTGAATGGGTAGACATCCTGCTCACAACCACTTGCCTCAGCGGTACACATATCGTTGATGTACGGCGAAACCTTGGTTGCTCGTGCCACATTTGGCACGAACAGAAAGGTCCTATGCTGACTATCCAGTGTGCTCCACCGCGCCTCGACCGTAAACGGCGCGGTCCCCCTCAGGCAGTTCTTCGCCTTGCACGTGGACGAGGCCTGCGTGCAGCGGCGCCCATCCTCCCCGCAGCAGTCCTTGCACGTCCTTTTCTTCTTCGCCGCCGCGGCCGAGCGAAACCCGGTGGCGAGGGCCAACAAGGCCAAGGCGCGGCGGCGGGTCGCGCCGCTGTGGAGAAACCGTGGCTGGGCACTGGTCCGCTTCTCGTCCATTTCACCCCCAAGTCGCGGTCACGCACCCTTCTTCGCCGAAGAGTCGACGTATTCCACTTGTCTCGATCATGTCGGGGTGAGCCTGTCGCCCGAGCAGCCACCCCATAAGTGCATCAAAAACGCGGCGGTTACCGTGCCGGAAGCATAGCCTTTCCGGTGAGCCATCTCCGTCGGTTCACGATTCCAGCGCCAACAACCACCGCTGGCAGCCGCCCTGAATTCCGACAAACCCTCGCCCCGTGGCGATCGCCCGGTGCATCAACGGCGACGATGGGTTCCATGGTCGCGCCGGGTTGTGCCAGTTCAGGAATCACCCACGCTCAGTTCCGCGGCGGCGCGGGTAAGCGCCCTCAGGTGCTCCTCTGGCGAGGTGAAGCCATTGCCCATCGTGCTGACGCAGCAGTGGCTGGCGCCGAGTGCGCGCCAGCCGGCCAGGAACGCGCGCCACTCCTCCGGCGTGCCCCGGCCGACGTTCAGTTGCGCTTCCAGGCCGATGGTCGCGGGATCGCGCCCCGCCTCGCGCGCGTACTGATGCAACCGCGCCACCGCCGCCCGCATCGTCTCGTCCGGCTCGCGCCAGGGGAACCAGCCGTCCGCCATTCGCGCCACCCGGCGCAGTGTGGCCTCGACATAGCCGCCGATCCAGATCGGAATCGGGCGCTGCACCGGCAGCGGGTTGATGCCGGCGGCCGGAATCTGTTCCCAGCGCCCGGCGAAGGTGATGGCCGGCTCGCTCCAGAGCGCGCGCAGCAGGTCGATCTGCTCCTCGCTCCGTTCCCCCCGGTTGGCGAACTCCTTGCCCAACCCCTCGTACTCGACCGCGTTCCAGCCGACCCCGACCCCGAGCCGCAATCGTCCGCCGCTCAGCACATCGACCGCCGCCGCCTGCTTGGCGACCAGCGCCGTCTGCCGCTGCGGCAAGATCACCACCCCGGTTACCAGTTCGAGTGAGGTCGTCACCGCCGCCACATAACTGAGCAGGACAAAGATTTCGTGGAAGGGCGAGCGCGAGGTGTACGGCCCACTCCAGTCCGGCCGCACCGAGGTATCAGCGCCGAGAACGTGGTCGTATGCCAGGAAATGGGTGTAGCCCAAACCTTCCACCGCCTGCGCGTAGTCACGCAGGGCAACGGGGTCGTTGCCAAACTCGGTCTGGGGAAATGTCACTCCGATGCGCATGGTGTTTCTCCGTTCACCTCGCGTTCAGGCGGGACAGATTCCCGCCGAATCGCGATATCGCGACATATTGGCCTCACTCGCCGATGGGCCCGAAACGGGATGCCAATCGGTGGTGGCCGCGCCCATATGAGACCGTCACAAACAAGAGTAAGATAGCGGCGTGAGCAGCAACCCGCCTCGCCCTGCCGCGCAGCATCTCGATGCTCCGGACTCTCTCCCGGATGAGTCCGTCCGGATCACGCCGTTTGACTGGAATACCGCATCCTTCCTCGATTCGCGCGGACTGTTTGCAGCGGCCGCGGATGCGATGCTTGTCGCCGATGAGAACGGCCACTATTTGGATGCCAATCCCGCTGCCGAAGCGCTCCTCGGCTACACCCGCGACGAGTTGTACATCCTGAGTGTTCCTGACATTGTCTCGAGAGATCGCGGATGGACCGAGGCGGAGTATGCCCGGTTCATGGCGCAGGGTTTCTGGCGGGGTCAACTCGAGGTACGTCGCAAGGACGGAACGCTCATCCCGGTGGAAGCCGCGGCAACCGTTCTCACCCGATCGCCCGTCCGGACGTTCCTTTCAACCCTTCGCGACATGAGCGAGCGCGACCGGCTGGAGCGGCAGTTGCGTCTCAATGATCTCCGCTTTCGCGCGGCGCTGGCCAACTCTCCGGTCACCGTGTTCGAACAGGATCGTGACCTCCGCTACACCTGGATCGTCAATCCCGCCGGGAGTTTCGTGGAACGGAATGTCATCGGCAGGACCGACGACGACCTCCTGCCGGCCGCGACCGCGCAGGTGCTGACAACGATCAAACGCGACGTCCTCGAGACGAGCATCTCTATTCGTACCGAGGTAACCCTCGTAGTCGCTGGACGGTCCCGCATTTTCGACCTCACGGTCGATCCGGTGTTTGACGTGGGGGACCAAGTCTCCGGGATTATCTGTTCCGCGGTCGATGTCACCAGTCGCCGCCTCGTGGAAGACGAACTCCAGCGACAGGCCTTTCTTCTCGATCATGCCTACGACGCGATCTTCGCCTGGGAATGGAACGGCCCCATCACCTACTGGAACCGGGGTGCGGAGCGGCTGTACGGGTTTACCAAGCAGGAAGCATTGGGACGCCTCAGTCATGAACTGCTGCGCACTATCCATCCCACCGGTCTGCCGATGTTCCTGGAAGCGCTCACCCGCGACGGCATCTGGGAGGGAATCGTCGAACACACGCACAAGTCGGGGCACCGGTTGACGGTCGAATCCCGGCATCAACTCCTGCGCGAACATGGGCATGGGCTGGTGCTGGAAGCGAACCGAGACGTCACCGACCGGCAGCGGGCCGAGGAAGAGCGCGCGGATTTTCTCGATGCGGTCGCGCACGACATCCGCAATCCCCTCGGGACAATCATCGGCCGTGCCCAATTGCTCGACCGCCGTCTCGGCCGGGACGCGGTCGATCGCGACATGCTGCACGCCGATCTGGCGGAGATCGCCGCTGCCGCCATGCGCGCCAACGGCATGCTCGATGAACTGATCGACGCCGCTCGCATTCGGCTCGGCCAACCGCTGGAACTCTGGCTCGCCCCGGTCGATCTGGTCGCCCTCGCCGCCGCGGCCGTGGCCGTGGCCCAGCATCAGGGCACCACCGAGCGCCACACCCTGAACCTGATCGCACCCGAGCCGCTGATCGGCGCCTGGGATCGGGCACGCCTCGCCCGCGCGATCGACAATCTGCTCAGCAACGCGATCAAGTACAGCCCCGGCGGCAGTGCGGTGACGGTGACGCTCACGCGGGAGGAGGATCAGGACGCCCATTCCTGGGCCGTGGTCTCCGTCGCCGACGAGGGGGTCGGCATCCCCGCCGATGATTTGCCGTCGATCTTCGGCCGCTTCCGGCGCGGCGGCAACGTCGCCGGCCTCATTCACGGCTCCGGTATCGGTCTCGCCGCGGTCCACCAGATCGCCGCGCAACATGGCGGGACCATCAGCGTCGAGAGCCGCGTTGGCGAGGGCAGCGTCTTTACCATGCGCCTGCCACTCGCAGACGGCTGATGTCTTCCAAGCCTGTATGGGGTCAGGTGATGCCGAAGTACGCCTTGAGCGTTTGCTCGACGGCTACCCGACCATGTGTATGTACGTCTGGAAACCGATCAACAAGCTGTGTCTTGGCCACCATCGTCGGATCGATCCATTCGATCCCTTCGTAGCAGCGACGGTAATCTTCGAGCAGTGACCTCTGATCAAAGAGTGGCTCATGGTGAAAGGCGCGATTTCGTAGGCTGTTCGCGCTGTAGTACTTCGCCTGTATACTTCGCCTGTATATCGTTGCGCCGCCTCTGGGCTGGAGCATGGGGAAATGCCGACTTTAGATTGGCGTTGCATGCGGGTCGCCAAAATCGGTCGTTGTAGTTGCTCGACAGGAGCGTTACCCAGAAACCGAATGTCAGTTTGGAGACTACCCGCGCCGGTGTCAGCGTCCGCTTGTGTGTTTCGATACTGTATTTGGCCCTGGCGATGTCTTCGACCTGGTTGTCATCGAGGAGCCCTGTACCGTCATACCAATCGGCTCGTCCGAAGAATCGGCTGAGGGTGTTGTGAATTGAATTGCGCAGGAGAATCTCTACGACCGCCAGCGAGCAATGAAGGGAGTCAGCCAGGGCCATATTCCAGTAGTAATTGATCAGCATGTCCAGGTCGCTGGCCTCGGCTGGACGGCGGTAACGTTCGAGTCTTGGGTCAGACAGACCGAGTTTCAGCTCAGATACAAACTGATCGATCATTCAACCCTCGCAAGCACCTTGCGCGCATTCTACGCTACGTAGTACATTGTGCATCTATTCCCTCAGGTCCTCTCCCTGTGGCAACATAGGTGACGAGTTGAGGGTTTTCTTTTGCCTTGAAAAAGATTGCCTCTCCACAATCGTCTTGTGCCACTTGGCTACAAGGACCATCGGCCGCATCCGACAGCCCAACTCGCCCTGAGACATCCGCATCGAATGCTGTCAATGGTGACAAAAGGATTTCCTCTTTCCACGCGACCTGAGTCGGCACGACCGGCACCTCCCCTGATCTGCTAACGACAATCGGGATGGCAGGCGGTTACTCATCCGGACCGGACTCCACATCAGTTTGTTCCGTATCAGCATGGAGCGCCGCGTACACCGCGCCGTAGAGTTGAGCCTCCGCACCGAGCGCCGAGGCGATCAGCAGCGGCGGCGCGGCGGCCTCCCGCCGTAACCGCTCCCGCACCGGATCGAGCAGATCTTCCCCCGCCTCGGCGGTACCGCCACCAACGATGATCGCCTCCGGATCGAGGAGCGCGGCAATCGCGATCAGCGACATCGCCAGGTAATCGGCGACCTCATCCGCCAGGGCGGCGAGCCGTTCGTCGTCATCGGCTCCCGCAATCGCCTCCGCCGCGCTCAACTCGGCGCCGGTGGTCTGCCGCGCCCGGCGGCGTAGCGTCTTGCCTCCGATCAGGTGCGCCAGGTTGCCCTGACCACCCCGCTCCTGTCCGAGAAAGGCGCGGCCCATCACCATATCGCCGACTTCGCCCGCGGCGAGGTGCGCGCCGCGATAGAGCCGGCCATCGATCACGATTCCCGCTCCGACTCCAGTACCAAGCGCGACGAAGACGAAGGTCTCGAACTCCCCGGCGGCGCCACGCCAGCGCTCCCCGAGCGCCGCCGCATCGGCATCGTGTTCGATCACCACCGGGACCCCGAGGCGGCCCGCGATCAACTCCCGCAACGGCACCTTGCTCCAGCCGGTCAGATTGCCAGCGTGAATGACGATTCCCGCCGCGGCATCGACGAGGCCGGGAGCAGCGATGCCGACCGCGCGCACCTGCGCGCGATCACGACCAAGATTCGTCAGCAGCGCGTCGATCCCCGTCACCAGACCATCGACCATCACCATGGGTCCGGCGTCGGCCGGCGTCTCGAACGTCTCCTGGGCCAGGACAGTCTCCGTGGCCTCTTGCCACGCCATGAGGGCCGTCTTGGTGCCGCCGATATCGACGCCGATCACGACGTCCGGCTCGATGCTCGCGATCCTGTCCGCCATGTTCCACTCCCTGCCGGCAGCGGCCAACTTCTCAGGCGGTCCGATTGAAACGGTCGGCCCGCTCGCTCGGCCATGCGTGGCACGCGCGATGCTATTCGCTCACCGCGTCTCGTACCCCGAATGTCTCTATCGGTTGTGCAGATGTAAGGCCCGCTGAAATCGAGGAGAGCAAGTCATGGGCCAACGGTTTACGCAGTTCGCGCAACGGACGTCCAGTCTGGCTGGACACTACCTCACGTTCATCGCCGCGCTCGCGCTCATCATCGGCTGGGCGGTGAGTGGACCGTTCTTCCGGTTTTCGGAAACGTGGCAACTGGTGATCAACACCAGCACCACGATCATCACCTTCCTCATGGTCTTTCTGATCCAGAACACCCAGAACCGTGACGCCATGGCCGTGCATCTCAAACTGGACGAGATCATCCGGGCGATCGAATCGGCGAACAACGCGATCATCGGCGCCGAAGACGAGACGGATGAGGAACTCGATCTGCTCAAGCAGCAGTACGCGGCGCTCCGCGTTGAACACGAAACGCTCATCGATCGCCTGGCCCCCGCCCCAGGCACGTGAACGGACGATTTCTTCCCGAGCATCCATTCCGGGCTGTCAACCGCTACGCGGTGAAATCCCTACGGCAGCACCCCGCGTCCTGTCGACGGCGGATGCTGACTCCCGCTAACTCGCGGTGCTGGCCGTCACCCCAACGTTTCTCCCGGCTTGGCGGGTGACGAGGAAATAGAGGGGAATCGCCGCGTGAGCCTTCATCCCCACCCTGGCCTCCCTCTCAAGCCTCCCTCCGAGGAGGCAGGAGTCTCCCTGTGCGAGGGAGAGGGGCTCTTGGACCGCCTGTTCGGCGTCTTGAGTCAGGGATCGCCCGAATCTCATCGTACCTCCCCCTGTCAGATTGCGATGGGCGAGGAGCTCGCCGCACCAGGGACCAGGGCAAACGCGAACGTCTTGGTCCGAATTCCGTAAACCTCCCTGCCGCAGCAGCAACGCGCGGCGGTCGCGTCGTCCCGACCGCAGTCGCGTTTTCGGCGTTGACCGAGATCGTGGCCAAGCCCGAAGTTTTTCGCCGCGGCTCGGCATGGTGCCATCCGGGGGTGGCACCGGAGCTGCGCTTCCCAGGCGGTCAAATCCCACCTGTTCTGGGTCCGGGGCACAACGAGTCTCACGCGTTGCTCGCGATTTCACCTGTTACGGCGCCGGTGGCGCTCTTGACGAATCCTCCCGCCACTGGTAATGTCGCTAATGTCCACGTGATTAGTGGACATTAGGTCCGATGTGTTCGCCCTGCGTCAATGGAGGTGTCATGATCGATGTCGTTACCATCACCGGCAGCCCGGCTGCCCCATCGCGCTGCGCTACGGCGCTCGATACCTCGCGTGATCTCCTATCGCGCCGGGGGTTGAGCACCGCCGGTATCACCCTGCGCGATCTGCCGCCGGAGGCGCTGGTGCGGGCCCAGTCCGGCGATCCCGCCATCCAGCGCGCGGCCGCGCTCATCGCCCAGGCGCACGCCGTGATCGTCGCCACGCCTGTCTACAAGGCCTCCTACTCGGGGCTGCTCAAGTCGTTTCTCGACCTGCTCCCGGGCGATGCTTTCGCCGGCAAAACGGTCCTGCCGATCGCCACCGCCGGCTCGCTGGCGCACATGCTGGTGCTCGAGTACGCCTTCAAGCCGGTCCTTTCCGCGCTGGGCGCGACCACCCTACTCCCCGGCGTCTGCCTGGTCGATACCGATTTCGTCTCCGATGGCCGCCGGTTCTCCCGGCTCGAAACGGCGGCTGGCGGCCGCCTGGCCGTCGCGCTCGATGCCCTCGAAGCCGAAGTTCGCTTGCGCCGGGAATGCGCGCCAGTCCTCCTGGAGGTTGCGGTATGAACTCCCCCTTTGTTTCGCGGCTGTCGCGCCGCGCCGTTCTCGGATTCGCCCTCGCCAGCGCGGCGGCGCCACTCGTGGGAGCGCTTCCCAGTTCGCGCGCACTGGCCGGTGGCGAGGTCCGCATCGGCTACCAGAAGGGATCGGCCAGTCTCCTGGTGCTCAAGGCGGAAGGTGAACTGGAAGACCGTCTCGGCACGCTTGGCTACACCGTCACCTGGAACGAGTTTCCCTCCGGACCGCCGCTGCTGGAAGCGTTGAACGCGGGCAGCATCGATTTCGGCGCCACCGGCGCCCCGCCCCCGATCTTCGCCCAGGCGGCCGGCGCCGATCTGATCTACGCCCTCGCCTCCCGTCCCTCGCCACTCACGCAAGCAATCATCGTGCCCCCCGATTCCCCGATTCAGAGCCCGGCTGAGTTGAAAGGGAAGAAAGTCGCCGTCACCAAGGGATCGAGCGCCAACGCGCTGCTGGTACGGGCGCTGCAAACCTCCGATCTGCAGTGGGGTGACGCGGAAGCGGTCTTCCTGCAACCGGCCGATGCCAAGGCGGCCTTCGAAGGCGGCAGCGTCGATGCCTGGTCGATCTGGGACCCCTACTACGCCGCCGAGGAAGCGGCCAGCGGCGCCCGCACCATCGCCACCGACGAGAGCGTTGGCACCCCCAACCGCAGTTTCTATCTCGCCAGCCGGACTTTCGCCACCGACCATGCCGACGCCCTGGCAGCACTCGCCACGGCCCTGACCGAGACCGACACCTGGGCGGATACCCACCCGGAGGAGGTCGCGAAACTGATCTCGCAGGAGACCGGGCTAGATGAGGCCATCCTGCTCAAGGTCGAGGCACGCCGCGTCTACGGCATCGAACCCCTCTCCCAGCCGATCATCGAGGATCAGCAGAAACTCGCCGATCTCTTCTTTGACATCGGGCTGATTCCCAAGAAGATCGACGTCGCCAGCGCGACGCTGATCGCCGATCCCGCCTGAACCTGATCAGCGCCGTTTTCCGGTGGCGCGGCATGCCGCGTCACCCCCGCACGCTGTACCAGCACGAGAGGTATTCGACCATGCCTGAAACACCCAACGTCTTCTGGTTCATCCCTACCCACGGCGACGGCCGCTATCTCGGCACCACCGAAGCCGGCCGCGCCACGACCCACGCCTACATGCGGCAGATCGCCCAGGCAGCCGATGATCTCGGCTATCAGGGTGTGCTCCTCCCTACCGGCGTCAGTTGCGAGGATGCCTGGATCGTCGCCAGCAGCATGATCCCGCTCACGCGCCGGTTGAAGTTCCTGGTGGCGATCCGCCCGGGGCTGATGTCTCCCTCCCTCGGCGCCCGCATGGCGGCGACGTTTGACCGCCTCAGCAATGGCCGCCTGCTCGTCAATGTCGTCACCGGTGGTGATCCGGTGGAACTGGCCGGGGATGGGCTGCACCTCGATCACGACGCCCGCTACGACATCACCGACGAATTCCTCACCGTCTGGCGTCGCGAGCTGGCCGGGGAGAACGTCGATCTGGCCGGGAAGTACCTCGATATTCGCGGCGGCAAACTGCTCATCCCCGGCGTCCAGCGACCGCATCCGCCGCTCTATTTTGGCGGCTCGTCCCCGGCAGCGCAGCGCGTCGCCGCGAAGCATGTCGATCTCTACCTGACCTGGGGTGAACCTCCCGATCAGGTCGCGGACAAGATCGCCGCGGTGCGCCGCCTCGCCGCGGCCGAGGGGCGGACGCTGCGCTTCGGCATCCGCCTGCATGTCATCGTCCGGGAAACGGAGCGCGAGGCGTGGGTGGCCGCCGAGTCACTCATCAGCCGCGTCGACGACGAAACGGTGCGCCGCGCGCAGCAGGTCTTCGCACGGATGGACTCGCACGGGCAGGCCCGCATGGCGGCACTGCACGGCGGCTCGCGCGCGCAACTCGAAATCAGCCCCAATCTGTGGGCCGGTGTCGGTCTGGTTCGCGGCGGCGCGGGGACGGCCCTGGTCGGCGATGCCGACACGGTTGCCGAGCGAATGCGCGAGTACAGCGAGGTCGGCATCGACACCTTCATCCTGAGTGGCTACCCGCATCTCGAGGAGGCGTACCGCTTCGCCGAACTGGTCTTCCCCCGCCTCGGGCTGCAGCCGGCCGCGGTCGATCCCACAGGCGGGATCAGCGCCTCGCCCTATGGTCCGTTTGGCGGCGAGATCATCGCCAGCGCCGAACGGCCACGGCCAACGGGAGCGTTGGCCAAAGCCGCGAGTTGAGGCCATGGCAAACCTGCCGCGGACACCTGAACTTGGCAAGCGCACGGTTCGCCAGACCGTCCCGTGGGTCGTTCCCGCGCTCATCCTGCTGGTCTGGCAGACCCTTGCGATGACCGGGGTCATTTCCGCCCGGGTGCTCCCCGCGCCATCCGAGGTAATCGCGGCGGGCGCCACGTTGCTCCGTGACGGTTCGCTGATCGAGGATGTCGCGATCAGCGCCCGCCGAGCCGGACTCGGCTTCTTGATCGGCGGTACGCTCGGCTTCGTGCTCGGCCTGATCAACGGCTTCTTTCCCTGGAGCGCCCGGCTCTTCGACAGCAGCGTCCAGATGGGCCGCAATATTCCGCACCTGGCGCTGATTCCGCTGGTGATTCTCTGGTTCGGCATCGGGGAATCGGCACGGCTCTTCCTGGTCGCGATCGGCGTCGCCTTTCCGATCTACATCAACACCTATCACGGCGTGCGCAACGTCGATCAGGGTCTGCTGGAGATGAGCCGGACCTATGGCCTCTCCACCACGCAACTCTTTCTCCAGGTCGTACTGCCGGGCTCCCTCCCCTCGATTCTGGTCGGCGTGCGCTATGCCCTCGGCATCATGTGGCTGACCCTGATCGTGGCGGAATCGATCGCGGCCACCTCCGGCATCGGCTACGTGACGATGAACGCCCGCGAGTTCCTGCAGACCGATGTGCTGGTGCTGGGCATCCTGCTCTACGCCGCGCTCGGCAAGGTCGCCGATACCGCGGCGCGCGGTCTGGAGCGTTGGCTCCTCGCCTGGCATCCCAGTTATGCCAGAGGTTAGAGGCTTCGGGGACTGCTTCGGCACGGCGGTCATCGTCACGACCGCGCGTCCGGAACCGCGCCCACGGGAGAGCGTATCGATGGAGAAGTTTGAAGCCGGCGTACCGCTGCAAGCGCGCGCCCTCACCAAATCGTTCGGCGCGCGGGAGGTCCTGCGCGGCGTCGATCTGGCGGTCGAGTCGGGCGAGTTTCTCGCCATCGTCGGCAAGAGCGGTTGCGGCAAGAGCACCCTGCTCCGCCTGTTCGCCGGACTGGAGACCCCGACCAGCGGCAGCGTGACCCTCGCCAACGAAGAACCGCGACCCGGCAGCCCGCTGGTGCGGATGATGTTCCAGGACGCCCGCCTCCTCCCCTGGCGGCGGGTGCTGGCCAACGTCGGCCTCGGCCTGCCGGGGGAGCGGCGGCAGGAGGCTGCCGCCGCGTTGACGGAAGTCGGTCTCGCCGATCGCGGCAGTGACTGGCCCGCGGTCCTCTCCGGGGGGCAGCGGCAGCGCGTCGCGCTGGCGCGAGCGCTGGCGTCGCGGCCGCGCGCCCTGCTGCTCGACGAACCGCTCGGCGCGCTCGACGCGCTTACCCGGTTGGAGATGCAGGGGTTGATCGAGCGCGTCTGGGCCGAGCATGGCTTTACCGCGGTGCTCGTGACCCACGATGTCGAGGAGGCCGTCGCCCTGGCCGACCGCATCATCGTGCTCGCGGTGGGACAGATCGCGCTCGATCTGCGGGTCGATCTGCCCCGGCCGCGGGATCACACCTCCCGCCGCTTCACCGAGTGCAAGGCGCGGGTGCTGGATGAGGTGCGCGGCATCCGCCACGCTCCACCCGCGCTGATCCCGACCCTCTCCTCAGGGCAGCCCGCGCCGCTGGTGCGCACCGCGTAAGCGCGCAGGGCGTCGCCTGCCGGGCCTCACCTCGTGCGGCGAGGCCCGAATCCTGGTTTTGCGATTCGTGAGAGAACAGAAAGGAACCGAACGTGATCGAGACCATGACGACACGCGGGATCACCCGGCGGCGGGCGATGCAACTGGCGGGCGCGCTCGGGTTGAGCGCGGCGCTGCCAGCCGGCGCGCTGCGATCGATCCGCGCCGCGGCGCCGGACGATGTCTGGAGCGGACCGCCCGATCTCGCCAGGGCGGCCGAACAGGCGAAGGATTTCCAGACCTATGGCATGCCGGATGATTGGGCCAATTACGGCGGCGTTCTCGCCGCGTTCGCCAAGAAGTACACCTTCGACCTCAAGCGCGTCGACACCGACATGACCTCCATGGAGGAGATTACGAAGTACGACGCGGAGAAGGCCAACCCGGTCGCGGTCGCCTCCGACATCGGGCTCATCTACGGCCCGATCGCCGAGAAGACCGGCGTCGTGCCGCCCTACCTGCCGCCCAATGCCGAGACGCTCCCCGCCAACCTGCGCGGCACCAAGGGCGGCTGGGTCGCCACGTTCACCGGCGTCCCCTCGATCATCGTCAATACCGACGTGATCGCGACGGTGCCGCAGACCTGGGACGATCTCCTCGCCGAGGAGTTCACCGGCAAGATCGGCATGCGCGATCCACGCACCGCCGGTGAAGGCGCGGTGGCGTTCCTCGCCTGGGCCTACGCCAATGGCGGAGACGAGCAGAATCTCGATCCGGGAATCGCGTTCGCGAAGAACCTGCTTCCACAGTTCGCCCCGAAAGAAGGTCTCCAGGATCTAGAGAAGGGCGAAATTCCCGTCGCCATCAAGTACGACTTCAACGCCCTGGCCTGGGCCGCGTCGGCCAAGGAGAAGGGCATCAACACGGCGGTCGTCATCCCCGGCGTCTCCGTCTACGGGCCGTCGGCGCTGATGATCAATCGTTACAACACCGCCAAGGCCGATCTGGCCAAACTCCTGCTCGAATTCGTCCTCACCGACGAAGCGCAGACCGCCTTTGCCGAATTCGGCGCCCGGCCGATTCGCTACGTTCTCGGCGATCTCGAACTTCCCGACACCGCGAAGGCCAAGTGGCTCCCGGATGACCAGTACGGCGCGGTCAAGCAGGTCCAGGATTGGACCAAGGTCGATGCCACCGTCCTCGCTGACACCTGGGATCTGGACGTCCTCGGTGGCTAGCGTCGAGTTCCCCGCACCCGCGGCGCCCGTGGGTCACGCCACTCCGGCGTGGCCCGCGGCCCGGCCGCGGGGCCAGGTCGGTCGCTTCTGTCTCGATTGGCTGCCGGCCGTGCCATTGCTCGCGCTGGCGCTGGCCATGCTGGTGGCGCCGACGGTGATGGTCGTCGGGCAGAGCTTCCTCGATGACACCGGCCGGCCAACTCTCGCCCATTGGGCAGAGACGCTCCAGCGTCGTGGCGACCAACGCGCCATCATCACCAGTCTCGGGCTCGGCATCGTCAGCGCGACGATCGCGCTCCTGGTCGGCACCCCACTCGCCTGGTGGCTCTCGCGCACCTCGACCGGCAAGCGCGCCTCATGGCTTTCCTTTTTGAATGTCGGCGCGAATTTTGGCGGCATTGGACTCGCATTCGGCTTTACCGCCTCGCTCGGCGCCTACGGCATGGTCACCCTCCTCTTTCAGCAGATGGGTCTGACGATGACGCCACCGCAACCGGCCACCTTCCTCGGGCTGACCATCGGCTACGCCTACACCAACATCCCGCTCTTCGTGCTTCTCACGCTCCCCGCGATGGGAATGGTCGATCGTGAATCACGCGAGGCGGCGGGCACGCTTGGCGCCTCCTCGGCAACGTTCTGGCGCTATATCGGGCTGCCCCTCCTCGCCCCATTCCTTGCTGCTGGCTGGCTGCTGATCTTCACCTGGTCGATCGGCATCTACGGTCTCGCCTACGCCCTCGCCGGCACCGCCGCCACCGGCCAACTACGGTTGATGACCTTGCAGATCGGGGTCGCGCTGACCTCCGCGGTATCGACCCAGGAGCGGGCGGCGGTAATGGCGACCCTCCTCCTCTTCATCGCCACCATCGCGCTCCTCGCCTATCGTGCCATCGTGCGCAGGAGCATGCGATGGCTCGTCTGAGCCAGATCCCCCGCTGGGCCCTCCTTGGCGGCGTCGCCATCTACCTCTTCCTGCCGCTGGTCGCCATTGCCCTCTACTCCGTGGCCACCGCCTGGACGGCGCGGGCCCTGCCGGATGGCTACACCCTGGCCCACTGGGCAGCGGCGATGCACAACGAGCGCCTCCTCGCCGCGCTGGGACGGACGTTTCTTCTGGCGACGGCGGTGATGTTGCTCGACGCCGCGCTCGTGGTGCCGGTCGCCTTCTGGCAGCGGGTCCGCAATCCGCGGCTGCGCGTCATCGTCGAACTGGCCGCGGCGATTCCCTTCGTGTTGCCCTTCATCGTCATCGCCTTCGGCATCCTGCGCCTCTATGGCGTGATTGCGCCGGCCGCGCTGGGAACGCCGTGGCTCCTGCTGCTCGGGCAGGCGGCGATCGCCTTTCCTTTCCTGTATTGGGCGGTCGACGGCGCGATGGCAAGCATCGGCGTCGCGGAACTGAACGAAGCCGGGCAGGTGCTGGGGGCCAACGCCTGGCAGACGCTGCGGCTGCTGGTGGCGCCGCAGATCGGCCCGGGGTTGGCAGCGGGAGGGATGCTCGTCTTCGCGCTCAGTTTCGGCGAGTTCGCGTTGGCACAGTTGCTGGTCGGCGCGCGCTTCGAGACGGTCTCCCTCTACAGTCTCGATCTTCTCGCCCGCACCAACGCGGCTTTCTCCACCCTGGCGGTGCTCACCGTGCTGACCGGGGTGATCCTCTTCGCGATGTCGATCGCCGTCGTGATGCTCAACCGCGACGCCTCCGGCCGTCTCCTCCCCGGCGCGAAGTTGCCACTCGAACGACGCGCTCCATAACCAGGCTCAATTCCCCTCCGGCCGAGATTTGCGCGGCTGGAGGGGCGCCTACTCCCGCGTCGCGTGTTGTTGACCCGGAATGTCCACCGCATCGGTATTGCTGATGGCCTCGATTCAGTGGGCACTCATGTGGGAAGACTGTCTCGCCGGCGAGTCATGCCGCGCGAGAGCAACGCGCTCCGGGCCGGCCGCGGCCAGCAGCGAGGCGCATCGGTTTGTCCGGGGCAATACCCGGCATCACTGCGGCCACGATGAAACTTCCACTCCGAAGATGACGATCACGTAGACAGTTGCTCTTCGACGTTAGCTTGGCCAGGGTGACGCGGTACGCTCCCGCGTTCTTCATCTCGGGGGGCGATTGGTCAATGAACAATAAGGGGGACGTTGAAGATCGTACACGATCGTGGAGAGTAGCGTGCGCGACGCAATAAGAGTGTCAACTCAGATAATCACTCCAAAAGGAGTATTGAGTGAAGGGACTGTATTAAATCATGATCGACAGTTGGAGTGTCGTGAGCCGGCCCGCGCGGTTCCGGGACGCGATGCGCCCGAGACGGATTACTCGTCGTGATCCGACCTGTCTGGGCGTTGGCTTCGGCGCAAGCGGCGCAACCACCAGGCCATCGGATGGAGCATCAACATGGTTCCGGTCAATAGGGACGGCGTCGCCCCCGAATCCTCGCGTTTCCATGATCCGGCAGACGCCCTGCCCGCGATCACGCCAGCCATACGCGAACCGAACGCCGTCGGTACGGACCTCCCATCCGCGAGCGAAATGTCCCATCAACTGCTGGAAGATCCCACCCACCGTCGCGGCGCGTTGCGGTCGCTCGGCGCCATCAGCGCCGCGCTGCTCGCCGCGCTCGGCCTGAACGACGCCGCCGGCCAGAACACCAGCAAGAAGTCCAGCGACAAGGGCAAGGGCAAGCACAAGCCGCGCAACAACGGCAAGCACCGGCAGAACGGCGACAGCGGCGAGCTGGATAAGGACAGCAACGGCAACGGCAACGGCGGTTCCGGCAAGAAGAACGACGGCGGCGCGAGCGGCGCCGCCGCGACGCCAACCGCCGGTGACTCCGGGACGGGATCGACCGGCGCGAGCAACGGAAGAGCCGATGCCCGCGCCGCGGGGCAGAACCAGAACCAGAATAAGGGCGGCAAGACAAAGAAGAAGCACCACGGGCGCCAGCATGTCGGTTCCGCGGCCATTCCTGCCACCTGCTGTGGCACGAAAGCCTGCTCCGCCCCGAGCAACGCCGGCGACTGGAGCAATTGCAATTACGCCGGCCAAACCATCAACAGCGACGCGATCAACAGCAATTTCAAGAAGATCGACGGCCGCAATGTCCGTTTCCAGGCCAGCGTCCGCGGCGGCAACTTCACCAACGCCTG
>JAXLWU010000048.1:0-25333 GCA_046328335.1 Thermomicrobiales bacterium
TCCGCAGCGTAGGGTGCGACGCTTGCGTCGCCCGCATGCTCGATCACGCGGTCACCGGTTCTGGAGCCATCGTCAAGTTGCCCGTCCAGCAAACGGCGGGTGTCGCTGAGGAGGGGCATCGCCGCCGCGGTCGCGCCACGTTATGCTACGCCTCGGCAGCGAGATCAGCGGTGAACAGCATGACCTGTCAGATGAGTGGTATCCCATGAGCGCAGCATCGAATCCGGCATCCCAGCACCGCCTGGCCGATGTCCCGCTCTTCGCCGGCTTGTCGGCCCCTGTCCTGGACGAGATCGCCCGCGAATCGCGTATCCGTCGCTATGGCGCCGGTCAGGTACTCTGGAGCGAGGGCGATCCGGGCGATGCGCTGCTCGTGCTCGAAGCCGGCCAACTCCGGGTCTCCCGCTTCACCGGCGCCGGGGTGGAGGTCGTGCTGGCGGTCGTCGATGCCCCCGCCGCCCTGGGGGAACTGGCCCTGCTCGATGGCGCCCCGCGCGATGCCGCGGTGATCGCCCAGCAGCCGGTCGTCGTCCGCTATCTTGCCCGCTCCGTCTTTCAGGGGTTGCTGCGGCGCGAACCGACCCTGGTCGATGGCTTGCTGCGCAGCCTCGCCGCGATGGTTCGCGCTGGCAACGCGCGGCACGCCAAGACCGTCGGTCTCGATGTCCCCGGCCGCCTCGCGGCCTGGTTGCTGGCGCGTGCTGTCGAGAGCGAGCCACGTGGGCGGGGCCAGCCGGAGATCGTCCTCGGCCGCAGCCAGGGGCAACTTGCCGCCGAACTGGGCACCACCCGCTCCACCCTCAACCGGGCGCTCAACAGTTTCGAGGCGCTCGGCTACCTCTCCCGCGATGGCGACCGCGTCGTCATCCGCAACGCTGCCGCCCTCGCCGCCTACACCGAGGAAGCAATTGGGATGTATTAGAGAGGGGAGAACGAGTCGAGAAGTCGAGGAGGCGAGGAGACGGCGAGACGGCAAGAACGAGTCGGAGGTCGGGAGTCAGGAGTCAGGAGTCAGGAGA
This sequence comes from Thermomicrobiales bacterium, assembly GCA_046328335.1. Lineage (GTDB taxonomy): Bacteria > Chloroflexota > Chloroflexia > Thermomicrobiales > UBA6265 > JACCXM01. The sequence goes on from JAXLWU010000048.1 coordinate 1,020, forward strand.
ACGACGATTGGCTTCCTTGCCGTCTTGCCGACTTGCCGTCTTCTCTTCTCGCCTTCTCGCCTCCTCGACTTCTCGACTCGTTCTCGCCGTCTCTACCGATAGCCCCATGACTCCGCTTCCCTCCGGTTTTGTCGCCTTCCTGTTTACCGATCTCGAAGGAAGCACCCGCTTCTGGGAGCAGCGGCCGGATGTCATGCCCGCCGTCTATGCCCGCCACGATGCCATCCTGCGCGAAGCGGTCGCCGCCGTCGATGGCGTCGTCTACAAGGTCATCGGCGATGCGTTTCAGATCGCGTTCCCCGACGCACCGGCGGCGCTGCACGCCGCGGTCAACGCCCAGCGGGCGCTCCTCTGGGAACCATGGCCGCTGACCCCGGCGCCGCGCGTGCGCATGGCGTTACATATCTGCGAGGTGGCGCCGGATGCGGGTGGCGACTACCGCAGCCCTGGGCTCAACCGGCTCGGCCGGCTGCTCACCGCTGCCGATGGCGGGCAAATCCTGGCCTCGGAGCCATTCGCCCGAGCACTTGGTACGACGTCTGCGCCCGGCGTGCATCTTGTCGATCGGGGCGAGCACCGCTTCCGCGATCTCTCCCCCCAGCGCGTGTTTCAGGTTCACGCGCCAGGACTGCCCGAAGCACCGGCGCAATTGCGTGGTCTGGCGGCGCACCGGGACAACCTGCCCCTCCCGCCGACCACCTTCATCGGCCGCGCCGCTGAAATCCACGCCATTCAGGCGCACCTGGGTGATCCCGCCGTTCGCGTCCTGACCCTGATCGGTCCCGGCGGGATCGGCAAGACCCGCCTCTCTCTGGCGGCCGCGGCGGCAGTTGCCGCCGATTACGCGGATGGGGTCTGGTTCGTGCCGCTCGCGGATGTGACCGATCCCGCCCTGGTGGCCCCCGCCATCGCCCGCGTCTTCGGGGTCCGCGAAGGCATCGATCAGACCCTACTCGAAGCGCTCACGGATCACCTCGCCGCGCGCGAGATGGTGCTGGTGCTCGACAACCTGGAGCAACTCCCCGGCGCGGGGGCCACGATTGCGGCGCTCGTTGCCGCCGCGCCGCGGCTCACGGTGCTGGCGACGAGCCGCTCGCCCCTGGCGATTGCTGGCGAGCATCTCTTCCCGGTGCCCGCCCTGCGCGTCCCTCGCCTCGATCGCGGGTTGAACAATGCCGATATCGCCGCGCTGGCGGAGCATGATGCGATCCGCCTCTTTGCCGACCGCGCCCGGCTGGTGCGGCCCGCGTTCGCCGTCGACGCCACGAACATCGCCGCCATCGCCGCCATCTGCGCGCGGCTGGATGGTTTGCCGCTGGCAATCGAACTGGCCGCCGCGCGAACGAAACTGCTCACTCCGGCGCAACTCCTGCCGCGCCTCGATGCCCGCCTGCCGATGCTCACCGGGGGTGGGCGCGATCTGCCCGCCCGCCAGCAAACGCTGCGGGCGGCGATCGACTGGAGTTACGATCTGCTCGAGCCACCGGAGCGGATCTTGCTGGCGCGGCTCGGCGTCTTTCGCGGCGGCGCCGCGCTCGACGACATCGCGGCGGTCTGCCTCGCGGAGGACAATCGCGACCGCTTCGACCAACTCGAATTGCTGGCGCGGCAAAGTCTGCTCGAGGTGGACGAAGCGGCGCCCATGCCGCGGGTGCGGCTGCTGGAGACGATCCGCGAATACGCCCTGGAGCGGCTCGCCGCGAGTGATGAAGGCGGCACCACCGCCTCCCGGCACGCGGCGCATTTCCTGGCGCTGGCGGAACGGGCGCAAGAGCCGCTTGCCGGTCCCGAGCAGGCCGACTGGCTCGATTTGCTCAGTCTGGAACATGACAACTTGCGCGCCGCGCTCGATTGGTTTGCCCGCGCTAACGAGGCAAATCACAGTGTGCAATTGGCGGGAGCGCTCTGGCAATTCTGGTGGATTCGCGGTCATCTCACGGAAGGACGTGAACGACTCCGCCGCGCGATTGAGAGCGTCGATCGCCGCCATGTCGCCTCCGCCGTCCTCGCCCGCGCGCTCGATGGCGCCGGGGCTTTAGCCGAGGCCCAGGGTGACATCGCCAGTGCGGTCGCGAGTCACGAGGAGGCCCTCGCGCTCTGGCGGGAGGCGGGTGATCGGCGCGGGCAAGCGCGCACCCGGGAGAACCTGGGACTGATCGCGCTGCACGACCGTGGCGACGCGACCAGTGCCCAGGAACACTTCGCTGCCGCGCTCGCGCTCTACCGCGATGATGGCGACCGCCAGGGTATCGCCTCCGCGCTCCGCAATCTCGGCGACGCCGCGCTCTCCGAGGAACGATTCAGCGAGGCCGTGGACCTCTTCGCGGAGGCGCTGCCGGTGGCGCGCCAGTTGGCCAACACACGGGGCATCGCCGCGATCCTGACCAGTCTCGGCGCGCTCGCCTTTTTCCAGGACGATCCCCGGCAGGCGATCCGCTACTACGAGGAGAGTCTCCCCCTCTGGCGGCAACTCGCCGATGTGTCGGGAACCGCGCTGGTCCTCGGCAACCTGGGTGAGGCGCTCGACCATGCCGGGGAATCGGCTCGCGCCTGTTCGCTCTACGAGGAGAGTCTCGCGCTGGCGCGCGAACTCGGCGACCGGCAGGGGATCGCCTTCGCCCAGTCGCATCTCGCTCGTCTCGCTCGGCACGATGGGAAGGCGCGTCTCGCCCTCGACCTCTATGCGGAGAGCTTGGCGCACTGTCGCGATCTCGGGGATGACGCGCGGCTGGCGGAGTGCATGGAAGGGATCGCGGGGACGCTCAGCGATCTCGGTCAGATAGAAGACGCGGCCCGGCTCTTCGGCGCGGCGCGGGCGCACCGCGCCATGACCGATTCGCCCCTCTTGGCCGTCCATGCCGCGGCCCATATGCGGGACCTTGACGCGGTGCGCGACGCTCTCGGAGACGCGCGGTTCGCGGCATTGGTTGAGAACGGAGCGGGGATGACCGCTGAAGCCGCATTGCTCCTTGGCGCACGCCCTCACCCCAACCGCTCTCCCGATCGGCGGGAGAGGGGCTCGTAATGGGAACGAGGCGAACATCTCGTCTCTTGACGGCCTTGGGCGCGGGCGACGCAGGCGTCGCGCCCTACGACGGCACCGGCCGTAGGAGCGAGGCCTGCCTCGCCCGGACCGCCAACCGCGACATTGCGATGCGGAACCACAGCGGCGTGCCGAATGGTGTCGTCCCGAGGACGGGCTGCGTCGGTCAGGTGTCCGCGGACCGAGTATTCGAAATTCCTCGCGCGATCGGAAGGACATGATTTCTGCGCGGTGCTGTGCTCAGGGGCGGGTGCGCGCAAGCGGGCGGTAGTTTGTCCGAACTCGCATTGAACACTCGCTTTTGATGCACCACACTCGGCAGCAGTTCGAATCAGCGAGAGGATCATTGCCACGCGACGGATCGCAAATCTCGTCGGGGTAGCAGCAGTGATCACCCCAGAACGTACTCGTGCTTTTGCAGATTCGGTCTCCAGGGCAGCAAGCGAACGCAAGAATGCGACCGTCGGCCGGATCGACCTTGCTCGCAAAGCATGACTTCGCGCTGCAACACCCCTTGCCGCACTGCTTGCTCCTCTTGCAGCGCTTCTTTCCCCTGGCGTCGGTCACTCCCAGCGGCGCGAGGGTCGCCAGACCGGTAAGCATCCCGGCGACAAGCGAGCGACGCGAACCACCGGCTACGGCCAGCGCGCGGGTCAGAGTATCGAGGTCGAATCGCGAATCGCTCATGTGGCACCTCCGCTCGGTTGCTCTTCAGCGTAACACGACATCGAATTCGGATTATGTCACAAGCATCGTCGGCCCCTGCGCATTCCGCTGTCTGTCTCCTCGGACACGGGTCGCCTGTACGCTGGGGCACACGGTTCACGAAACGCCATGGCAACACGTGGCGTGGGTGTCGTCCCGACGCAGGAGAGACCTCGCCACGACAACCGTTGGAAACACCGAATATCTTCAGGACGACGTACTCTTGCCACGCTATTCATACAGACCGAGTGGGACATCCCCGCCAGGAGGCACGGGACACGTCGTCCCCGCTGTCGCGCCGCTCGCCTACTCGTGCGTCAGGTCGATCAACCCGGCCAGGGTCGGGCGGAAACCGCAGCCGCGATAGAACGTGTCCAACTCGTCCTCGTAATCGACGTGCAGCCATTCCGCGCCGCGCTCACGCGCCATGGCCGCCGCTTCCCGCACCAGGGCACGGCCGATCCCCTGTCGCTGGTAGGCGGGGTGGACCGTCGTGTCGAGGAGAAAGGCATGCACCCCGCCGTCCCAGGCGACGTTGACAAACCCGACCAGCCGCTCGCCATCGATCGCGCCGACCCAACCCAACCCGCGGTGCAGGATCGGCTGCCACGCCTGGTCGCCGACCTGTCCCCAGGCCAGGGTGCGGAGGGCGTTCAAATCGTCGTCGGTGATGGCTGGATTGCGGACGATGGTGACGGGCATCAGGCCTCACGTTCTGTTGCCTCGTGGCGCGATGGCCACGCCGCGAGGATCGCCGAGAGCAACGCGAATCCGGGGAGGCCAATCCCCAGTGCGGTGTAGCCGCCAGCGGCGATCAGCAGGCCGCCCGCCATCGCGCCGAGTGCCGTACCGCCATTCAGCATCGCGCCATTGAGCACCATCGTCGTCGCCGCGCCAGCCGGACTCTCACTGACCAGGGTGTTGACGATGCCGACGCTGCAGACCGCCGCGGCGAGACTCCCCAGCGCCAGCAACGGCACGAATATGGCGCTGCCGGGGAAGATCAGCAACGGTCCGACCACCGCACCGCCGAGCAGACATGATGCGGCGACCATCCGCCGGGGCGAGAACGCGCCGAGACGGCTTCCCGTCGCCACGCTGCCGCCGGCGTAGGTGATGCCGGTCAGGGCGTAAGCCAACCCGACCTGCCGCGGATCGAACCCGACCACCGTGCCGAGAAACGCGCCGAGATAGGTGAGCAATCCGATCCACCAGATTCCCCGCAGCGCGGAGACCGCGAGCAGGCGCAGGCTCGGCGGGTGGTGCAGGAGTGGAATGTAGGCGGTGAGCAACGCCCGTGGGTGAAAGTGGGCCGCTGACTGGCGGCGGTCGGCGGGAAGAACCGCGGCGATCCACCAGGCCGCCACGAGAGCCGCCATCCCGGCGACCACCAGCGCCACGCGCCAACTGGTGGCGCTGCCGATTGCGGTCAGAATCGGCACGCCGATGATTGGCGGCATGCTCAGCGCGGCGATCGTCCAACTGATGGTGCGCCGGCGCTCGTCTCCCGTGAAGAGCGTCGCCGCGATGGCGAAGGGGAGCGAGAACCCGAGCGCGTCGCCAAAGCCGCCCAGCGCGCCGAGCGCCAGCAGCACGGAATAGCCGGGCGCAAGACCGGTCCCGGCAAGAGCCACGGCAAGCGCGAGCAAGCCGGCGACCAGTGGCCAGCGGAAGCCATAGCGATCCGCGAGCGGGCCGGCGATCAGCCCGAGTCCGGCGCTGAGGAGCGCCATCAGGGTGACCACCTGCCCGAGCAGCGGCACCGTGGTATTCAGGTCGTGCGCCATCTGCGGATAGAACGGAGTCGGGGCGAAGAAATTGAGCGAAACCAGGAATGCGGCGAAACAGAGCGCCGCCTGCAGCCGCCGCGCTGCCATCCCCGTCAGCGGCGCTGCGGTCTGCAGGGGTTCCCCGATGGCGCTGTCTCTGCTGACCACACTGCTCGCGATGGCCGGTTCCGCCTCCATGACGCTGGATTTTCAGGGTGAAGGGTTGGCAGCGACAACTCCTGTCCCTGGCGCGTTCCGGATGGCGCAAATGAGTGCGCCAGGGAAGCAGGGAATCGTCGCCGGCCATAGAACGCGGCCGGCACGGGAATGTGAGATACCGTGCCTCACGTGGATGGTTGCGATCGGATGAGACGAACGGCGAGGTCCCTCCTTCGTCGGGACGACACAACGTGCGCACCCTGGGTGAGGTTCATGCGGCGGCGCTGGTACCGCCCCCAAGTCGTAGGGCGCGACGCTTGCGTCGCCCGCGCTCCAAACCGCGAGAACAGGATGACGAATGTGCTCGCTTGGCCCTAAACGAAACCGACGATGTTTGCGTACCCGACCACGCCATTGCTGACGACCGGATCGCCGGTGAAGGCATCGGGGAAATTGGCGGTGGCCCAGGCGCGGACCAGGTCGTTGCCCGCCGCCAGATGCTCGGCCGTCTCCCAGATATTGATCGCGGTACGGCCATCGTCCTGGACGATCACGCAATAGAGCACAAAGCCCGGGAGCGCGGCCAGCTGCGGCGCCAATTCCGCGTTCACTTTGGCCGTGATCGCGTCCCCATCGGTACCCGGCGCGTTGGTCCGGTTCCGCATCGTGAGCTGGCACCCGTTGAGGAATGGCGGCAATTCGGAGGCCGGGCGATCGGTCACCTGCCAGGTCCGCACCGGTCCCTCTTCGGCGATCGGGGTCTCCACCTCGAAGCGAGGATCGAGTCCGGCGACATACGATTTGGCAACCTCGCTCGCCGCTGCGGCGGCGGCTTCATCCGCCGTGAACGTCATGGTGATGGAGGCGGACGGATCACTGGTGGAATTGCTGAAGATGTAGCCCGCGTACCCCGGTACCGCCTCGGTAGCGGGGAGGAAGCGCGCCATGACATCGGGGAAAATCGCCGCGTTCAATTCCGGGCTCGGCAGCACGCGCACGCGGGCCACGCCGTACCCGGGCGCCACCATGGTCGTCGCCTCCGGCGTGCTCTGCGCCGCCGTCCGGATCACCTGATGCGGCAGCATCGCCACCGCGGCCACGCCCCCGAGCACGAATCGCCTGTTGACGCGCATCAACCCCTCCCTGATATGTCGAGCTTTGTACGAACCGTTCGAGTTTACCGTAGAGAGACTCGATGCCGAGGCAGACGAAACCCGTTCCGGGGGAGTCGATGGAGATAGGCGGACGCCAAGTCTTGACACCACTCGTCACCGGTGTACCGTGCACGCGAACCAGTTGCAATGGAGACATGGCCGGTAGGGCGGGCGAGACCACCGTTCCGGGAGAGTGACAATGGAGATCGTAAATCCGGTCGTCAGGCGGTGGCAGCAGGATGCCGCCGCCGATCCCGATGGCTTCTGGGCGCGGGCCGCGGCAGCGTTGCCCTGGTTCCGCCCCTGGGACGAAACGCTCATCTGGGAGCCGCCGACCTTCCGCTGGTTTGCCGGTGGCCAGACGAACCTTTGCTACAACGCGCTCGATCGCCATGTCGCGGCGGGGCGGGGCGGGCACGCCGCGCTCGTCGCCTACAGCGAGCGGGGCGACCGTCAGGTCTTCACCTATGCCCAATTGCTGGCCGAGGTGGAGAAGGTGGCCGCGGCGCTGCGCGGGATGGGCGTTGGCCGCGGCGATCGCGTCGCCGTCTATCTCCCGACGACCCCGGAAGCGATCATCGCCATGCTGGCGATCGCGCGGATCGGCGCGGTGCATCTGGTGGTCTTCGCCGGGTTCGGCAGCGGCGCCCTCTCCGAGCGGATCGGTCTCGCCGGGGCGAAGGTGCTCCTCACCGCCGATGCCACCTGGCGCAAAGGGCGCGTGGTCGATCTCTGGCGCATCGCGGACGAGGCCGCCTCGGTGCCGGATTCACCGCTGGAGCGGGTGGTGGTCCTCGCGCGACGGGAGGCGCCACCCGCGCTGCGACCAGGCAGGGACATCACCTGGGAGGCGTTCCTCTCCGGGGGGCGGGGACACTCCGGCGCGCACGAGATCATGGAAGCGAACGAACCGGCGTTCGTTCTCGCCACCTCCGGCACCACTGCCAAACCGAAACTGGCCGTCCACAATCACGGTCCCTATCAGGTCGCCATCCACAGCATGGGGAACTGGTGCTTCGGCATGCGCCCCGATGATGTCTGGTGGTCGACGAGCGACGTCGGCTGGATCGTCGGGCACAGTTACATCGTCTACGCGCCGCTCCTGGCGGGATGCACCACCATCGCCTACGAGGGCGCGATCGATTATCCCGGACCGGAGACGGTCTACCGCATCATTGGCGAGAACCGGGTTACCGGCATCTTCACCGCGCCGACCGCGGTACGGATGCTGATGGCCTACGGCACCGCGCCCATCGGTGGGTACGATCTCGGCTCGGTCGAGCGCGTCGTCTGCGCCGGGGAAGTGCTCAATCCTCCCGCCTGGGCCTGGTTGCAGAACGAGGTGTTCGGCGGGCGCGTGCCGGTAATCGACCACATGTGGCAGACGGAGACTGCTGGCCCCGTCTTCGGCAATCCCTACGGGATCAGCCTGCTGCCGATCAAGCCGGGATCCGCCGGGATTGCGATGCCCGGCATCGGCGCCGAGATTCGCACCCTGGAAGGCGAACCCTGCCCACCGGGAGAGAAGGGAATCGTGGTCCTCACCCGGCCCTTTCCCGGACTGACCCCGACGATCTGGGGTGATCCCGAACGCTACGCGCGCGAGTATTGGGAGCGCATTCCCGGCGTCTATTTCACCGGCGATGCCGCCGCCGTGGATGATGACGGCTACTTCTGGTTCAGCGGCCGCGCCGACGAGATCATCAAGATCGCCGGGCACCGCATCGGCACGATCGAGGTCGAGAGCGCCTTCCTGCGCCACCCTGCCGTTGCCGAAGCCGGGGTCTGCGGGCGGCCGGACGAGTTGCGCGGCGAAGTCGTCTCCGCCTTCGTCGTGCTGCGTCCAGGGCACGAACCGTCGCCGGAGCTGCGCGGCGAACTGCTGGCCACCGTGCGTCGTGAATTGGGTCCGGTCGCCGTCATCGGCGAGGTCAACTTCGTGCGGATGCTGCCGAAGACGCGCAGTGGCAAGATCATGCGCCGCGTGTTCAAGGCGGTGGTCCTCGACCGCGATCCCGGCGACGTCTCGACGATCGAGGATGCTGGTTCGGTCGAGGAGGCCCGCGCTGCCTGGCAGCAGTTGCGCGCGGAGATGACCAGCCAGATCTGAGCGGAAACCCATCAAGTTCCGGCGGAGTCAGGGTCGTGATTGGCGGAACGAGCGCGGTTCCTCCCGTCGGGGTGCGATGCTTGCGTCGCCCGCGCGCCTTGCCACCAGGATGAAGATCCAGGGGCCAATGCCAAGCACCGGCGCATCCGTGCGCGATGTAGGATGAATCCAGAGGGCGGAATGCCGAGCAGGAGGGGACGCGCGGGTGACGGACTGGGCGGCTGATGCCCATGCCGAACGGTTGGTGCGGCTGGCGCTCATCGCCGCGCTGAGTGGGCTGATCACCGGCGTGGTCGGCACCGCGTTTCGCGTCCTCCTCGCCGGCGCCGATGACGCTCGCGCCGTCGTGGTGACCTGGTCGCACCAGTGGCCTCTCTGGGGCTGGCTGATTCCGGTCGTTCTTGCCGCGCTGCTCGTCGTCGCGGCCTACTGGCTGGTTCAGCACTTTGCCCCGCTCGCCGCTGGCAGCGGCATCCAGCATGTCGAGGCGGTCATGCGCGGCGAAGCCTCGCCCGCGCCGCCGGTGGTGCTCCCGGTGAAGTTCCTCGGCGGCGCCCTCGCCCTCGGTTCCGGGTTGGCGCTCGGCCGCGAGGGACCGACCGTGCAGATGGGCGCGACGATCGGCGGCACGATCGCCACCCGCGCCGGTCTCCGGGACGGGCAGATACGCGTCATCCAGAGCGCCGCGGCCGGGGCCGGGTTGGCAGTGGCCTTCAACGCGCCCGTCGGCGGAGTGGCGTTTGTCTTCGAAGAACTGACGCGGCGCTTCACCACGGAGGTGATGGTCGCCACCCTCTCCGCCTGCGCTACCGCCGTGCTGGTCATGCGCGCCATGCTCGGAGACAGCGTGGATTTCGATGTCGCCGCGTTGACGGAGCCTTCCCTCGCGGTGGTTGCCGCCTGCCTCGTCCTTGGCGTCATCCTGGGGGTGCTCGGTCCCGCCTACAACCGGCTGATTCTGCTGACCCTCGATCGCGCGGACATGTTCAAGGCGCATGGCATGGCGCGGGCGGCGGTCATCGGCGGGTTCATCGGGCTGATCGCCTGGTTCGAACCGGATGTGGTCGGCGGTGGCGACACGATCGTGCAGCGGGTCCTGGACGGCGGCGTGCCGATCTCGTCGCTAGCCATCGTGCTCGTCGCGCGGTGGGTGCTGGGACCGGTCTCCTACTCCGCGGGAACTCCGGGGGGACTATTCGCGCCGTTGCTGGCGATTGGGGCGGTGGCCGGCGCGCTCTTCGCCGCCATCGTCAATCTGACGCTCCCGGCGCTGGCGCTCGATCCCGCGCTGGCCGCGATCGTCGGCATGGTCGCCTTCTTTACCGCGGTGGTGCGAGCGCCGCTGACCGGGATCATCCTCGTCCTCGGTATGACCGGCACGGTTGCGCCGATCCTGCCGGCGATTGTGGCCGCGCTGGCCGCCACGCTGCTGCCGGCGCTGCTCGGCAGTCCACCGATCTATGACACCCTGCGGGAACGGATGGAAGCCCGCGCCTGATCGCCGCGCTCATCCCTGCTCGGGCGCGAAGCCGTCGCAACCGGGATAGCGCTCACGCCAGGCGCAATCGACGGCCGGCGTCGTTGGCCCGCGGCCGCGCGGGAAACCGGGGAATTCATCGCAGGGGAGATTCCCGACCGGGAAGAGACAGTTGATCGCCGGGGCGCCCGCGCTGTTGCTCAGGCAATCCCCGCCATCGAAAGGATCGAGCCCGATGAGGACTTCCGAAACATCGGTGCAGCGGTCGCCATCGCGATCGACGGCGCAACCGGAAGTCGCCGGATGGCGCGCGCACGTCGCCGCCAGCGTCACCGTGAGACAGGCGGGGTTGCCGGGGTTGACCTGGCAGCCATTCCGCCGCCAGGCGCCCGCGACCGCGCCGTCGCTCAGTTCGGCCCGCGTGTCGCTGGTGTGGATGGCAACAACCGCTGGACTCGCCGTCTCCGCGTTCGCTCGGGGAGTGCCGGAAACGGCCGTCGGGCCACTCGGCGGCGCCTCTGGCTCTGGTTGTGGACGCGCGACTACCCCGAGCGCGAGCAGGACCACGAGCGCCACGGCAGCCAGCGCGAAACGACGCTTCACTCTGAAGTGGCCACTTGGTCAATCCCTGACGGCGCGCTTCGTCAAAAGAGCCCCTCACCCTGCGCACAGGGCGAGGGGTTGGGGTGAGGGCCAGCGCCACGTGGTACTGGCAGGCAAGATCTCGTGGAGTATCGCCGCCGGAGCCTGGCGTAGGGGCGAGGCTTGCCTCGTCCGTCTCCGCAACGAGGGAGAGCACGATTCCAGGTGACCCTGCCCAGTCACCTTACGCCACCTGCATCGGCACCGGGCCGGTTTGCGGCTTGGGGAGGAGCGCCGCGGCGAGTACCTGCTCGAGGCTGTCGACCTGGATCAACTCCATCCCCTCGCGCACCACCGCCGGCAACTCGGCGAGGTCCTTGGCGTTGCGCCGCGGCAGCACGAAGGTCTTGATCCCGCCGCGATGGGCGGCCACTGTCTTCTCGCGCAATCCCCCGATCGGGAGGACCTTGCCCCGCAGGGTGATCTCCCCGGTCATCGCGATGTCCTTGCGCACCGGGCGGCCGGTGAGGGCGGAAATGAGCGCGGTGGCCATGGTGATTCCGGCCGAGGGCCCATCCTTGGGAATCGCCCCTGCCGGTACGTGGACGTGGATGTTGTGGCGGTCGAAAAAGTCCGGAGAGAGTCCGTACTCCGCCGTCCGCGCGCGGGCATAGGAAAGCGCGGCCCGCGCCGATTCCTGCATGACGTCGCCGAGTTGCCCGGTGAGGATCAGATCCCCCTTGCCGGGCATGATCAGCACCTCGATGCTGAGCAGATCGCCGCCGACGCTGGTGACCGCCGCGCCCGCCGCGACGCCGACTTCGTCCTGCTCCTCGGCAAGACCGTAGTCGTACTTCGGCACGCCGAGATAGTCGCTGACCTGCGGCGCGTCGATCGTAATCGACGGCGGCGGATCGGCGGCGGCCAGGATGCGCGCTACCTTGCGGCAGAGGGAGCCAATCTCGCGCTCCAGGTTGCGGACGCCCGATTCTTCGGTGTACTCGCGGATGATGCGGCGAATCGCGTCGTCGCTGATCTCCACCTGTTCCGCCGTCAACCCGTGAGAATCGAGCGTCTTCGGCAGCAGGAACTGCCGCGCGATCGCCATCTTCTCGACTTCGGTGTAGCCCGAGACCTCGATGATCTCCATGCGGTCGCGCAGCGCCGGTGGGATCGGTTCGAGCAGGTTGGCGGTGGTGATGAAGATCACCTTGGAGAGATCGAACGGGACCTCCAGGTAATGATCGGAGAAGGTGGTGTTCTGCTCCGGATCGAGCACCTCCAGTAGCGCCGAGGAAGGATCGCCGCGGAAGGCATCGGAGCCGACCTTGTCGATCTCATCGAGCACCAGCACCGGATTGCGGCTTTTCGCGTCGCGCAGCGCCTTGATCACCCGTCCCGGCATGGCGCCGACGTAGGTGCGGCGGTGGCCGCGAATCTCGGCTTCGTCGCGCACGCCGCCGAGCGACATGCGGACGTAGTTCCGGCCGATCGCCCGCGCGATCGAGCGGCCGAGACTCGTCTTGCCGACACCGGGCGGCCCGACGAAGCAGAGAATCGGCGCGCGCAGGCGGTCTCCCGCCAGTTTGCGCACGGCGATGAACTCGACAATCCGCTCCTTGACCTTCTCCAGTCCGTAGTGGTCTTCGCGCAGCACCTGCTCCGCTTCGGCCAGATCGAGCCGGTCCTCCGTCTGCACCGACCACGGCAACTCGATCAACCAGTCGAGATAGCCGCGGATGACGCCGATCTCCGGCGAGAAGGGATGCTGTTGTTCCAACCGCTCCAGTTGCACCAGTGCCTTGGCGCGGACTTCCTCCGGCATGCCAGCGGCGTCGATCTTTTCGCGCAGTTCGTTGGCGATGGCCGCCTCGGAAGTCGCCTCGCCCAACTCGCGCTGGATCGCTCGCAACTGCTCGCGCAGGTAGTACTCGCGCTGCTGCTTGTCCATTCCCGCTTGCGCTTCGGACTGGATCTGCTGGCGCAGGTTGAGCACATCGAGGCGCTTCTGGATCATCACACTCAACCGGCGCAGCCGCTGCACCGGATCGAGCAGTTCCAGGATTTCCTGCCGCTGCTCGGAGGTGAACTCGGGCGAGAAGGCGATCAGGTCGGCGAGCCAGCCTGGTTCTTCGACCCCGCGCACCATCGTCAGCACTTCTTCCGGCACGTTCGGCAGCATGCTGATGTAGTTCTCGACCTGCTCCATCACCGCGGTCATCGCCGCTTCCGCTTCCGCGGTGGCATCGACCGGGTCGTCATGGCGAATGACGCGGGCAACGAGGTAGGGCTCCTGCTGCACCAGATCGACCACGACGCCGCGGGCCAACCCCTGAAGGATGACGTGGCGGTTGCCGCCAGGACGGAACTGGGCGATTTCGGCGATCACGCCGACCCCGCACAGTTCGTACTCCTGCATTTCTGGCGGGGGATCGGGCAGCCATTCCGGATCGCCCGCGGCCCGCGCGCCCGCCTCCGCCTCGCGGATCGCATCGGCGAGGAGCGCGCGCAGTTCGCCTTCGTCATCGGTGAATTCCGGGCTCTCCCCGGTCGATTCGGTGCCGGGCGGGACAGGGCGCTCGGTCAGGACCAGGACATGGCGATGCTCGCTCCGGGAGGCGCGGTCGATGACCCGAGCCGCTTCCTCGTCCTCGACAGGGAAAGGAATCGACATGTGCGGGAGGAGCAGGGTCTCGTCGACGACGAGCACCGGCAGCAGCACGGAGGGCGGCTTGCGACTGCTCCCCTTCTTGGCGCGGGGCGGGCGCGAACCACCGGAGGACGCGCTGGCGCGCGGCGGCGTCGCCGGTTTGGCTTTCTCCGGGGGGGCGTCCTCGGGCGCGGCGGACGACGTGTTCGCAGAACGAGATGACATCTGTCAGGCTTTCCAAACTTTCAACCGCGCGCGCCGAAACGCGCGCCGGACTGGGGATTGATCGGACCGGTCGTCAGGGTCTGCCGCGACGAGCCAAAGCCGCGATCAGGCGGGATGCAGGGCGGCCATGCATCCGCATAGTGTACCCGTTTTCCCCATAATCTGGCGGGATTTGAACAAGACTTGGCGATGAGCCAGCGAAATCCCGGCATGTCGCGGAAGGGACGAAGCGACGTCAGATGCGGTGGAGTGCGGGTGTTGGCGTGCCCCTCGCCCCGTGGAATCAGGCTGGAGGTGGCGCATCTTCGGCATCTCGGCGGGCGAAGCCGTAGCATTCCACCCTGACCTGTTGTCCTCTGCTGGTTTGAGGAGATGGGGGAGCGGTGAACGCCCAGGAATGGTCGGATTGGACGACGCGCGCGAGCGACGAGTTGCGAGACGCGCTCGCGGGAGTATCGCCGGCCACGATCGATCAGATGGCGGACGAATTACTCGCCGCCGGGCGCATCCTCTGCACCGGCGCCGGCCGCGAGGGGCTGATGATGCGCGCCCTCTGCATGCGGTTGATGCATCTCGGTCTCGATGCGCACATGGTCTGGGACATGACCACGCCGCCGATCGGCGCGGGCGATCTGCTCATCGTCAGCGTTGGGCCAGGGCACTCGCCAGTGGCGGAAGCGCTCATGGACCGTGCCAAAAAGGCCGGCGCGAGCACCATGGCGGTCACCGCGCAACCCGATGGGCCAACCCCACGCGCCGCCGATATCGTCGTCCTGCTGCCGGCGCAGACGATGGCCGACGATACCGGCGCCACCGCCAGCATGCTCCCGATGGGGACGCTGTTCGAGTGGCTGCAACTCGCCTTCTTCGATCTGCTGGCGCTCCGCCTGCGGGAGCGCACCGGTCAGACGCTCGACGAAATCCGGGAGCGGCATACCAACATCGAGTAACCGATCAGGAGCATTCAGCATGACCGCAAGCGACGAACAGCGACGGACGGAATGGGCGGAGCGGGTCGAGTACTACGCCCGCGAAGCGGTCGACAAGACCCGCCCCTTCGCCGAGGCCCTGGTGGCGCTGGTCGATCCCGCGCCCGGCGCCCGCGTGCTCGATATCGCCACCGGACCCGGCGTCGTCGCCGTGGCCGCGGCCCGCTCCGTTGGACCGGCGGGGAGCGTGCTCGCCACCGATCTCGTTCCCGAGTGGGAATCGTATGTCGCTTCCGCGGCGCGTGAGGCCGGGGTGGCGAATGTGACCTTCGCGGAGATGCCCGCCAATCACCTCGCGTTGCCGGACGAATCGTTCGATGTCGCGCTCTGCCAGTTCGGATTGATGTTCGTGTCCGATGCCCTGGCGGCGCTCGGCGAGATGCGCCGCGTGCTGCGGCCCGGCGGCGTCGTTGGCGTGACCGTCTGGAGCGTGCCGGAAAAGGTCGGTATATTCTCCATGTCCCGCATTCTCGGCGCTGCGCTGCCGCCTCCCCCAGGCGAACCGGCGCCCTCGCCGACGAGCATGGGTGAGCCGGGACTGATCGAGGGACTGGTCGCGGCGGCGGGGTTTCAGGATCTGGTGGTCGAGCGAATCACCCGCTACGCGACGATGCCCTCCCCCGAGGAGGCCTGGCGGCAGTGGAGCGAATCACCGGGGAATCCCGCCGCGCGCGGTCTGGCCAGTCTTTCTCCTCCCGAACGGGAGCGGATCCGGGACGAAATCATCGCCGTGCTGGAGCCGTTCCGCGATGGCGATGGCGTCTCCGTGCCGAGCGAAGCGATCCTCGTCAAGGCGACCAAGGACTGACCTGTCGCATTGCAATCCCCGGCAGGCGACTCCCGGTTGACGGTGGTTACGGCAGTTGCCATAATGGATGAACAACCAACGATCGCGAATTGACCTGAGTCGTGTTGCTTCGATGTGCGTCCAGCCGTTGATCCTCAACGATGATTGTGCCGGCACACCGCGCCGGACAATGCTCGTGCCCGGCTGGTGGGGGCACGCCGGATGATCGCTGACCACGCGACCGGATCCGGCACCGCGCTTCCGGTCCCGCGTACCCGCCTGATCGGCCGGGAGCGGGAGCGGGCGCGGGCCCGCGCCTGGTTGGTCGATGACGCGGCGCCGCTGCTGACTCTGACCGGCCCCGGCGGGTCCGGCAAGACGCGCCTCGCGCTGGCGATTGCCCGCGAGGTCGCGGATGCGTTCGCCGATGGCGTGATCTGGGTCGATCTCGCCCCGCTTTCCGATCCTTCACTTGTGCCTGGCACGATCGCGGCGGCGCTTGGACTCGTTCCCGTTCCTGGGCTGCCGGTCGTGGAGCAGATCATCCGCGAACTTCACCCGCGCCAATCCCTGCTGCTGCTGGACAACTGCGAGCATGTCCTGGACGCCGCATCCGATCTCGCCGCCGCGGTCCTCGTGGCCTGTCCCGCGGTCCAGATCCTCGCGACGAGCCGCGCCCCGCTGCGACATCGCGGTGAGCAGGAGTTTCCGGTCGAGCCATTCCCTCTGCCCACGCCGGATGCGCGGCCGGATGTCCTTTCCACCAACGACGGGGTGTGTCTCTTCGTCGAGCGCGCCCATGCCGCCGCTCCCGATTTCGCCCTGAGCAGTGCCAACGGCGCCACGATCGGCGCCATTTGTCGCCGGCTCGACGGCTTGCCGCTGGCGCTCGAGTTGGCCGCAGCCCGGATCAAACACCTCTCGCCGGATGCCCTGTTGGCGCTCATGGATGACCGGCTGCGGCTCCTGCGTGGCGGGCCGCGCGATCTGCCCTCACGCCAGCAGACGATCCGGGATACGATCGCCTGGAGTTACGCGCTCCTGACTCCTGCCCAACAGGCCCTCTTCCGCCGGCTTGCGGTATTCGTCGGCGGCTGGCAGCTCGATGCCGCCGTCGCGGTTGCCGGCGATCGTGATGCCGCGGACATTCTGGACGGACTCGGCGCCCTGATCGACCAGAGTCTGGTGCGGCGGGTCGATCGCGACGGCGAAACCCGCTTCACCATGCTGGAGACGATCCGCGAGTTCGGGTTGGTGGAATTGGCGGCTGCCGGTGAAGAGACTTTGGTCAGGAGCCGTCATGCGCGGTGGTTCTTGCAGGTCGTGGCAGGACTCGATCTTCACCACTCGATGCAGCGTGACGCCGCGCGGATCAACAGCCTCGTCCCGGAGCAGGATAACGTGCGGCAGGCACTCGCCTGGTTTGCCGCCCAGGAGGATGCCCGCTCCCTCAACGTCCTGAGCGCGGCGATGTCGATCGCCTGGCCCGCGCTCGGTCAATTCGCCGAAGCGCGCCGCTGGCTGGACGAGGCCATTCCGCGCGACACCGAGGTGCCGATGCTGATCCGCGCCCGCGTCTGGCACGAAGCCGGGTGGCTGGCGATGTGCCAGGGCGAGCTCGATCTGGCCGCGCCCCTCCATGCGGAAGGGTTGCGGCTGGCACGTCTCGTTGGGGAGCCCTATCTCCTGGCGGAGGCTGTGCTCAGTGAGGGCACGCTGGCGTTCTGGCAGGGCGACCTGGCGCGGGCCGGGACGTTACTCCAGGAAGGGCAGCACGCATTTGAGGCGCTCAGGCCGGAGTTCCCCAGCGCCCCGGTCAAGGCGGGCGCCGCGGCCTGCTTTCTCAGCAATATCGCCCTGCTCCAGGGTGATTTGCCGCTGGCCATTCGGCATGGGGAGGAAGCCGCCGGGATCGCGCGGGCGGCCGGGGCCGCCGCGGATCTGGGCTACGCCCTCTGCAGCATGGGGTACGCGTATCTGCTCGCCGGCGCGAGCCAGGACGCCGCGGCTTGTTTGCTCGAATCGATGGCGCTCGCCTGGGCGAATGGCGATGACGCGTTTCTCGCCCGCTTGCTCTGGGCGATGGCGGCGATCGCGACCACGCTGACGGAACCGGGGATCGCGGCGCGCCTCATCGGTGTGGCTGATGCGCTGGATGTCCGCACCGGCAGCGCCATGTGGCCGGCGGATCGGCTGGTTGGCGAGTGGTGCTTGGCGCGGCTGGAACGACAACTCGCTCCGGATACGTTCTCCGCGCTGCGGCGATCCGGGGGAGCGCTCGCGCCCGACCTGGCGGTGGCCGCCGCGTGGATCATCGCGAGGCGGCTGCTCGGCGAGGCCCACGCGACGGCGATCTGGCAGGCCACCGGTGCGCCCTTGCCCACCATCGACGAGACCGACTTGGCCCAGACGTTCGCGTCTTTGCCGCCAACCACCTCGCCACCGGAACCAGATCTTCTCACCCGGCGCGAGCGCGAAGTGCTCGACCTGATGAGTCAGCGCCTCTCCGACAGCGAGATCGCGGCGCGGCTCTTCATCAGCCCGCGCACGGTGGAGGTGCACGTAGCCAACATCCTCGCCAAACTCGGGGTGACCAACCGGCGCGATGCCGCCGTGGCCGCGATTCGTCTGCTGCGCCCCAACGAAAGCGTCCCCGAAACCGTGCCGGGACAACGACGCATCGGCGCCGACAGCCTTGCCGAGAGCGTTTCCCCGGTCGGTGGCTTGACCCCGCGCGAGCGAGATGTGCTGCGGCTGCTGGTCGAGGGACGCTCCGATCGCGAGATCGCCGACGCATTGTTCATCACCCGCCGCACCGCCTCCAAGCACGTCGAGGCGATTCTCGCCAAACTCGGCGTGCGGTCCCGCGGCGCGGCGGTCGCCGAGGCGCGTCGTCTCGGTCTGGTCACCCCGGTCACCGCAACTCCCGCGGGCTCGCAGTAACTCCCCCTTCGCCGCGATGCGGCAACGCCGACTTCGGAAGCCATCGAGAAATACGTACTCGGCCGGGAGTGACTACGGAAATTTCCCCATGACCAGAGGCTTGCTGCTCACGCATGCTGTGACTGCTGGTGTTGGTGGTGTGGCGCGAGGCGTTGAGGCCTGGCCAGTGAACGCCGTGATTCCTCGAGGCAGGTTCTCGCCGCGCGTCTTGCACGGAGGGCGCACCGCAAGCCGAAGACAAAGGTGATCCATGCCGAAGCAGTGAGATGTCAGCGCACACACTCCGGTGCTGAGTCCGATCGCCTCGTCCCCACCTTTGTCGCCTTCGACATGATTGTCACGGTTCTCGTCATCTGAGGTGCTTGAAGCCAAGAAGGAGATCGACATGGATGGAAATCAATTCGACACCACCGCAAGGCGAATCGCGGGCAGCCGCCGCGTGGTCATCGCCAGCAGCGCGCTGCTCACCATGGCGGGCATGCTCGGCGCCGTGTCGTCGCCCGCGGTCACCGCGGCAAAAAAGAAAAAGAAGAAGAAGCCGACCAAGCCGGTGGCGGCATCCACCTATACGTGTGCGGACACGGTGGAGAACACCTTTTCAGGGGGTCCCGGTGGAATCGCCCGCTTCTCCCAATCGTTCACCGCGACCCGCGGTGGAACCCTGAACGAGATTCGGGTCGCGGTCGTCAAGACCGACCAAACGGGCGACTACGTGGTCCAGTTGGTCAAGATGGATGGCGCCGTCCCCTCCGCCAGCCCGCTGGACGTGCTGGCCGCGGCCACGATCCCCGATGCCCAGGTCAAGACTGGCAACGTCACGTTGTCCGCGAAGTTCGCCGCCACAACGTTGACCGCGGGGACCCGCTATGCCGTGGTGGTGAGCCGGCCAGGGTCGGCCGATCTCGTGGTGCAGGTCGCGCAGGGCGGTGGTGATTGCGAAGGAGATGCCGGGGTTGGGCAGGGCCCGGGAGTATTCTCCAATTTCATCAATCCATCGTCCGATATGTTGGTGACGGTGCTGGTCGTCTGAGTTGGACAGCATCACGAAGGATAACGCCCATGGCGGCTCGCTGGCTCGAAACACTCGGGCGCGTGCTGGATGCTCCGCTGCCGCGACGCGCGGCGGCACGTGTCCTGACCCGGTTCGGTCTGGCGGCGACCTTGGCTCCGCTCGGCGCGGCCGCGTCCACCGGGAACGACAAAAAGCGCAAGACGAAAAAGAAACCGAAGTTCAACGAGTTCGGCTGCGTGAACGTCGGGCAGCTCTGCCTCGAGAGCGGCCAATGCTGATCCGGCCGCTGTCGCGGGGAAAAGGGCAAGAAGACCTGCCAGGGTCACAGCACCGGGTTCACCACCTGCAATGCCGGGGACCTCGGGTTCTGCGCGGAGTTTGACGGTGGCGGCCTGATCCTCGCCACACTGTGCACGACGAGCCGGGATGAAGAAGGGTTCTGCATGACAACGACCGGCAACGCCCCGTACTGTGCCGCGACGTCACCTGAAGCTTCGTGTGCCCCCAAGAAGACGTTGTGCACCAGGGACGCAGATTGTCGGCGCTTCTGCGGTCCGGATGCCGCGTGCGTCCTTTGTCCTGGGTGCGGGGCCAACTCGCGCAAGGTGACTCGCGCCTGTGCCGGGCCCGCGTCCGATAGTTGCGTGTTCTGATCCTGGCCTGATTCAGTTGCCGGATCGCCACGCGTGAATCCGCTGGGTGGGGACGCTTGCGTCGCCCGCGCTTGAGACCGCGGGGTTGCCGGTCCAACCTCCAGCGCCAACCTCCAGCGACGGGTTGAAGGTGTAACGTCCCGAGAAACGAGGGACCTCGTCGTTCGCGCTTGACGTCGGGACGAACGAGATTCCTGGCGGCTCGGAACGACACCACCTTCGCACGCGAGCCCAATAGATCAATCCCCGTCGATGGCTGGCCGTGGCAGCCATTCCCGATCCAGCACGGCATAGATGAACGAATCGGCCCAGGCGCCCTTGATCCAGACACTCTCGCGCAGATGTCCTTCGCGCCGCATGCCGATCTTCTCCAGCACCCGCCACGAGCCGACATTCGCCGGATCGCAATCGGCGCAGACGCGATGCATCCCCAACTCCCGGAACGCGAAATCGACGATCGCCCGGGCGGCCTCGGTGCCGTAGCCATGCCCCCATTGCTCCGGGTGGAGCGTGTACCAGAGCAGCGCCTCGCCGCTGGTCTCGTCGCTGAGACCGAGACCGCAGCGGCCGATCAGGAGCCCACCATCGCGCAGCGTGATCGCCAGATCGTAGGTCATGCGCGGTTCAGCGTCGGCATCCGCCACGGCGGTGAGGACGTAGTCACGGCTCTCCTTCGCCGTGCGTGGCTCGAACGATTGGTACCGTGCCACATCCGGCCGTGATTCGATGGCTTGCAGCGCCGGCCAGTCCGCCTCCGTGAACTCACGCAAAATCAGCCGTTCCGTCGTGAGCCGCACCATCAGCGGAACTCCTCACTGTCTGTCAGAATGCGCAACCGGGTAGACTGTACCGTGTGGACGAACGTGTTGATTCCCTTCCTGGCCATCTCGCCCGCGATACCGAGAACCTTCTCTATGGCAACGATCCCTTGGTGGGTCTCCTCGCCGTCGAGCCCGCGGGAGCCAGCCGGGTCCGGCTCTTCCGGCGTGAGGAAGACGGGATCGCCCGGGAGGAAGCGCCCTTTCGTCCCTGGTTGCTGGCGGAGCGCCCACAGGAGTGGCAAAACTATCGCGGCGTCGCCATCGAGCCTCTCGCCGGTGAGCATCCGTTCCGCCATCTGATCGAATTCAGCGACTGGTCCGCGTACCTCGACGCCACCCGCATGGGGCAGGATGCCGGCGCCCGCTTCTTCCGGCTGCGCTCGCCGGTCGAGCAGTACCTGCTGCGAAGTTGCCGCACCCTTTTCAAGGGGATGGTCTTCGACGATCTGCGGCGATTGCAGATCGACATCGAAACGACCGGCTTCAATCCGCGCGATCCGGAGAGTCAGGTCATCGTCGTCGCCATCAAACTGGGAGAGGTCGAGGAACTTCACGTCCTCGAAACGAATGAAGCCGAACTCCTGACCCGCGTTTCGGAGCGTATCCGCGACCTCGATCCCGACGTCATCGAAGGTCACAACCTCTTCAATTTCGACCTGCCCTTCATCGTCGCCCGTGCCGAGCAGGCCGGGTTGGCGCTCCTCTGGGGCCGGGATGGGTCGCCGATCCGCATCGGCACGGGAACCGCGCGCTTCAAGGCTGGTCCGCTGACCATGCCCTACACCCCGGCCTATATCCATGGTCGGCATATCGTCGATACCTACCAGCAGATCCAGCGCTACGACATCGGTGGCCGACTCTCCTCCTATGGGCTCAAGCAGGCGGTCGAGGAGTTGGGGCTGACCCGCCCCGGCCGGGAGTTCGTGCCCGGCGCGGAGATCCGCGATGTCTGGCGGCACGACCGCGATCGGCTGCTCCGCTACGCCCTCGATGATGTGCGCGATGTCGACGTCCTCTCCCGGCTGGCGACGCCGACCGAGTTCTATCAGACGCAGATCCTGCCGCGCGCCTTCCAGGCGGTGGCCACTGGCGGACCCGGCGAGAAACTGAACGACCTGATGTTGCGGGCCTACCTGATGCATGGGCATAGCGTGCCGACCGCGCAACCGCCGCGGGGCTACGCCGGAGGGCACGCCGAGTTGCTGGAGAGCGGGGTTTTTCGCCCGGTCGTCAAGTGCGATGTGGAGAGCCTCTACCCCTCGATCATGCTCTCGGAAGGGATCACCTCCAGCCGCGATACCCTTGGCGCCTATCTGCCGATGCTCGCCGAGTTGACCCGCCGCCGGCTGGAGGCCAAGGCGGAGAGCCGCCGCACCGCGCGCGCCGGGGAAGAAGCGCAGCGGGCGATGTGGGAAGGGATGCAGGGCTCCTTCAAGGTCCTGATCAACTCGTTCTACGGTTACCTCGGCTATGGCGGTGGTTTGTTCAATGACTTCGATGCGGCCGAGCGGGTGACACTGGCGGGCCAGCGCATCGTCAAGCAGGTGGTCACCAGTCTGCGGGCCAATGGCGCCACGCCGATCGAGGTCGATACCGACGGCGTCTATTTCGTCCCACCGCCCCAGGTCGATACCCTCGAACGCGAAGAGGCCTTCATCGACCACGTCGCTGCCGATCTCCCGCCGGGAATCCGGCTCGGCCATGACGGCCGCTATGCGGGAATGCTCTCGCTCCGACTCAAGACTTACGCCCTGCTCTCGCACGAGGACACGGTCTCGCTCAAGGGAAGCGCGCTGCGCAGTCGGCGGATGGAGGCCTGCCTGCGCCGCTTTCTCGTCGAGGCGGCACGACTCTTCCTGCGCGATGAGTCCGATGCCGTGCGTGATGCCTACTTCCGGCTGGCGGAGCGGATTCGAGATCGGGTGGTGACCGCCGAGGAGATCGTGCAGTGGGGCATGATCAACGACGAGACCCTGGCCAAGTTTCCCCGCCTGCAACGCCTCCTCGCGCGCATCGACAATCCGGCGTTGGCCAAGGCCGGCAGTCGCGTCGAGTTCTACGAGCGGCAGGATGGCGAACTCGGCCTGATCGCCGAGTGGGATCACGACGAAAACACCGGCTACCTCCTGCGGCGGCTGCGCGATGTCGCCGAGCGCTTCCGCGAACTGTTCGCCACCCAGGCGGAATTCGACGCATTCTTTCCTGCCATCACCGCCCGCACCGATCTCACCGCGGCGCGTCAGCAGGAAGCGGCGCAGCAACTCGGACTCTTTGGCTAGGTGGGGGACACGAGTTGTTCATGCCCCGCTGAAGCGGGAGACGGCCGAGGTAAGTGCCGACAGCGTTTCTGGCAGCACAGGAGTTGCTCCGTCGATATGACGGGTTCCGCTGGCACCCGGACAATGGAAATCACGATGTTCCAGTTCCAACACTGCGAGAGGCGGTGAAGATAGCCATGGACCACGAGGAATTCCGGCGCTGGTCGACTATTGCCGCGGAGTGGGGCGCGGACTATCGCGCCACGTTGCGCGATCGGCCGGTGCGGGCGCAGACCGCCCCCGGCGGAATCGCGGCGCGGATCGCGCCCCATCCTCCCGAGCGGGGGGAACCGATGGAGGCGATCTTCGCCGACTTCGAAGCGATCATCCTCCCCGGGATGACCCACTGGCAGCATCCCCGCTTCTTCGCCTACTTCCCCGCCAACGCCGCGCCCGCCTCCGTCATCGCCGAATACCTCGTCACCGCGATGGCCGCGCAATGCATGCTCTGGCAGACTTCGCCCGCCGCGACCGAACTGGAAACACGGATGGTCGGGTGGATGCGCGAGGCGGTGGGTCTGCCCGAGTCATTCCGCGGGGTGATCCACGATTCCGCCTCGACCGCCACGCTGGCCGCGATCGTGACCATGCGGGAGCGGGCCCTGCACTGGCAGGGAAATCGGCGCGGACTCAGCGGCCAGGCGCCGGTACGGGTCTACTGTTCGGCCCACGTCCATTCCTCGATCGATCGCGCCATCTGGATCGCCGGCATCGGCGAGGAGCATCTCGTCCGCATTCCGGTGACCGGTCCAATGCACAGCATGGATCCCGCTGTCCTGGAGACCGCGATCGAGCGCGATCTGGCGGCGGGCATGATTCCCGCGGGAATCGTCGCCGCGGTTGGCGGCACGAGCATCGGCGCCACCGACGACATCGCGGCGGTCTGCGCCGTCGCGGAGCGCCACGGGCTCCATGTG
>JAXLWU010000049.1:0-23307 GCA_046328335.1 Thermomicrobiales bacterium
GAGACCGGCCTGACCCGTGCCGCGCGGGCTGCTCTGCCACCGACCGTGCCCCACACCGATGCCGCCTTCAACGTGGCGGCGGTGGGTGGTCTGCTGCTTGGACTGCATACGGGTGATCCGGTGCTTATTGGGGCGGGGATGCACGATCGGCTCCATGAACCGTACCGAGCGCGGCTCTTTCCCCATCTGGAAGCGATGTCCGCCGCCGGCCGCGCCGCGGGCGCGCTCGGCGCCTGCCTCAGCGGGGCAGGTCCTTCCGTGCTGGCGCTGACCGAGCCGCATCGCTCGGAAGCGGTGATGACCGCGTTTCGCGCCACCGCCGCCGCAATGGGCGTTACCGGCGAAACGCGCACCCTCGCGGTCGCCCCGGGCGGGGCCGAGATCGTCGACGAGTGGGGCGCCGTCAACCGTGTCGTTGCGCGCCGGTCAGCTCCCGTCGGTTAGCCGCTCGCCCGGCTCGATCGAATACGGAATCTGGATAACGACGTTCGCATTGAACTCATGCGGAATCCGGACGGTCACTGTCGTTTGCCCGAGGCGCGATCCCTCACCCCAAACCCCTCTCCCGTCGAGCCGGGAGAGGGGCTTTTGGCATGGCCATCGGCGCCTATTCCTCACGTCTTCATCCGGATTTCGTGTCAGTCACCCACGATCAAAGCCCCTCGCCCCGCGCACGGGGAGAGGGGTTGGGGTGAGGGGACGCGCGAGGAAACCGCCATACCTCCCCGTGTCCATGCGCGATAGCAGAGGAGCGGAGATGAGGACCGGCAAGCCCAATTACGAGCAGCAGTGCCCGTTCATGTGCGGCGCGGGCGGCGGCACATCCAGCGCGGGATTCTCCGGGAAGAACCCGATCGGCTGGAGGATGAAACCGGCGTAGGAGACCGGCATCACCGGCCAGTCCTCCGGGCGCGGCGAGTGATGGCTACCCAGGGTGTACCAAAGCACCACGTCCGTTTCGGCGATATTGCGATTGGCCGCCGTCCACTCCGGAAGTCCGGCGCCACCCGGATGCTGATAAGGAAAATCCCCCGCTGCATACCGTTCCGCATCGACGTGCGGCGTGACCCACACATGCTTCGTCATGAATGCAGCGCGCTTGGCGATACTCGATTCCGGAGCCGCCATCGCCTGTACGTTGCCATGCGGCACGAGACGGTACCCCACCGGCTCGCCCATGGCGTTGAGGCTCTCCGGGTTGACCACCCGCCAGACCCGGCCTCGCAGCGGATCGATCAGTTGCTGTGCTTCCAGTTCCCGTTGCAGCGGAGTCCGGATGGTGCGGAACGCGGCGTTGAGCGGGTTGCCAGGACCCGCGGGTTCAGGTTCGCCGTGTTCCTCGTAGACGGTGTTCGTCTGGCCATCGATGTCGAGATCGAGCCGGAAATTGAAGAAGTGCTGGTGAATCGGACCGTACAACCCGTCCGCGTTGAGGAGTTGGCCGTAGCGCGGCTTCTCTCCGGGAGCAACGGCCCCGGTCGAGAGAATTCCGGTCAACTTCACCTCACACTGGATGGTGCCGTCCTGATAGAAGTACCAGAAGAAACCGTAGTCGTAGTTCCCGATCGTCGAGAATGACGAGATCACCAACCGGCGCGAGCGGCGCACTTCGGTATGCCCAGTGCGCATATTCAGATGCCGCCAGAGGACGCCGTAGTCCTCCTCATGCATGCAGATGGCGTTCTTGGCGGTAAATGCCTTGCCGTCCTGATCGACCAGCGCCGCGTCGAAATAGTAGATCTCGCCGAGGCAGTCGCACCCCAGGGTCAGGGAGTTGACAAGCGCCCCGAAGTTCAGTTCGCCGCCGTCGAAGGTGTTCTTGCGGAAATGGGTGGGCGTCGGATCGCCGTAGGGCACCACCATGTCCGACATCGCGGCCCGGTAGAGAATCGGGCGCACCCGATCCCCCTCCTCCCAGCCGATCTGGTGCAAGACCAGCCCTTCGCGCGGGGTGAAACCGACCCGAATCCGCCATTTCTGCCAGCGCACCAGGGTGTCTTCGACGGTGAAACTGGGGCCGTCTGGCTGCGTGATGGCGATCGGCTTGAGATCGGCGCGCAGCGGGCCGACGTCGTCCGGTCCGTAGTTCGCGGTCTGCGATGGCACCGGCACCACACCGAAATCGTCGACGCGCACCACGGCCATGTCGTTCAGATCGAAGATGACGATGACGTTCTCGACCGGGTGAGCGTACCCGTTTTCGTCGTCCTCGCTGGCCCGGACCCACACCAGACCGCGAGTGAGGCGCCGCCCCAGCAAATCGCTCTCGTCGTCGTAGAGTCCGAACGGCCAGGGATCGACCCAGACAAGATCGAGATCGGTGATGCCGCGGCGATGCATCGCGGCCTGAAAGGCGGAATCCTCGCGGCACGCGCGCTCGCACTCGAGAATCTCCTCCAGCGTCAGCGGCGCTTCGCCCTCCGCCAACTGGTCCCAGGAGACGATCTGGCCCGTGGTCAGGGAGACGATTGCCACCACCGTCTTCCGGGCGACGCGGTCGATGATGACCGCGCGCGCCTCGCGGGGCAGACCGTCGGTAGCGCCGGCTGCTTCCGCTGCAATCAGATCGGCCTTGGCCGGTTCGCGCAGGGCCACTTCGACGAAGCGAAAGCGGCGGTCGTCCCAGGCTCCTTCCGGGGTTGCCCCACGCAGAATGGCGACGGCCTCGGTCAATTCGTCGCGATCGAGCGGCGCCAGCGGGTGCCGGGTACGGGTCGGTGCTTGTGCCATGGTTCCTCCAAGACGAGTCATGAGTCAGGAGTCGGGAGACAGGAGTCAGGAGACAGGGGTGGGTCTCCCGGCGAGCTTCGTTCTGGCCGTCTCGCCGTCTATTGCACTCCTGTCTCCTGACTCCCGACTCCTGTCTCCTGTCTCTCGTTAGAGCAATTCCTTCAACTCGGCCGCCGCCGCGTCCATCCCATCCTGCGGACTCTTGGCCCCGGAGACGACATCGCTGAGGTGGCGGCCCATGATCTCCACAAGTTGCGCCTGCTTGGTCACCGCCGGCAACCCCTCGCCACTGGCGATCATCTCCTTCGCCTGCGGCATCCACGGATATTTGCTGAGGAATTCCTGGTTCTCGTACGGAGCCGCCTGGGCTGGGACGCCGCCGGCCAGCGCCCGCTTCATGGCGATATCGGGCGACTCGACCCACTTGATGAACTCCCAGCCAGCGTCCGGATTTGGCGAACTGATCGGGAGGCCCCAACTCCAGGCCCCAGTCAAACCGTGGCCACCCGGCATCACGGTCATCGTGTTGACTCCCTTGACCACCGAGGCGTCATCGTCGTTGAAGACGGAGAGCATGAACATGTAGGAGATCATGCTGAATGCCTTGCCCTGGCTGTAGGTCGCCATGGTGTCGTTCAGGTCCGCCCCAGCAGCGCCCGGCTGGGCTGCCTTGTTGACGCAGCGCGCATAGAGTTCGGCAGCCTTGACCCCTGTCTCGTCATTGATCGTCGGCGCGGACATATCGGCGTTGTAGTACGTACCGCCGAGCCCGTAGAGGAAGTTGCAGAACTCCATCACGATCGGGTCGACCTGCTGCGCCTGCATCGCCGCGCCGTAGACCCCCTTGTTCATCGCCGAGACCGCTTCCGCCATGTCGACGTAGCCCTCGACGCTATCCGGCAGCGCCAGTTCCTTGCCGGTTTGCTCTTTGTACGCCGCCTTGAATGCCTCGTCCTCGAGTAGATCGTTGCGGTAGATGAGTCCCATCGGATACGGGTACATCGGAATGTAGAAGGTCTTGCCATCGGCCTTGGAGTTGATGTCGAGAATGGCGGGAATATACCGGGCGAGATCGACCTGACCATTGGACGCTTCGATGCGCGGCCCCAGATCTTCGACCCAGTTCGATCGCGCGAATTCATAGACCCAGTAGAAATCGACCTCGAGGACGTCGTAGGCGCCGCTTCCGGCGCCCGCGGCAAGTTGCGGCACCAGTTTCTCGTGCATGACGCCGTAATTGACTTTCTCGAAGTTCACCGTGATCCCGGTTTTCTCGTTGAAGTCCGGCAGCAGGTCCTCGATGATGGTGGTCTCGAGCAGATCCTCCATCAGCATGTTGAGGGTCGTCCCCTCGTAGTCGCGGCTGAAGGTGACCTCCTGGGCGCCCGCCGCGCCAAACCGCAGTCCCAGCCCCGCGGCAAGACCGGCCGCCGCGCTTCCCTGCAAGAGCCGCCGCCGCGTCAACTCGCGAGCGGTCAGCGTTCGCGTTTTCATGCCGAAATCGCTCATCGCGCGTTCCTCCGTTTCAATCGTCGCCCTGGCCATCATTGGCCGAAACCATGTACCGCCAACTCCACGATGAAATGCGCCCGTTGATCCGGTAGTATCGCCGCTCTGGACGATAGGCGACAGACCTCGCGGGCAAGGACGCCGTGCCTGAGGCGGGGGATCCGAAAGGCAATCGAGCAATGGCGGGACAAAGAGAGATCGAGGGGCAGGTAGCGCTGGTCACCGGAGCCGGTTCCGGCATCGGCCGCGCCATCGCGCACGCCCTCGCCGACGCTGGCGCGCGGGTGGCGGTGACTGATATCGATGCCGCCGCGGCGGCGCGGGTGGCATCCGAACTTCCCGGGGCGATGGCCCTCGAACTCGATGTAACCTCCGCGGCAAGCGCGCGGCGCGCCGTGGCCGCGACGGAAGCCGCGCTCGGACCACTCGCCATCCTGGCCAACAACGCCGGCGTCTCGACGATGAACCGGATCGAGCACCTCACCGAGCAGGAATGGGATTTCAATTTCGACGTCAATGCCAAAGGGGTCTTTCTGGTTACCCAGGCGGCGCTGCCGGGAATGATCGAGCGCCGCGCTGGCTGCATCGTCAACACGGCCTCGATGGCCGGGAAACGTCCCGCCCCGCTCCTCGCCCATTACGCGGCATCGAAATGGGCTTGCGTCGGTTTCACCGTCTCCGCGGCGGTCGAACTGGGACCGTACGGTATTCGCGTCAACTGTGTCTGCCCTGGCTATGTCGAGACGTCAATGCAGGAGCGGGAACTGATCTGGGAAGGTGAACTGCGCGGCATGTCTCCCGAAGAGGTCGCCGCCGGGTACATTCGCCTCACGCCATTGGGCAGGATGGAGACCGCCGCGGACGTCGCCAGCGTCGTCCGCTGGCTCTGTTCGCCCGCCGCCGCCTTCGTCACCGGCGCCGCGATCGACGTTACCGGCGGTTCCCACCTCACCTGACCAGAGCCGGTTCCCGGCACGGCGTTCGATCGGAGGGATTGCAACCGTGACCGATTCAACCGTATTCGACACTGTGATCGTCGGCGCGGGTGCGGCTGGCTGCGTGCTCGCCGATCGCCTCAGCGAAGATGGACGCCGCTCGGTTCTGCTCGTCGAGGCCGGGCCCGATTTCGGCGCCGAACCCACCAACTGGCCCCCGGATCTCCTCGATCCCAGTTCGATATGGCCCGACGCATTCTCGTGGGGGCATTCGCTTGCCCACCGGCCAGCGGACCGGCCGTTTCCCCTGCCGCGCACTCGACTGGTCGGGGGCACCACCGCGGTGAACGGTTGTGTCTGGCTGCGCGGTTCCGCGGACGACTACGACGCGTGGGCGGCTCTCGGCAATCCCGGCTGGGGTTTCACCGATCTGCTGCCGTTCTTTCAGCGCGCCGAAGCCGATCCCCTGGGCGGGCCGCTGGCAGGAACGGACGGACCCATTCCCATCTACCGCGCTGGCGAGCGGGAACTGGCGCCGGCGGAACGTGCCTTCATGGCCGCCACCGCGGCACTCGGGATGCCGATCGTCGCTGATCTCAACGCCGATGCCCGCCAACAACCGTGCGTCGGACCGGCGCCGAAAAACATCGCCAACGGCGCGCGTCTCAATGCCGCGTTCACCTATCTGGCGCGGGCGCGTTCGCGGCCGAATCTGACCATTCTCCCCGAGGCGGAAATCGACCGAGTCATGATCGAGAGTGGCCGCGCGACATCGCTCCTGACCGTCGATGGCCGCGTGTTCTCCGGGCGCGAAATCGTGCTCGCCGCGGGAACCTACGGCTCTCCCGCGATCCTGATGCGTTCCGGGATCGGACCGGGTGAGCATCTGCGCGACCTTGGCATTCCGGTGTCAGTCGATCTTCCGGGCGTCGGTGAGAACCTGCTCGACCATCCCCTCCTCTCACCCGATCGCGCCTCACCCCGTCTGGTCCGAACCGAGTTCGCGCCAACAACCCGCTCGTTCATCCCGGTCATCGCCAAGGCGCGCAGCAGCCAGGTCGCGTCGGACATCGACCTGCACATCTACATCGGACAGAACTTCAGCGAGGAGTACGACGCCTGGTTCTTCTGGATTACCGCCAGCCTGCAGTACGCCCGTTCCCGTGGCCGGCTTCGCCTCACTGGAGCGGATCCGCGCGGGCCGCTGGCGATCGACCATGCCTACCTCAGCGATCCGGCCGATCTCGCCGCGCTGTGCGAGGGGATCGATCTCGTCGAAGACCTGGTCAAGAACGCGCCACTCGCCGCGATGCTCGACCTGCCTGCCGAGGCAGCGCCGCCGTGGGGTGACCGGGGCGATCTTCCCGCCTGGGCGCTCGAGCATTTCGGGACGACGTATCACCCGTCCAGCACGTGCCGGATGGGTCCGGCCAGCGATCCTCTTGCCGTGGTCGATCACCGTGGACAAGTCCGCGGCGTGCAGGGGCTACGGGTCGTCGACGCCTCGATTTTCCCCACCGGGCCGCGCGCGAATCTGCATTGCACGGTCGTCGCCGTGGCCGAGAAACTGGCCTACGACATGCATCAGGAATGACGATGACTGACAGCACCCCGGCGATGCAGCCAACGGAGCGGTTTCTCGAGGCGATGGCGCTGGCGTCACAACTCCACGCGAATCAGCGCCGCAAAGGCTCGGACACGCCGTATCTCGCGCATCTCCTCGCGGTCACCGCGCTCGTCCTCGAGCATGGCGGCACGGAGGATGAGGCCATCGCCGCGCTGCTCCATGATGCGGTCGAAGACCAGGGGGGAAGACCGACGCTTGAGGCGATTCGCGCTCGGTTCGGCGACCACATCGCCGCAACGGTCTCTGGTCTGACCGATACCGACGAGATTCACAAACCTTCCTGGCGACCGCGCAAGGAGCGGTACATCGCCCACCTCCGGACCGCGCCCTACTCGGTACGATTGATCGCCGCCGCCGACAAGTTGCACAACGCCCGCTCGGTGCGCAATGACTATCGCGCGCGGGGCGAGAGCGTCTGGAACACATTCACCGGCGGCCGAGATGGCACGCTCTGGTTCTACCCCGCGGTGCTCGATGCTCTGCAATCCGCGGCAACACCACACGAAGCCCGCCTCAATGCCCTGCTGGAAGAACTTGCCGTGGTCGTGAACGATCTGGAAATCGCGGCCCATCAGCACCGTCCAACCGAAACCGCGGGAACCTGAATCGCTCATCCGGCGTCTCTTCGGCACGAGACCGGCACCTGAGCCGGCCGTGAGAGGAGATCCACATGCACCGTCTGACGTTCCTTGCGTCGTTCATCTTCCTGATCTCGCTTCTCGTTGCACCGGCTCGCGCACTCGCGGATGGCGTCATTATCGTCGATCCACCCGCCTGCGATCCGGTCTGCCCCGACCCGGTTCTCGTGGCCGATCAACTCGAGGTCCGCTCGCACCGCGTCGATGTCAGCATCGCCGATCAGGTCGCGACCACCCGCATCGACCAGGTCTTCCACAACCCCAACAGTTGGGCCGCGGAAGGCACCTACGTCTTTCCGGTGCCACCGGGGGCCACGATCTCCGGTTTCACGATGACGGTCGATGGCGAACCGGTCGCGGCGAAGATTCTCGACGCCGCGGAAGCGCGGCGAATCTACGACGATATCGTGCGCAGGATGCGCGACCCCGCCCTCCTGGAATACATCGGCGAAGGCGCCATTCAGGCAAGCGTCTTTCCCATTCCACCCGGTGCGGACCGCCGCGTCCAGATCGAATACGGCGAAGTCATCCCCGTCACCGACGGTCTCGCCCGCTATCGCTACCCGCTGAACACGGAGCGCTTTTCCGCGCAACCGCTGGCGGAGGTCAGCGTCCACGTCGCGGTCGAAACGCGCGAGCCGTTGCGCGCGGTCTACTCCCCCTCCCACGATATCGCCATCGATCGCCCGGACGATTTTCACTTCGCCGCCGGGTACGAGGCGAACGACGTGCGGCCCGATACCGACTTCGAGCTCTTCTGGAGTGTCTCGCCGGACAAACTCGGCGCCAATGTGGTGAGTTACGTCGACGACAACGGCGATGGCTACTTCCTGCTCCTCGCCGCGCCGGGGATCGCGCGACCGACCGAGACGATCGCCAAGGACGTGATCGTCGTGCTCGACACCTCCGGGAGCATGGAAGGCGAGAAGATGGAGCAGGCGCGGCAGGCGCTGCTCTACGTGCTCGATCACCTCAACCCCGACGACCGCTTCAACATCGTCGAGTTCAGCACCGGGGCGCGGGAGTATTCACGCGAACTGAATCCCGAGACGGACGCCGCCAACGCCGTAACCTGGGTGCAAGGTCTGGCCGCGACGGGGGGCACCGATATCAACCTGGCGCTGCTCGACGCGCTGGATATGGTCCAGCCGGGCCGGCCGACCCTCCTCCTCTTCCTCACCGATGGTCTGCCCACCGAGGGTGAGGTCGATACGGGACGCATTCTCGCCAATGTCGCCGACACCGCGCCGGACAACGTCCGCCTCTTTGCCTTTGGCGTGGGCGACGACGTGGATGCCATCCTCCTCGACAGTCTGACCAGCGAGCACCATGGCCGCACGACCTATGTGCGGCCGGGCGAGGCGCTGGACGAGGCGGTTTCCGGCTTCTACTCCGGCGTCACGGCGCCGGTCCTGTCGAACGTCTCCGTCGCGATTTCCGGGGTCGATACCGCCGATCTCTACCCCACGCCCTTGCCCGATTTCTTCACCGGGAGTCAACTCGTGGCGCTCGGCCGCTACCAGACCGGTGGCCAGGCAACCCTGACCCTCAGTGGCGAGGTCAACGGCCAGGCACGCGACTACATCTATCCGGTCACGTTCGCCGAAACGGGAGGTAGTGACTTCATCCCCCGCCTCTGGGCGACGCGCAAGATCGGGTACCTGCTGAACCAGATCCGGCTCCATGGCGAGAACGCGGAACTGGTCGACGCCATCGTCGATCTCAGCCTGAAATATGGCATCGTCACCCCCTACACCTCGTACCTGATTACGGAGGAGGACATTCTTTCCCCCGAGGTCAGGGGCAACGTCGCTTACGATGCGGCGGGTCCCCTCACGGAAGCCCCGACATCCGGAGAAGCGGCGGTCACTCAGGCCAAAGAAGTCCAGGCGCTCGCCGATGCCAGCCAGGCCCCAGTCCCCGCCCCGACGATGGTGACCGCCAGTGGGGAGGTCATCAACCCGGCCGAGATGCTGCGCTACGCGGGTGACCGCGCGTTCATCATGCGCGATGGCTTCTGGACCGACACCACCTTCGACCCCGAAACAATGACCACGATCGACGTGGCTTTCGGCAGCGAGACGTACTTCGCCCTACTGGGCGAACACCCGGAACTCGCCCCGACCTTCGCCCTCGGGCAGAAGGTCATCACGGTGCTTGGCGATACCGCCTATCGGGTGACGTTCGAACCCGGCGCGTAACCGAATCTGGGGCGGGAGATCGATCTCCCGCCCCGCATCGTTCTTGCCGCGATGGGCGCGCTCCCAACGGTCGGCATCGTCTTCGCGCGCATGCGGGCACGATGCCCGCCCCGCCGTTGCTCCAGGCGCCGCGTCATGCGGCGGAGAAATGCTTCACTTCCTCATGCAGGACTCCAGAGTGCGGGACATGGCGCATGCACCCGGTCTGGATGGTGACAGGGACGGGCAGAGGCAAAGGAGCGGACCGATGAACATCGACACGTCGACCGAATTTGGCGCGCGTGTGGCAAAACGACTGGCCGAGGATCGCATCATCTGGCTGACCACGGTAGGATCCGACGGCGTGCCGCAGCCCTCCCCGGTCTGGTTCCTTTGGGATGGTGAAACGGCCCTCATCTTCAGCCAACCCGGGACCGGCAAGTTGCGGAATATCGCCGCCAATCCCCACGTCAGCCTGCACCTCGATGGCGATGGTTTCGGGGGGAACATCGTTGTTCTGACCGGCGAAGCCAGCCTCGAACCGGACGGCATGAAGGCCAGCGCCAACCCGGCCTACGTGGCGAAATACGCCGAAGGCATGAAGCGGATCGGCATGGACCCGGAGAGTTTCGCCGCCGCGTACTCGGTGCCGATGCGCATGCGGCCGACCCATCTGCGCGGGCACTGAGCCCGAGCGCTCAGCGCAGCGTGGCAAAGAGCGACGCGAGAAATGAACCGAAGACGATCGCGGCGATCAACACCCCCGTCACCACGACCGCGACGAAGAAGAGCGTGAGCGAGGCGCGGCGGTTCGCTTGCGCCCGTTCACGCCGCTCCGCCTCGGTCGGCTGCCGCTGGGCGTGAACGTGCGTGGCGCGTGAACCCTGGTCGAAGGACTGGAATCCCCCGACATACTGCCGCATGATCTGGTCCTGGATCACCTGTTGCTGGATCGTGCGGTCGTAGGCGAGACGCTTCACCGGATCGGAGAGCACCGCGTACGCGGCGTTCAAGCGCCGCGCCATCTCCTCGGCAGCGGCCCTTGCTTCGGGCCGCTGCCGGTCGGGGTGCATGCGTTTCATCAGCCGCCGGTACGCGGCGGTGATTTCCGCATGACTTGCCGCATAGGGCACGCCGAGCAGGGTGTAGTGATCGTCAGCATCGGGATCGTGTCCGATACCAGTCGTCGCTGTGTCCTGTTCCTGGGTGTGGGGGTCAGCCGCCAAACAGAGAGTCCACGAGTTGCTGCCTCGGTCCACCGACGGACCGCAACCGCATTGTACGTGACCGGTCGCCGCCTCCTGGCATGCAACGCCGTGGCAATCTCATGGCCGGGTTACAATCGGCGCGTCGATCGGGCAACCGAACGCCGCTGAGCACCGGCCGCCGTGTGGAGGTCCCTGATGCGGATCGATCTGGTCACCGTGCCTTACCGGTACGATGAGCGAGGCGAAGGATTGGGCGCTGGCCCGGACGCGCTCCTGAGCGCCGGTCTGGTGGCTCGTTTGCGTGATGCTGGCTGCGACATGGGCGAAACCACCGCCGCCGTACTCGAACCCGATGCGCGAGAAGAAGGCCGCACCGCGGTCAACATCGGCCGCTTGGGGGCGGCAACGGCGCGGCTGGTGGCAACAGCGCGGCAGGACGGCGATGGGGTCCTGGTGCTGGCTGGTGACGACACCGCATCGATTGGCGTTGTCTCCGGGCTGCAACTGGCGAATGGCGCGGCAACGCCGATTGGCGTGATCTGGATCGATGCCCACGGCGATTTCAATACGCCGGAGACATCGTACAGCGGGATCCTGGCTGGAATGCCGGTCGCGATTCTGGCCGGTCTCGCCGGTCCGCTCTGGCGGGAAGCCGCCGGATTGGCAGCGCCCATCCCGACCGACCGCATCGTTCTCGCCGGAACGCGCGATCTGGATGAAAAAGAGCGCGACCTGCTACGCTCCACGGAAGTTCGCGTCCTGCCCGCGGGGGAACTGCGCGGCGACGGCCGCTTTGCCGGGATCATCGAATGGCTCGCCGGGCGTTGTTCGCTGCTTTATCTCCACATCGACCTCGACGTGCTCGACCCCCGTTTCGTGCCCAGCGCTTCGACTCCCTCCGCTGACGGTCTGACCATCGAGGAATTGGTGCAGACCATGGCCACCGTGTTGCGGACCGGCAAGGTCGCCGCGGTGACCATCAGCAGTCTGAATCCGGGCGCGGGTTCACGCGGGCGGCGGTCGGTCCAGTCGGCGCTGGATGCCCTCGCGGCCGCGCTGCCGACGTGGCACGCGGCGCCTGGACCGCCATCGAACTGAATCACGGAGGGCGCCATCGTGACTGACGTCAACACCGCTTCGGCTTCTCCGTTCTCGCCGGCAGAGGCCGCGGCCCTTCTGCGCATCGACCGCGATCTGTTGCAGTCTGTCTTCACGTCCGTGCCGGTGGATATCCTGCGCTGGCGCCCTCCTGCCGGCGAGTGGTGCGCCCTAGAAGTGCTCGGTCACTTGTGCGAGACCGAAGAACGTGGCTTCGCCGGCCGCATCCGCAGCATCCTGGCCGAACCGCGCCCTCAGTTCCGCGGCTGGGATCCCGACAGCGTCGCCCGCGCTCGTCGTGACTGGGAAGCGGACCCGGCGCGGATCATTGCCGAGTTTGTCGAGCGCCGCGACGCGGGGATCGCCCTTATCGAGTCATTGGGTGAGGCGGACCTGACACGGGGCGGCGATCATCCGGAGGTAGGCTTCCTCACCGTTCGCGATCTCCTGCAGGAGTGGGTTTTCCACGACGCGAACCATCTGCGCCAACTCCTTGCCAATATGCAGGCCTATGCCTGGCCGCACATGGGCAACGCGCAGCGCTTCAGCGCACCGAATCAGGACGAATCGCCAGAATTGGCGCATTGATCCAGACCATGCTAAACTCCGCCGCTGTGCCCGGTTTCCGGGCGCCTTCGTTGTCACGCATATGAAACCTCGGGCCAGGCGGATCCTTGCCGCGGCCCGATGGCGGAATCTGATTCAAGCTGAGAAGGGCGGAATCTGATGGTTGCCCAGGTGATTCGGGAGATCGAAGCGGAGCAATTCAAAGGGGATGTGCCGGATTTCGGTCCCGGCGATACCGTCCGCGTCCATGCCAAGGTCGTCGAGGGCAACCGGGAGCGCATTCAGGTCTTTGAAGGCGTCGTCATTCGCCGCCGTAGCGGTGGCATCAACGAGAACTTCACGGTCCGGCGCATCGCATCGCACGGCGTCGGCGTCGAGCGCACCTTCCTGGTCCACTCACCACGTATCGATCGCATCGAGGTGACGCGCCGCGGGCGTGTCCGCCGCGCCAAGCTCTATTACCTCCGTGGCCGCACGGGTCGCGCGGCACGCATCAAGGAGCGCCGGACCTAGTCCGGGAATTACCACCAGGTCTCTTGTTGCTCGGCCCGCGTGGCCGAGCATTTTTGTGCGTCCAATGCGTCGCAGGGCCACGCTACGTGGTACGTTCTGCGGCGAAGTGAAACCATCGCCGGTCCAGCCAGCGAAATCGCGGCGAGGGACGAACGGGACACGACCAGCCCCGACGTTCGCATTCGAGCAAGCCTTCTGGAAGGCGGATCTGCGCCGAGTCGCTGGCGTCGATGAGGTCGGCCGCGGCGCCATGGCTGGTCCGTTGGTGGCCGCGGCGGTCATCTTTCCCTCCTGTCAGGGGGCGGCCCTGCGTCGACTTCTAACCGCGCTTGCGGACGTGCGAGATTCGAAACTCCTGACGCCACAGCAGCGTAACGGTCTTGTCGGCCGCATCGAAGCCGCGGCCATTGCGGCGGCGATCGGCGAAGTTTCCGTGGCCGAGATCGATGCGGTTGGCTTGGGGCCCGCCAACCGCATGGCAATGGAACGCGCCGTGCATGGCCTGACCTTAAGTGTCGACGCCCTCGTCATCGACGCCTGTGTGCTCGATCTCGGCTGCCCGCAGAGCGGCCCGATCGACGCCGATGCGCTTTCGATCTCCGTTGCTGCCGCGTCGATCCTGGCCAAGGTCCACCGCGACCGCCTGATGATCGACCTCGCCAGGGAAGACGATCGCTTCGGCTTCGAGCAACACAAGGGGTACTGCTCGCCGCTGCACATGGAGCGGCTCGCCGAGTTTGGCCCCGGTCCGGCACATCGTCGCTGCTTCTCGCCGGTCGCCGGATGGGTTGGACTGGAATGACCCGTACCTCCCGACAGGCGCTCGGCGCTGCCGGTGAACAGGTGGCGCGGCGACATCTCGAGCAACGGGGATACCAATTCGTCACCGCCAACTGGCGTTGCCCCTCCGGGGAACTCGATCTGGTCATGCGCGATGGTGCGACCCTCGTCTTCATCGAGGTCAAGACCCGCCATGGCGAACGGCTCGGCGCGGCCGAAGAAGCGGTTTCCGCGTTGCAGGCGCGTCGGCTGCTGATTGCCGCGGAGACGTTTCTCGGCGGCAACCCCGATCTGGCGGATCTCATCTGGCGGTTCGACCTCGTGGCGGTGACCCTGACCGGAACCGGCGCCATCGCTCGCATGACTCATATCGTCGATGCCGTCCGGATGGGCTAGGCTCTCGCGGGTTGTGCGATGTCTCCCCGCCACATCGATGAATCCGGTATGCTGCGCGGGTGCCACACCGGCACATCCGTGAGGTGACCCGAGACCCGTTCCGGACCCCGGGCGGGCGCTAGAGCGCGGGAGGTACAGAACACGATGCGTGCTGCTATGGGAGGAAAACTGCTGGTGACCGCCGCGGTCGCGGCCGCGCTCACCGTCGGCTTCGTCGCGTCGGGAACGGCGCAGGACGCCACACCGACGGCGGGAGAACCCGCACCCGCCGCGTATGCGAATCATATTCACGCCGGCACCTGTGACAATCTCGATCCAGCCCCGGCTGCCGCGTTGGCCGATCTCCAGTTCCCGGAATGGGTCGCCGCGCTTGACAGCACGGACCCGGCGGCAGCGGCGACCATCGGCAATCCAGCCGATCTTGGCAACGCGCCGATCCCGGTAGCGGTCGCCACCACCGAGGTCCAGGTCCCGCTCGCCGATATCGTCTCCGGCGGCCACGCGATCAACGTTCATGACGCCGCCGATCCGAGCGTCTACATCGCTTGCGGCAACATCGGGGGCATGACCGATGAGAACGGCGATCTCTTCGTCGGTCTCGATCCGGTCGACGACTCCGGATTCTCTGGCGTAGCCTGGCTGCACGACAACGGAAGCAGCACTACCGTGGTCGTCTTCCTCAGCCATCCGTCGCAACAGGACGAAATCAGCGCCGGCCTCGAAGCCCTGAAGGCCGCGGCGGCTACTCCGGCCGCGGAGACCCCAGCGGCGGCGACTCCGGAAGCCGCGCCGGAGGGCACTCCGGTCGCCTGACATCACGCGATCGATATCAGTGCCCCGTCCCATTCCTTGAAGGGACGGGGCACTGTCGTTTCCGGGGTTCATCGCGATGACGTTGTGACCACTGCGCAGGTGACCTATGAGCGATTCGATGTTTGGTATCGGCGGTTCGATCGCGGGCGTGGACGCCCACCGCGCCGCCGCGCCTGAAACGATACGGTGCGCGGTCCTGACCGTCAGCGACACCCGCACTCCGGACAATGACACCTCCGGCGGGCTGATCCGGGAAACGCTCGCGCTCGCCGGGCACAAGGTCATCGACTACCAGATCGTGCCGGACGAACCAGATCGCATCCGCGCCATGCTCGAAGGCTGGATCGGTCGCGACGACATCCAGGCGATCCTCACCAACGGTGGCACCGGCATCGCGGCGCGCGATACGACGTACGATGCCATCGCCGCGCTGCTCGACAAGCGGATCGACGGTTTTGGCGAGTTGTTCCGGATGCTCTCCTGGCAGGAAGTCGGAGCGGCGGCGATGCTCTCGCGCGCGGTCGCGGGGGTGAGCGGCAACACCCTGATCCTGGCCATGCCCGGCTCGACCAAGGCGGTGCGGCTCGCCCTCACCAAACTGATCATCCCCGAACTGGGGCACCTGGTGTACGAGATCGCGAAGTGACGAGGGGGAAAGGGGGATAGGGGGTGTCGGCCTGCGGCCTCAGGGGGTGGCAGCCGCTGTGCGGCTTCAGGGGGTGAAGGGGGTGAAGAAGGACGACGGAATCACATCGTCGTTTCTCCTTCACCCCCTGAGGTGGCGCAGCCACCGGCACCCCCTGAGCGCAGCGACACCCCCTGAAGCCGCTTCGCGGCTGCCCCCCCCTATCGCCAGTTGCCGCGGCCATAAACACTCGGCTAGCATCGCCCGCTGAGGTTCACGCGGGCGAGAAAGGACCGGGATCGGGGTGAGCGAGGGCGGAGGCAAGCGGCAGGCGCGCGTCCTCAAGGGATTTCGCGATTTTCTTCCAGAACAGATGCTGCTGCGGCAGCGCATCATCGGGGTCATCCGGGAGGTTTTCGAGCGGCACGGTTTCGAGCCGATCGACACCCCGGCTATCGAACACCTCGACGTGCTCACCGGAAAGGCCGGTGAAAACGAAAAACTGATGTATCACTTCGCGGACGCCGGCGGCCGGTCCGTCGGACTGCGCTATGACTTGACCGTCCCCCTGGCGCGCGTTGTCGCCATGCACCAGAACGACATCGTCCTGCCGTTCAAGCGCTACCACATCGCACCGGTCTGGCGGGCCGACAACCCGCAACGCGGCAAGTTCCGCGAGTTCTGGCAGTGCGATGCCGATATCGCTGGGTCGTCTTCCGTCCTGGCCGACGCCGAGGTCATCGCCATGATGGCGGAAGCGCTGGAGGCCATTGGCTTTCCGGAATTCACCATCCACATCAATCATCGCCGCCTGCTGGAGAGTCTCGGCCGTGCCGCTGGCGTCCCCCCGGAGCAGGCCGCCGCGCTCTATCGCTCCATCGACAAACTCGACAAGATCGGCCCGGAAGGGGTTGCCCGGGAATTGACGGCGGCTGGTCTGAGCAACGAACAGGCGGGCGACGTGTTGCGCCTGGTCAACCTGCAGGGGGAGCCGCTCGAACTGCTGGCGCGGCTGCGCGAAGAGATGGCGGGCGACGAGAGCGCGATCGCCGCCATAGCGGAGCTGGAGTCCCTGTTCCAGACCCTCCCGGACTTCGGGATTGCCCCGCGCCGCTACAAACTCGACCTTGCCCTGGCGAGAGGACTCGATTACTACACCGGACCCGTCTTCGAAGCCACGGTGACCGAACCCAAGATCGGGTCCGTCGGCGGCGCCGGTCGCTATGACGAACTCGTCGGGGCGTTTTCCGGTCGCCAGATTCCCGCCACCGGTATGTCGCTTGGATTGGAGCGCATCGTCGAGGTCGTGCGCGAACACGGGCTGATGCCGCCG
This sequence comes from Thermomicrobiales bacterium, assembly GCA_046328335.1. Classification (GTDB taxonomy): domain Bacteria; phylum Chloroflexota; class Chloroflexia; order Thermomicrobiales; family UBA6265; genus JACCXM01. The sequence continues at coordinate 16,953 of JAXLWU010000049.1, forward strand.
GTGGCGACCGTCGCGCAGGTGGCGCTGGTGATCTTTCCCGACACTGCTGGACCTGGTGCGCGCCTTGCGACCATGCTGCGCGAAGCAGGACTCCGCGTCGACCTCTCGCTCCAACCGAGGCGCAGCGTCGGCGACCAGCTCAAGCATGCCGGCCGCAAAGGCATTCCACTGGCGGTGATCCTGGGCGACAGCGAATTGGCGCAGGGCGTCGTCACATTGAAGGACCTGCGCCGCGGCGACCAGGAAACGGTCCGTATCGACAACCTGCCCGCAACAATTGCCGCGTGGCTCAGTGCCGAAACTGGACCGCAACGACCGGCGTCGGCCGGGGTGATCACGGGAGTTCAATGACACGTCACGATCTCAGCGAAGAGTTCCAGACCTACATGCTGGTGGTGGCCCATCCGGACGACAGCGAGTTCTCGTCCGCGGGGACGGTCGCGCGGCTGAAGGACGCGGGCAAAACGGTCATCCTCATTCAGGTGACCTCCGGCGACAAGGGCTCTCCCGATCCAATGGCCGATCCGGCCGAACTCGGCCGCACGCGGGAAGCCGAGATGATGGACGCGGCGAACCGGCTCGGCATGGATGAGGTCGTCTTTCTGCGCTGCCCCGATGGGGCCCTGATGCCCGATCTCGATCTGCGCGAGAAGATCGTCCGCATGATCCGCACCTTCAAACCGGATGTGATCATCACCCATGATCCGTTCCGGCCATATGCCCTGCACCCCGATCATCGCGCGGTAGGCCTGGCGACGACGGACGCCGTCTATCCGACGGCACGCGATCCACTCTATTTTCCCGAGCACTTGGGCGAAGGACTCGAACCGCACAAGACGGCCGAAATCTGGTTCTTCGGACCGGAGCATCCGGACAAGATCATCGACATTACCGACACCTTCGATCGCAAGATCCACGCGCTGCGCGCCCATGTCACCCAGGTCGGCAAAGCCGAGGATCTCGAATCCCGCATGCGCGACCGCGCCCGGGAGCTGGCCGAGGGCCATCCGTTCGAGTTGGGTGAGGCGTTCAAAGTCGTCCAGATGCGGCGCTGATCGCGTCACGGCGAAGGGCATTGATGGACCGCTTCGCGGCCACGGCGGCCAGAGACAATATCGATCGCGCCATCGCCGCGGCACACGGCGCCTATGGCGATACGTGGCAACCCGATACACTCGCCATCGCTCCCGGCCGCATCGAACTGCTGGGGAATCATCTCGACTACAACGGCGGACCGGTACTGGCCGCCGCCATCGATCGCTTTGTGGTCGTTGCATCGCGGACGGAATCCGGCGCCGCGCCACTCATCACCGCCACCATCGCCGATGTACCGGGTCGTCCGACAACGACCATTGACGCGGACAATCTGCGCGACTGGACCAATCCTCATTCTCCCCCCGACTCCATCGATTACGTGCGCGGCATCGTCGCTGCGCTCACCGGGCGTCCAGATTTGACGGCGAGAATCCCATCGTCGCTGGCCGTGGCCGGAGATGTTCCGATCGGGTTTGGCGTCAGTTCTTCCGCTGCCCTGTGCGTCGGGCTGGCCCTGGCGCTGGCAGAGGGCTTCGCGCGACCCGCCGCGATCGTTCTCCTCGCCCAGGAAGCGGAGCACCGTGCCGGGACGCCCTGCGGCACGATGGACCAGTCCGCCTCGGTCGCGGGAGGCGTGATCGCGTTCGATGGCGAGACCCTGTCCGTGGAGCACCTATCGCCATCATTGGGCGATCTCGTCTTCGCCGTCGCCGACTCTGGCGTCGAACGGTCGTTAGGGGCGTCCTCGTATCCCTTGCGGGTCGAGGAATCGCGCATGGCGCTCGATCTGGCGCGAATCGCCATCAATCCGGACCTCCCGAATCTCGCGGCGCTCGATGTGGAATCGCTGGACGAATTGATCGAGTTCGGGGTGCTGCCGGAGACGCTCGCGAAACGCGCGCGGCATATCGTCGAAGAGACCGCGCGCGTCGCTGCCGGGCGTGAGGCCATGCTGGCAGGCGATTGGGCGGAGTTTGGCAGGCTGATGACGGCGTCCGGTCGCTCATCGGCGACGCTCTACGAAATCAGTCATCCACGCGTCGAAGAACTCGTCGCGGAGGCCCTCCGCGTGCCGGGTGTGCTGGGAGCGCGCATGATGGGAGGCGGCGAAGGCGGAACGGCGCTCTTGCTGCTGCCGACGGCGGCCGTTCCAGCGCTCGAATCGGCGCTCCGCGCTGGCTATTACCGCACCTACGGTATGGCCGATCGCGAAGGCTTGATCCACACCTGTGCTTTTGCGCCGGGAGCAACGCTCGTTCCGGCGAGCGAACTGGGATAGCGCTGTTCCCGCTGTCGCTTTATCAGAAGCCGTCGATGTTTAGCCGCAATCCGAGATGAGCGGCATCGCGGCCATTACTTCGACGCCGCCATCGACGGACTCGACCAAACCTCGCGCCAGCAACGTCCGCTTGAGTTTGCGCCGGATATCCCGGCTTCCGCGCTGCCGGTTCCGATAGGCCGTGGTCAGGTGACACCCCGTTGCGGGATCGAGCACCAGCACCGTCCCTTCGAGGCGGCGAAACCGATCGTCGCGGCGATCTTCGGCCGGGATGTCGCGCAACCCCAGGTAGATGAAAGTCGCCTTGCCGGTATGGTGAAGACGGCCATGGGTGTAGACGTAGTGGACGTCGTCCGTCGTGAGGTTGCGTTGCGCGAGCCGGCGGCTGGCATGAGCCGACACCGTCGCCACGGAGGAATTGCGCACCCTCTCCCTCCCCTGCGTCTGCGTGCGAACGGGAACCTGGAGACCGCTCGTTTGCAGACGCGAAAACAGCGGCCCGGGTAGGGGCGATCAGATTGGTTGACCGATAGTGAAGGATTCCGGAGCGCGCGTCAAGAGCCGTTGAACGGTCACCTCAGTACCCCGCCTTCAGATCGACCTGATTGCGCATTGGCGCTCCACGCAACCAGCGGCCGATGTTGTCGGCGAGCAATGGTTCGAGCCGTGCCCAGTACCGCGGCGTCGCCCCGGCGGTGTGGGAGGTGATCAGGACATTGTCCATCGCCCAGAGTGGGGATTCGATGGGGAGCGGCTCGGGATCGGTCACATCCAAGCCAGCGCCGCCGAGTCTCCCGGTAGCAAGCGCGGCCGTCAACGCCGCGGTATCGATCGCGGTCCCTCGCCCGACGTTGTAGATGACCGCGCCCGGCTTCATCTTCGCAATTCGTGCCCCATCGAACAGACCCCGTGTGGCTGCGGTATCGGGCAACATGAGCACGACATGGTCAGCGTCCGCGAGCGCCTCATCGAGCGCGTCAATCGGGTAGACCCGACTGATCCCTTTCGGCTGCGTCTTGCCTGGATGCCGGCGAACACCGTGAACGGGCATCCCGAATGCGGTCGCGCGTCGCGCCACCTCCTGCCCGATCTCCCCCATACCAACCAGGAGGACCGTCTCACCCTGCAGTTCACCGACTTCCCGGTGAGTCTCCCAGTCTCGCCATTCCCGTGCGGTCTGGGCGTGGATCAGGCGGGGAAAGCGGCGGGTGAGAGCGATCATCATGCCCATCACATGTTCCGCGATGCTCGGCGCATGGACGCCGCGGGAATTGGTAACGGTCACTCCCCGCGCCGCCAGCGCGGGAAGATCGAAATGGTCCACCCCGGCGCTGGCGGCATGTAGCCAGCGGAGATGAGGCGCGGCCGCCAGGCTCTCCGCCCTGAATTCCCAACCGACGATCGCGGTCGCGGTTGCCAGCGCGCCCAATCCGGGCTGGAGATCGGTAATAAAGGTCTCTGCCGCGCCTCGCGCAGGCGGTTCGGCCATGGAAAATGGGATCATGGGAAATGCGTCCCGCAGCCGGGCCAGCACCTCATCCGGCACGTGCATCACAAAGAGCATCGAAAATCGATCTCCATGTACCGCGCCGTCTCCGCTGCTCGGACTCATGCGATCTCCTTGTGACTCAGAGAAACATCTCACCCAACTCGCGCGTTAGGAGGATTGGGACTCGCGAGAGGGGTGGAACGCGGGTTACCAACGACCCGCCGTGTCTATACTTGATCGTCGCAACCCGCTGCGTCTTGGGGAGTTGATGCACGCCGTTGCCGAGATCCGAGGGGGAGCCACACGATTCGGGGGGTGGAAACCTGCCCGGGCGTTGTCGTGTCTGCTGGCTGTCACGGCCATCATCCTCACGCTCGTTATCTCACCTGACACGGCGGCGCAGGAATCGACCAACGCGTCCAAGTATCACTCCCTCGACGTCAATCTCGACTTCCCCGACGATGGCCTCGCCAACGGCGAACAACTCTGCGTTGCCTTGTATCAGGGAGCCAACCCCGACCTCTCTGGTCTGCCGCTCCTCTCGCGCTGCCTCGACCCCGGCAACGCCGCGGTGACCTTCGATGGACTGCCGAGCGGCGACTACAGCGTCCTGATGCCTGGTCCCGGATCGAAGACAGCCGAACCGCGCTATCAGGGACAACTGGTTTCCACCAACATCCCCGCGGATGATACGCCCGAAGCCTACGGCATCGATGTTTCCGTGGCGTTAGCCCCCGAATTCGCGGGAACGACCGGACAGGTACGCATCAGCGTGTTCGGCTGCCCGGCGGGCACCGACGCTGGCGCCAATCGCGACAGCTGGGTCGCCGAATGTCAGGCGCTCGCTGGTGGGGTGCCGATGACCCTGACCGGTACCGGCAGCATCGAAGATGCCGCATTCCGGGCGGTCACCGGCGTGGAGGGCGATTCCTCTGGCCGCGTCGAATTCAGTAATCTCCCCCCGGGCGCCTATGAAATCGGGAGTGACTTGCCGCAGAACGTTACGAACAACCCGGCCCTCTTCGTCGAGTCCAGCATCGACGGCAGCGTCGATAGTCTGTCTCCGGATCAGACGCTCGCCATCCGGCCCTCGGAGACGGTCGCGGTCGATGTCTTCCTCGTGCTGAACCAGGACGAGAGCGCCAAGGACGCCACCGTCGGCGCGACCGCGCCTGAGATCACCGGCGGCGTCAGCGAATCCGAGTACCCGAACTTGATCTTGATCAACTGATTCCAGGGCCAACGTCCAGGGATATTTCGGAATCGTACTTCCAAGCCTCCCCGCCGCGGGGAGGCTTGGAGAGACCTAAGGCTTGGGGCGGTGGCGGGGCGAGATCGCATTACCTCGCCCGGCGCTAGCCGCCAATCTGCGACATCCCGCGAACCGTCTCGCGTTCCCCCTCGGCCAGTCCGTGGCCCCAGGGCTTACGCCAGATCATGCTTCGGATCGCCTGTTCGAGCGTGTCATCATCGACACCCGCCCGCACCAGGGTGCGCAGATCGCCCTCGTCCGGCCGCAGCAGGCAGAGCCGCAGCTTGCCATCGGCGGTCAGGCGCACCCGGTTGCACGCCGAGCAGAACGGGTCGGACACCGGCGAGATGAAGCCGATGGTTCCGGCCGCACCCGAAATCCGCCACAGGCGCGCCGGATCGGAAGGATCAGTCGTCACCGGCTCGAGTGGGCCGAACCGTTCCTCCAATCGCGCCTGCGTCTCTTCAGAGGTCACGAGATTCTCGTCCGCGACATCGGCCACCCCTTCGAGCGGCATGATCTCCAGGAATCGCACCTGCCAGGCGCGTTCCACCGTCAGGGCCGCGAGATCAGCGACTTCATGATCGTTCTGGCCCCGGACGACGACCGAATTGAGTTTGATGGGGCGCATGCCAACCGCGTCGGCCGCCTCGATTCCCTGCCAGACCAGATCGAAGCGGCCGCCGCGGGTCATCATCTTGAAGCGCTCGGGGTCAAGCGTGTCGATCGAGACATTGACCCGATCCAGCCCTGCATCCTTGAGATCGGCGGCGAGCCGGCCCAGGAGGAGGGCGTTGGTCGTCATCGACACTTCTTCGATACCGGGAAACGATTTGATGCCGCGCACGAGGTCGACCAGCCGCGGCCGGATGGTCGGTTCGCCCCCGGTGAGGCGCACCTTGGTCACACCGGTCCGGGCGAACATCCCCACCAACCGCAGCAGTTCCTCGTCGGTGAGATGTTCTTCACGGGGCTGGAATTTCATGCCCACTGCCGGCATGCAGTAGAGGCAACGGAAATTGCACCGATCCGTAAGCGAAATGCGAAGGTAGGTCATCGCCCGGCCGAAGGCATCGCGCGCAACACCGGTACGGGGCGCGATCGCCTCACCCGCCGCGAAAATCCGGATCGGAGTTACCGTTGCCGTTGCTGCCACCATCCGCGTCTCCAGATCCTGCCGGGCGGGCGATCCGGCGACCTATTCAATCATTGACTATTTCTTGGGAAAGGGTAGCACCCGGTCCGCTGGCCGGTCAATTGCTCCCGGGTAACTGTTCAGAGATGCCGTGATGCGATAGGC